>NZ_JBEZDR010000012.1:0-402030 GCF_040648415.1 Nonomuraea sp. NPDC049141
GCCCAGCCGGAACCCTCCGACGGCCCATCATGACCCAAGTCTGAATCCCCGATCCCGGCCTGGCCAGACCATCAAGATCTTCAGGACACTCCTAGAGGAGAATGAGGGCGGAGCGCAGAACACCGATCCTGTTTCTGCACCTGCCGCTGTGCCATGGCCGGCTCCTCATCGTCCCACGCGGCGGCCGCTAGGCCCTCCACGAGGACAGGTCGGTTGGCGTTGACCGCCAGCATCGCCAGGATGCGCCTAGTGATGGCACCGCCCACCTGCAGCTCGCCTTGGTGGCCGCGAACCTGGAGCGCGCCGAGCAGCCGGAGCAGCATGTCACCGCCTATCGACGCACGGAGCGCTTCCGGGCAACGCCCCGGGGATGCTCAGGTCGAGCAGCCCGACGCGGCCGGCCTGCTCGCGCGCGTACGCCCGGACGAGCCCGTGCAGCCGGTACCGCTGCCGACCGTCGCCGGTGCGCACCTCCTCCAGCAGGCGCAGGTCGATGAGCTGCTCGACGGCTTTCTCGGCCTGCCACAGCGGCCGCCCGCTCATGGAGGCCACCTGCGACAGCGAGGAGGCGGGCAGGTCGCGCAGGCTGAGCTGGTGCAGCAGGTCCCGGGCCGCGAAGTCCAGCCGGGCGTAGCTTGGGAGCAGGGCGGCGCGGACCGACATGTCACGGTACTCCAGCTCGTCGAGCAGACACCCTTCGCGGGACATCCGCCGCACCAGGTCGGTCAGCCGTCGTTGCGGCCTGGCGGCGATCCTGGCTCCGACGATGCGCAGTGCCAGCGGCAGGCCGTGGCAGAGCGCGGCCAGGTCGAGGGCGGCCTGCGGTTCCTCCAGGACGCGAGCCGCGCCGGCGGTGCGTTCCAGAAGTTCCAGGGAGGAGCGCATGTCGAGCTCCTTGAGCTCGATGTGCAGGGCCTTGCTCAGCCCGGCCAGCCGGGTCCTGCTGGTGATGAGCACGTGGCACGGGCAGGCTCCCGGCAGCAGGGAGGTGACCTGTGCCTCGGACGCGGCGCCGTCCAAGATGATGACGATACGGCGCCGCGAGACGCGGTCGCGAAAGAGGGTCTCGCGTTCCTGCAGCGTCTCAGGGATGTCCTCCGGCGCGACGTCCAAGGCGCGCAGCAGCCGGCGCAGCCCTTCTGCGGGGGTCAGCTCCCGCTGCCCGCGGGCGGTCAGGGAGAGAAAGATCTGTCCTTCAGGGTACTGCCCGTTGAGTTGGTGGCCGAGGTGGACGGCGAGAGCGGTCTTCCCGACGCCCGCCATTCCGGTGAAAGCGGTGATGGTGGCGTGTGTCGGCGACGCCTTCCTGCGCTCATCGGCCTCGCGGATGACCCGGGCGATCGTGTCATCGCGGCCGACGAGGTCCACCGTCTCGAAGGGCAACTGGATGACGCTCCTGTATGGAGCGGCGGTCTCGCCGGGCGGAGCGGGCGGGACCGTCCGGCTCCGGGCTGCCCTGCGCAGGGTCTCGTGCTCGGGTCCGGAAAGGCCGAGCGCCCGGGCGAGCACGTCGACGGACTGACGGTGCGGCCGGGCGCTGCGCGCGCGTTCGAGATTGCCGATCGTACGAACGCTGAGCCCGGATAAGTCCGCCAGCTCCTCCTGCGTCAGGCCGGCCCGAAGCCGGAATTCTCGGAGGGCTGCGGCGAGATTACGCTCCGAATTGGAATACTGGCGATCCAGAATGGACTCCTCACGGTCTGCAATCATATTATGACGGCGCGCCGCAGCCGCTTCATCGGCATCAACGATGTCTATCGACCGGGCCCCCACGCATTGTTCGGAAAGAGCCCAGCACAGAGGCGTTTCCGGGTCAACCGGATTCCTGTGGTTGGCAGAAACGAAATCTTAAATGGCGGTAATCCGGCGTTCCCGTTCGCCCGACCCCTGCTCCGCTGCACGATTGCGCGCCGGGCGGTCTCCGCCGCACCTGCAGCGGGCTGCTTCTGCCGACAGAACTGCTGGTAAAACTTCCTGGACGCTAGGCTTTCCGGTCGTATTAACTTGGTGACCCATAGCGACTGAGTTAAGGAAGGAGTGATGATGGAGAACACGAAGATCGAGGCGTCGGCCAGCTTCCAGCTGGACGAGTCCGAGGGCAAGCTCCTCGAGGAATTCGGCACACTCATGTCGGCCGAGTACAACTATATTTATCTGGCCGCCGAGTAGCGGCTCGCGTGGGATTGCGCGCCCGCTACGGTGCGCAATCCCACGCTTCTCGGCAGGAAATTCTTGCACTTTCTCCGGCATGGTGAGGTGTCGCATTGAAACGGTTTCCTATACCGGCGCTGGAGCCGGGAGCGGCTCTCGTCCCGGCGCTGCGGGGACTGCGGCCGTACGTGGACCTTGCCGAGGAGGGCGGTCCGATCCACGCGCGGGTTCTGGCTCTGCACGCCGCCCGCATGGTGTCGGGGCGGCCCATGGGCCTGCCGTTCCAGGGCAACCCGGTCGCGTACCTGCGCCGGCACCTGCTGTTGGAGACCCGGCTGGAACCGTACGACTGCGCCGAGCCCGAAGCCTTGCCACCTCACCTCCGCACGCCCGCCTGGGAGCATCTGTGCGCGGACGTCGCCGGCTGGCACGAACTGCCGGAAGAGGCGCGTCCCAGCGTCGCGACGTTGCTCGTCCGGCTGGGCTTCTACCGGACTGTCCTGCGGCTGATTCCCGAACCGGACCCCGCTGCGATCGCCCGCGGCCCCGCGACGGCAGCGCTCGCGCTGACGCGCGCCAACGCACTGTACAAAGCGACAGGACCGCGCGCCGCGAAAGCCGCGCTCAGAGTCATCGACGCCGTGCGGGAGCACGCGCCGTCCCCGCGGCAGCGCACGCTGGCGGCGGTGGCGGCCCTCGTGCACCACGCGCGCGTGAGCAAGGACAAGGCCGAGGTCGCGCGCCGGTCGCAGGAGATCCTCGCCCGCCGCGACGACGTGCTCGCGGGGGACGACAGTGACGTCGTCTCGCAGAGCGCTCTGTTGCGCGCCTGCAGCTTCGGCCCGTTCATGAGCGGGGACCGTGAGACGACCGCGCTCCTGCTGGAAGAATGCGAAACCCTGGCGCGTCAGGCGCCCGACCACACCGAAGGCCTCGCGCTGCTCAAGGCGGAGAACCTGCACGCGATGCTGGAGACCCGCAGCCGCGAGGCCCTGTGGTCCGGGGACTGGAGGCTGGCACAGTCGCGCGCGCAGCGGCTCGCCGAGCACGACCCGCTCGACAGCCGCGTCCACCGCGACCTCGGCTACATGACGCTGGAGCACGTCGGCGCCGAGGCAGCGCTGCCGCACTTCGAGACCGCGGCCTGGCTCGGCCCGCCCTTCACAGCCGTCTCCTGGTGCCTGGCCGGCCAATGCCGTCACAAGATCGGCGACCTTCCCGGCGCGCTGGAGGCGTACCTGGCAGGCGCGGCCGCCGACCCGGGCTCAGTGACCGCCGTGGACGGTCTCGTACGCACGGCGCGCGAGCTCAAGGACCAGGCGCTCGTCCGCTGGGGCGAAGAACGGCTGCACCGGCTGCACCGGCCGGCGGCCCCGAAGACTCTGAAGGAAGGGGGACGCGATGAGCATCCCTGATCATGGCGCGCTCACATGCGCGGTCGAAGGCGACTCGTTCCGTCTCGCCTTCAAGGACAAGCGCCGCCAGGCGGTCGGCGCCGTCCTTCCCGCCCTCGCGGCGCGACTGAAGAAGAACGGCGACCGGGCCGTCGGCGAGCAGATCCCCCGCTGGCTGGACCAGATGGCGGCGCTGCCGGAGCAAGCGGCCCGCGACCTGGTCACCTCGCCCATGTTCGGCTATTGGTGGCTCCGCCTGTCGCAGACTTACCGCCAGGGTGACGCGGGAGCGCTCCTCTCCCAGGCCGTGCACTTCCCGCGATTCCTGGCCGCGGCCTCGATGCGGCACGGCCTCGCCTTCGACGGGCTCCGCCTCGCGGTCTCCGCCGACGGCTGGCTGCGCCTGCCCGGGTGGCCGCTGCGGATTCCGCTGCCGGCGGGCGCAGACGTCGTGGCCGCCTCGGACGGTGAGACGGTGACCCTGGCGGTCGGGCCGGACGGGGACGCCGGCTCCGTATGGATCTCCGTACAGGAGGAGACGGTGACCGGGGCCGAGCCGTCGCGCGTGCCCTCCGTCCGCCCAGGAATCTGGGTGGACGGCGCGGACCCCTGGGTGACGGAATACCTGGCCGTTGCCAACGCCAACACTCGGGCCGAGGGCGGCCGAGGCGACGCCACGGCGGTCCCGCCGGACGCCACCTACCTGAAGCTGCTCCAGGACGCGATCAACTTGCTCGGCCGCTCCTGGCCCGAGATGCACGCCGAGCTCGGCGAGGTGGTCCGCCAGGTCGTCCCGTTCGAGAGCCTCGAGGTGGCGGCGTTCAGCAACAGCGCGCTCGACGGGGTCGTCTTCCTGCGCACCGATCTCGGCGACGTGCCGACCGTCATCGAACGGCTGGTTCACGAGACCGCCCACCTGCGGCTGAACGACCTGTTCGCGCTGTTTGAGCTGCACGAGCACGCGCCCGACGAGCGCGTGCCATCCCCGTACCGCGGCACGCTGCGCCCGGTGGATGGCCTCTTCCACGGTGCCTTCGTATTCGCGCGCATCGGCACGGCCTTGGCCAGGACGTACGAGACGACCGGTGAGTCGGCCTACCTCAACCGGCTCCGCGAGGTGCTCAAGCTGCAGGACGAGGCGCTGGAGATCATCGACGACTCCGTGCGGCTCACGGAACGGGGGTCGGCCATCTTCGCGGAGATCCGTACCGAGACCGAACGTCTCGAGCGCGCGGCGGCGTGAGCCCGTGGCCGAGTCGATCCCACTGAAGGAGAACCAAGAATGATCGAGCAAGCGGACATCGTCCGGAGCGGTCCCATTGCGGTTGCCGACGGCCACCAGGACGATCTGCTCCTGCGATACCGGCGGCGCCTCGCCGAGGCGGTCGCGCACGTGCTGCCCCGGCTGACCCAACGCGCCGACGCCGAGGCTGCCGCCGTGGTGGAATCGGCCCTGGCGCTCTACACGGACCTGCCGGGTGGCGCCCGCGAGAACATCGTCCACCACCCCTACTTCAGCTCGTGGTGGACCCGGGTCCGGGCGGCGTTCGCCGCAGGCGACGCGTCGGAACTGGCCCGGCTGCTGCCGCAGTTCGGACGGTTCGTCCTCGTGCCGGCTATGAAGGAGGGCATCGCGGACGGCGTCACGCTCACGCTGCCGACGGACGACCAGGGCGAGCTGCGCTTCCCCGGGCATCCCTGCCACGTGGCTCTCGGCGTGCCCGCCTGGACGCCTGTCCGCGTCCAGGCCAGGAACGGCGAGCTGGACCTGACCGTTGGCAGCGACACGACCATCGTGGCCGCCGACCGGCTGCTCGCCGCCGCGCCGGAGACCGGCGACCCGGTGCTCGTCCGCCGCGCCACGATCGGCGGCGGCGTCGAGCTGGACGGCTCTGACCCGGCCGTCCTCCGCTTCTTCGCCAACCAGCGGGCGAGGGCCGCCATCCCCGGGTACCCGCCGCGCGACCTGATGCCCTACGGCCCGATCCCCGCGGCCACGGTGCGGCACTTCGAGCAGGCGCTCGCCGACATCGACACGTTCTGCCCCGCCTTCGGCGCGGAACTCCGGTCATACGTCCGGGTCGTCGTGCCGGTGGCCAGCAACCTGTTGTCCACCTTCACCGACACCGGCTTCTTCGGAGCCATCTTCATGAGCGAGCACCTGGCGCCGTTCTCCGACCGGCTCGTCACCGCCGAGCACCTCCTGCATGAGGCGAGCCACCTGAGGCTGACGCTCATCCTGGAACACGAGCCCGTCTTCGCCTCCGAGCCGGACGTCCTCGTCGAGTCCCCGTGGCGGCGCGACGCCCGTCCACTGCACCAGATCCTGCACGGCACCTTCGTCTTCGCCCGGATCGCCCAACTGCTGGCCGGCGCGCTCAAGCGGGGCGCGGGCCCGGAGTACGCGCGCCGCCACGAGGAGGTCCTCGGGGACCTGCGCAGGGGCCTGGCGACGCTCACTGGGGAAGGCGCCGAGTTCACCCCGGCGGGCCGGGACCTGCTAGACCGATTCGCCGCGCTCGCCCATGACTGAGCAGACCATCGGGCAGGAGCCGGTCTGGCGGCTACGCGGGCGGGCACAGCTCGTCCCCGTCAAGGACGCCCTCATCGCGCGCATCTCGACCACCACCATCAGGCTGCCGCACTTCGGTCCCGTGGAGGAGCGCATCCTGCACCTGCTCGCCGATGGCAGCACCGAGGGGTACCTGCTGGACCGCCTCGGCGAGGGCTCCGACGCCGACCGCCGCCGAGCCGGTGAGATCTTCCAACTGCTCAAGGACAACGGCTTCCTGGAGGTGCTGCACGAGCCGAGCGACCTGCTGCCCGAGGACCTCGCTCGCTTCGACCGGCTGGTGCACATGTTCTCGGAGCTGGAGCTCGGCGGGGAGTCCCGCTACGACCGGCTCGGGCGCCTGCTGAACGTCCGCGTGGGCGTCATCGGCGTCGGTGGGATGGGCAGTTGGATCCTGTACGGCCTGGCCTGCTGCGGCATCCGCGACTTCGTCCTCATGGACGCCGACCGGGTCGAGGCGTCCAATCTGAACAGATCCATCCTGTTCCGGGAGGAGGACATCGGCCGCCCCAAGGTCGAGGCGGCCGCCGAGGCGCTGACCCGGTTCTCGCCGCGCGCGCGGGTCCACAGGCTCGAACGGCGTGCCGACGGCCCCGAGGATTTGCGCGAGCTGGTCGAGGGCGTGGACCTCGTCGTGGGTGCCGCCGACCAGCCGGCCTGGCTCATCCGGCGCTGGCTGGCCGAGGCGTGCCGGACGGCCAAGGTACCCCTGATTCATCCCAGCGGGCTGCGCGTCGGCCCGTTCTACTACCCGGGTACCAGCGCGTGCCCCATGTGCGAGTGGGCCGAACACGCGGCGCGGGAGCCGCGCTTCCCCGAGGTCGTCGCCGCGATGCGGCGGCTGCCGCGGGGGAACTCCGGCGGCCTGGCGCCCTGGGCGTCGGCCACCGCGAGCATCACCGTCATGGAGGTCTTCCGCCACGTAGCCGGGTTCGGGCCGGTGGTCACCCGCGATGCGCTGTGGGAGATGGGCGCGGACTACGTCGGTCGGCTGCGGCCGCTGAAGCCGCACCCCGACTGCCCGGTGTGCCACGGTGAGGGAGGCGCTTCGACATGCTGAGACCCGCGCACATCACGAACTTCGTCCGGCTGGCCGCGACACGGTACGGCCACGACGAGGCCACGCTGTTCGAGGACCCGCTGAGCGGCCTACGCCACCTCCACCTGGCCACGGCCGACGTGAACGCCGTCGTCGCGCTCGCCCTGCCGACCCCCACCACCGGTCTACCCGGCCTTCCGCACGTCATCGAGCACCTGGCCGGATCCGGGTCGCGGAACTTCCCTGGCCCTCGGCTGTTCCCGTCGCTCATGTCCCGGCTCAAGACCACCTTCCTCAACGCCTACACCGGCCCGGACCACACGGCCTTCGTGGCCGCCTCGACCTCACCCTCCAGCTTCGACGTGCTCGCCGAGGCGTTGATGGACGGGGTGTTCGCCCCCAC
The DNA here is from genome assembly GCF_040648415.1 of Nonomuraea sp. NPDC049141. Lineage (NCBI taxonomy): Bacteria > Bacillati > Actinomycetota > Actinomycetes > Streptosporangiales > Streptosporangiaceae > Nonomuraea > Nonomuraea sp. NPDC049141. The sequence continues at coordinate 7,560 of NZ_JBEZDR010000012.1, forward strand.
CATGGCCGCGCCGGACTTCGACTCCGAGGCGGTGCGCGTGGACCGCTCCGGCAGGCCGGGCGGCGTGGTCTGGCAGGAGGCCGTGGACGGCCTGTCCAACCCGGCGGGTATCGCCGCGCGCGCCGTGACGGCCGCCGTCTACGGCCCGTCCTCCTGGCGGCTGCTGCAGGGGCAGGGCGAGGACCCGCGCGAGCTGCTCACCCTGACCGTCGAGGACGCCCGCCGGTACCATGCGGAGTACTACCATCCGCTGTGCGCCTGGCTCGTCACCGTCGGGGACGTGCCGCCGGACCGGGTGCACCGGATCGCACGGCGCGTCCTCGGGCACCGGTCGCCCCACGCCCCGGATCTGTCGTCGACGCATCATCCGACGATCGAGCTCGCACCCGCTGGGGCGCCGCTCACGGTCGTCCCGGGCGGGCCCGGCGGCCGGGACGGGGACGTGATCGTGGCCGTGCCGATCGCCGCCGCCGCCCACCCCCTAGCCGCCGTGCACGCCGAAGTGCTCGCGGACGTGCTAACCGGTGCGGGCGGCCCGGTATGGTCGGCGCTGCGGGCGCGGGGGCTGCGCGCCGGCGTGGGCACCGGTGCCTACACCCATCTGCCGCACACCGTGCTGAGCATCTCCGCGGCGCTGGACGGCACGGCCGGTACGGGCGAGGTGGAGGAGCTGGTCCTGGACGCCATGCGCCGGCCGCTGCCGCTCGACCTGGTGCGTGCCGCGGCGCGGCGGCGCCTGCTCCGGGCGCGTGATCGGGGGAACCGCTCGCTGCCCCCGCGGCCGTGGGGGGTGCGCACCGTAATGGACCTGGTCAACGGGCTGGTCCACGGCGCCGATCCCTTCGAGCAGCTCGCCCGCGTGCAGCACCTGCGAGCCGTGGCCGACGCGCCGGACTCCGCCGCCGAGACCCTGAGTGCCGCTCTGGCGGCCCACGGAACCCGGCTGGCCAAGATCGATCGTTCCGGCCCGACGGCCCGCCAGCGTTTCGACCGCGACCTTCCGGCCCTTCTGGGCGCCCGTACGCACCCGCCGGCACCCGATCCGGCCACCGGCTCCATGGAGGCGGCGCCGGTAGGTCAGCCGGCTGGGCGGCACGCCTGGGGGGCCGGCACCGCCGCGGCCGGTGGCCGGCCAGAGCTTCGGGCGGACCTGCATGTGGCGGCGCGGCGGCCGGAGCCACCCATCCGCCGGATCCGGGACGGGCTCGACGCGTGGGTGTCGGAGCTGCTCGGCCACGGCGTCATGTACGCGCACCTGGAGCTGGCCACCGGCTACCTGTCCCCCGAGCTGCTCTGCCTGGCCGGTGCGCACGCGCAGTCGCTCGGCCTGGGGGCGTGGCCACCGATGTCCGCCGAGATGGTCAGCGACAGCGATCACGTGGATCTGGAGCAAGTCCGCACCCGGCTCCAGATCACCGCGTACTGCCTCGACGAGGATGCGGAGGAACTGCTCGGACACGTCGCGCGCATCTGGCAGGCCCCCGCCCGGGCCCGCGAGGCGTGGCCGGAGCGCCTGAAGCAGGCTCTGCGCACACGCCTGGCGAACCCTCCCGGCGCGGCGGTTCGGCTGCTGCGCTCGGCGGTCGCCGCCGAGCTCACGGGCACCGGCGCGGTGCGCGACGCCACCTCCGGCTGGGGCGCCCGGCGCACCGCCGCGGAGCTGCTCGCCGATCCCGCACGTCTGACCGTGGCCATAGACGGCCTGGCCGACGTGCTGGCCTCTCTGAGGGGGGCCCTGGTCATCACGGCGGGCAAGGAGGCTGGCGTTCCCGACCTGGCGCCGCTGAGCGGCCTGCTCGCCGCGGACCAGGGCGAGCAGCCCGAGGCCGGCGCGCCGGCCGTGCCCGCCGCCCGCTCGGGTATCGCCGCCGGCGGGCCCGAGGGCGCTGTGATGCCGAGGCTGATCGTGCTGGAGGCGGAGGAGGGGACGTCGGCCGTCGTCGCGGGCTATCGCGGCGTGGCGGTCGCGGACCCGGCCGCCCCTGCGTTCGCCGTCGTGGCGCAGGTCCTGCAGGAGCGCCTCTACGGGCGTCTGCGGGTGGCCGGTTCCGCACACGGCGCGAAGGTCACCTGGCAGCCGCGCGACGGCGTCCTCAGCGTGATCGCGATGGGTGCGAGCCAGATCCCGTCCGTGCTCGACCTGATCACGGAATCCATCGAGGAACTGGCCGTCCGCGGCCCCGACGAGGCGGAGCTGCGAGCCGCCCGATCGGCCGCCGTCGCGACGCTGGACCCGCTGCACTCCGTGCACACGCTGGCGGCCGACGTCCTTCGCGAGCGACGCCAGGGGCGGACCGGGCACGGGTGGACCACCCGAACCGCGCTCGAACAGGTGAGCGCGCACGACGTCACCGAGCTGGCGCGCACTCACCTGAGTGAGGAACGGCAGGTCGCCGGCGTCACCGGCGCCGCCCGCTACCTTGACGAGGCCCAGACGGGGACCCGTACCCCACTCGTCCACCTGGGGCGAGCGGACGACAGATGACGACGAGGACGGAAGCGAGAACACGGTGGTGACCAAGAACATCGACTGTGACGTGGTCGTGGTCGGCGGCGGCCCCGGCGGGGCCACCATCGCCACCATGCTGGCCAGGGAGGGCGCCGACGTCGTCGTGCTGGAGGGCAAGAAGTTCCCCCGCCATCACCTGGGCGAGTCGTTGCTGGCCGTCTCCATGCCCATCCTCGAGGAGCTCGGTGTCAGCGAGGTGCTGTCCCGGCAGGACTTCCCGCGCAAGCGCGGCGCGGTGTTCCTGTGGGGGCCGGAACGGGAGAAGATCGGCCTGATCATGCCCCGCCCTGGTTACGCCTACCAGGTACAGCGCCACATCTTCGACAGCCTGCTGCTCGACCACGCCGAGCACAGCGGCGCGCGGGTGCTCCAGGAGCACTGGGCCCGCGACGTCGTGTGGAACGAGGAAGGCCGGATGACGGGCGTCGTCGCGCAGGAGGCCGGGCAGGAGCCGTTCATCATCCAGGCCAGGTACGTGGTGGACGCGAGCGGCCTGTTCCAGTTCCTGCCGCGCAAGCTCGGCCTGCAGGAGAACCTGTACGGGCCCAAGCGGGTGGCGCTCAGCGGCTACTGGGAAGGCGCGCTCCGCCCGGATCCCCCGCACGCCGATGACGTGATCACGGAGGCGTGCGAGGACGGCTGGCTCTGGTTCATCCCGTTGTCACCCACCCTCACCTCAGTGGGCTTCGTCGGTGACGAGGACGACGTCGGCCGTGACGCCAACGACTTCCTGCTGCGCCAGGTGAAGAGCTCGAAGCTGGTGCGCAGAATGACCGAGGGAGCGCGGCTGACCCGCCGGGCCCGCGTGCTCAAGTACCGCAACCACGCGATCCGCTCGGCCTGGTGGGAACGGGGCTACGTGCTGGTCGGCGACAGCGCCGCGTTCGTCGACCCGCTGTTCTCGACGGGCGTGCACGCCACGCTGTTCTCCGCGGTCGCCGCGGGAGCTGCGATCTCCACCACGCTCGCCGGCCGGATCAGCGAGGACGAGGCGGCCCGCTGGTACGACCACCGGGCACGCAACCACTACGCCAAGACCACCGAGATGATCAGGCTGCTGTACGGCCTGCACCCCGGCGTCAGCCGGTTCTGGCGCTCGCGCTGGCTGGGCGGGATCGACGAGGAAGCGGCCGAGCGGATCGTCGCCGGGATGGGCGTCGAGGGCATGGACTTCTTCGCCGGCACCCGGAGCGCCGGGACGCTCCCGTTCCCGGACCCGGTGCGGCGCAAGATCCATGAGTTCAAGTGCCGTCCCAAGCCGAGCGACGTGGCGCTGGACCCTCCGCTCGCCTACGCCAGGCATGTCCAGCGCAGCTCCGACTGGATGCGGCAGGGGTCGATTCTGGTGCGCTGCACCAAGCTGCACCACCTGCACAACCGCACGCACGAGATCTACTCGCCCGTCGGCAGCCCCCTCGAACGGGTGCTCCGCTCGGTGGACGGCCGCCGTTCGCTGGGGGAGCTGATGCGGGCCGCGGAGATCCCCGCCGAACAGGCTGCCTCGCTGCGCCGCGCCGTCGGCACCCTCGTGGATGGCGGGCTGCTCGACCTCGCCTCCGCCGGAGCCTCCGGGCACGGCGGCGCATGAGCTCGGCGGCACGCGGTGACCAGGTGTCCGGGACGGCGCTCTTCCGCAGGGCGATGGGCAGGTTCGCGACCGGGGTGACGGTGCTCACCGTCCGCAGCGGCAAGACCGTGCACGGCATGACGGTCAACGCCTTCTGCTCCGTGTCGCTCGACCCGCCGCTCGTGCTGGCCTGCGTGGCGTCCACCTCGGTGATGGCCAGGCTCATCCCGGAAGCGGACGGCTTCGCCGTCTCGATCCTCTCCGCGGGGCAGCGCCGGGTGGCCGAGCACTTCGCCCATGTGCGCGGGCCCGCAGGCACCGCGTCGTTCGCCGCCGTGCCCCACGTCAGCGGACCGGCAACCGGCGCGCCGGTCCTTGCCGGGGCCGCGGCCTGGCTGGAGTTCACAGCCGCCGACATTCACACCGGCGGTGACCACCTGATCATCGTCGGCCGGGTGCGCGGCCTCGCCCTGGGCGACCCCAGCGAACCCCTGCTGGTCAGCCAGGGCGCCTTCCGCTAGCACCCACGCTTTCCCATTCTCATCCATCCGGAGGAACGCAATGACCCAGATTTTCGAGCACCGCCGTACCACGCCCGAGCCCCTGGTCAGGGACCTCACCGAGGAGGAGGTGGCTGCCTACGACCGGGACGGCGCCATCCTGCTCCGCGGGTTCTTCTCCGACCACTGGGTGGAGACCGTGGGCGCGGCCATCGACCGGCTCGCCGAGAACCCCACCCCCTTCGGCAAGCTCCTGTCCGGCAAGGGACTGCACAGTGACCTGTACATGTGGAAGTACGACCAGGGCTTCCACGACTTCATCTTCTCCTCGCCGGCGGCCCACATCGCCCAGCAGATCATGCGCAGCAGCCGGGTCAACTTCGTCGTGGATCACATGTTCAAGAAGGATCCCGGGTGCGCCATACCCACGCTGTGGCACCGGGACGAGTCCGCATGGCCGGTCCAGGGCCGCCAGCGCATGAACATCTGGCTCGCCTGCGACAACGTGAGCACCGAGAACAGCGCGCTGCAGTTCGTTGCGGGGTCCCACCTGTGGGCCCGCTCGCCGCTCGTGGACGACTACAAGGGCGCCCCGGACGAGCGCGTCGAGCGCATGCTGGGACAGCTCGGCTGGAAGCCCACCAAGCAGCCCGCTCTGCCCTCCGAGGAGGACGAGGTCACCTCCTGGGACGTCATCAGGTACGGCTTCCAGGGCGGCGTGCACCGCCAGTACGAGCAGGACATGGCCACCACGCCCATCGAACCCGACCTCGAGGGCCTGGTCAGCGTCGAGCCCAACCGGGACCGGCTGCCCATCGTGAGCTGGGACGTCCAGCCTGGTGACGCGCTGGTCTTCCACTTCCGCACGCTGCACTACTCCACGGGCAACCAGCACGACACCATCCCCCGGCGCGCCCTCGGCACCCGCTGGAGCGGCGACGACGCCGTCTACACGCCCCGGGTCGGGAACGTGCCCGTCCTGTGGGAGCACGACCTGCGTCCGGGCGACCCCATGGGCGGCCCCCTCTACCCGCAGATCCTGCCCGAGACCCGGCCCGAGGAGGAGGGCGCGCACCGCATGGGCGCCGAGGCGGAGAATCCCGGCTTCGGCTACCGGGACCTCCTACGGCGGCTGCGAGCGGCCGGTCTGGCGGACTGACCGGCTCACGATCTACGGCCGGCCACGGCCTCTCTCACCGAACGATCAGGAGTGGTGCATCAGATGACGGAGCCGAACACCCGACGCCGCGCGAGCGCGCCCCCCGCCGACGCCGAGCCGCCGCGGCCACCCTCCGGGATGGCGCTGCTGCGGCACGTCTCCTTCCTGCTGCTGTGGCTGGCTCTCGTGCAGTCGGCGCTGGGCGACCAGTTGTACCGCGTCGGGCTGTCCTGGTACTCGACCAACGTGCTGGGCGGCGTCATGGACACCGCGCTGATCGGCGTGGCGCTGGCGGTCCCCATGGCCGTGCTGGGCCTGGCCGGAGGCGTGATCGTCGACCGCGTGGACCGCTTCAGGCTGTTGGTGTCCGCCGACCTCGTCCGGCTGGTCGTCACGACGCTGCTGGCCGTGGCCCTCGCGGCGCAGACGGTCGGCATCACCGGCCTCGTCGTGGGGACGATCGTGCTGTCCATCCCGGCGGTCGTCTTCATGCCCGCCGTGCAGACCGTCCTGCCCGAGCTGGCCGGCGGCGACTTCAAGCGGCTGGTGCGCATGGACTCGCTGATCATCGGCTCGTTCAACGTGGTCACCGTCGTCGGCGCGACCCTGAGCGGAGCCCTGCTCGCGGTCGTGCCCGTGGGCTGGCTGCTCGGCGCCGACGCCGTCACCTTCGCCGTGTCGGCGGTGCTCATCCTCCTGGTGGCGCGCACGGTCCGGACCACGGTCGGCCCGCGGACGCAGGCCGGCCCCGCCAAGAAGGCGCGCTCCCTGTCGGGAGCCTTCTCCGACGCGGTGGAGGGGCTGAGGTATATCTGGCGGGACAAGGTGCTCCGGCCACAGTTCCTCGTCTACCCGGTGCTCGACGGCGCCCAGTACAGCATCATTTTCCTGCTCCCCGCCTTCCTGGCCGAACGGGGGGACCCGAGCACCCTGCTCTACGGGGTCGCCGTGGCCGCCATGGGAGCGGGACGGGTGATCGGCCTCCTGCTCATCTCCCACACGTTCCTCATGGAGCGACGCGGGATCGTCCTGGCTGCCAACTTCATCGTCCAAGGGCTCGCGGTCCTCATGATCGTGGCGGTGCCGGCGCCCTGGATCGCCCCGCTGGCGATGGCCCTCGTCGGAATCCCGGCGGGGGCGGCGACGATCGGCGTGGCCAGCTTCGTGCAGACGACGGTGCCCAAGGAGGTACGTGGGCGCGTCATGGCCGGGGTCATGTCCCTCAGCTCGTCGCTGACTCCCGTCGGGGTCATCGTGCTCGGAGCGCTCGCCGGGGCCACGAGCTCCGCCGCCGCGCTGGGCGCCGTCGCCGCCGTCTTCGTCGTCGGGGGTGCGTACATCGCCGCGCAGAAGGCGATCCGTGCGCTCCGCTGACCGTTCTTCCGCACACCTTGGAGCATCGTTGGAACTGGCACCATGAGGCCCGCGTACTTGAGCACGTCCCTCGGGCTGGCCCGGGTCCCGGACGGCCGGTCACCGCGCGAGCCCGGCGACCGCTACGACCTCTGGCTGCTCGGGCCGTACTTCGGGCTGCACGAACCGGCCGACTGCTCGCTGCACACCAGTAGCGTGCCTCGCGCCTACGAGGAGCTCGACACGGCGCTGCCGCCGACACCCTTCCAGCTGCACCCGCCACGTGGCCTGCGGCTCGCCGTCGCCGACCAGACCGGACGGCCCGAGCTGGCGGCGGCCCGGCCGGGCGACCTGCCGGCCGAGTACTGGACGGATCGCTGGGGACACGTGGCCGAGCTGACGGGCCGGGCGAGCACGCTGACCCAGGAGGCGCGCCTGCGGCTCGGTGTGCTGCACTGCGCGCTCGGCATGGATGCCGCGGCGCAGGGGGTCCTGCCCGACCTGCAGCCGGAGGAGGCGACCGCCTCGCCGATCGCGGCCGCCATCGCCATGAAGCTGACCCACGTCCGCAAGCGGCTGCACACGGACGCCGCCTCGGTCCGCCGTGACCGAGAGGTCCTGGCCGCCGTCGCCACCGCCGCACGGATCCCCGCGCGAAGCGCCCTCGGGGCCGCCACCACGCTGGTCGTCCTGCACGCGCGCGGCACGCGGCCGGACGTCGCCGCGGTCCGGCACTGGCGCAGGCTGGCCGAGGAGCGCCTCGCCCGGCTGGACGGCGCGGACTGGCGGGACCGGCTCGCCGTCAGCACGTTCTGGCGAGCCGTCAGCTACCTCCCCTTCCTGCAGGGCGACCATGCCCGCACGGCCGCCGAGCTTGACCTGGCCGAGGAAGCCGCGCGGTCGATGCCCGCCGCCACGGAGCAGGAAGATCTGGTGCGGCGGCAGAACCTGCACCCCCTGCTGGAGACCCGGACCCGCGCAGCCCTCGCCCGTGGCACGGCGGACGCGGCGCTCGGCTACGCGCGGGAGGCTGCGGAGCTGGATCCCCATGACGGCAAGGTGCACATCACCTTGGGCGACGTCCTCGCGCGGGCCGGCGACCGCGCGCAGGCCAGGGCGTCCTACCTGCGCGCGGTCGCGCTCGGTGCCCCGTACGCGCCCAAGGCCCAGAACCTGCTGGCCGGCAGCCTCGAAGCGGAGGGCGACCACGAGGCGGCCATGTACGCGTACCTACGGGTGCTGGATCTGGACCGCGGGGCCTACAGCGCGTGCGCCGCGGCCCACCGGCTCGCCGGGCAGCTGGGCACCAAGGATGTCATGGACTGGGCCGCCTCCTGGCGTGCGGCGGCCCGGGAACGAGCCGAGGCGGGGCAGACCCGATGAACGGATCAGGTCTCAGCACCGAAGCGCTGGTCGCGGTGGTGATGGCCGACATCGCCGCCATCCTGCTCCTGGGGGCGGTCCTCGGCAAGGTGGCGCGGCGGCTCGGACAGCCTCCCGTCATGGGAGAGATCGTGGCGGGGGTCGCCCTGGGACCGAGCCTGCTGGGGCTGCTGCCTGGCAACCCGACACACATCCTGTTCCCCGTCGAGGCCCGGCCGCTCCTCTCGGCCGTCTCCCAGGTGGGGCTGCTCCTATTTATGTTCGGTGTCGGCTGGGAGCTCGACGCGCGGCTGATCAAGGGGTTCGGCAAGGTGGCGGCGGGTGTCTCGGTCGGCTCGATCGGGCTGGCCTTCGGGCTCGGCGTGGGCCTGGCCACGTTCCTCTACGACGCGCACGCGTTGGTGGGCGGGCGGCAGGTGCCGTACGCAGCCTTCGTGCTGTTCCTGGGCGCCGCCATGTCGGTCACGGCCTTCCCGGTACTGGCCCGCATCCTGCACGAGCACCGGATGACGAACACGCGGATCGGCGTGCTCGCGCTGGCCAGCGCCGCTGTGGACGACGTGCTGGCGTGGTGCCTGCTCGCCCTGGTCACGATGGTCGCCACCGCGGGCGGCTCGGAGGATCTGCTCCGCCTGTTGACCCTGACACTGCTGTACGCAGCCGCCATGCTGCTGGTCGTGCGCCCGCTGCTGACCAGGTTTGTGCGGTTCTCCCTGCGTCCGGGGCGGCCGTCCGCGCTGCTCGCCGTCATCGTCGCGGGCGTGCTGCTGTCGTCCTGCGTCACAGCGTGGATCGGCATCCACCCGATCTTCGGCGCCTTCGCCTTTGGCGTCATCATGCCGCGCGAGCCTGGGGACGAGTTGTTCGAGGTGGTGCGGCGGCCCCTGCAGCACATGAGCGCGATCCTGCTCCCCGTGTTCTTCATCGTCACGGGACTCGGCGTGAACGTTGGCTCCCTCGGCGGGGCGGGCCTCCTCGAGCTGACCGCCATCGTCCTGGTGGCCGTGGCTGGCAAACTCCTGGGATCGGTGATCCCCGGCCGGCTGTTCGGGCTGTCCTGGAGGGAAGCGGCCACCCTGGGCGTGCTGGTCAACACACGCGGGCTTACGGAGATCGTCATGCTCACGGCCGGGGTGAGTCTCGGCGTTCTGGACGATCGCCTGTTCACGATGATGGTCCTCATGGCCTTGATCACCACGATGATGGCCGGGCCGCTGCTGCCGAAGCGGCCGCACGCGGAGCCGGTCGGCATCCGGCCCTTGAGCAGGAAGGAGATGCGAATGACGGAGACCGCCGATCGATCGTAGTCGGCATTTCGACCACCTGGATGTGATGGGCCCCGCATGTGCTCCGGGAAGTGCGGGATCTCCGCTCGTGCCGCAGCCACCTGGACAACTTCCGCGGCGAGCTGCGCCAGGCCGGCCTGGCCTGGGTGATGGCGGTGCGGCCCCGCCACGGCACCTGGGCCTACGGCTCTGAGGCGCACACCCCCGCCGACGCCGCCCGCGCGCTGGCCTGGAACGGACCGACCGAGCCCGGCGACTGGCACCAGGTCGAGCGCGTCTTCCGCGACGGGCACACCGAGACCTGGTGGGCCGCCGAGGCCCGGCTCGGCGCGTGGGGCCCGGACGGGGCCTGCACACCCGTGACGCGACGAGCGCGGTCCTCTCCCAGCGAGGGCTGCGCGAGCTGCGCCGGCCCAGCGCACCCGACGGACGCTACGCCCTCGGCTGGGACAACCCCGAACCCTACAGCGGGCCCCGGCAGATCACGCACCCCGGATCGTCCTTCACCTCCACGGTCACCATGGTGCTTCTGCCCGACAGCGGGTACGGCATCGCGCTGATGTCCAACAGCCGCATGCCGCTGGAAGCCGACGTCGAGGCCATCATGGAAGACCTCATAGCCCTGACCCAGGACACACCCGGCACGGGCGCCCTGCTCCCGCTCGCCTTCATCGCCGACCTGACCGCCCTCGCCGCCGCGCTCTCGATCGCGACAGGCGGGGCCGTCAAAGCTCGTTGAGCGCGACGTTGGGCGCAGCGCCGCGCCACCGCCGCTCTCTGGAGGACGACGCTCCGGCTCGCTCCCTATCTGCTGCCGTTGCCGGTGTTCGTCTTCCTGCCGCGCATCCTGGAACCGATCGTCGGCGGCCGTGACGTCACCTTTGTCCTGCTGCCGCGCATCTGGCCGACTCTCCTTGCCACAGTCGGCCTGACCGCCGCGACTGGGATCATGGTCCTGGCCGCCCGCATCCGCGCCCTCCTGCGACAGCACCGTCTGCAGACCGCGCGGGCACCACGGCAGCCGCAGGCGCACACGTCTGTGACCGGGACGTGAGCACGGGGACTACTTTGCCCATCGCCCCGGCTTCAGGTTCTGGGCTGTTCCATAAGCGACCACCTATGAAACACGGCTCGCGGCGTGGCGCGTCCAGGGCGAACGCGATGCTGACGGCGCGAATCCCGGTCGCGTCGCGGAAGCACGCGGGGTAGAGCAGGTTCTCCGGGGCGTCCCCATTGGGCACGCTGGGGTCGGGGATGGCCAGAGCCAGCACCTCGACGACGACCCGCCACTCGTCTGGACCGCATGGACCCAGGACGGTGCCCGGTAGCCACGGCCACGAGTCGCGATCGAGGTCCTGGTCATCGCGTAGGGGATACCTGACGAGAACGGGGGTCTTCGAGGAAACGCCCGTCATTGTCGTCAGGAGGGTACTCGATCATGGATTCCTCTCCCACCCGGGGAGGAGCCACGGGAGCCAATTTTGGGAGCCACCGCCTTGCGGCTCCCTCAGACTTCCCGCGTCCTCCCCGGAGCGTTCTGTAAGGTGAGGGGCACCCGATCGACTCGGATCGACATCCTCGGACTTCCCGGAGTTCCTTCGCATCGAAGGGGTCAGGGGTTCGAATCCCCTCATCTCCACCAGGGGCCGTTCTTGAAACGGCTGGACTGAAGTTGACGGGATCCCGTCTGATCATCGGAATCAGGCGGGATCTTGTCGTTTCAGAGGTTTCCGACCGGGTTCGTTTGCCTCGGCCGTGGTGGCGGTGAGCCAGACGAATCCGGTCACCTCGTCAGCTGAGGGCGGTAAACATGAACCGTTCCGGGCTTGGTGGAGACTATGTGACAGCGCCTATGCCCGCCCTTGGCGCGGACGCTCTGGTGCCGTCTGCTTGCCGTTGCAGTTCCACGACCATCTCCAGGGACGCGCGTGCCTGCTTGGCCTCGTCTCCAGAGACCGAGCCCGCACCCCGGTTCCACGTACTGTGCAACTCCTCCTCAAGCGAGCGGAGGTCGGTGACGTGTTCCTCGTACAGGACCGCGAGCATGGACTCGCCGCAGCGCACCGCCTCACCTCCACACACCTCCACGCTGGGGTAGGGCTCTGCGCCAAGGCAGAAGACCGTCGGACGGCCCGCCCGGAGCTCCTTCAGCCGATAGCACACGATACGGTCGTTCCCGCCAGCCCTAGCAGCGGGAATCTGCAGGAGCGGCACCAGATCGGGGTCGCGCGCCAAAATGAGCGACTCGGTGTCGGCCATAGCGTCAGGCGTCTCCGCCGGGCCGCCCCGGTCGGGTGGGACGGCCAACTCCCAGGGCTGGTTGGTGAAGTACGCCAGCAGGTCCAGGGACCACAACCCGGCGTCGACGACAACGAAGAGCTCCTCAGGAAACATGACGCCGTAGCATTCGCGCAGCACCTCGCGCGGGCCGAGCCCAGTCTCGTACAGCACCCGTGCCAGCCGGGCCATCGACGCGTAGTCCTCGCGGGACGCCTCCGCCCGCAGCCGATCGACGGCCTCCAAGTTCATCGCCGCTCCCTACGCTCGACGGTGCATCCGTCATGACCTATATCCCCACCGTATGCGGTGTTTCCCAGAGACCGTGGAGCTGTGTGGTAGTCATCGCTGTGGAGATTTCTTGAACATCGCCGAGCCTGGGAAACGATCATTGCGAACTTGGGAAGCGATCACAGACATCACCCGATCGTCCCTGATCCGACCCACTCAAGAACGCTCCACTCCAGGTCAGAGGCCGTTTTCCAGTTATGGGGAGCGGCCTTTCCGGCTGCTGAGTGACTACGCGTTCTGATCATCGCCATCCCGGCGGCAAAGCGAGGTGCGGGTTCCGCACTGCACCGCTGATAATCGGTCAATGCCGGAATGGGAAGCCGCCAAGCGGCGGATGTACGAAGTCTTCGGACACGTTCCGCGACCCGAGCGCATGGTCGGTTGCCCGCATTGCGTCGAGCCAGGTGAGGAACTGTGCATTCTGGTTGGGCCAGTCAGGTCGGTGGAGGCTGAGTTGCTGGCCCGCTACGCCGCTAAGGCCCTTACCACGTGGGGTGGCGTCGCTGAGTTCCGCTACTTTCTACCGCGCCTGCTCGAATGCGCGGCAGCGGACGCCTTCACCTATCCAGACCCCGAGATCGTTTTTGGCAAGCTCGCCTCGGCCGAGTGGTGGACCTGGCCGATTGACGAGCGAGATGCCATAGCAGCGTTCCTGAGTGAATGGTGGCGCGAAACGCTGCGCAACTATCCGGTCCACCCCTCGGTCGCCACTGTGCTGTGCGCTCTGGGCGCCACAGGCATGGATCTGACACCCTGCCTCAGCGCTTGGAGCAAGCTCGACACCGACGCCGCAATCAGGCACCTACACGACTTCGTCCTGACCGGCTTGTCGGGCGAGCGCCTGACCAACGCCTTCTGGAACCGCCGAAGCCCTGCTTACCAGCAGGTACTTGCCTGGCTCACAGGCGGGCCCGCTGCCGCAGCCGTGGAGGCGACTTTTGCTGAACAGACACAAGAACCCATGCTTGAACTGCTCGCCATCATTGAACCGGCCTTGCATCCGTCTCGCGGAGATGTTGATAGGCCGCCTTGAGCGTGTCTACCTCCCGCAGCGGACCTGTGGCCCTCCACTTGCAGGCAGCGCTTAGGATCCGTAACCCGGGGCGGCAAGGCTGCCGAACACCATCGGTATCTCCGCCACCAGGTCCCAGCGCGACACCCGGGAAACGATCACGTTCTGGACGGGAAGCGATCAATACACCCCCTCTGCCGCCGCAGGTCACACCCACTCGTGAACACCCCACCAGGATAGTTGCAGGTGACAAGGGGTTTCGGAGTTGATCCGGAGCCCTTTTCCCTTGTCTGGGAGTCGATGGGAGCCAATCGGGGAGCCATCTCACTCGGACTCTCTACCCCTGTCGGCTGTCGCCGAAGATGGTGTTCATCGTGTGGGCGCCTTTGGTGATCACCGGTCTGAGCTGGTGCCGGTAGACCGCTTCCGTGACGCTGGTGCCCGCGTGCCCGACGAGATCGGCGATGGTCTCGATGGGTACGCCCTGGTCACTCATGATGGAGACGAACGAGTGCCGCAGTTCGCGGGGACTCCAGGCGGTTCGATCTCCGCTTCCTTGGTGATCTTGCGGAACGCTCGCCGCGCGTTGGCGCAGTCCAGTCGGGTTCCGACGCTGGTTCAAGAACACCAGGTTGTGATCTTGCCATGCCTCGCCGCCTTGAGCCCCTCGAGCTCTGGCACTCCTGGACACTTCCCTATAGTCGCCAGCCCGCCGAGGAGCAGGCCGACGTGCAGCGCCGTTCGCCGAGTCAGCGTCGGCGACGGAAGGCGTCGGCGGTGGACTTGTCGATGATCGCCAGCTGGGTGTGGATCTGGTTAGTGGAGGGGTCGTGGTCGCCGAGGAGGGTGTGGGCGTGGCGCCACTGCTCGTGGGCGGCCGCGTGGTCTCCGGCGAGGTAATGGCAGGCGCCCAGGTGGGCGAGGGTGCTGGCCTCGGCGTATGGATCGCCGAATTCCCGGAACAGGTCCAGGGCCCGGCGGTAGCAGGGGACGGCCCCGGCCGGATCGCCCAGTTGGAGGCGGGTGTCGGCCAGGCACGACCAGGTATGGGCCTCGTGGGGGCGGTTGCCGAGCTTCTGGTGCAGGATCAGGGCCTGCTCGCACAACTCAAGGGCCTGGGCGTGGTTTCCCAGGCGGCCGTGGTGAAAGCCGAGGTCGGTGAGCGCGATGGCCCGGCCGACCTGGTCGCCCAGCTGGTCGAACAGGTCGTGGGCGCGGCGGGCGGCGTCGAGTGCGTCGGCCTCCCGGCCCTGGAGGGCGTACACGATGTCGCGGTGGTAGTGCGTCCACGCCTGACCTGCGGGGTCGTCATGTGCTCGTTCCAGGGCGGCGTCGAGGTTGCGGTGGGCGTCGTCGAAGCGGCCCAGGTCGGCCAGCGCGAAGGCCAGGTTGCGGTACGCGCGAGACTCTTCCACCGGGTCGCCCAGCCGCCGGGCGGCGGCCACAGCGGCCTGCTGGGTCTCGGCCCGGTCGTGCCAGAAGCCCTGCCCATGCAGGAAAACGAACAACGCCCGCGCCAGGTAGCAGACCTGCCGGTCGAGGCCCAGATCGGCGGCGAGCTCCAGGGCGGCGAGCAGGGCAGGACGCTCGGCCGCGAACCAGGCCATCGGCGCGTCGCGTCCGGCGAGGTCGGTGACGCAGACGCCCGGGCCCGGCGCGGCGGAGGCGACGGTCTCGACGTCCCCCTCCATGTCGCCGCCAAGCAGCCGCTGGGCGGCGTACGCGGTATGGACGTAGTGGTCCACGATGCGGCGCCGAGCGGCGTCCCGGTCCGGGTCGCGGGCCTGGCAGAGTTCGGAGGCGTAGGCGCGTAGCAGGTCGTGGCAGGAGTAGCGGCCCGGGGCGTGTTCGGTGAGCAGGTTGGCGCGGGTCAGCTCGGCCAGCGGCGCCCGTACCTGGGGGACCGGGACGCCCGCCAGGCTGGCGGCGGCGGTGACCGTGCTGTCCGGGCCGGGATGTAGCCCGGCGACCAGCCGGAACAGCCGCGCCGCCGCCTCGTTGCCGAGCGACTCGTACGACCACGAGAAGATCGCCCGTACGTTGACGGCACGGTCCAGCGCACCGAGGGCGTCCCGAAGCTCGGCGGCGAGCGTGCCGAGCGGATGCGTGGGATGGATCGCGGCGCGGGCGGCGACGATCGCCAGCGCCAGCGGTAGCCCGGCGCAGCGGCGGACGATCTCTTCGACGGCGGCGGGCTGGGCAGCCATCCTGTCCTGGCCGAGCCGGGCGGCCAGCAGCCGCTTTGCCTCGTCCGGCGGCAGCAGGCCGATGGGGAGCGGATGCGCACCGTACGTCATGACCAGCCTGGTGAGATGATCCCGGCTGGTGACCACCACCAGGCAGCCGGGCGCTCCGGGCAGCAGTGGGGCGACCTGGTCGGCGTCGCGGGCGTTGTCGAGTAGCACCAGCATGCGCCGTCCGGCCAGCAGGCTGCGGTAGAGCCCGGCTTGCGCGTCCAGGCCGTCCGGGATCCGGTGCGGCGGCACTTCCAGCGCGCCGAGGAACTCGCGAATGGCCGCCGCCGGTCGTACGGCCTCCCCCGAGGGGTCGTATCCGCGCAGGTTGACGTAGAGCTGGCCGTCCGGGAAGCGCCCGGCGACCCGGTGCGCCCAGTGCACCGCGAGTGTGGTCTTCCCGACGCCGGCCGTGCCGGAGATTACCGTGATCAGCGGCGACCGGGACCTCGTCTCGTCCGGCCGGATCTCGTCCGGCGGGACGAGCAGCGCGTCCAGCGCCGCCAGCTCGGTCTCCCGCCCGGCGAACCCGTTGACGGTGGCGGGCAACTGCCTGGGCACCGCGCGCCCGGCCGGCGGGGCGCCGACGACGAGCAGATCGGCATGAACCTGCCGCAGCTCAGGGCTGGGATCGGCGCCGAGCTCCTCGGCGAGCCGGCGCCGGATCGTCTCGTACCGCTCCAGCGCCTCGGCAGGACGACCGGCCGACTCCAGCACCCGCAGCAGCCGCGCCCACAGCGATTCCCGCAGCGGATGCCGCTCGGCGGCCTTGGCCAGTTGGGCCGGGTCCGGCTGCGCTCCGTGTGCCAGGTCCAGGTCGACCCGGCGCTCCAGCGCGGTCAGGTACCGATCCTGCAGCGCCGGGGCCACGAAGTGCTCCAGCCAGTCCGATCGGATCCCGTCGAAGGGGGTGCCGCGCCACAGCGCCAGCGCCTCGGCCAGCCGGGACCGCTCGGCCGCCGGGTCCGGCGCCGCCGCGGCCCCATCGAGCAGGAGGCCGAAGCACAGGGCGTCGACCTGGTCCGGCTCGGCCGCCAGCAGGTAGCCGCCCGACCGGGACACGATCAGCTCGACGGTTCCCAGGGCGCGGCGTACGCGCTTGACGGTGGTACGGAGGTTGACCCGCGGGTCGCCGCGCGGATCGGTGCCCCACACCGCAGTCGCCAGCCTGTCCGTCGGGACGGTACGGCCCGCTGACATCGCCAGCACCGCCATCAACACGCGCTGCCGCCCCGGGGGCAGTTCGACCGGCCTCCCGGCCACGGAAACGCGCAGCGGCCCGAGCAACTCGACGGCCAGCACGCGCATCACCCCCTCTCGCCCGCCCGGGTCCTACGGTGAGTGCCACCGGACTGACACCACTTTGCCACCCGGGGTCCGCCAAACTGGCGATCATCTCGCGCGAGCGTGATCCACCGAGGGGCCCGTCGGCATGTGATCTTCGTTATGAGGCATGTCGCTGGACGGGCTCGTCGGCCCCGTCGCTCGGGTCAGGCTCATGAGCATGGGGGCCGGGCAGCCGCTTTCGCCGAAACCAGTTTGGATCGAGACCACAGGAGACCGAAGTGTCCATATCAGTGCTCGACATGTCAGTGTCCCTCGACGGGTACATCGCCGATACCGACGATTTCCTCGGCGGCGACGACGGCGAGCGGTTGCACAAGTGGGCGGACGTGAAGGGGGAGTCCGGCCAGCCGTCCGTGCCGGTCGGGCAATTCCAGGACGAATGGAAGGCTGCTGGTGCGGTCCTCGCGGGACGGCGGACTGCCGAGCTCATGGATCATTGGGGTGGTGATCACAACGGTCTCCCGATCTTCGTACCCAGCCACCGGCCGCCCGGCCCGGCCGCTCGCTGGGGCTATCCGTTGGTGACGTACGTGACCGACGGGATCGAAAGCGCGATGGCGCAGGCGAAGGCTGCCGCCGGGGACCGGGCCGTGCAGGTGCGTGGCGCCTACACGGGGCAACGGGCGCTCGAGGCTGGGGCGCTGGACGAGGTGCAGATCCATCTGATCCCGGTGCTGCTCGGTCGTGGCCGCCGGCTGTTCGATGTTTTGCCGTCGGAGATCGAGTTGGAGATCGTCCGGGTGATCGATACGCCGGAGGCCACCCACATCCGCTACCGTGTCCGTCGCTGAGCCGATCGACCAGCGCCGACCAGCCGGGACGTGCCACCGCGGACCCTGCATGAGGTATTCGGCGGCCGGTATCCCAGCCATCCCTGAGCCGCCATTACCCCTTTTCGTCCCATCAGTCCCACCAGGGCGCGTCCGTGAACACCCCACGCCGAACTCGTGCATTGCAGCTTCGACGATCTACCGCTGTCCGCGCCCTCCCTGCGAGGATCTCGAATATCTGTTCGCCATTAATCGAAGGGTCACGCGTGGACGCTGGACAGCCAACGACTACCAACCTGCGCGAGCACTACGGGCACCTCGCCCGTTCACGAGGACTGGACGTGGCCATGTGCTGGACGGTCGTCATCCCGCACAACGCAAAACCCCTTAACCTTCAGCAGATCGCCACCCGCCTGGGCGGAGACACCCCCGGCCGACTCCATCCCCCAGCCCCACTCAGCGCCCTGGTGCCCTTCGCCAGCGACGCATATCCCGTGCTCATCGACCAACACGGCTCCACTATCGCGCTCTGGGAGTACGACTATCTCGGAGCCACGCCCGCTGTCCTTCGGCGCCTGAGTCACGGAGCCCGGGTCTACAGCGCCTGGTGGAACGTCAACGCCCACAACCAGCTGAGTTTCGCCGCCGACGGCGAGCTCATCCTGCAGATCGACGCGCTCTTTCCCGGCCGCCCCGAAGACCACCCCGGCATTGACCGGTGGCCACAGCTGGAAGCGATGCAAGATTTCTTCGTCGATTTCGAAGAACGCGACGACGACTACGACTGGAGGGCGGCCTGGCTTGCCCTCATCGACCAAACCACTGGCGCAAAACTGACGAGCGCGTGGTTCGACCAGACGCACCCGTACGTCATGGTTCATGTGCCTGACGCCATACGCTGAACGATCAGGGAAACGATCAAGAGTCGCGTGGGAAGCGGTCTATCTGTCCTTCTTCTTCGCGCTGCTCAACCCCACTCGTGAACACCCCACCAGGGGCCGTTCTTGAAACGGCTGGATTGAAGTTGACGAGATCCCGTCTGATCATCGCGATCGGGCGGGATCTCGTCGTTTCAGGGGGTTCCGAGTCGCGTTCGTGTGGGTTCGGGGCCTGCGGGGCGGGTGCCCTGCTCCAGATGCACCGCGTCGGAGGAGATCGTCTCGTCAGATCACGCCACCGCCGTGATCCTTCCACAGCAAGGGGGGCACCCCTTGCCAAACCCGCTGGAAGGCCACCTCAGCAGTCTTCACCCTACGGCGAGCGCAGCTCGAACGCCCGTAGCGCCCCCTCGGCTCCAGGCCGCGGCGTGAAGTGGACGCCGCGGTCTCCGGGGTATTCGTGCCGGTGGTCGAAGCCGCCCCCATAGATCTGCGCCGGGATGCCGTCAGGGAAGGCCTCGCAGAAGGGGACGTACCGGCCGGGCGCCTGCGGATCCACCCGTTGCCGGAGCCTGGCACACGCGTCGCAGATCCCGGGTCGCCGCCGCGTCACAGCCCCGCCTCGTAAGCTTCCGCCGCAGCCTCGCCGGTGTACATGGAGTCGAACTCCATCAGCCCGCTGTCGGCCCGCCGCACCAGTACCGGCCCCAGCCCGGCGTACGCGGTGCCGGGGTCGCCCGTCTCGACGAACTCAGCCGTGGTGATCGTGAAGAACCACCCGTACGGCCGTTCCACCGTCTCCGCGTTGTGCACGACCAGGCTCTCCCCCACGGCGCTCAGTTCCTCCTTGATGTACGCGCGCACGAGCTGCTCGGCCTCCTCCTTGCCGATCATGTTGCGGTCCGTCCTTTCTCAGCGGGTCTGGAAGAAGTCGTACTCGCGGTATCGGCCTTCCATGGGGTGCCGGTCGATGTATACCCGCTGGTGCTGGCCGTCCGCGTAGTAGATGTGGCCGTTGACGTTGAGGACGTTGCACACGTGCCCGATGCCGGAGCCGCTGTAGCCGATCACCACGCCGCGTGATCCTGGCCCCTCGTCGAGGAGGATCTTCGCCACCTTCTTGAGGTTGCTGAGCCGCATGTACTTCTCGATCGCGCGTTTGCCCAGCGTACCGCGGATGACCGGGACCGGCGCGGCGTTGAGCGGCCCGGCCACGGCCGGTTTGCCGCGCAGGATGTCGTCGATGGCCAGGCTGGTCTCGGGGCAGTTCCTGTTGTGCCCGGTGGGGTTGACCTTGTTGATGATCGCGAGCAGGTCGCCGAACCTGACCTGCCTGGCGCCGAGGTTCTCGATGAACTTCCGCAGTTCCTCGTAGGCCTGCCGCATGGCCTCCTTGTGCTCCTCGCTGAGGGGGTTGGAGGCGTTGGGGTAGTCCTCGACCTGTTGCGGGCGCAGTCCGGCGAGGGGCACCTTGACCCGGCGCTCGACGTTGACCTTGCCGAAGTCGTCGTGGTCAAGAATGGGGGGCTCGTACCCCTTTGTTCCACTCTGACCGGTGGCTCCTGTGCCGTTCAGGTCGTCTGGCTCGAGGTCGAAGTCGTACAGCAGGATCTCGCTCATGAAGCCGATGCCGGTGCTGGTGTCCTGTGTCTCGCGGAAGGCCATCCAGTCGTCCATCTGCGCCGCGCCCTTGAACTTGTACCAAGGCGTCCGGTCCGCGTCGGCCAGGCCGTGACGGCGGACGAACGCCTGGGCGTTGTCGATGGCGTCCTGGAACGCGTCGGCGTCCTGGTTGCGGTCGGCGGCGGTGTACTCGTGGGCGAGATGGTCGGCCTCCCGCATGACCTCCCTCCAGTGGCTCCGGTCGGCCTGGGAATCGTAGAGGCTCTCGGCCTGGTAGGCGGCCTCCTGTTCCTGGCCGGCCTGGCTCGGGGTCCGGGATGTCTGCCGGTCACCGGCCGGCTCTCCCACGCCGTGCTGGCGGGCTGCCCAGGCGATGCCGTCGCGTACGTACGGGGAACGCGCCTGGAACCTGTCCAGCAGCCACTGGGCACCATCGCGGCCCCAGGTGTTCGCGATGCGCTGAAGGATCTTGCCGGCTTGGCGTTCGGCGTCCTCATCCCGATAGCGGGATTCGCTCATCCGCTTGTCCATGGCCCGCAGTGCCCACAGGTCGGGATCGGCTTCCGGGTCGTCTGCGGGGCCGCGCCTGCGGGCGTACACCTCCTCGCGCGTACGCGCCGTGGCCTCCTCACGAGGGCGTGTAGTCGGCGTGGCCTCCTCACGAGGGCGTGTAGTCGGCGTGGTCTCCTGTGCTCGGGCGCTATAGAGCCGGTTGATCAGCTCGCCGACCGCCCTGGCCAGGGGGCGGGGCTGCGCCGAGGCCCTGTACTCGGTGAACGCCTCGGAGATCAGTTCGCGGGGAGTGCTGGCCCCGTAGGTGGACAGCCGGGATTCGACGGCGGTCATGGTTTCGGGGTCGTGTACGCCCATGACGTCGTACGGGCGGCCGAGCACGGTGGAGACGGTGGCGTTCAGGATGGTGCGTGCGTCCGGGTCGCGCATGATGCCGTCGGCGATGTGCTCGCCCACCTCGTGATAGAGCACGCCGCGCACCGAGCCGCCGCCCGGCACCGTCCAGCCGGTCGCCTCTTCCACCTGTCCGGCGCGCGCCTGATCGACCATGGCGGCGGGGTTGAGGTGGATGCCCCGCTCGTCAGCGTCCATGACCGCATAGGCGACCAGGTTCGGCTGGGTGGCGAAGTTCCCGTGGGGGTCTGTCGTACTGACGGTGCCGAGGGTACGCGTCAGGTCCGGGTAGTCATGAGCCAGCTCCCGCATCGTCTGATGGATGTCCCGGGCGACGTCGGGCTCGATGCCCTCGAGCGCCGGTACGGAGGGTGTGACCGGTCCGCTGAGCGCCAGAGCCAGCGCCTCTTTGGAGGGAACCAGATCTCGCCTCCCTGCGGCCGCCTCATGTCCTGTCAGGTTCGGCACAGTGGGCGCCGTCCCGCTGGTGGCGGTCTGACCAGTGAGGCCCGCCTCAGGTACAGGGGCGGTGGTCACTCCAGGTCCCGGTAAGGCAGTGGCCGTCGCGTTCACCCCGGCAACCGCAGTTGTAGGACTGTTCATCGGAGCGGCCGCGGTGGGGAGACCGTTGGCAGCGGCGGTGAGACTGGTCGCTGGGGTGGCCGGAGACGCCGGCGCAGGGCCGCTGGCAGCGGTCGGCGGGGCCGCGGTGGTGGGACCGGTCGCGGCAGCGGCCGGAGCGGCGGGGCCGCTCGTCGCTGTGGCCGGGGTGGCCGGGGTGGCCGGGGTGGCCGGGGCGACCGGGGTGGCAGGGGCCGCGCCGATCGGGTTGGCGTGCGCGGGTTGGCCGCTCGGTACCGCACTGGGATGCACCGTCCCGCCGGGTGCTGTGCTCGGTGCCGGAGCATTCGGCACCGCTCGGGGCTGCGCCGACGCGGTGGGGGCGTTTGCGGGGGCGCTCTGTGCCGGGGCGGGGCCGTTGCGTGGGGGCGTACCTGTCGGGTTGTTCCCGTGTCCGGTTCCGTCGCCGACCGGTGCGGGGGGAGCGGCCGTTGTCTGCGCGGCCCCCCCGGCTTCTTGGGCGCCGGCGCCTGTGAGGGCCGGGGCCGAGGGGGACGGCGGCAGGGTGGATGAGGGGGTGGATGAGGGGTCGGGGGTGCGGGCGAGCGCCGTGGTCTCCGCGCGGGCGAGTGCGGTCGCCGGGTCGGCGACGGCGGACAGGACGTCGGTGCTGAGCGGGCTGATGGTGCCCACTCTTCCTGCGCCCGCCGCCATGCTGCCCACCAGCCCTTCCATGGTGGGCAGCTCCCATTTGCCGTACACGACCCCGTTGGCGATCATCCCGGCCGGGGCCGAGACGACCGCGTTGGTTGCCGCCGCGCTCACGGCCTTGGTCGGGTACCGCAAGAGCGCGTTCGCCACACCGCCGGCGTCCCCGGCCGCGGCGTCGAGCCGCCGCAGGCCGGGCAGGCCGGAGACGTACCTGGAGACCGCGGGCGCGATCCGGGTCGCCAGCAGGGCGCCGGTGGCGTCGCCCAGCACGTTCGCGGCCGTCATGCGGGTGTCCCAGCGTGTGCGGGTGCCGAGATCCTTTTGCCGTTGCTGGGCGAGCCCGTCCATCAGCAGGCCTTCACCCACCTCCTCGGGCAGTTCGCGCAGCATATGGCTGGTGACCGCCCTGGCCAGCAGTCCCTGGCCCAGTTGCCGCCCGCTGAGCTGCGCGGTCTGGACGGCGGCGAGCTTCGGCGCGACGGCGGTGAGCCCGCGCCCGGCGCTCGCTGCCCGTTCCAGGGTGCCGAACACCCCGTTGAGGAAGGTACGCAGCCGCTGCGCGTACGCGGCGAGCAGCGGCGTGGTCGCGCCCGCGGTGAGGAAGCTCGACATGAGCCCGACGGCGGCCGCGCTGACCGTGATCCAGTAGCCGACGTTGATGGACAGTTTGCCGTACTGCGTCGCGCGCGCGTAGGAGTCCTGCTGCAGCGCGTACGCCCCTGCGGCTTGTGCCAGCCCTGCCAGCCCCGTCTGCCCTGAGGCGAGTCTGTCGGTGTGTCCTCGGAAGGCGTCGGCGGACGCGCCCGACCACCCGTCCAGTATCCCGGCCTGCAACGACCCGCTCACGTCCTGGCCGGCCAGCGCCGCTCGCGCCACGTCGTCGAAGGCCACGGCGAGTTCCGCCAGGCCCTTCTCGCTGCCCTCGGGCCACATTTGCCCGGCCGCCACCATCGAGATCAGGACGTTCACCCACTCGGGCGCGCCTTCCCCCCAGGCCGGCGTGACGTCGCTCGCGTAGCCGCTGCTGCCGATCGTGTCGTCGTCGCCGCCCGGCGCTCTGGTGACCGGTGTGCTGCGGTTGTGCTCCGCCCCCGAATGGATGCTCATACCTGGTCGCTCTTCGGCACCGAGGCAGCCTGGCTCGTGGTCTCCACTGTCTGTCGTACGCCGTCGCCGGCGGCCTCGTGGGTCCTCATGAGCTGCCTGGCCCAGGCGATGAGCGTGTCTGGCCCGCCCCCGGCCGAGTAGGCCCGGTAGAACTCCTGCCCGGCCGAGTCGCCACCCCAGGGGGCGGCGGCGTTCAGCCGCTCGATGCGGGCGGTGGCCTCGCGCAGGGCGTCACCGAGTACGGCGGTGTGGCCTTGCCACCCCTTCAATCCGGCCTCGACCTCAGAACGTTCCATCCATACGTGCTCGGCCATCCGCTAGCCGATTTCGCGCAGCTGGTCGTCCACGTGCCCCAGCACACTGTCCAGGTCGCCGTTCAGGTGGGCCCGCATCTGCTCGGGCGGGATGAGGGGTTCGAACATCCGCAGGATCTCGTCCTGGGCCATCACCGCCGCCTGGTGCGCTGTGGCGGTAATGATGTCGGCCAGCTTGCCGCTGTCGCTCAGTCGGGAGACCCGGGGGTCGAGCTGGAGCCGGATCAGGTCACCACGGGCGCCCACGGTGACGGTGACAAGACCGTCGGGCGAGGTGTGGGTGACCTGCAGGGCTCGGGAACGTTGGTGCAGTTCCAGGGATTGATCCTGCAGCCGCAAGAAATTGTCACGCAACTGGTTCGCGTATTCATGCAACTGGTCAGCGTTCATTCGCCGCACCATAACGGGGGAGACTCGCCTCTTTGCCCATTTCATGATTTGTCGAAGTGGGTGGCCGGTGGTCATGAGGAGTGCGGCCACAGGTCCCTGCGGGTACGCGGGCGCGGCCGTCCCGCCATCTGGTGCTCCCGGCAAGCGTCCTGCACCTCGAAGGATCGGACCGAACCTCCCGGCTCAGCGATGTAGCGGACGCTCCTGCCGCCGTTCGGTCGCTCCTATGGATTAACTGATCAAGTTTCTGATCGCCGCAGTGACGGCGTCGGGCTGAGTCTCCGGCAGAAAGTGCCCACCCGGCAGCATCAAGGTGCGGACATCCGGCGCCCATCCGTGCCAGACCGCCGAGGGGTCAAACGGCAGCACCATGTCGCCGGGGTCCTGCCAGATCGCCAGGGTAGGGGCCTTGATGTGCCGGCCGTCCTGCTGATCCTCGCTGTCGTGGGCGGCGTCGACGAAGGCGCTGGCCCGGTGCCGCCAGCTTGGGCAGTTCCAGCGTGCGACGCGACTTGCGTCTCTTGGTGTCCCCTCCTTCTCGGTCGGCACGCCATACGTAGATGGGTAACTTCTTGTGCTGAAATCCCACCTCCGTCACCGGATGCCAGGTCTTGAGGCTGGGGATCCATGCTCTGGGCGGCCTGGCATGTCGGCATCCAAGGCACGGGACACCTTCCCACAGACCTCTCCTCGGCCATCGTCAATCAAGGAGTGCAGGGGTTGTTCCTCGGCTATCTGTGGAGCCGATACCGACTGATGTGGCCCATCCTCGTTGTCCACGGCGCCATGAACGCCGCCCCCATTCTGGTGGGCATGTTGTAACGCCTGTCGCTCGAGTCCCATCGTCGCGACGCCTTCCAGCCTGGGAAACGATCTCTTTCATTCTGGAAGCGATCTTCCTGCCCATCACTTCGTCCCAGGCCGGACACATTCGTGAACACCCCACCAGGATAGTTGCAGGTGACAAGGGGTTTCGGAGTCGATCCGAAGCCCCTTTTCCCTCGTCTGGGAGTCGATGGGAGCCAATCGGGGAGCCATCTCACTCGGACTCTCTACCCGTGTCGGCTGTCGCCGAAGATGGTGTGATCACTGGCCTGAGCTGGTGCCGGTAGACCGCTTCCGTCGTCTACTGCGCTGGTGACCTGAGTGCGGGAGAGAACTTCGCCGGGTCCATCTGGATGGTGAGCCGCCTTGTTCTTTTCCCGGTGGTCTCGGTGGTGTCGGCGCTCATCTCGCTGGCCTTCCAGCTACTCGCGCCCGACTGCCACGCCTGGCCGGCCGCATGTGGCTGGAACTCCGTTCCGAGTCAGACCAGCTCGTGAACACCCCACACCAAGGGCCGTTCTTGAAACGGCCTGAAGGAAGTTGACGGGATCCCGTCCGATCATCTTGGTCGGACCGGATGCCGTGTTTTCCGGGGCTTGAGGCCGCTTGGTGGAGGGCGGCGTTACGGAAGTGCCGCGAGCATGCGCTCTCCCGCCGCCCGCAAGTGGGCGGTCATCGCGTCCGCCGCGGCCGGGCCGTCGCCCGCCACGACTGCCCGCACGATGGCTTCGTGCTCGTCCCGGGTGAGTTCGGCGGCGCCTTCCCGGGTGTAGAAGATCCGGAAAGCGCGTGAACGGACGAACAACCGCTCCAGCGTTTCGGCCACGATCAGGTTCCCGGACATCTTGGCGAGTTCGCCGTGCAGCAGCTCGTCGGCCTTGGCCAGCAGGGTGAGATCGCCGCCGGGCACGTCGACCTGCTGGCGCAGGAACGCCCCGTCCTCCGTGCGGAACTCCTGGGCGGCGCGGGCGGCCGTGGGAGGTTCGAGCAGCAGCCTGCACTCGTACAGGTCGGAGATCGTTTTGCGGTCGGGCAGGTCGGCGGCGACGAAGCCGCGGTAGGGATGCTTGCTGACCAGGCCGTCGGCCTCCAGCCGCCCCAGGGCCTGGCGGATCGGTGTGTTGGAGATCTTCAGCTGCGCCGCCAGAGCGTCGATCTTGACCCGGCTGCCGTGTGGGATGTGACCGCTGAGCAGCATTTCCCGCAACACGTCGTACACGTCGTCGGCCAGCACCTGCCGCCGGGGGAGCGCCGGTGCCGGCGCGGGGGTGTCGGTCATCCAAACCTCCTGTGTTCACAACATAGCGGCAAGTGGGGGTTGACGTCTTCGTAACGTGCATGCAACATCTGACTGAAGACATCGTACACGATTTTGCCGAGGCAGCTGTGATCAGATTTCGCATCCCCCTGACGGCGTGCCTCGCAGGCGCCCTCCTCGTCGCATGTTCGTCCAACACGCCCACAGCCGTCAGCGGGGCCATTACCGAGGACCGCGACGCGACGTTGCTGGTGTGGAGTGACCCCACCCGGTTGGCCGGGTTCGAGCAGTTCAAGAAGACGCATCCCAACCTCAAGACGAAGGTCGAGACCTACGACGGGCAAAGCCTGCTGACGAAGATTCAGCTGTTCAACCGCACCGGCAAGGGCTGGCCGGACGTCATCTTCGCGGGGCAGCCCAACGTGGTCTCGCAGTTCGCCGGGAAGCTGAACTACGCGCAGCCCCTCGACTCGCTGGTGTCACAGCAGATCCGGAAGGGCTTCGGTACGGCCAACGCGCCCTGTGAGGTTGGCGGCAAGCTGTACTGCCTGCGCAACGATCTGGCCCAGACCGTGCTGTGGTACAACAAGCCGCTCATGGAGCGCTTCGGCTACCAGCTTCCCAAGACCTGGAACGACTACCGGGCGTTGGGTCAGCGAGTGGCCAAGGAGCACCCCGGGTACGTCATCGGCAGCGCGGGCAGCTTCTTCACCTACTACGACTACTTCTGGTCCAGCGGCTGCCCGATCCAGCAGGTGACCGGGCCGGACAAGGCGCACATCGACCTGAAGGACGCCAAGTGCACCCGGGTCGCGGACGTACTCGACCCTCTGATCAAGAACGGCTCGGTCACCAAGGCGGGACTCTTCGACCCGGAGATGGCCAAGCTGGGCAAAGAGGGCAAGGTTCTCATGCTGCCCGGTGCCTCCTGGCTCGGCGATTACCTGTTCAAGCCCAAGGACCTGTTCGCCACGCCCAACGGGCAGATCGCCGCGGCGGCGTACCCGTCGTGGGACGGCGAGACGACCAACTGGTCCGGCAGCGCGGGCGGCGGCGTCTACCTGCTCTCGCGCCACTCCAAGAACATGAAGGGCGCCGCCGAGATCATCCAGTGGATGACCACTGACGCCGGCTACCAGAAGGACGCGCCGACCTACCCTGCCTACGGCCCCTCGGCCGACGCGTGGGCCAAGCGGCTGGCCGGTGACCCGTTCTACGCCGCAGATCCGTTCCCGGTGATGCGGGAGCAGGCGGCCAAGGTCAACCCCGTGCAGCAGCCCACCCGCTACGACGTCGAGGGGGCGTTCACCCAGACGGTGGTGCCGGCGATCCGCTCCGGCGGCACCGTCGCCGCCAGCCTGGACGCGCTGCAGACCGAGCTGGTGAACCTGGCAAAGGCCCAAGGCTATGACGTCGGGTAAGTTTTTCGGCTGGCTGTGCGTGGCCCCGTACCTGGTCCTGCTCGCGGTTTTCGGGATCGGCCCCGTTCTGTACGCCCTCTACGAGTCCCTGAGCGACCCCCGTGCCTACGTACACGCGGTCGCCGACTTCCGCTTCCTGCCCGCGGTCGGCAACGTGTCGCTGTTCATGGCGCTGTACCTGCCGGTCATGGTGATCGGCGTGCTGCTGCTAGCGCTGTTCGTCCAGGACCAGCGTCCCCTGTACGGCACGGCGCTGCGCCTGGTCTACATGCTGCCGGGCGCGGTCACCGGCTCGGCCAGCGTGCTGCTCTGGTACGTCATGCTCCAGCCCGCGCTCAGCCCCTTCGCCCCACTGCTGCACGGCCTGGGCATGCGGACCGGCAACGACGTGCTGAAACCGTCGTACCTGGTGGTGATCTTCGCGTTGATGGCCTTCGCCACCGGGTTCGGCCAGTGGGTGGTCATCATGTACGGCGCCCTGCAGGGAGTGCCGCGCGACGTGCTGGAGGCGTCCAGGATGGACGGCTGCTCCTGGTGGCAGACGGCAGTGCGGATCAAGCTGCCGCTCATCTCCAAGTACGTGGTCTACATGGTCATCCTGGCCTTCACCGCCGGGCTGCAGATCTTCATCGAGCCGCAACTGCTGTACGGCGTCGCCTTCACCGGCTCCAAGTCGTGGTCGCTGAACCAGCTCGGCCTGCTGTTCGCCTTCGACAACGGAGACTTCGCCGCGGCCGCCGCGCTGTGCCTGATGCTGCTGGCCGTCTGCACCGTCGCCGCTTGCTTCCTGGTGTTCAAGGCCAAGTTCTTCGAGACGGAGGTCGACCGATGACCGAGCGGCTCGGCGGGGCGTGGGTCTGGCGGATGTCCGTGGCCGTCGTCCTCGGCCTGGTGGCCCTGGCCTGCGCGCTGCCGCTGGTGTGGCTGGTGCTGGCGCCGACCAAGTCCGACGCCCAGATCACCGGCGGGCACCCCTTGTCCTTCGGCTCGCTCGGCGGCTACCTGACCGCCTGGCGGAACCTGATCACCTTCAACGACGGCGTCATCTACCAGTGGATCGTCAACTCGGCGCTCTACACCGGCGGCGCGGTGCTGTTGTCGGTGACCACCTCCCTGCTGGCCGGGTACGCGCTGGCGGCGACGAGGATCGCCGGGCGGCGAGTCATCCTCATCGCCACGCTGCTGGCGATGATCGTGCCACCGGCCGCGCTCGTGCTCCCGCTCTTCCTGGAGGTGAACGCGGTCCAGCTCACCGGCACCGCCTGGTCGGTGATCCTGCCCGCCAGTCTCTACCCGTTCGGGGTCTACCTCGCCTTCATCTACTTCTCCACCATGCTGCCGCGCGAGGTGCTGGAGGCGGCCAGGATCGACGGCTGCTCGGAGGCCGCGTTGTTCGGCAGGGTCGCCCTGCCGCTGGGCAAGCCGCTGATCGCGCTGCTGACCTTCTTCGCCTTCATCGGCAACTGGAACAACTACTTCCTGCCGTTCGTGATGCTCGGCGACGACGAGACCTTCAACCTCCCGGTCGGGCTCGGCGTGCTCATCTCCGGCTCACCGGCGCTCAATCCGGCACTGGGAGGCAGCGATCTCCCCATCCACCGGCCGGAAGCGGCGATCACAGGTGTGCTCACCGTGGTGCCCGTGGCGCTCGTCTTCCTGTTCGCCCAGCGCCACCTGGTGCGCGGGCTGCTCGACGGCGCCGTCAAGAACTGAACCGCAACGGAGTGAATGTGAAGATCACCGCTGTCGACGTCGTCCTGTGCGCGCAGCCCGCCGTCACGCCTGTCTTCCGCTGGCGCGACGGCCTGCCGGGGTCCGAGCCCGCGCACACCGGCGGCTGGCTCGTGCTGTCCACCGACGACGGGCACACCGGCTACGCCTACAGCCAGCGCGGCACCATCCTGGCCGACATCGCCGACCGGCGGTTGCGTTCCGAACTGCTGGGCGCCGACCCGCTGCGGCGCGAATGGCTGTGGCACCGCGTCTGGGAACTGGACCGCATCGAGGAGATGCCGCTCTACATCCACGGCCTGGTGGATGTGGCGCTGTGGGACATCGCGGGCAAGGCGGCCGGGCTGCCGGTGCACGAACTGCTCGGCGGGTATCGCTCCGCCATCCCCGCGTATGCCTCCACCGCGACCTTCGCCACCATCAGTGAGTACCTGGATGTCGCCGACCAGTGCCTGGAGCTGGGCTATCCGGCCATCAAGCTGCACGCCTGGGGAGACGTCGACCGCGACATCGCCCTGTGCGCGGCCCTGCGTGAGCACGTCGGGGGCTCGGTGCCGCTGATGTACGACGGATCCGCCGGGTTCGACCTGCTCGACTCGATCAAGCTGGGCAGGGTTCTGTCCGAGGCGAAATATCTCTGGTACGAGGAGCCGATGCGCGAGTTCAGCGCGACCGCCTACCAGCGCCTGGCCGAGAAGGTGGATGTGCCGCTGATCGTCGCCGAGACCAGCGACGGCGCCCACATGAACACCGCCGACTTCATCGCCAACGGCTCCGCCACCGCGGTACGCACCAGCGCGGGTCTGCGTGGCGGCATCACCGGGGCCATGCGCATCGCGCATCTGGCCGACGCCTACCGGATGCGCGCCGAGGTCCACGGCGGCGGCATCGTGCACACCCATCTGTGCATGGCCATCCCGAACACCACCTACTACGAGTCGTTCGTCCCCGCCAACCCTGTGACGAGGGAGGAAGCGGTCGACGCCGAAGGGCTCGTTCACGCGGGAACGGCGCCCGGCATCGGATACGAGGCCGAATGGGAGCGCACGTCCGTACCGGCCGGGCTGGAACCCTACTCCTCCTGAAACCCCCCCACAAAGGAGATAAACCGACATGAGCGACAAGCGGAGCACCGGCCCGAGCAGGCGGGCCGTCCTGGCGACCGCCGCCGCGCTACCCCTGATCGCGGCGACGCCCGCCCAGGCGAAGGCCAAGGGCTGGTCGTGGAAGCTGCTGTCCGACGGCACCGACGTGTGGCAGCGCAACTACTGGAACGGCGGGGAGCAGTTCGACTTCCGGCTCGGTGGTGGCGGCTCCATCCCGCAGATGCGGCACTGCCCGACCGGCTACCAGCCGTTGCTCTCGCCCACCTACGAGGGCGAGGAGACCGACCGGGTCATGCAGGCCGTCCTGTGGGGCCTGAACGTCGAGGCCGCGACCAACGTCCTCGACCGGCGCTGGAACGTCAACCAGGCGGGCACCCGTCCCGGCGCCTACCAGCGCACGGTGCGCGTCGAGCGGACCAACTCCACCACCACCGACGTGTGGACCATCGCCGACAGGCAGTGGTACGCCGAACTCGTCGCCGACTTCGCGGGATCGGACGCCGTCCCGCAGCTCACCCGTTACACGAGGCTGTCCAACGGTGCGCTGGAGATCCGCCGCGTCATCCGGCTGCCCAAGGTCGTCAACGCCGGGGCGACGGTCGCCAACGTCGAGTTCTACCTGGAGAACTGGCTGCCGTTCCTGCGCTCCGCCGACGCCTTCACCGCCCTGGCCCTGCGGCTCGACGCCAACGGCGACCCGAGCGAGTGGTACCGGGCCGGCGACAACATCCCTTATTACCCGTGGACACCGACCGGCGGCACCAGCGGCTATGCCATGGTCTACAAGGAAGGCGCGCACCGGACCACGCCCAACGTGGCCGTGGTCTTCTCCAAGAACGCGGGCACGAAGTACGCCACCTCGGCCGTGTTCGAGAACGTGCGCAACTCGATGGACTGGGACACCGGCATCGGCATCCTGCCCGGCGCCCACATCACCGGTGGGGAGGCGAACAGCATTCTGGACTACACGATCCGCATCGTGCCCAACGGTGGCACCAGCGCCGGCCTGGTCACCAACCTCAACACACAGGTCGCCGCGATCCGGCCACCCGCCCTGTACGGCCCGGCGTACGCGCTGTCCGGCGAACTGGGCACCATCGCGGCGCGGCTACGCGGCTACCTGACCTCCGCCGAGGGAACGCGAACCAACCACCTCGCCCCGCTCCTTGCCTGAGCCGGGCCATCTCGGCCGCACGTAGGGTTGTCGGCCCGAAAAGGGGGCGCCCTGAAGTGCACACCACGGCTGAACTGAAGTTGACGGGATCCCGGCTGATCGTGGTGATCGGGCGGGATCTTGTCGTTTCAGGGGCTTCGAGTCGTTGGTCGGCACGAAGTCGGGGATACGCGGTCAGGTGGACCGTTGTTCGGCCAGGGTATCGCGCAGCACGTCGGCGATCGAGGTTGTGGCGAGTTCCTGCTGCACTACGTCGTCCAGTCGGCCATAGACACGATGCAGAGTTGGCTGGATGCCGAAGCCCACGGGGCAGGAGCTGTTGGGTGGGGTCTGGTCGAGCCTGCTGCGCCAAGACAAGCGTCCATCCAACCTGGGCATGATCACGCCGATCTCGGGAAGCGATCTTCCAGGCCCCTTCTGCATCCCAAGTCACACCCACTCGTGAACGCCGCACCCTTGAAACGGCTGGACTGAAGTTGACGGGATCCCGTCTGATCATCGAGATCGGGCGGGATATTGTCGTTTCAGGGGTTTCCGAATCTGGTTCGTCCTGGTTTGGGGACAGCAGGGCGGGTGTCTGGGAAGGCCCGGGTGGTGTCAGGCCGCTGATGGAGGTCCGAGTTCGCGTCGTTGGGCATAGCGAAGCCGACGCCGGGCTGAGTGCTGCGACACGGTGATCTGAAATGTGCGTTATGGGACGGGTGGCGGCCTGCTCCGGCCCGCGAGCGGCGTGCGGTCGCTGTGCTCTGCTGGGATCTCGGGGACGTCGGCAGATGCTTGTCGAGGTGGCCGAGGTCGTCCTTGTGGACGGTGATGGTGTGCTGGTGGCAGATCGTCGGCAGTTCGCCGGTCTTGTGGTCGGGCTGTGGGGGAAGGACGCGAGGTTTGGCCGCGGGGTGGGCGGCTCGTTGCCGGGTGTCGGTGAGGTCGACCGCGGTGGGCCGGTTGGGTCCGCGCTGGTCGAGGCGGTCGAAGCGGGGGCAAGGCAGCGATGGGCCTGCTGCCGGGCAGTGGAAGCAGACGGTGCCGCCTGCGTTCGGGTTCTGTTTGAGGCGCAGCAAGTACGGCTCTCGCGCGCTGATGAGCGCGGTGAGTTCTTCCGATGGGGTGCCTCGTATTCGCCCCCAAGAGACTCAGCCTCATGCTCGTCATCCTGGGCCGACAGAGCCAGCAGCGTTTCGCGGGTAATGGACAAGCGGCGGAGCTCTTCCTCCGCTGCAATGAGTCGTTCGCGCAGCTCGGCCGTCCTCTCGGCGGCAGCCGCCTCAGCCAAGGCCGCGTTCCAGCAGCGACGTCACATCCGCCTCCACGCAGACACAGATGCGCCCACCCGATCCGCTTCACGCCATGTGGTCCGAAAACTCCACACTGTAAGCGGGGAAGTTCTGGCAGTCACTACCACAACCAAGATCAACACCTGTGTGGGTGATCCTCCACCCAAACTGGGACGCTCGTCGGGGTGCAGGGCTGGCAAGATCTTGAACCCTGTCGCGACCTCCATGCGCCGAACAGGACAAGGAGCAACCAGATGAAGATCCGACGAGGTGCTCGCGTCGTATTGTTAGATCACGATGACCGGCTCCTCATGATGCAGGTCCGCAATGATGGCAACATCGTCGTCCCCGGTCATCCCGTGCCGGAGCTGTTCTGGATCCTGCCCGGCGGCGGCGTTGAGCCCGCTGAGAGCCTCCTTCAGGCCGCCCGTAGAGAGCTTTTCGAGGAGACCGGCCTGACCGACGTCGACTGGGGGCCATGCCTGTGGACCCTCGACGTGGACGCCTTCTGGGCCGGCTACCCGCTGCACATGCACGAGAGCTACTTCCTCGCCCGAGTCCGTAACAGTCAAGACATCAGCACAAACCATCTAGAACCCGGAGAACACGAAGCGATCGCCGAACACCGATGGTGGTCGCTCGCCGACCTGGTCACCGCACAGATCAGTCACACCCTCCGGCCTCCAGGGCTGCCTCTTCTGCTCGCTGACGTCCTGAGCGGGAAGGGGTTGCCGAGCGAACCGCTCGCCTTGGATATGTAAGCCGGCCAACCCGGGAAGCGATCTTCAGGCGGCCCCTTTCTCGCCAGGTCGCCGCCTCTCGTGAACACCCCGGATTGGCCGTGGGGGCCGGTATAAGCGAGCGACTGCCCGTCCAGGGCAAGAACAAAGGCAGACTCACCCTCAAGCGCCGGAGCGGGCAGGTGGCGGTCCACGTTCCTTTGCGCTTCCGGTCACGATCTTCCGTTTTGATGGTCACGCCGGGTTTGCGTTCGAGCGCGCTCGAAGGCATAGCGTCCCCGCCATGACGACACAGACCTGGATCATCACTGGCGCGTCCCGCGGGTTCGGACGCGCACTGGCGGAGTCGGCGCTCGCGGCGGGCGACCACGTGGTGGCGGCGGTGCGCCGGCCCGAGAG
Organism: Nonomuraea sp. NPDC049141; assembly: GCF_040648415.1. Taxonomy (NCBI): domain Bacteria; kingdom Bacillati; phylum Actinomycetota; class Actinomycetes; order Streptosporangiales; family Streptosporangiaceae; genus Nonomuraea; species Nonomuraea sp. NPDC049141. The sequence goes on from NZ_JBEZDR010000012.1 coordinate 41,666, forward strand.
TGTGGCCGATCTGGAGGCCAAGTACCCGGACAACTGCCTGATCGCGAAGTTCGATGCCCGGGACATCGCCGCGGCCGCGGACCTCGTGCGCGACACCCTCGACCGCTTCGGTCAGCTCGATGTGCTGGTCAACAACGCGGGCCGGGCCGTGGTCGGAGCGGTCGAGGAGGTCAGCGACGCGCAGTTGCGCGAGTTGATGGATCTGCACCTGTTCGGCCCCGCCGCGCTCGTCCGGGCGGCGCTGCCCACGATGCGTGAGCGGGGCACCGGGACGATCGTGCAGATGAGCAGCCAGGGTGGGCGGACGTCGTTCCCCGGCGTGTCGGCGTACTCCGCGTCGAAGTTCGCCCTCGAAGGCTGGTCCGAGGCCCTGGCCGGGGAGGTCGCGCCGTTCGGGATCCGGGTGATGCTCGTCGAGCCCAGCCGGTTCAGGACTGGCTTCAACGGGGGCGACGTGCTCGAGTTCGTCGAGCCGTCCGCGACCTACCGTGACTTGCTCGCCAACGTCCGTGCGGACATGGCCGGGACCGACGGCCGCCAGGAAGGTGACCCGGCGCGGGCGGCCGAGATCATCGTGTCCCTCGCGCACGGCGACGAGGTGCCGCTGCGGCTGCCGCTCGGGCGCGAGGCGGTCGAGCGTATCTCGCGTGCCTACCGGCGCGGCCTGGACGAGGTCGAGCAGTGGGCCGAGACCGCCCGCAGCGCCGACTTCGAGGGTGTCTCCGCATCGGTACGGCCCATCTAGGCTCGTGGTCATGGCCACCGACGATCTGGTGACCAGGGCGCTCGAAGCGCTTGGGGACGACGACGGTCCGCTGTCGGTCGAGGCGATCCACCGCCTCGCCGACCTGGCCGATCTGCCCGAGACGATGACGATCGCCGAGGTCTCCTCGACGTCTCGCCCCACACGCTTCGCTATTACGAGCGGGCCGGGCTGGTCGAGGTGGCCCGCGACGGTAATGGTCATCGCGTCTACGACGCCGAAGCGGTTCGGCGCCTGGTGTTCCTCACCCGGATGCGGCGGTCCGGTATGCCGATGCGTGACCTGCAGCACTACATCTCGCTCTCGATGCCTGAGGGCACACGGTGCCGGCGCGGCTCGATGCGCTGGTCGAACATCGCGACACCATCCGCCGCCGGATCCGTGAGCTGACCCTTTCCCTCACGGCGGTCGAATACAAGATCGCCACGTACGGGGGCTCGACCGGGCCGGACGTTCAGGCCCTCGGCACCACCACCGGTACCGACCGCACGGCGCTGCCGGACGAGCCGCTCCGACGGGCACTCCCGGCAGAGTGAGGGACGCCGACGCTCGCCGGGCTGCTAGCGGTAGTCCGGCCTCCCTCCAATCTCCGGCCACAGCCCATGCGGGAAACGATCACTTCCCCACTGGGAAACGATCTTCAAGGCCTCGCATTCTCCAAGCTCAACTGCACTCGTGAACTCCCCGCCCAGGGCCGTTCTTAAGACGGCTGGACTGAAGTTGACGGGATCCCGTCTGATCATCGCGATCAGGCGGGATCTTGTCGTTTCGGGGGTTTCCGAATTGGGTTCGTCCTGGTTTGGGAGCTGTGGGGCAGGTGCATGGGGAGGCCCGGGTGGTAGCCGGCTCCGGCCCGCCGCATGCATGCGAGCCACGCATCTTTACGCGGCTCGCATATTTGCGTGGCTCGCAAATTTGTGTAGAGTGTTCATATGGGGCTGAGAGAGCGCAAGAAGGAAGAACTCCGGATCGCGCTGAGCTGGGCGGCGATCAAGCTGACCGTCGAGCGTGGCTTCGACAACGTCAAGGTGGAGGAGATCGCCGCCGAGGCGGGTGTCTCGCACCGCACGTTCAACAACTATTTCTCCAGCAAGGGCGAGGCGATCGCGGCCAGGCACTTCGACCGAGCGGTGCAGATCGCCGACGAGCTGAGGTCCAGGCCGGACGGCGAACCCCTGTGGGAGGCCATCACTAACGCCGTGTTCGCCCGGTTCGCGCTTGGCATGCAAGAGGCCGAGCGTCCGACCGACGAGCGCTGGATCGCCGGTGTCAAGCTGATGAGCCAGCATCCGGAGCATCGGGGCGAGTTCCTCAAGGCCCATGCGGCCGCGCAGGATGCGCTGGCCGCGGCGATCGCCGAGCGCACCGGCACCAATGCCGATCGAGATCTGTATCCGCACCTGGTCGCCGGGACGGTCGGCGCCGCCATACTCGCGGCCATCCAGCTGTGGCTCCACGGCGATGCGCCGGCGCCGTTCGAGGAACTGCTGCGCGACGCCCTCGGTCAGGTCGCCGCCGGCCTGCCCACGCCCTGACCCTTTCCATCTTTCCTAGAGAAGATCAGCCGGGCTGCCGCCGGTCGATCCGTCATGCCCGGAAGGACCACCATGATCACCGATGTCGTCATAGCCGGAGCCGGGCCCAACGGCCTGATGCTGGCCTGCGAGCTGAGCCTGGCCGGAATCCGTCCCCTGGTCCTGGAGCGCCTGCCGGAGCGCACCCAGGAAAACCGCGCCAACGGCCTGGTCGGCCAGGTGGTACGGATGCTGGACCGGCGCGGCCTGTACGAGCGGCTCGCTGGTAACCAGGACCCACCGCGGCCCACTCCCGGATTCGTCTTCGGCGCGCTGCCCATCGACCTGAGTGTGCTGGACGACAACCCCTTCTACATCCTCCAGGTTCCGCAGCGCAGGATCGAGCAGATGCTGGAGGAACGGGCCGTCGAACTCGCCGTCGAGATCCGGCGCGGCCACGAGCTCACCGGATTCACCCAGGACGCGGATGGCGTGACCCTCCAGGTCAGCGGGCCGGCTGGGCCGTACACGATCGAAACGCGTTACCTGATCGGCGCCGACGGCGGGCACAGCATCGTACGCAAGCTGGCCGGCATCACCTTCCCCGGTGTGACGACCGACCACACGATCGCGCGCACCGCGCACGCCGTCGTGCCGGCCGAGTTCGTCGATCCGGCCACCGGCGGCCTCGACATTCCCGGGTACGGACCCATCCCGCAGTTCCTGCACCACCGGACCGAGCGCGGGTTGTTCGTGTACGCGCCCCTGCCGGGCACCCCCGCACCGTTGATCTCCACCACGGAGTGGAACGGACAGGACGCCGAGGGGCCGCTCACGCTCGCGGAACTGCAGGCCAGCGCCCGCCGCGTGCTCGGTGTGAACATTGTTGTCGGCCCGCCCGACGGCCAAGGGCCGCACTTGATGCGCAAGCTCAACGGGGGCAACACCCGCCTGGCCGAGCGTTTCCGAGACGGGCGGGTCCTGCTGGTCGGCGATGCCGCTCACGTGCACTCGGCGATCGGCGGGCCCGGGCTCAACCTTGGCCTCCAGGACGCGGTCAACCTTGGCTGGAAACTCGCGGCCGACGTGCGCGGCACGGCCCCCGCCGGTCTCCTCGACACCTACGAGTCCGAACGACGCCCGGTCGCTGAGCGGGTGGTGATGTCCTCGCGCGCCCAATCCGCACTGATCGCCCCTGGCAGCGAGGTCACCGGCCTGCGCGCGCTGTTCACCGAACTGCTCGGCGACCCGCGCAACGTCCGCCGTATCGCCGACCTGATGTCAGGCGCCGACATCCGCTACGAGGTGGGCAGCGACCATCCGCTGGCCGGTCGGTGGGCTCCCGACCTGGACCTCGAAGACGGTGTCCGGCTCGCCGAGCTGACCAGGGACGGCCGCCCGCACCTGATCGATTTCACCGGCGGGGACTGGGGATACCCCGCGACCGCGGGGCTGCCCGGCTCCGCCGTACCGTGCACGGCGCTGTTGCTGCGGCCCGACGGATACGTGGCATGGGCCACCGACGTCCCGCAGCCGGACGCGGAGTCCCGCGCATCGCTCAGGACGGCGATCCAACGCTGGCTGGGGTGACTGGATAGGTGCACATCGTCATTCCCCGACAACTACCGCCAGCGGCCTAACAGGACCCTCTGGTAGGGGGAGCGACGACGGGGAGTTTGGTGAGCGAGCCGGTTCTGATATCGGCGGCGTAGTAGCCGTTGTCGGTCCTGGCCAGGAGGTGATCGGCGTCGAGCCATTGCTCGGTTGCCGGGATCGGGAAGTTTCGCACCGCTTTACCGGTCGCGAAGTCGATGAGCGTGAAGCCTTGGACCGCGATGAACTTGCCGTCGGGCGAGAGCGAAGGTTCGTCGTTGCGGTTGAGGCCCTCGAAGACGCGCGGTTTCTTGCCTGGAGAGACCCAGCGCAGGTCACTGTCGCCCTCGCAGTGTCGTGTCCCGAGTACTCCGGAAGAGGTCAAGCCGTAGAGGCGGCAGACGTTCTTGATGATCCTGGTTTCGCCGGTGTCAAAATTGGTGATCGTGGTTTCCGCCACCGCCACTGGAGAGGTGGCGAAGAACGTGCCGTCGCCCGAGATGGCCAGATGCGGCTCACCCTCGCGGACCCGGCCTACCGGCTTCGCGGTGAGCTGCCGGATCTGGCCGGTACGCAGGTCGAGCGCGACGTAGTGGCCGGAGGCGTCGTCGACGTAGACGACGCGGTGGCCATCGCGGCTCACGCCCACGATCTTCCTGACATTCTGGATCGCCACGTCCTGGCTGGATGCGAGACGGGCGATACCTGATGTGCTGATCCAGCGGACGGGGGATTGAGTGGGCGCGAACGGGCGCGGCCCCTCGGGAGCGGGGGAGGAGCAAGCCGTCAGCAGGAGTGCCGCCAGGGCGAGTGGGACCTTCATACCGCCCCGATCGTGATGTCGTCCCCGGCTACCTCCGGAGCGTACGGCACCGGCCGGGTCGCGCCGCTGAGCACGTTCATGAGGTAGACGGCGGCTGAACGGTACCCAGGCGCGTACAGCAGCACCTCGCCAGGCCCCGTCCACCGGTAGATGCGCCTGAGCTCGGCGGTCGGTGGCAACTGCGCGTCGACCTTGCGCAGCACCCGGCCGTTCTGGCCGAGGACCAGGACACTCCGGCCGGAGGCTACGGCGATCTCCTTGCCATCCGGCGATATGGCCGGCCGCCGGTCGGATTCCAGTTCCGCGCCCTGTGCTTTGGCGATCACTGAGCCGTCCAACGCCACGATCTTGACACCGTTGTAGGAGTGGTCCATCACCAGATGGCCGCCCGCCCATCCCCGAAGAGGCTCGTCGTCCTCGATGCGTATGACGGTGCCCGACCGCGTGTCGGTGATGGCCACTTCCTCTGCTTGTGGTTGTTCCATGGCCAGATAGCGGCTGTCGGGAGAGAAAGACAGGCGGACCTCGTAGAAGGCGGTCGGAACGGGAAGGATCGCACCGGTCGTGACGTCGTGGATCACCACCTGCATCCGGGCGAAGCTGTAGTAGGCGAGTTTGCGGCCATCCGGGCTCACCTGCACGTCGGTCTGCGGCAGCGCGTCCGGTAGCCGCCAGCGCCGTCCCGACGTGTCGACCACGAGCCATCCTTCGGACGGATCCGCTGAGGCGAACGGCTCGATCCGATCGGGAAACAGCTCGTCCCGCACACGCATGCCGTACCGGATGGGCTCGGCTGCCGCGGCAGGCAGAACCGGCAGCAGCGGTGGCTTTCGATCTGTGAGCGGGACCACGGCGGCTGAGCCCGCCACGCCGAGCAGGCAGAGGCAGGCGACGAGTTTCGGGAAGCGCGTCGGCGCCGGTCCCGGTGTCGTGGCCGCCTCCCGAAGCCGGGCGGTGAGCGCCGCCCTTTCCTGCTCAGGTACGGCAAGCGCTCGGACCTCGGCCTGGCTCAATCCGCACAACTCGGCCGTGTCCTGCTCGTCCCATCCCTCATGCAGCGTCGCAACCAGCACTGCCCGCTGCCGCCGGGACAAGCCCCGACCCCAGGCGGGCGCATCCCAGACGCGCAGCGGAGACAGGAAGCGGCGAAACATCCGGAAATAGGCGGCAGGGGTGCCGCTGCCCGTGGCGAGTCTCGCCGCCGATTGACCGGCGAGTAGGGAAGCGGCCCGTGCCTGCCGTTCAGCCAAGCCAGCCATTACCCGCCCCCCGCCACGCGATGTGAGAGATCCACTCGTCTGGCAACGCCGGGTCGCGGCGCGTGTCGCCCGTCCTCACGTCAACGAGTTGGTACGGCGAACCCTCGACGATGACCTCGTGATCATTGAACCAGGCGAAGATGCGGGGATCGTTTCTCCTGATCAATTTGATCTTCTTGCCGGACGTGGCGTCGCTGATGAGGACTCCGTCGAAGTCGTATGAGGCCACCAGCCGAAGATCGGGCGAAAGCAGCCCGCCGGTTAGTTTGCCAACGAACGCGCCCGTACCATCGCGCCGAACGGTCACGAGCCGGGCTTCCTCCAGATGGCGTGCGCAGCCGGGCACGCCCCAAACGACGGTGTCGGACAGTCCGTACACCTTGCAGATATCGGTGATCGTGCGCCGCTCGCCGGTCCGGAGGTTGGCGATCAGCGTGCGATCCCGATAGGAGATCGTGACGGCCCGGCCGTCGAAGGAGGTGTGCAGGGCGGTGATCCGGCCCGCGTCGGCGAGGTCGTGCACCGTTTCGTCCCGCAGGTCGCGTGCTCGAATACGGCCGTCCTGAACGTAGACGATCGTGTGACCGTCGCCGCTGACGATGAGAGGGTCGTCTGCCTGGATCTCGTTGAGCGTGAGCGTCTGTCCGGATCGCAGATGAAGCGCCCAGCCCTGGTCGTAGATGGGATCCCCGTACAGGATCGGCTCAGCCGTGAGGGCCTGCGGCCACAGGATGTAGACGCTGTAGCCAAGGATGAGTAGGGAGGCCGCGGCGAGGCGGCCTATTCGGCCGCGACGCGCGCGGCGTGCTAATCGGGTCCAGGTGCCAGGCACACGGCTGATCGTAGGGAAGGAAATGCCGTGGTGGAAGCCGGGGCAACTCATCCGGACCGCTGCTCCATGGGCCGCTATGTCGATAAGTATCGTTCTGCTGACGGAGGTATGTGACGTGGACGAACATCATTGGCTGACAGAGCGGTTCGTCGAGCATCGCTCGCATCTCCGCGCGGTGGCTTTTCGGATGCTGGGATCGCTGAGCGAGGCTGACGACGCGCTTCAGGACGCCTGGCTGCGTGCCAGCCGCGCCGATGTCAGCCAGGTGCAGAACATCGCCGGATGGCTGACCACGGTGGTGGCTCGGGTGTGCCTGAACATGCTGCGCTCGCGCGGTAGTCGCCACGAGGAACCGCTGGACATCCAGGCGGCTGATCCGCTGCTGGGCCCCGCGTCCACCGGGAATCCCGAACAAGAGGTGGTGATGGCCGACTCGGTCGGGGTGGCGCTGCTGGTGGTGCTCGACACCCTGAGTCCGGCTGAGCGGCTCGCCTTCGTGTTGCACGATCTGTTCGCCGTGCCCTTCGAGGAAATCGCCCCCATGCTGGAGCGATCACCGGAGGCGACCCGGCAACTGGCCAGTCGTGCCCGCCGCCGCGTCAAGGGTGCCGCACCCGCGCCGCACGTCGATCTGACCCGCCAGCGGGGAATCGTCGAAGCCTTCCTGTCCGCCACTCGCGGCCAGGATTTCCAAGCTCTGATCACGCTGCTCCACCCCGATGTCATGCTTCGGGCGGACAAGGCCGTCATGCTGACCGCGGAGCCCGTCGTGGTCCACGGAGCCGAGCCCGTCGCCAAGGGCGCGATGGCCGCCATGCAGCGGGCCCAGTTCACCGGACTCGCCCTCATCGACGGCGCCGTTGGCCTCGTGATGGCTCCTCACAGCCACCTGCGTGTAGCGCTCACGTTCAGCATCGTCGACGGCCTCATCACCGCCATCGACGTCATCGCGGAATCCGATCGTCTCGATCGACTCAATCTGGCGGTCCTCGACTGAGGGGTTGGGAGGTGGGATCGCTTGGATTCACCTCCCAACCGCTGGGCTCCTCGCATATGACGCAGGTCACATTCGACGGCGGTCACATCGTCGTATGACGCCGGGTCAAGGCAGTGACGGACTCACCGATCACGCCGCTGCGGCCCCGGCCCAGTGTCACCGAAGCAAGGAGCGCCCCAAATGGTGCACGTTATCGTCACTGTTCTCGCCGCCGCCTGGGTGGCTTTCTCCGCCTACGCCATCCTCACTCGCGCCGCGTGGGTCGTCCAACCGCTGGCGGCGTACGGTGTCCCGAGCTCCTGGTGGCCCTGGCTCGGTGCCGCCAAGGCTGCGGGGGCGGCGGGCCTGCTGGTCGGCCTGTTCGTGCCCGTGATCGGCACCCTGGCCGGAATCGGCCTGGTTCTGTACTTCGTCGGGGCCGTCATCACTGTGCTCCGGGCACGCTCTTACGCGACTGTCGCCTACCCGCTGCTGTACCTCGTGCCGGTTGTCGCCGCCCTCATGCTGGGATCCGCCGCCTGACCGCCCATCCAGAACACCCCGGTACCCCTCGCCGCACGTGACGAGTACCGGGGCGCAGGCTTTCGAGGTCTTTTACCTGCGGCATTTCGAGGTGATGACACGGTTCGTCGCACGACGGGTGGCCGACCCGCACGCGGTTGCCGACCTGACGGCGGAGATATTCCTCGCGGCGCTGCGCTCCCGGCACACCTACCAGCCGGGACGGGGCAGCGAGACCGGATGGCTGTACGGGGTGGCGCGCAACGTGCTGTCGACCCGACGACGCCGCAGCGAGCGCGAGGCCCGCGCCGTCGAACGGATCGTCGCGCGTCGGCTGCTGGTCCTGCGAACTCGTTCCAGCCCAGTTCAGCGGCGTGGAACGCGAGTGACTCCAGTGGAGGGCACTGCTGGTGCCGGCCGGGTGCTGTTCGTGCGTCACGGGTCAAGGAGTCCGGTGTCGTGGGCGCGGGCGACGGCCTCGGTTCGGGTGGCGACGCCGAGTTTGACGAGGATCCGTGCCACGTGTGTGGCCACGGTGTTCGCCGTGATGAACAGCTCCGTGGCGATCTGCGGATTCGACCGGCCGCGGGCGAGCACCCGCAGCACCTCGAGCTCGCGGCGGGTCAGGCCGAAGTCGTTGCGCACCGGGACCTTCGCGGCGTCGCCGAGTCGGCCGTGGGCGATGACGTCGTCGATGCGGGCCAGCAGCGGCGCGGCGCCCAGTTCGGCGGCGAGGGCGCGGGCCTCTCGTAGCCGGGAGCGGGCGCCGGGCCGGTTGTTCGAGGCGAGCGCGATACGGGCGGCGCCGGTCAGGGCAAGTGCGGTCTCGTACCGGTTGCCGAGGTCGCGCCAGGCCGTTACGGCCGCGTCCCAGGAGGGCAGGTCGCCGGAGCCGGACTCGGCCTGGAAAGTGAGCCGGTAGGCGGTGAGTGCGGGAGTGGCGGCGCGTACCGTGTCGGTCATGCGGGCCAGCTCTGCGAGTCGGTCGGCGCTTTCGGTGGCGACTCGCCGGTTCCGCGGGGCGGCGGCCCGCCGGGCGCGCTGGACCCGGGCTCCGAGCACCGCCAGCCGCAATACCTCGTGTGTCGGCCAGGTGGCCGGTGCCACCGACAGGAGCTCGCCGAGGATCCGGTCGGCCAGGTCTGCCTCACCCTGCTCCAATGCCCAGGCGATGCGCTGGACGGCGAACTCGGCCTTCGCCTCGGCGGCCCCGGCGGCATGCCGCGCGAACTCGCTCACCTGGCGGAACAGCAGCTCCAACCGGTCGGTCTCGCCCCGGCAGCGGGCGATGTCGGCGGCCGCCAGGCGCAGGAACGCGGCGTACAGCGGCGGCGGCCCGTCGGCCAGGGCGTCGTCGACGACCGCTACGGCCTCGTCCCACCGGCCGAGAAAGCGCAGGTGGATGGCGCGGGCGTTGGCGAGCATGCTGCCGCGTGAGCGGGTCCGGCCGAGTCGCTCGGCGGCCAGCTGCCCGATATGGGCGAGCTCGGCGGCCTGTTCGTAGAGGCCGACGGCCTCCATGAGTCCGGCCTCCCACTGGAACGTGGTCAGGAACGTGTGCTCGTCCCCGGCCGACTCCGCCGCCCGCCGGGCCTCGGCGTAGGTGCGCCTGGCCGGCTCGAAGACGCCGTCCATGCCGTCGAGCGCGGCCAGTACCAGCAGCGCGGGAGCTCGCAGGCCGTCGTCGCCGAGCCGTTCGGCCAGGGTCAGTGCCTCGGCCGCGTACTGCCGGCTTCGCTCCAGGCGGTGCGCGGCGACGCCGATGAAGCCCAGCGCGGACAGCAGGCGGCTGCGCAGCGCGTCCGACGAGCCGGGCGGCACGAGCGCGACCGCGTGTTCCAGGTCGTCCCATCCGTTGCCGTCGACGCGGCTCTGCGACTGGCCGCGCAGGCCGAGCAGCCGGGCCGTGCGCAGCGGTTGGCTCTCCGGATCGAGCTCGGCCAGGGCAGCGGTGGCGTGCGCGACGCCCGCGGCGGATTTGCCGGCCGCGAAGGCTGCCGCCGCGGCCCGTTCCAGAACGGTCGTGCGGTCGGCGTGGATGAGGAGGGAGGGGGCGGCGACCTGAGTCCATCGTGCCAGGACCAGTTCGAGCAGGTGGAGTTGCTCGTCGTAGGCGTTCTGCCGGCCGGCACGGTCGGCTGCGCGCCACGCTGCGGGCAGCGCCTGCTCGAACTCGCCGGCGGCCGTCCAGTGGTCGGCCAGGGCCGTGCTGTCGGGGGTGCGGGCGGCGAGCCCGGCGGCGTATCGAGCGTGGGTACGCCGCCGCTGTGCCGGCGGCAGCGAGGCGTAGACGGCTTCGCGGATCAGGTCGTGCCGGATCGCGTACCCTTCGTCGCCGGCCACCACGAGATCCCGCCCGGCCAGATCTTTGAGGGCGAGCAGGAGCTGCGTCTCCGGCAGGCCAGTGACCTCGCCCAAGACCTCGTCGGTCAGCCTGATGCCGGAGACGGCCAGGGCCGACAGCACCTGGTGAGTCAGATCGGGCAGGTCGGTGATCCGGTCGAGCAGCAGGGTCCGCAGGTCGGCCGCCGACGCCTCGTCCGTGGTGCTCAGCGCCTCGACGAACAGCGGATTGCCGCCGCTGCGCCGGTGAATGGCGCCGCTGCGGGAGCGGTCCGGCGGCCGGCCGTCGATGGCTTCCAGGAGCTCGGCCACGTCCCGGTGCTCCAGCGGGCCGAGACCGAGGCGTACCAGGTCTCGGCCGCGACCCAGCTCGGCGAGCAGCCGCCGGTTCGGATGGCCGGTGGCGAGCTCGCCGGTGCGGACGGTGCCGATCAACAGGACGCTGGCATCGGCCAGGTTGCGGACCAGGTAGGCGAACAGCTCACGGCTGGACGCGTCGGCCCAGTGCAGATCCTCCACGACCAGGACGACCGGCTGTGCCTGCGCGACCTGGCTGATCAGGGCCAGCATCTCCTCGAGCAGCCTGGTCCGCGTGTACCGGACGGGGGCGGGGCCGAGGTCCGGCAGCCAGTCGCCGAGCGTGGATCCGGCCGCCGGCAGGAGTGCCGCCACCCGGTCGCGGCCGAGCCGGCGTACGAGGTCGCGCAGGATGGCGACGAACGGCACATACGGGGCGCCCTCCGAGCCGAGTTCGAGGCAACCGCCCGACAGGACCAGCGGGTCACCGGGAAGCGCCCGCACCACGGTGGTGACCAGCCGGGATTTGCCGATGCCCGCCTCACCGGAGACCAATGCCGTGACGGGCCGCGCCGACCGGGCTTGTGCGTAGGCCGCCCGCAGCGTGGCGATCTCGTCCGCCCGGCCGACCATCACCGGGCTGACGGCCGACCCCACCATCACCTACCCGCCCTCCAAACCCGGACGCGATCTCACCAAGTCTGACGACGACAGCCTCCCGCCCTGGACGACACCCTGGGTCGTGTGTCCCGAACACTCCGGAAGGAAGCAAAAATGACCACTCAGCAGCGTACCGTCGTGGCCAACATCTCCCTCTCCCTCGACGGACGCGTCGTCGGCCCAGGCGGCGAGTACGACATGAGCTGGATCGTCCCCCACGCCGTCAGCGACGGCGCCCGCGCGCACATGGTGGACGTCACCCGCACGGCCACCACGGCGCTGCTCGGCCGCAAGAACTACCAGGGCTTCGCCGGCTTCTGGCCCGCTGTGGCCGACGACGACAGCGCCGACTCGAACGACCGCGCGTTCGCCCGCTGGCTCAACGACGTCGAGAAGATCGTTTTCTCCAGCAGCCTGGAGCGGGTGGACTGGGACAACGCGCGCCTGGCCACCGCTGACCCAGCCACCGTCGTCAAGCAGCTGCGGGAGCGGCCAGGGGGCGACATCATCGTCCTGGCCAGCAGCAGCGTCATTCGACAACTGCTCGACGCGGGCGAAGTGGATCGGCTCAGCATCACCCTGTGCCCGGAGCTCGTCGGCGGCGGGGCTCACCTGTTCACCGATGGCCCGGCCGGGTCCTCCTGGTCGCTCACCGCCACCAGCACGACCACCACCGGCGCGATCTGTCTCCTGTACGACCGGATCCGCGCGGACCGTCAGCGATGAACTCATCCACAACCCCTTTTGATGGGAGGACTCCATGAGTCACACACAGCCCGTAGCCGCCTCGCCGGCCCGGACACGGATCCGCGAATACGTTGCAACGGCCGGCCTATGGGTGGCGCAGGCCGTCCTGGCCGTCCAGCTCGGCCCCGCCGGCTTCCTCAAGGTCACGAGCGATCCGGCGATGGTGGAGATGTTCACCGCTGTCGGCGCCGGACAGTGGCTCCGATACGCCGTGGGCGTCCTGGAGATCGCCGCCGCACTCGGCCTCCTGATTCCGAGGCTTTGTGGGGCGGCCGCACTCGGCGTGGCAGGCCTGATGACCGGCGCGACCATCACCAACATCTTCCTTCTCGCTGCCCCGCCGTGGCTGCCCATCGGCTTGCTGGTGATGAGCGCGCTGATCGCCTGGGCACGCCGAACCCAGATCAAGGCCCTTCTGCGCCCAGTTCACTGACAAAGGAGATCCGACATGGGCAAGACAATCATGGGCTGCGCAGCGGTCTCGCTGGACGGTTACATCGCCGACGACCATGACGCGGTCGGGCCGCTCTTCGACTGCTACGGCAACGGAGACGTCAGCTGGTCCTTTGCCGACGGTGACGACAAGTTCCGGACCACGCAGGCGACGGCCGATTTCATGCGCGCCCAATACCCGGACATCGCCGTCGTCGTCATGGGCCGGCGGCTGTTCGACCTGACGAACGGCTGGAACGGCAAACCCGCCGCAGGCGAACACGTCTTCGTGGTCACCCACGAACCACCGAAGAACTGGGAGCATGCCGACACGGCGCCATTCACGTTCGTCAACGGCGTCGAGGCGGCCATCAGCGCCGCTCAGGACTACGCCGGCGATCGGATCGTCGACGTGGCAGCCGGCGAGATCGGAGCCCAGGCACTACGGCTCGGCCTCATCGACCAGATCGTCGTCAACGTCGTGCCCGTGGTGCTCGGCTCGGGCCGCCCGTTCTTCGCGACGGGTCCGCTGGCCGATCCGATCCTGCTCGACAATCCTTCGCAGGTCATCCGCGGGGACCGCGTGACGCATCTCGTGTACGACGTCGCGAAGAGGTGAGCAGTCCATCCGCGGCGAACCTCAGGTTAAGGGCCGCTTCCTGGTCATGGGAGGCGGCCTTCCGCCGTTTTTGCGGAGAATATCGTGATGAAGTAGCGTGACCTGCGTGACTGCCGGGTCGGCCTTGGGCCACGCACCAGAGAGCAGCCCGGCTGACGCTTGATCGCCGGGCGGGCCCGCGGTCCGCCGCCTTCTTCTCCATTCAGTACGGCACAGCAGGAACCACCAATGGAGAAGAATGCATTTCAACAAGCAGGTCATCGACGAGTTCCGCGCCAACAACGGCCAAGTCAATGGCTATTTCGAGGGAGCGAGGCTGCTCCTGCTCACCACCACCGGCGCCCGTTCGGGCAAGTCACACACGACCCCGCTCGCCTACCTGCCCGACGGCGCCGAGCGCATGCTGGTCATCGCCTCCGCCGGGGGAGCGCCGAACAACCCTGCCTGGTACCACAATCTGAAGGCCGACCCGCGCGCCACGGTCGAGACCGGCGTGCTCATCTTCGATGTCGAGGCGGAGGTCCTGGAGGGCGCCGAGCGTGAGGCGGCGTTCGCCCGCGCGGTGGAGGGCGACCCTGGCTGGGCCGACTACCAGGCCAAGACGGCGCGCACCATTCCGGTCGTCGCACTTCGCGTGACCGGTCCGCCCCGGGACAGCGCACCGTCGGTCGGTGCGTACCTCAAGCTGGTGCACGACGGCTTCCGCCGCGAACTCGCGCTGATCCGCAAGGAGCTGTCCGATTCAGGACGGCCGGGCCTGGGCGTGCAGCTCAGGATCAACTGCTTGACCGTCTGCCAGGGACTGCACCATCACCACACGGGCGAGGACACCATGATGTTCCCCGGCCTGGCCGAGCGGCATCCCTCGCTCGCTCCGACCTTGGAGCGGCTGGCCGAGGAGCACGAGCGCATCACCGTACTCCTGGAAGAGCTGACGCAGGCCCTTTCCGGTGGGGATCCGCTGAAGGTACGGGCCGAGATCGAACGGCTCGTCGATGAACTTGAGGCTCACCTGACGTATGAGGAGGAGCAACTGGTACCGGTTCTCGACCTCGCCTGATCAAAGGCCGTTCCCAGTTGTGGGGAGCGGCCTTTTCGGCTTCCGATCATCCACTTGGCGTGCCGTGATGTTCTTCGAGCACCGTGACGCCGACCACGCGCAGGGCCGCGATGAACGGTATGACGCGGTCGAGAACGTGGAAGTGAAGCACATGACCACTGTCCAGCCCGACGAAGGCCAACGCGCCCGGGCGGAGGCTGCCGGGGCGGCTCAGGACGATGGTGTGGATGCCTGTCAGCGGGAGGGAGCCGAAACGCCGGTAGTCGCCGGGATTGAGCGGCCAGAACGCGACCGCGAAGGCTGAAGGATCGCGGAAGGCGGCACGCATCCGATCAGCGGAGATCTTCCGGGTAGCCACGGTGACCGAGAGCACGATCACACCGATGCCGAGTATGCATACGGGGCCCAGCCAGCCCAACTGCAATGTCCCTTTGATCCCAGCGATTGTGAGGCCGATCAACGGGCCCACCATGAACGCCCGGTGACGCTTCCGGTGCTCGAGCGCCACTTGTTGCGCGGTTCCCGGGAGAGGGGGCAACGAGTGTGATTCAGCGATTTCATCGGACACGCGAGCCCCCGTGCGGGATCATGACGCGGCGCAGAGGAAGCCCAGTGTAAACGCGGCGGACAGATACGGCGGAGTCACGTCGTTTCGGATCCTGGGCGCGCTTCTTGATGTTGCTCGGCTGAGCGGGAGCGTCGATGCGCTTTGACCCGTTCGCGGGTCGCGCAGCGGCGTGAGCAGTAATGGCGTTCTGGGCCGCTGCCGTGGGAGATGAAGACGTTCGGGCAGTCGGGTGATGCGCAGATTCTGCCGGGCGGGCGTTGGTGGTCCCAGAGGAGGACCGTCAGTGCCATGCAGGACGAGGCCAGGAGCCATTCTTCCCAGGGGGCGTCGTCCTCATGATCGAGGTGTGGGTGCCAGGGGGTGCTGCCGCCGTGCGAGGTGAGGCGGAGCGGTCCGGTGTGCTCCCGCAGGAGGTGGTTGAGGGTGGTGGCGGCCTCGGTGGCGCTGTCGGCGGCGAAGACCTCCCGCAGTTGAGCGGCGGCCGTGCGCATCGCGGCGACGTCACGGGGGGTCAGGTCGATGGGGTCCATCTCGCCGTACACGCGGAGTACCTCGGCGACGGCGCCAGGGTCGGCGTGGTCGTCGGCGACGGCGTTGATGAGGGCGGCGGTGCGTCGCGCCGTGGTCAGCACGGAGTGCCGGGTGGACCAGTCGTCGGCGGTGGAGGGCATCCACGAAATGTAACGCATATTGCAGTGTTTTGCGTTACTTCCGTAACGTCTCCCGGGTGAAAAGACTGAGGCCCTATCTCGCCGGCGCTGTGGCAGCTCGTGCCGGGGATGAAATGTCGGGACCGGCGCTGATGCTGGCGGGATTCGCCCTCGCCGGATCGGCCACGGAAGCCTCGTCGCTGCTCGCGGGGATCACGGTCGCCGCAGCAGTCGGTGGCCCTGTGCTTGGTGTGCTCCTCGACAGGGCGGCGCGACCAGGCCGGCTGCTGGCCGGTGCGCTCGTGCTCTACGCGGCGGGTCTGGGGATGATCCTGGTGGGGCTCGGCCACCTTCCGATCGCTGTCAACGTCTTGATCGCGGTGTTCACCGGGCTGCTGGGGCCTGCGCTGTCGGGTGGGTGGACGGCTCAACTGCCTCGGGTGGTGTCGCGCGCCGAGCTGCCCCGGGCGAACGCACTCGATGCGATGACCTTCAGCATGGCGAGCCTGGCCGGACCGGCGCTCGCCGGTGGCGTCGCCGAGCTGTTAGGGGCGCCGACGGCTGTGACGGTCTCCGTGGTGCTCATCGGCCTGGCAGCGGCCGCCGCGTGGACGCTGCCCGCACGTTCCGGTTCAGCGCGAGACTCGCAGCCGAACTCGATGGTCGGCGACCTCGCCGCCGGAGTGCGGGTCATCGTCAGAAACGCGGGTCTGGCCCGCGCGACACTTACCTCGGTCATCTCCTGCGTCGCCCAAGGAATGCTGACGGCCTGTATCCCGCTCCTCGGCGAACGTGTCCTCGGTGGTGCCGGCCGCGGCGCGTTGCTGCTTTCGTGTGCGGCGATCTCCGCCTTGGTGGCCAATGCGGTGCTCGCCCGGTTGCCCCGTTCCGTCACCCCCGACACGATCATCTGGGTCGGTGCCCTGGTCCAGGCTGCCGCGTTGGCGCTGGCCGCGATGGGTCAACCGGCCGTACTCGTCGTCGCCATGCTCATCGCCGGAATCGGCCAGGGACCTCAGCTCACCGCCTTGTTCGCGGTGCGCCATCGGGAGGCACCGGAGAACCTGCGCGGCCAGATCTTCACCACCGGCGCCAGCCTGAAGATCACCGGCTTCGCCCTGGGGGCGGCCGCCGCGGGGCCGATCGCCACCTGGTCACTTCCCGGTGCTCTAGGGTTGGCGGCCACTCTGGCGGTCCTCGCGGCACTCGCTTTCCGGATCGTCCCGCCTACTCTCTGACACAGCTCTCCACGTCCTCGGGCAACACCGGCATCGGCCAAGACTCGTGCGGTGGCGGTGACCAGTCGTGCGCGAACGGTCCCTGGCGCGTCTCGATGAGCCCGATGACTTCCGCTCTGGCCGCGGCCACGTGCCGGTGTGCCTGGTCATCGATCAAGCCAGGACGCCTGCCTTGCTCATATTCGTCGACGTCTTTCCACTGGTAGCGGGAAAGGTCGGGTTCGGCGACGAGGTCCAGCAACAGGTCGAACGTGTCGATACCCAGGTGGGTGCGCTGTTTCGGCAGGTCGAAGTCGACGTACCAGGCCCGAGGCCAGTTGGCGGATGGTCCTGTCGCGGTGGGTTCGGCCGTTGACATAGGAAGTGATCCATGTGGTCGACATCAGGCTGCGCAGCCCGGGCCAGTTGACCACCTCCAGGCAGTCTTCCGTGTCGTGGACAACGCGGTAAGGCGCGGTCGACCAGACCTTGCCCTGCCATACGTGGCGGCGCACCACTGTCGATCCCGCCTCGAAGAATGTGTTGATCTCCTGTATCACCTGGGTCAACACGCCAATCGGAAGCCCATCGCGTAGATCGGTCTCTCGAACCAGCCGTGGCGGCGCCGGGTCCTGGCCAGGTCTCCGTATCTCGTGAAGCTTCCGCCGCGGGCGATGCGGTATTGAGGGGCCGCTGTCGTCAGGTCATCCAGGACCACGTTGCCGCCGGGGTACGGGCGGTACAGGTCTGACACGTACTCCTCGACATTGCCCCCCATGTCGTCCGCGCCGAACGGTGATCTGCCGTGGGGGAAGACGCCGACCGGGGTGGTGTCGAGAATGCCGCCTTCGATCGTGTTGAGCCGGGTCGGGTCGAAGTCGTCGCCCCACGGGAACTCCCGCCCGTCGTGGCCGGCGGCGGCGTACTCCCATTCGGCCTCGGTGGGCAGGCGGAACGCGCGGCCGGTCCGATGCGCGAGCCAGGTCGCGTACGCGTCAGCAGCCGCCGGTGGCACCGTCCACACCGGATGGTTGGCGTGGTGGTGTGGATAGGTCCCGAAGCGCCAGGACGTCGGCAGCCAGCGGGCTCCGGTGTCCACCAGGAATTCACGGTATTCCTGGTTGGTGACGGGAAAGCGGGCCAGCCGGAACGCGGCGACGTACGTCTCATGGTCCGGGCACTCCTTCTCGATCCACTCGGCACGGACTCCGACCGCGCGCCATGTGTCCACAACGGCGCTGACCCGATCTGGTCGCAATCCGAGGCGCACCCGGCCGTCCGGGATGTCGATCATGAGCGGCTCGAACGTGCTGATTCTGGGATCACCGACCAGCCCGAGGATCGTCGCCGCGGCGACCCGCCGCGGCAACGGAACCTCGTGGTCGTGCGCGAGCTCGACGAGCGTCGCCGGTGCCGCGCCGACCAGGTCGGCATTGGCCGTGAACAGGTCGGCGGGCAGCCCGTCGACGAACCCGCCCGGTAGGCCCATGGCCTCGCGATCGGACATGTGGTTGGGATTGCGCACCAGATCCGCCGTCACGGTGCGGGCACCTCATAGACGGCGCCGTCATAGGAGCCGGCGAGGAAGACATCCCGCTTGACGTCGAAGGCCATGGAGGATATCCCCGACGCGGTCGGACGGACGGTCACGGGCCACGTGCCCGTCAGCAGGTCGTACACCGCGATCGAACCGTCGTAGCTGCCGGTCGCGACGAACCGTCCGGTCCCGTCGGCGGACACGCACTTGATCGAGTGGCGATGCGGGGTCTTCACCACGGTGACGGTGCGGTCGGCGTCCCAGATCCGCAGGATGAGATCTCTGCTGATACTGGCGAACCTGGATCGTCCCAGATGGACACAGCCGTTGGCGATCTTGCTGTGCGCTTTGGGCTGATGGTGGATCAGTTCGAGAGTGGCGACCGAATGCCAGGCGGCGCTGCCGTCGGCGCACACCGAGAAGATCACGTCGTCGGACGCGGCCACTCCCTTGATCGCGTTGGCGTGCATCGGGAACGTGCTGACCTGCTCGGCCCAGCCCTCGGTACCGGTCCGCAGCAGGATGCCCTCGCCCGTGTAGGCGCCGACCAGCACGTGCTCCGCGCCGTCGCGGTGGAGGATCGTGGCGGTGTTCAGCGGCGAGTGATGCTGGTGGAGCCGGCGCCCGCTGAGCGCGTCGAAGACCGTGCCGAGCTGCCCGCCGGTGATGACGACGCTGGTGGCCGGCGTGAGGAAGTTGCACAGGCTGCCGGGCCGGGACTGCTCGTCGTGGACCCCGCCGAGCGTCCGCCAGACGATGCCGGCATCGCCGACCGAGAGCACCGCGTCCCCGTGGGCGCACGCCGCGTTGACGCCGCGGGTGGTCGGCACGACCTCGTCGAGCCACCGGTGCTCCTGGTAGTCGTAGGTACGGTACGACGCGCCGAAGGTGCCGAACACCAGGCGCGACGAGCCGGTGAACGCGGCGGACCGCGGCCACACGTCAGTCGGGAGGTCGGCGGTGCTCAGGCGGGTCAGCTCGCCGGTGTCACCGATGCGCCACAGCGCCATCGTGCGGTCGTAACTCAGGCTGGCCAGCAGCCCGAGCTCGGTGTTGAGCACCAGTCGTTTCACGCCCGCCTTGTGCGCGCTGGTCACGGTCCGCGTGCCGTTGCCGACCATCAGGATCTCGCCGGAGTCGTTGCCGGCGAAAATGATCTCGTCCTCACCGACCACGATCGTGTCGGTCTCCACCCCACCGAGATCGATGTCGTCCACCAGTCCCTCGTGCGCCATGGACCACCGCTTGACCGTGCCGTCGTCGCTGGACGTCACCAACCCGTCGCCGTCGCGGGCCCATTCGACGGAGATCACGTCAGCGGTGTGGCCGGCGAACCGGTGCCGCAGGCGGCCGTCGAAGTCGAACACCCGCACCAGGCTGTCCCGGGACGCGGTCGCGACCAGTTGCCTGGTCGGATGGAAGACCGCCATCTCCACGTCGTCGTCGTGATCGCCGAGCACCGCGGTCAGCCGAAGGTCGGGTATGGACCAGAGCCGGGCGCTGTAGTCGCTGGACGACGTGACCAGGCGGGTGCCGTCCGGGCTGAACGAGCACTGATTGACCAGATGGTCATGGAACGCGCGGCTGATCGGCGTGCGCTGCGGCAGCTCCCACAGCACGATCTGGTTGTCGTAGCCCGCGGTGGCGATCATCTGGTCCTGGAAGGCCGCGATTCCACTGATAGGCGCTGTGTGCGTGATCACGCGTTTCTCCTGAGGTTCTCGTCGAGATCGATCAGATGTCCGGCGTACCGGATCTTGGTGCGGAGGTACTCGCGATTCGCCTCGGTCACGAATGCGGTAGTCGGTGTGACGTTGCGAACCGTGATGCCGTTGGCGGCCAGCTGCGCGGCTTTGTCGGGGCTGTTGGAGAGCAGGCGGATCTCGCTCACGCCGATGGCCGTCAGCATCTGCGCCGCGACACTGAAGTTGCGCAGGTCGGCAGGGAAGCCGAGCTTCCGGTTGGCCTCGAACGTGTCGTAGCCGAGTTCCTGGAGCCGGTAGGCGTCGATCTTGTTGTACAGCCCGATGCCGCGGCCTTCCTGACGCAGGTAGAGGATGACGCCGCCGGCCGAGCGCATGAGGTCGATCGAATGGCGCAGCTGCGGACCGCAGTCGCACCTGGCTGAGCCGAACACGTCCCCCGTCAGGCATTCGGAGTGCAGCCGTACGAGTGGCGAGTCCTGGGCGGCCGGGTCGCCGAAGAGGACCGCGAGGTGCTCCAACCCGTCGACCAGCCCGCTGAAGGTGACCATGGTGGTGTCGAGCGCTGCGGCCTCCGTCGCCGCCAGCGGGACCAGGACGCTGCTCCGCACTGCTACCCGTTCGCCCGCGTCAGGGGCTGTCTCCCGCCACATGAGGCGGGTGCGGTGCAGCCACACGGCCGCCGCCAGGCCGACCGCACCCAGCAGCGCGAACGTCGGCTGAGCGCCGATCGCGGCGACGCCGACGGGGACGAGCAAGGGTGCGACGAACGCCGGAATGCCCCCCAAGAGCCGGAGGATCCCGCTGACCCGGCCGATGCCCGCCTGAGGCACATGCTTGACGATCATCATCTCCAGCGAGGCGGCGAGCATCCCGTTCACCGCGGTCAGCAGCACCATGGCCGCGATGAGGGCGGCCAGGACCGGCACCGCCATCGCGAACAGCGCGACGGTGAGCCCGGCCGCGCCGGCGATCAGGCTCGGGTAGAGCCGGAACTCGCGCCGCTGCGACAGGGCGAGCGAGCCGGCCAGACCGCCGACCGCACAGCCGGTCATGATAAGTCCGACCTTGTCGGCCGGGATCTTCCAGCGGTCCTGGAGGATGAACAGCGCCAGCGTCATCGTGCCGGACGACCCGATGAACACCAGCGGGAACTTGATCACCGTGGCGATCATGACCGCGCGGTCGGCGCGGAAGATCCGCCAGCCGTCCACCAGATCCGCGCCGAGCGCCCGCACCCCGGCCGGCGCCAGCCGTACCAATCGCGGAGGCTTGATCCGCATCGCCCACACGAGGATGGGCACCACGCAGGTCACGACGTTGAACCACAGCAGCCCCAGGTAGCCGACCACCGGCAGCAGGAGCCCGACCAGCAGCGGGCCGATCACCAGAGTGGCGAGGAACAGGCTCTTCAGCGTTCCCCGCGACCGGACCGGGCACTCCGGGAACATGGTCGGCACGCCGGCCATCCAGCCGGCCCGGTACGCGGCACCGGCGAGCTGGATGATGCCGCCCAGGACGAACAGCAGGACGATCGGCGCGCCGTCGGCGAGCGCGAACACGTTGAGTGCCGATGCGGCCATGATCTGCACCACAAGACCCGGCACGACCAGCACCCGCGGACCCCACCGGTCGACCACGACGCCGAACAACGGCCCGAGCAGCAAGCCGATCGGGACCAACGCGGCCAGCAGCGACATCAGCACCACTGAGCCGGTCAGGTCGAACGCCAGCAGCGGCAGCGCCGCGGTGTAGACGCCCTCGCCGACGTTGTTGACGGTGTTGCCGGTGGCGAACAAGACGAACCGCCGGGACCGCCAGGGTGACGGCTCCTGGACGGACGCGCCATCCTGACCGGCCTGGCGGGTGCCCGGCGGGCTCACAGCGCGTCAGCCCGTTCGATGTCCAGTGGTCGCAGCACGATGTCGCCGACCCCGGACCGGGGTAGGTACACGTCCTTGACCTTGGCGAAGGTGCCCTTGCTCGGGCCCATGTCGAGCCGGTACAGCCCGAGGTAGCCGCCGCGCCCGCCGACGATCACCAAAGGCCGGCCGTCCGCGGTCCGCAGGCTCGCCAGTCCCTTGGGGAAGTCGGCGAGATCTTCGACGAGCCCGACGATCTCCCCGGTGAGGTAGTCGTAGGCGGCCATCTGCATGCCGTAGCAGACGGCGACCATGAGGTTGTCGACGAGCAGGCCGTTCTCGACGGTGTTGTCCAGCAGCTCGTACCACTGCCGCGCGATCTTCCGCGACTCGAACGGGATCTCCTTGACTCCCCAGCCGCCGCTCACGTACAGGGCCGTGTCCGTCGCCCACATGCGCTTCGGGTAGTAGTCGCTGCCCATGTCGAGGCCCCACCGGATCTCGTGCGAGTCCGCCGCGTGCACCCGGATCCGTCCGTCCCGGCTGGCCAGGACCCGCTCGCCGCCGGCGAGGTAGGTGCACGCCCAGCCGAGTGTGCCCTCGACCTCGATCCGGTCCACCAGCTCGCCGGAGGCGAGATCGAACTCCAGCCCGCCCGCGTTGCTCGCCACCAGTACCCGGCGGTGATCGGGGGAGACGGCGAGGGCGTGCCCGAACGCCGGGAGGTCGCGCACCCAGCGCTGCCGTCCGTCCGCGTCGGCCACGTACACCTTCCGGTCCCAGGTGACCGCGGCGAAGCCGTGCGGAAGCGCGACGACCCGGCGGGTGAAGCCGAACCCGGCGACGTGATGCGCGACGACGTCGAGAGTGAGGTCGCCCGCGGTCTCGGTGAAGTCGACGACCGTCACCCCGTCGTCGGTCGCGACGTAGAGCCGCTCGGTCCGCTCCAGCGAGTGCTGGATGTCCCAGACGCACTGGCGCCGGAAGTCCGCCCTGGTCAGGAAGGCGCCGTCCCGGTCGACCTTGACCAGTTCGCCGTCCTGGGACAGCAGATAAACCGATCCGTCGGCGCCGACGGTCGCGTCGACGAGCTGGTGGGTGAAGCCTGACACGGTCGCGATGATCCGAGCCTTCGACCCGGTGTTGTCGAAGATCTGCAACTCACCGTCGAACCCGCCGGCGTACGCCCGGTCGTAGTCCGGCGAGAACGTCAGCATCTCGACGTCATTGCGGGCGAACGCGATGCTCTGCAGCTCCGCTCCGTCCAGTCCGAGCAGCATCACGCCGTTGGCGATGCCGTCGCTGGCGCCCGTACCGCGGTCCTGGATCGCCCAGAAGCGATCGTGCCGGACGTCGTACCGGATCCGGTGCACGTTGCTGCTGTCCAGCTGCAGTGCGGTGGGGAATTCGAGGGTCGCCAGCGAGCCGATGTAGACCCGGCCCGTCTTGTCCGACGCGGCGTGTACGGTCGGGTGCTCGGCGCAGATCCAGTCGAGCGGGTCGTCCCCGCTGAACGATTCGACGACCCGCTCGACCTTGAACGTCTCCAGGTCGATGATCGCCAACTGCCGGAAGCCGTTGTTGACGTACACCTTGCCGTCGAACACGGCGATGCCGCGGCTGGCGGTCTGCGACGGCTGCTCATCCTCAAGCAGGGGGTCGGGATCGCGGTAGGCCGCGGCGGGCAGGACGTCGAGGACGTCGAGAGTGTCGAGGTCCCACCGGCTGATGTTGCCCAGCTTGTCCTTCCCGATGATCCAGCGGTCGGCGACCGCCAGCGTCAGGAGCGGACGACCGCTGGTCTGGGTCGAGTCACCCACAACGGGTGACGAACGGACGATGTTGAGGTCATCGTCGAAGAGGTGGACCCTGCCGACGAGATCGCTCACCACTAAACCGACACCATCGACGTACAGCACCCGCACGAGTCGATTGGTGATCTCCATTTGACGGGCTTCCTTTCGCTTCTGAGCAGATCTCGCTTCCACGCGGATCCGATCCACGATGTCGTTCGCTGAGGGGAGTTCCGCGCCGGCCCAGCCACGACCGGGCCGGCGCGGAACCGGAGAGTTAGTTGATCGGACGGGCGAACCTGCGAACCGGCTTGCGGAACATGAGCCCTCACCTCCTCCCAGCTCTTGGTACGGGGGTCTGGTTCGCCAGGAGCGGTGGCGAACAGGTCCTGGTCCCGCTGTCAGCGGTGACGGGTCCGAACAGGGCCGAGATCCACCCATCGACCTCTGCGACGACAGCTGGATGGGTGATCTCGCCCGCGTCGTCGAGATGGTCGTCGGCGTCGAAAGCCAGCGCGAGGTCGGGGTTCAGCACGTGCGCGCCACAATGCACCAGCGTCTCGCGCAGCCGCGTCAGAGCCAGCCGCCCGCCATGATCCCCGGGCGCCACACTCGCGATGCCGACGGCCTTGTCCGTGAGTACGCTGTGGCGGTACGGCCGGGACAGCCAATCGAGCGCGTTCTTGAGCACCCCCGACGGACCGCCGTTGTATTCCGGCGTGCTGACCACGACCGCATCCACCGCGGCCACTGCCTTTTTGGCGGCACGCACCGCCGCCGGAATTCCGGCGATCTCCACATCGCTGTCATACGGCGGGAACTCTCGCAGCCCAAGGGTCGACACGTGGAGGCCCCGGCGTTCGATGAGCGTCCCCGCGGTGCGGATCATGGCCGAATTGAATGACCCCTGGCGAAGGCTCCCCGAAATCAACATGACGCGAAACTCAGACATGAAAACCCCCGGCGAATTGCGGCGCATCCCCCGCGACGCAGTCCTGCCTTTGAGGCGTTCCGCTTCGTTCCATCCCCGTTCCGGGTGACTAACCGCTGGGAACTGGAGACGGATGTTAGTCGGGTTTACTTGAGCGCACCCAGAGTGATGCCGCTCGTGACATACCGCTGGAAGATCAGGAAGAGGATGACGATCGGGAACGTCGCGATGACGAGGCCGGCGAAGAAGGCTCCCTGGTCGCTGACGAACTGGCCCTGGAAGGAGAGCAGGCCGACCGACAGCGTGCGGTTCTGCGGGCGGGTCAGCAGGACGACGCCGAACTGGACCTCGCTCCACACGAAGATGAGCCCGAGCAACGTGACCGAGACGAAACCACCCTTGCTGATCGGCAGGACCACGCGGAGCAGCGCGGCCAACTCCCCATAACCGTCGATCTTGGCTGCTTCGAGCAGTTCCCTCGGTACGGCGGCGAACACCGACCGCATGATGAGGGCGATGGTGGGCGTCATGAACGCCGCGTAGACCAGCGAGACGCCCGCCACGCTGTTGAGCATCTGATACCTGCCCAGCAGCTCGAACGTCGGGATCAGCGCGACGACCAGCGGGACGCTCAGGGCGAGGACCATGACGCGGCTGACCGCGTTCGACAGCCCCCTGGTCGCGCGGGCCAGGCCGTAACCGGCGAGGCTGCCGCAGGTCACGCCGATGGCCAGGCTGCAGAGCGCCACCAGCAGGCTGTTGATGATGTATGTCGACAGCGGCGCGCCACCGACCACGCCCCGCCAGGCGTCGGCGTAGTTCGACAGCACCCACTGGCCGCCCAGCCCCAACGGGTGGGCGTAGATGTCGCTGGTCGAGTGCAGCGACAGCAGCAGCATCGACACGAACGGCACGACCGTGATCGCCGTCCAGACCAGCAGGAGTGTGTAGCCGACGTACCAGAGCGGGCCGTGTCGCCAGACCGATCGTCGTCGTACGGCCGGGCGCGTTCCGCCCCGCGCCCTCATCGCGCGTCCAGGGTCTGCTGGCGGAAGATCCGCATGACCATGATCCCGATGACGGCGACGATCAGCGTCGTGATGACCGCGGTGGCCGAGCCGTAGCCGTAGTCCTGGTCGACGAAGGACTGTTTGTAGACCAGCACCGGGAGGATGCTCGTGGAGTTGCCCGGGCCGCCTCGGGTCATCGCGTAGATGATGCCGAAGGCGTTGAACGAGAACACCGAGGTCAACGTTGTGATCGTGCCCAGCATCGGCACGATGTTCGGCAAGGTGATCCGGAACAGCCGGCCGGCCGCGCCGACGCCGTCGAGCGTGGCCGCCTCGTGCACC
This sequence comes from Nonomuraea sp. NPDC049141, assembly GCF_040648415.1. NCBI lineage: Bacteria > Bacillati > Actinomycetota > Actinomycetes > Streptosporangiales > Streptosporangiaceae > Nonomuraea > Nonomuraea sp. NPDC049141. The sequence goes on from NZ_JBEZDR010000012.1 coordinate 67,719, forward strand.
TCCTGGGGGATGGCCTCCATGGCGCCGAGAAGGATGAGCATCGCGTACCCCGTCTGTGTCCACACCGCTACGAAGATGGCGGCGTACAGTGCCGTCGAGGACGACGCCAGCCAGGCGTGATCGTCCCCGAGCCCGATCAGGCCGAGCAGTGAGTTCACCACGCCGGTCGTCGGCTGGAACGCGTTCGACCAGAAGATGCCGGCGATGCTGACCGGGATGATCACCGGCAGGAACCAGACGACCTTGAAGATCCGGGCACCCGGGACCTTCCGGCTGATCGCGTTGGCCAGGAGAACGCCGAAGGTCACCGTGAACACCACAGTCCCGATGAAGAACTGCAGGCTGGTCCCGATGGACTCCCAGACCAGCGCATCGTGCAGCAGCCGCCGGTAGTTGTCCAGGCCGTGGTAGGCGACCGCGCCGATGCCGTCCCAGGTACCGAGGCTGATGCGCACGGATCCGGCGATCGGGTAGGCGACGAGCACGAGCAGCAGCACCAAGGCCGGGAGCATCACCGCGATCGGGAAGACCCGTGCCCTCTGGCGGGGCGGCCGCGCCACTACGGCTTTGTCGGCGGTCATCAGTCCGACGCCCCCGACACCTTGCCGGACTGCAGGTCCTCCAGCGCGGACTGGAACTGCTGCGCCGCCTGCTGCGGGGTCAGCTTGCCGGCCACGAGCTTCTGCAGCACCGGTACCGAGAACGCCTGCCCGAGGGTGGACGGCACGGTGGAGTCCCAGATGTTGACCAATCCGACGGACTGCGACAGCTCGAACTGCTGCTGCACCAGGTCGCCGAGGTTCGACAGGCTCGATGCGGGGATCGAGCTGAACACCGGCAGCGACCCGGTGGCGGCCACGACGCTGACCTGGTACTTGTCGGTCATGAAGAACTGAAGGAACTTCTTGGCCAGCTCCGGGTTCGCCGCCTTGACCGGGACCACCAGGGTGTCACCGTTGAAGGCGTCGAACGGCGTCTTCCGGCCCGGGGTGAGCGGCGGCAGCAGGAACCAACCCATCTCGAACGACGGCTTGGCCTCCTTCAGGCTCGCGTAGGAGTAGTTGCCGCCCTGCAGCATCGCGAGTTTTCCGCTGGTGAACAGCCCCTGGGCCTGGTCGGTGTCCATGCCGAGCATCCCGTTCTGGTAGATGCCCTTCTTCTGCCAGTCCTGGATCGTCTGGAGCACCTTCACGAAGCCGGGGTCGGTGTACTTGACGTTCGTGGGGGATCCGGGCTTGAAGTTGGTGAGCAGGGCGGCGTAGTCGCCGGCCGACACCGCGGTGGGCAGCAGCGCGTCCAGCGTGTGGCCCAGGTCGTACGGGCTCGACCCGCCCACGCCGAATCCCTGGTAGCCGGCGGCCTTGACCTTGCCCACCATCGACTCGAAGTCGGCGACGGAGGCGACCTGGTGGTCGGCCGGGTCGGGGATGCCGGCCTTCGCGAAGGCCGCCTTGTTGTAGTAGACGGGGTTGATCAGCAGTTGCTCGTAGAGGACGCCGTAGTGCTGCCCGTTGGTCGTGTAGTAGTCGACCTGGCTCTTGGAGTACTTGTCCGCCAGGCCGGCGGCCTTCCAGACATCGTCCAGCGGGGTCAGCTGCTTGTTCTTCAGCAGTGCCGACCAGACACCCGTGCTGCGCTGGAGGTAGCCGATGTCCGGGGTGCCGGTCGAGCTGAGCAGTGCCACATTGGGGCCGCGGGAGCTGCCGGAGTCAACGCCTTCGAAGGTGACCACCGTGCCGGGATTGGCCTTCTCGAAGTCCTTGCCGACCTGCTGCATGGCGCTGGCCAGCGGTCCGGTGGGGATCTGGATCCGGAGCGTCTTGCCGTCGCCGCCGCCTGGTCCGGTACCGGTGCCGCACGCGACGACGGCGGCCGCGAGCAGGACGCCGGCGAGGGCCGGCCTGGCCGCTCCGAGAGTTCTAGAGAGTCGCATGGGGGACGTCCTTCCAGGGGGCTGACAGCTCTATGGCGATCACGTCGATGAGGGCGCCGGTCGGTGGTGGCACGGTGATGAACAGTTCGCCGAGTGGCTCGTCGTCCGCGCCGTTCGCCTTGTGCACTTCCTCGTTGACGCTGTACGGCAGCGGTTGCTCGGTGCCGAGCAGGCGAACGCCGACGACCGAGCCGATGGGAACGTTCCTGACGACGAGCACGTCCTGTGGCCGCAGCAGCAGGTGCAGGTAGATGGTGTTGCCGCGCTGCGTGGCCGGGCCGTAGAAGTCGAGGCGTTCCGGCGCGGGCGCGGCCCCGACGATGCTCTCGCCGTGGCCGGCCAGCCAGCCGCCGAGCTGCTTGAGCGTGGCGACCTCGGTCGGCACCAGCGACCCGTCACCCCGCGGCCCGATGTTGAGCAGGAGGTTGCCGCCTCGGGAGACGACCTCGCTCAGGTAGGAGGCGAGCAGCCGCGGGCTCTTGTAGTCGAGGTCGTCGGGGCGGTAGGCCCAGCTCTCACTCATCGTGAGACACAGCTCCCACGGTCCGCCCGGTGGCCGGCGCGGCATGCCCTGCTCGGGGGTCGCGTAGTCGCCCTGGCCCGGCAGCCGGTCATTGATGATCACGTCCGGCTGCAGGGACTTGATCAGCTCACGGAGCTCGGCGGCGTGCCATTCCTCGGCGGTGCGTTCCCACTCCCCGTCGAACCACAGCAGGTCGATGGTCCCGTACTCGGTGAGCAGTTCGGTGAGCTGTCCCTTGACGTAGTCGAGGTATCGCGCCCACTGTTCCGGGGAGGGCCGCCGGTGATGGTCCTGCGAGTAGGGACGATCGGCGTCGGTGAACGCCGGGTAGTCGGGATGGTTCCAGTCGAGCAGCGAGTAGTAGACGCCAACGCGCAGGCCCTCGGCGCGCAGCGCGTCGAAGAACTCGCGGGTGATGTCCCGCCCGTACGGCGAGGCCGCGATGGAGAACTCGGACTGCCTCGTGTGGTACATCGAGTACCCGGCGTGATGGCGGACGGTGAAGACCACGTAGCGGGCACCCGCGTCGCGGGCGAGCCGCGCGACGCCTCGCGGATCCCAGCGGCGCGGGTCGAACGTGGCCGCGCTCGACTGGTACTGCGTGATCGACATGTCGGCTTCGGGTTCTGTCCGGCCCGGAAGGATCGAATGGCCGACCAGGGGCCAGCCGATCTCCACGCCTTGCTGACTCGCATGGTCCCAGTGCACGAACAGGCCGAAACCCGCGTCACCGAACCAGCCGGGAAAGGTCACGAGCTCATCCTTCTGCGTCGGGCGGGCTTGCCCAGATCGGATACGATACGATTTGCATGAGGATGCAGGGAGTTTTGGGCATGTGTCAACCACAATGTGTTCGTGGTGGCCTCAGATGGAGGGACGATGAGCGAGGCAGGCACGTCCGGCGGCTCGGGTTCCGGCGAGCCGGTCAAGATCAGCGTCCGCGAATCGGTCTTCCAGGCGCTGAAGGCCCGGCTCATGGATCACGACCTGGAGCCCGGGGCGAAGCTGTCGATCGACGGGCTCTCCCGCGAACTCGACGTGTCGCAGACGCCGGTCCGCGAAGCGCTCGCGCGCTGCGAGTCGGAGGGGCTCGTCGTCCGCCGGCCGAACACCGGCTATCTGGTGGCCCCCCTGCTCGACCGGGCCGCCCTTGATGATCTGTACGACGTCCGCTTGCTCCTCGAACCGTCCGCCGCCGCGCGTGCCGCACGGTATGCCACGGCCGCCGAGGTGAGCGCCATGCGGGAGTCGCTGGAGCAGATGATGTCACCGCTGCTGGGCGACACCTACGAGGCGTACCGCGGCTTCGCGGAGCTGGACGCCCTGTTTCACAACGCGATCGCCGAGGCCAGCCGCAGCCCGCTCATCGCCGACACGCTGCGCAGGTTCCGCGCGCACACCCATGGTTATCGCCTCTACTTCCGCCACGGGATCGCCACGCACGCCGCCGATGAGCACCGCGCGGTGCTCGACGCCATCTGCCGCAAGGATCCCGAGGCGGCGGCGAGTGCCATGACCGCCCACCTCGAGGCGTCGCGGTCACGCCTGACGAGCGCCTACGAAGCTTGAGCATGCGGCGTCAGTAGTGTCATCAGTAGCGTCAAAGGGCGGATAGCTCTCGGCGGCCACTCGATCGGCCGCGTCGATGTAGTCGGCGAGAGCGTCGCGGGATCGGGCGAGCCGGTCCATCTGATCGTCCAGTCGCCGCAGCCGTGACCGCATCGCGGCCAGCAACTCGGGACATCCGAGCAGTTCCGGGGCCTCTCCGACCGCACAGGGCAGCAGGTACGCGATGTCCTCAGAGGACAGACCCGCACCAAGCAGGTGCCGGATCTGCTTCACCCGCAGCACGGCGTTCTCGTCGTACTCGCGGTAACCGTTCGTGCCGCGCTCTGCCTCCAGCAGGCCCTGGGCTTCGTAGTAGCGCAACTGGTGGGCGTTCACGCCCGTCCGACGACTCAGTTCCCCGATCAGCATCGGAACCTCACTTGACCTTCATACCGGTATCAACGTTGACGATGCTGCCATGAACCGCAAAACCGACACACCTGTGACAGTCATCGGACTCGGACTGATGGGCCGGGCGCTCGCCGGCGCGTTCCTGAAAGCCGGACATCCCACAACCGTGTGGAACCGTACGATCTCCAAGGCCGACGAGCTGGTGGCCGAGGGCGCACGGCCGGCGCCAACGGTTGGCGACGCGCTCAAGGCAAGTCCCCTGACGATCATCTGCGTCACCGATTACCAGGCCATGCGCGAGCTGCTCGGCGCGAGCGACGGCGAGTTGGACGGCAAGACGTTGATCAACCTGACCTCGGGCGACTCGGCCCAGGCCCGGGAAGCCGCCCGATGGGCCGAGCAGCGCGGCGCCCGTTACCTGGACGGCGCCATCATGGCCATCCCGTCGGGGATCGGGACCGCCGAAGCGGTGATTCTGCACAGCGGGCCGCAGCCGGACTTCGAGGCGCACAAGTCAACGCTCGACGCGCTCGGCACCGTCACCTACCTGGGTGCTGACCATGGGCTGGCATCGCTGTACGACGTGGCCGGCCTCGCCATGATGTGGAGCGTCCTGAACGCCTGGCTCCAGGGCACCGCCCTGCTCCGGACGGCCGGTGTGGACGCCGCGACGTATGCGCCGTTCGCGCGGCAGATCGCTGCCGGGGTGGCCGAATGGCTGCCTGGGTACGCCGAGCAGATCGACAGCGGCTCCTTCCCGGCCGAGGTGTCGGCGCTGGAGACCGACGCGCGGGCGATGGCACACCTGATCGAGGCGAGCGAGGCGGTGGGAGTCAACGCCGAACTGCCGAAGTTGATCAAGGCGATGGCCGACCGCTCGATCGCCGCCGGACACGGTGGGGAGCAGTATCCCGTACTGATCGAAGAATTCAGCCGACCCCGCAACGATTGACCCAACTCGGCGCTTTGCCCGGTGGTGGTAGCGTCCGGGCACTCCTGGCCGTCGCGTTCGTCTGACCGCGGCTCAGGAGTGTCCGTCACTCGACCATCCCACGCCGTCCGACAGCGTCTACTGGGCCGCCGGGGCCGATCCCGCTTACCTGCGCGAGCTGGTGCGCCCGCGCCTCTGCCGCTGATCCTCACCCACGGCTGGCCGAGCAGCTTCGTGGAGATGCTGCCGCTCGCCGACCGGCTGACCGTCTCCTTCTTCACCCCTCTCCGTCGCTTCTAACAATTAAGGGTGGCGGTGGTCCGGGGTCGGCCCGAGGCGGGGTCCAAGGCCACGGGGAACGTTCGGCCGTCGGCCACCCGGATCTCCACCGAACTCGGCCCCGTCCACTTGACCGAGTCGAAGGTGTCGTCGGGGACGTCGTCGTTGAAGCAGCCGAGATCCCACTCCCTGCTGAGCAACCCGCCGTCCCTGTGGACACTGAGCCACGTCACCATGTCCGGCCCGAGACCCGCCATCGACTGCTGGAGCCGGATACTGTACGGGGCCGGTCCGTCGACGAAGCCGATTTCCTCGGTAGAGGAGAACGCAACGGTGAGCAACCCCCCGAACAGCGCGACACTCGCGCCCAGCCCGGCAACGACGACGATCACGACACGTAGCCACATCCACCGCAGCCCGACGGCGGCCAACGCCACCAGGACGCAGGCCACCACACCGAGCGCGAACGGATGGTTCAGACGTTCCCTCAACAGCACCAGGTCGGAGTCGTGGAAATACACCAGAGCCGCGAGGCCGCCCGCACAGAGCGAGGCGGCCAGCAGCACGAGTGAGCGAGGAGGCATCGCGGATCCCATCGGTGAGGTGCCTCCGAGATCATGACAGCACCGCGGTGCCGTAACCGCTAAGTGCACGGAATCTCGACAAACGGGGCTTTCGCCGGATGCGGGGTCATTGCTGTGGAGTGCCGTACACGCTGACCTCCGTGAGATGGAACGACAGGTTGGCGCTGTTGTGGGTGCCGACCACCCGGACGTACCGGGCCTTCGCCTCAGTGGTCATGGTGTCTCCGGCGTCGGTCGTGGCCCGGGTGCCGCGGCGGCCGCCGAGGGTGTACCAGGTGGTGCCGTCGAGGCTTCCCTCCAGCCGGTACTCGTAGTAGCGCCCGCCCCCGACATAGTTGCGGACATTGACGCGGGAGATGTCGTTGACCGTACCCAGGTCGACCTGCCACCAGGTGGTGTCCCAGGTCAGCTGGCTGGCGAAGTACGGCGAGTTGGCGCGGTTGCCGTCGTTCGCGTGTTCCGGGCCGCGGCTCTGCTCCCAGCTCAGTGCGGTGACCGGTTTGCGGAGGCTTTGCAGCGTGTCCTGCGCGCTGTCGCGGGCGGTCGACGGGGTCGATGCGGGATCGGTCAGCATGGCGACCGCCTGCTGGCCGGTGTTGCGGTTGGCCGCGCTGACGAACAGGCCGACGTCGAGCGTGGCGCCGGTGCCCGGGACGCCGGCCGACCCGATCAGCGACCAGTTCTTGCCGTCGCTGCTGCATGAGCCGGTGAGCCGGTCACCGGACCTGCCGATGCGCACCCGCACGGGTGGACTGAACCCGCCCACTTCCGTGTACGAGTCGAGCTGCCCGTTGCCGTCGGAATCCCAGCTGAACAGGCAGCCGTGACCGGGCGTGATGGCGATGTTCGCGTAGCCGGTGGAACCGGGGGTGGCCAGGTCGTTGCTCACCACCAGCCCGGCCCGGGTGTAGTCCGACGAGCCGTCCTGCCGCAGCACCGTGCTCGCGAGCTGCTGCCCGTCGGCCAGGGCGCCCTTGCGGTAGGCGGTGGCCAGTTCGTTGGTCTCCCGCCACAGGTCCGCACCACTCGCCGCGATCGCGATCCCGCCGTCGATGGGGGCGAATTCGGCCTGCGTGTTGCTCATCATCGGGTACGACGCGGGCACGGCTCCGGCGATCAGCAGGCGGGTCGAGGCCCGGTCCTGCCGGGCGACGTCGTCGGATCGCCAGGAGGCGGTGATGTCCAGTGCCGGCGTACTGCCTGGGGCGCTGCCGGCGGGAACGGTCACCGTCCACGTCGCGGTGAGCTTCTCGCGCGGGGCGATGTGGTCGGCGCGGGTCGGGGAGGTCGCCCGCACCTGGTATCCGCGTGGGGCATCGAGCTGGAGCGTGGCCTTGCCGGTGGGCCGCAGGGCGTTGTCATTGGTGAACACGGCGGTGATCTGCACTGTCTCACCCGGCTTGACGCCCTTGCGGTCGACCCCGACGGTCACCGCGCCGTCCGGCAGCGCGGCCACCCGGCTCGCTTCGAGGTAGGAGTTGCCGCGTGGCTCGGCGGTCAGCTGGGTGCCGGCTCTGGCCCAGTCCTGGGCGACGGACAGCCAGTCGATCGGCTCGGGGTACTCCTTGCCCGAGCGCAGCGCGGTCTTCAGGCTGTCGAAGAAGAGCTGCCACCGCTTGACGTAGTACTGCCCGACGAGGCCGTTCATCTCCCTGCGGGCGTAGTCCTGCAGCCGGGCGCCGGTGGCCCAGAGCGTGACCAGCGACTTGAGGTTGTAGTCCAGGGTCGCCGCTTCGGCCGGTGTGGCGGCCTGGCGGCGGGCCTCCTTCTGCCACGCCCCGAGCAGGAAGTTCTCATCGGTGCCGAGCAGCCGATCCATCAGCCGCATCTGGTCCGTCCACTGGCCGGTGAGGCGCTCGAAGCGTTCGAGATCCTTGGCGCGGTAGGCGGCGCGGATCTTGGGCAGCTGCAGCCGGCTGTGGTTGGCCAGCACCTGCCGGGCGACGTCGACAAGGTCGTAGCGGTAGGCGCCGGAACCGCGTAGGCGCCGGTCGATCTGGAGCAGCTCGTCGAGCGCTTTGTCGAAGGTGGCGATGTCGTACTGCAGGGGGTAGCCGGTGTTCGCCAGGCCGGGCTCGTCGTCGTACAGGCCGGTGACGTGCCGGGAGTCGGCGCCGGCGGGCCAGCTGTAGACGGTGTCGAGGAGGATCTGCCAGGCCGCCTTGGCGTGCGGATCCTCGCCGCCGTATCGGGCGGTGGCGTAGTCGCTGAACCACTGCCGCATGTCGACCGGGCCGTCCTGCCACGGCAGGTCGGCGAAGAACGCGACCGCGGCCGGGTTGTTGTCGATGGCCTCGGGCATCAGCGCGATGCCGTTCATCGCCGTGCCGGGCTTGCCGCGCCATGCGTGGAACTTTTCGTTCCACAGCGTCAACCGGGCGCCGAGGTTGAAATGTCCGCCGAAGTTCCAGATGGTGCCGAACGCGTATCCGGTGCCCAAGAAGTCCTTGTCCCGGTCGGTGATGCCGGATTCCTCGCTGATGCCGTCGACGATGAACATCTTGGTGCGGTCGATGGCCTGGAGCGTCGCCGGCAGCGGGTTGCTCTGCCAGCCCAGGATCGTCCACAGCGCATCGGGATGGGCGGTGTTCAACGCCCGCTGCACCGCTTGGGAGGCCTGCGCGACGTTGACCTTTCCTGCTGTGCCACCCTCGTGCAGCAGGTCCATCTTGTACATCGTGCTGGCACCGAACAGTTCGGTCTGCACCCGATAGAACGTGGCCGCGACGCGGTCGAAGATGGGGTTTGTCGGGTCGAGCCAGTGTGGGCGTTCGAGCTGGTTCCAGGTGCCCTGCGGGACTGTGTTGGCTTCCGGATTGCGGACCTTGAAGTCGGTCGGCACGGTGCCGAAATAGCCGGGCAGCACGGGGACCATGCCCAATGACCGTAGGCGGTCGGCCAGCCTGCGGCCAAGTTCGATCCGTTGATCGATGAGTCGCTGGGAGATCGGGCTGTCAGTGCAGCACATGTTCTGCAGCAGCCACCAGGACTGGTGGCCCGGCTGCGGGATCCACTGGCGCGTCTCCTGGTCGGAGTAGCCGAACTCCTTGAGGGTGCGCTGGTAGACCGCCTCCTGGCCCTCGTAGACGAGCACCTCGTTGATGCCGTGCAGCGCCAGCACGTCGATCCGCCGCTGCCACTCTTGCCAGCTCAGGTACGCGCCCGCGTAGCCCTGGTTGGTGTCGTTGAGGGCGAAGCGATGATCCACTGAGGAGGTCTTGGCGATGGGGGCCGCGGGTAATGGAAGGCGCTGGGGCAGGTCGACCTGGGAGCCGTTGATCGAGATGTCGGCGTGTGCCACCTGGCGCAGGTAGTAGCCGAAGCCGGTCAGCTGGGCCGCGGGTGTCGTACCGGCGACGACAAGGCGACCGTTGTCGGCCTGTACCTGGAACCGGTCCCGGCCCGTGCCCTTGTCGATCGTGCGCAGGCTGACCTGCTTGGCGCGGGATGTCCCGATCAGCCGTTCCAGAGCCTGCGCCGCCGGGCTGTCCGGCCGGGCGGGCGCCGGCTGTGCGGGTACGTCGGCCACCGCCGTGGGCTGGGAGACGAACGGCGCGGCGAGCGTCGTGAGCAGGACGGCGAGCACCATCAGGCGCGGTCGCCGTCGTCGCGATAATTGGGCGGCGCGCGGGTCGCGGGAACGGGTCATCGGGTGGCCACCTCCGGAGGGGGCGAGCAGACCATTTATGCAGCGACTTTTCGTAAGCTCGCTGCGAAATATACTCAGCCACAGGTGCCAGGAGGTCAAGATCTCGGACGGCATGAGGGAGCGCCGATGAATGAGGAACGGCCGGCGGGCACGCCGGTGCTGCGCAGGATGAACCGGGCCGCGGTGCTCGACGCCGTCCGGCAGTGCGCGCCCGAGCCGGTGCGGTTGGCCGAACTCGCCCGGCTGACCGAGCTCACCCGCCCGACGGTCACCCAAGCCGTAGAGGATCTGCTGGCCGCCGACTGGCTGCGGCAGCACGCACCCCAGCCGGCCACGGTGGGCAGACCGGCGACGCGGTTCTCACTGAACGGCCGGGCCGCACCCGTGCTCGCCCTGGACGTCGGGCCGCACACCGTGACGGCGGGGATCGCCGACCTCGCCGGTGCGCACCTCGCGGTGATCCGCCAGGCGGTCCGTCGTCGCGACGCCCAGCACCTGCTCGACGCCGTCGACGAGACAGCGGGTGAGGCGCTGGCGACGGCCGGCCTGACCGCTGAGCAGATCTCGGCCGTCACCGCGGGGACCCCGGGCATCGTTGAGGCGACCACCGGCCGAGTGCTGTTCGCCCCGAGCATGCCGGGCTGGTCGGAGATCGACCTTGTCGGCCACCTGCGGGCCCATTTCAGGTGTCCGGTCACGGTGGAGAACGATGCGAACCTGGCCGCCCTGGCGGCGGCCCATCAGCGCACCGGCTCGGGCACCCTGCTCGCGGTTCAGTGGGGCGAGCGGCTCGGAGCCGGTGTCGTCATCGACGGGCGACTGCATCGGGGCGCGGGACAGGCCGGGGAGATCGGCTTCATCCGTGCGGCCGGTGGCCTTCCCGACGCGGCCGGGGACGGCCGCGGGCCGTTGGAGCGTGCGATCGGCGCTGAGGCGATCGTCGAGCTCGCCCGCCGCAGGGCCGCGGCGCATCCGGGGTCCAGGCTCGCCGGTGCGACGGACGCGGCCGCCGTCTTCGCGGCCGCCGGGGATGATCCGATCGCCGCCGAGGTCGTGGACCAGGTCGCCGCCATCTTCGCCGAGGCGATCGCGCCCGTCGTCCTCGTACTGTCGCCGCACGCGATCGTGATCGGTGGTGGCATCGCCCGAGCCGGCGCGGTCCTGCTGGACGCGATCGCACGGCACCTCGAAGACCTGACCCTCACCCCGCCAGGCGTGGAACTGTCGGAGCTGGCCGAGAACACCGTGCTCACCGGCGCGATCCAGCTGGCCCTGGACGAGGTGTGGCGCAACACCCTGGCTGCCTGCTAGTTCGTGTGTAGCGCCGCGTCGAGGATCGAGTCCAGGATCCCCTGCGAACTCTGGAGCTGAGCGATCATCTTGGCGATGTGAGCGCGTTCGCGCCGTAAGTCGTCGATGAAGGTCGGGCAGCCGGAAGGCACCATCAGTCCGTCATCTCCGTGCACGCAGTGCAGGACCCGGGCGATGACAGTGGTGGAAAGCCCGGCGGCGAGCAGGGCGCGGATATGACGCACTGCCGCGATGTCCGCCTTGGTGTACTCGCGGTAGCCGTTGTCCAGGCGGACCGGCTTGAGGAGACCCTGCTCCTCGTAGTAGCGCAGCAGTCGCCTGTTCACCCCGGTCTCGTGAGCCAGGTCGCCGATCCGCATCCGGTTCCTTCCCTTGACCTTCACATGGATGTGATGCCTTACCGTCGCGAGTATCGCTGATCCAGAAGTAAGGAGTACGTCAATGCCGGGTGCCGTGATCATTGGTGCAGGTCCGGGGATCGGGCAGGCGGTGGCTCGTAGGTTCGCCAGGGAGGGGCTGCCGACAGCGCTGATCGCCCGGAGCGACCAGACGTTGCGTGCCGCGGCCGAGGCGGTTGCCCCCAGCGGCGTCCCGGTTGTCACGTTGGAGGCCGACAGTACAGACCAGGCCGAGCTGAACGCCGCGCTCGACGCGGCTGTCCGCGAGCACGGCGTACCGGACGTCGTGGTGTACAACGCCGCGATCATCCAGGCGGACGCGCCGGGCGAGCTGTCGGTACGCGGTCACATGGAGGCCTGGGCGGTGAACGTGGTCGGCGCGCTCAACGCCGCGGCCCACGTCGCGCCCGCCATGGCGGCCCGCGGCCATGGCACGATCCTCATCACGGGCGGCATGCCCGAGCCCAAGCCGCAGTACGTGAGCCTCTCCCTGGGCAAGGCAGGCGTCCGCACCCTGGTCACGCTGCTCGACCAGGAGTACGGCCCTGCCGGGGTGCACGTGGCGAGCGTCACCGTGGCCGGTCCTGTCGCCCCAGGTACCGACTTCGACCCGGACGACATCGCCGAGCACTACTGGCACCTGCACACGCAGCCACGAGACCAGTGGACGCGGGAAGCCCTGCACGCGGGTTCCCCGGGATGACCAGCCGGGTCAGGCTTACCGGAGCTCGTACACCAGCGAAGTGATCTTGTCGCCGCGCTGGTGTTCGGTTCGGGCCCAGAGCCGTGTCGTGCCCGGCGCGGGGGCGATGTCGATGATGCGGTCCGCCGGACCGGCCCCCGGCAAGGTCGATCTGGTCCAGCTGCCGTCGCGAAGGTTGAGCACATAGGGCGCGCCGGAGCTGGGGTTGGCGGCGATCCACAGGCCGCTCGCCGGGTCGGTGCGCACCGCGGTCAAGCCGGTTCGCACCACGTTCAGGCTCTCCTGCTTCCATTGGGTACGGTCCCAGTGCAGCACGATCGGGCTGCCACCGTCCGCCCAGGCCGGACCGACCGCCCAGATCGTCTCGCCGGAGGGGGAGCCGCCGACCTCGAGCCGCGAAACCTTGTCGAACTGTGTGGGCAGCTCGGCGCTTTTCCAGGAGCTCCCATCCCAGCGCAACATCGACCAGCCAGGCCGTCGCCCCTCCGTGGTGAACAGCAACGCCCCGCCGCCCGCCGTCGGGACCACCCGTAGACGGCCTTGGGCGGTGTATCTCACCGTCCAGCGCGACGCCGACTCGACAGCGTCATCAGCCGTCCGCCCAACCCTGCCCAGGGCCGTATCGGCAGCCAGCACACACGCGCCGGCAAGGACCAGGGCAGCGAGCACACATGTAGCCTTACGCATCTCACAAAGGATCACACAACCTGCGAATCCGTTCCCGCCGAGTAAAAGGGCTGCGCGTGAACCAGCTCGCTGCCCGGGTCTACAGCGCCTGGTGGAACGTCAACTCCCACAACCGGCTGAGCTTCGCGGCAAGCGAGTGGCTGGAGCGACCACATCCGTACATAACGGTCCGCATGCCCGACGCGGCACGCTGAGCCCGCGATCGGAATTGAGATGTAAGAAAGCCCTCCTTCGGACCACATGCTCCATGGACAACGTGCCTCCCGACCGAAGGAACCGGCTTGCCCAACCCCCACGAGCGCTTCACCACGCTCTACAACACCTACCAAGCGCGGGTGTACGGCTATGCGGTGAGTCGAGCCGGACATCAACTCGCGGAGGAAGTGGTCAGCGAGACCTTCCTCGTCGCCTGGCGTCGACTCGACGACATCCCCGACGAAGCGCAGGTCCAGTGGCTCTTCCGCGTCGCCCGGAACATCCTGCGGGACAACTTCCGGCAGCTCGCCCGTCGCGAATCCTTGGCGGCCGACCTGCGTACGTGGATGGAGCAGGCCGTCGCCGACGTGGGCGAACACGCCACCGAACGACTGACCATACTTCGCGCGCTGGCCACCCTTTCCGAAGACGACAAAGAGATTCTGACCCTCACCACCTGGCACGGCCTGTCCGCCGCGGAAGCGGCCGAAGTGCTGGGCTGTACGAAGGCCACCTTCTTCGTCCGGCTGCATCGCGCACGCCGTCGGCTGCAAGCGTTCATCGACACCGCGGACACCGCCCCGTCTCCGAAGCCCGTAATCGTCCCCGGAGGGAAACTTCGATGAGCCGCAAGCCCGACGCGATGCGCCTACTCGCCATGGCTCGTCCGGACTCCTTGGATCGCGGATCGCGCCTTTCCGCCGATGACCTGCTGATCAAGGCCGGCGACGAGCCGGAGAGCAGACCGGCTCGCCGGCCGTCACGGCCGAGATCGAACGTCATAACCGTGATTCGCCTCGCCGCCGTCGCGATGGCCGTCACGGTCGTGACGGCCATGCTGGTCCGGGGCACGGATACTGAGCCCCTGGAGTCTCACCCGGTATCCGCTCGTACCGTCCTCCTTGCCGCCGCGGATCGGATCGAGACCACCAGCGCGACGACGGGTCGCTACTGGCACTCTGTCGGCCGGAGCATGGCGACGGGAAAGGAAGGACGCGCACCCACCGGCATGACATCCAAGCTGATCGAATATCAGGTGACCTGCACGCATGAAGTGTGGATGGCCAAGTCGGAGCGGGAGCCGAGCTGGCTTCTGGTCACCGCTCAGTCAGGCAAGCCGTTCGCCGAGGCCGATGCGGCGATCTGGCGGCAACAGGGTGCTTACCGGCTCGGCGCCTGTGAGGGGCCTGGCGTTCCCGGCATCGGTGGTGTGGTGCCGCAACCGCCGTTCGCCTTGCGAATCGACGACCAGCATGCCGCCGAGGTTTCGTATCCCCAGGTGGGACCCGTGCCCGTCACGACAGAAGAGGTCATGGCCTTGCCTGCGGACCCGGTGCGACTCAGGGAAGTCCTCCAGGAGTGGGCTCGGCGAGGTGGTTACCGGGCCGATGAGGAATTTCTGTACACCGGGGTCACCAGCCTGCTCACCCAACTGCCGACGACCCCTCAAGTGCGCGCCGCGCTCTACCGCGTGCTCGCGAGTCTTTCGCGAGTCAAGAACATCGGGACCATCGCTGATCCCCTGGGTCGGGTCGGAAGCGGGATCGAATTCGCTGGGACACAGCAGATCATCATCGATGAGTACTCAGGCCGGCTGCTCGCCGTACAAGAACGATCCTCAGACCGTACGGGAACGCTGACCTCGTGGACCGCTGTGACCGCGTCCGGCTGGACGGACGCACGCCCGAGGCTGCCCAGCACGATCGTGGGCGGCGACTGAAGGCGGCCGGCGGTCCCGAGTGTGGCAACGGTGTAGAGATAACGGGCGGGTACCGTGCAGACGGTCGCGTGGGTGGGGTGCCGCTCCTACCGTCGGAGAGTATGCGGACCGTGGATGTACTGGTCGTGGGTGCTGGCCTGGCCGGCTTGCGCACAGCCCGTCTGCTCGCCGAACGGGAGCTGGAGGTGCTGGTCGTCGACCGCCGCAGGTCGCTGTCGACGGGCATCCGGACGACGGGCATCTTCGTGCGGCGCACGCTCGACGACTTCGAGTTGCCGGACCACCTGCTCGGGCCCGGTATTCGGGACGTGCTGCTGTATCCGCCGTCGCGGCGGGCACCGATCCGGCTCACCAGTGACCGGGACGAGTATCGCGTGGCGGACATGGCGGCCGTCTACGAGCACGCGCACCGCGCGGCGGAGTCGGCCGGGGCACAGGTCCTCTTGGGCGTACGGTATGTCGGCGCGTCGATGGGTTTGGTGCGGTTCTCGGGGGCGGAACCGGTGACGGCCCGGTTCATCGTCGGCGCGGATGGCGCCCGCTCCCACGTTGCCCGTGATCTCGGCCTCGACGTCAACCGGCGCTTCCTGGTCGGTGCCGAGATCGTCCATCCGGTCGCGTCGGGCACGACCACCCCGGTGTTCCACTGCGTGCTGGATCCCCGGGTCGCTCCGGGGTACCTGGGGTGGGTCATCGACGACGGCCGGCATGCGCATGTCGGCGTCGCGGGATATCCGGGCGCGATGCGCACCGGCATCCGCCATCTGCTGGACGCTTTCGCCGCGGACGCGCCCGGCCGCGCGGTGCCGACCGGGCCGGTCGAGCGTCGAGGGGGTCCGATCCCGGTCGGCGGTGTGCTGCGACGGTTGGCGTGCCCCGCCGGGCTGCTCGTCGGCGACGCGGCGGGCGCGGTGTCGCCGCTGACGGCCGGCGGGCTGGACCCCTGCTTACGCATGTCCGAACTGGCCGCGGCGCTCGCCGCTAGGTACCTGCGTACTGGTGACCAGCGCATATTGCGTCAGTACGACGGGAAGGCGTTGCGGATCCGGTTCCGAGGACGGCTGTTGCTGCGCCGCGTGTTCGCCGGCATCCGATCCCCGGCCGCGGCGGAGGCGGCGGTGACCGTGCTACGTGGTCGTGCCGGTCGTGCTCTGGCGGCGCGCGTCCTGTTCGGTGACGGCTCGTTTCCCGACGTCGGCTCGCGGCTCGCGGACCCGGCGATCGACCGCCCCTGTCAGTGACGGCCTCAGCAGGATGTGGGCCTCTTCGCGTCCTGCGGGACCTCCGGCATGGAGTCCACGACCTTGGTCTCCAGCACCGCCGTGGCGTTGGTCATGATCTGCTTCATGGTCCCGTCCGCCTGCTTGTCCTCTATCCAACTCCGCCAGCCGAGGAACGCGTACGTCTTCGGCTCGAAGATCAGCTCCTCGTGCTCCCAGCCGTCGGGCCCCTGATACCGGATCGAGGCGCCCACGCCCCGCCGGCCGGTCGGGTCGCTGAGGCCGGGAACCACGGTCGCGGTCGGCATCCTGGACAGGGCGTTGAACACCGTGGCGCGCGTGTCGGCATCGATCAGCGGGGTGTCCGCCAGCAGGAAGAGCCGCGTGACGACGGTCCGCTCGATCATGCGGTTGATCTCGTCGTCGCTCGGCGGGGTAGCCCCAGTGGCTCGGTCGTCCCCGTGGACGGCCGCCTCCGCGTCCGCGCGGACTTTTCTCAGGAGCCCATCGGGGTCGGTGGGGAGAGCACCGAGATCCTGTGCGGGCACACGTAGTGCGTCGTCCCCCGAAGGGCATTGGCCGGCACGCTGGTATTCCACCGTTCCCTCAGCCGGCAGGCTCATTTGTCCGCTGTCTCCGCTGATCGGGACGAGCTTGGCGAACGTGGACCGCGCCAGCGCCTTACCTGGATCGGCCGCGGGGATCCACACCTCGCGGCGGACCTCCTGACTGTTTACCCACTCGTTTCCGCCGCGGCTCATGCCAAAGCGGTAGAGGTAATCGATGCGGCGGACGTACGTGAACTGGCCCTGGCGCGGTTCGTCGGTCCGGGCCGACGCCGCGGCCGCGTTCCGAAGCAGCTCGGCGGCGCTCGCGGGCGGCGTGCCGAGCGGGTACGAGGCGTCGTCCTGTCGCAGGACGATCACACCGGCGGTCATCGCGGCGGCGAGAGCGACCACGAGG
This sequence comes from Nonomuraea sp. NPDC049141, assembly GCF_040648415.1. Lineage (NCBI taxonomy): Bacteria > Bacillati > Actinomycetota > Actinomycetes > Streptosporangiales > Streptosporangiaceae > Nonomuraea > Nonomuraea sp. NPDC049141. The sequence goes on from NZ_JBEZDR010000012.1 coordinate 84,774, forward strand.
CCGCCCCTGAAGGCGGCCCTGGACCGCCGCGGTGCACTGGGCAGGGACGCCGCCGCCTCCGCCTCGACCGCCTCGGCCAGCAGGGTCCGGGCCCGCGCGTTCGCCTGGGAGGTGGGGGCGGGGAGGTTGTCGTGGTGCGTCTTGAGCGTTTCGAAGAGGTTCATTGCAGCGTTTCCTCGTAGGGGCCGATGTTTTCGCGGAGCTTGGTGCGGGCGCGGTTGAGCCGGGAGCCGACCGTTCCGGTGGGGATGCCGAGGGCCTCGGCGACCTCGTCGTAGCTCAGTTGCGCGCAGGCGACCAGCAGCAGTACGTCGCGGTCACCCGGCAACAGCCGTGCCAGGCCGGCGGCCAATTGGGGCTGCATGACGGCCGCCGAGACCCGCTGCACGACGCGCTCGTCATGGCTGGCGACGTGCGTGGGCGGCACGCTCCTGGTGAGGGCCCGGTACCAGCGGGCCTGGGCGCGGGTGTGGTCGGCGACCAGGTTGGCGGCGATGCCGTAGAGCCACGCGCGGGCGCTGGGGCGGGCGGTGTCGTACCGCTTGCGGGAGCGGAAGGCGCGCAGAAATGTTTCCGCCGCGATGTCGTCGGCGGCCGACTCGTCCAGGCGCAGGTGGACGTAGCGGTGGATGGTGTCGAAGTAGCGGTCGAAGAGGGCGCCGAACCGTTCGGGGTGGCGCCAGGACTGCTCTATCAGGCAGGCGTCGGTCACCTCGATCGGCGGCGCCGAATCTTGTGGGGGAGCTGGCATGCAGGCAGATCCTTTGCGGCTTACGTTTCCGGACATGACTAGTTCGGCGTAAGCCCGATTTGTCTTCACGGGACTCGGTGGTGGTGACAATAGCTCGCCACTCGATATATCGTGCCGCGTATGGTCAAAGACGCACCTGTGATGAGCGAGCCGGCCTACTTCGTGCTGGCCGCGCTGCTCGATGGTCCCCTGCATGGCTACGGGATCATCAAACGGACCAAGGAGTTGTCCGACGGGAGGGTGCGACTCGCCGTCGGCACCCTCTACGGCGCGCTCAACCGCATGTCGGGCAACCAGCTTGTCGCCGTGGACCGGGAGGAGACCGTACAGGGACGACCCCGCCGCTACTACCGCCTCACCGAGGAGGGCCACCGGGCCCTGGCTGAGGAGGCGGCGCGGATGGAACGGGCGGCCAGAGTCGTCACCCACCGCGCGGCGCCCTGGGCCAGGACGGCGCAGGCATGAGCCGCTCGCTCGCGGAGCGCTGGTATGAGCTCGTCCTGCTGACGTACCCCAAGGGCTATCGCGCGGAGTACGGCGCCGACATCATGGGGGCGCTCATGGAGGCCCGCCGGCTTCCCTCCATCAGGGAGACGGTCGTCCTGATCCGGGAGGGTGTGGCCGAGCGCGCGAGGGGGGCGGCCGCGGATCGCGTGCCGTGGTGGGCCGATGGCGTGCACCTCGGCGTCACGGTCATCGCCGTGGCGAACCTGACCTACGCCCTCATGGATCGCGCCGGCCCGGCGTGGATCGCCGTCTCCACGGCGCTGATGCTGACCCTGATGCGCGGCTGGGCACGGGTGTCCCTGCCGCTCGCCGTGGCCGTCGCGGTGTCGACGGGCCGCGTCATGCTGTTCGGCGGGGACGTGACCGCGTGGGGCTCCGGCCTGCTCGGGCCGTCCTACCACAACTGGGTGTCCTTGATCCCGTACGGGCTGCTGGCGGCCGGTGCGGCCGTCCTCGCCGTCCGCCGGCCGCGCGGCCTCCGGCGACGCTCGTGGTTCTGGCCCGCGATCCCGGCCGCCGCCGTACTCGTCGCCTACGTTTTCGACGGGCCGTACGGCGAGCTGTGGTCGCTCGTGCGGGCGGGGCTGGAAGCCGGGCTCCTGCTCGTGGCGGTGTGGGCCACGGCCGTCGCCCGCAGCCCGCGCTGGATCATGGCCGCCGCGATGTACGTGCTGCCGATCCAGGTCACCGCCGCCGTCTATACATGGTCGGGTACTCAGGCTTACCACGTCGTCCTCGCGGTCCTCCTTCTGTCCGTCATCGCGGCGCTCTGGCTGGGGAGTCGCGGCCGGTGGGACGCCCGCGGCCGGCGAGCGTGACCCGGCCGGGTTCCAGGCTCAGTCGTCGTTCGGGATCCTGGCCTCGCCTGCCGGTCGGCGGACCGCGGTCTCGATGAGCTTGCCGACCTGCGCCGCCGGAACGACGATGCCGGGTGTCTGGAGAGTCCACTCGAAGAACGCCTCAACGCTCATGGCGGGCATTTCGCCGAGATAGGGCTGGACGTATACCGGAGTGTTCGGCTCGCTGCGCCAGCTTTCGGCGAGCGGGCCGATGTCCACCGCGTCATAACCGAGGACGTCCAGCAGCCGGGTGGCCGCTGCCTTGGCCTCCGGGTCGTCGCCGGCGATGGGCAGGGCGCTGCGGTCCGGCGCGCCCGTGGGCCGGGCGAGGGAGAACAGCTGGTGCGGGGTGATGTTGTTGAACGCCTTGACCACCTGGGAGGCCGCGAGGTGGCGTTGCAGCAGAGCGCTGGAGGTCAGTTCGCCCGTGTCGAGTTCGGCCAGGTGGCCGTCCCGCTCGGGGTAGTAGTTCGCCGTGTCCAGCACCGTCTTGCCGGCCAGCGCTTCGGCGGGGAGGTGTTCGCAGGCGTGCAGCGGGATGGCCGCCACCACCAGGTCTCCGGCGCGTGCCGCTTCCGCCGGGGTGGCCGCTCGGGCCTGCTCGCCCAGGTCGGTGACGAGATCGGCGAGCGTCTCGGGGCCGCGCGAATTACTGAGGACAACCTTGAGGCCGGCCGCGACGGCCAGGCGGGCAACGGAAGACCCGATCATTCCGCTGCCGATGAGTCCGAGTGTTAGGGGCATGGCTTTTCTCCGTTCGTGGGTGGCTCGCCTGACAGCGTGGAGCCGTCGCGGTCGCCCGAACAGGCCCCTGCTCTGCGTACTCACGGCGTGATCACTAGGGTTGGCGCGTGGACGACAGGACCGAGCTGAGCGGGTTCCTCAAGTCACGCCGTGCCCGCCTGCGCCCGGAGGACGTCGGGCTGCGCGACTACGGCGGAATGCGCCGGGTCGCGGGTCTGAGGCGTGAGGAACTGGCCCGGCTGGCGGGCGTGAGCATCGCCCACTACACGCGGCTGGAACAGGGCAAAGGCGACAGCGTCTCCGACGAGGTCTTGGACGCCATCGGCGTGGCGCTGCGCCTGGACACGGACGAACTGGCCTACCTGCATCGCATCGCACGACGTCCCCAGGCGTGCGCGGGGGCCGCGGCCTCGTCGGATGTGCCCGTGGGCGTGCGCCACCTGCTGGAGTCGTTCGTGACCACGCCGGCGCTGGTGGTCGGCCGGCACACCCAGATCGTCGGCTGGAACCAGCTCGCCGTGGCGGTGTTCGGTGACTTCCCCCGGCTGCCGGCGGACCGCCGCACGCTCTCGCACCTGCTGTTCACCGAGCCCTATCTGCGTGAGCTGCACCGTACCGGCTGGGAGCGGGCGGCACGCGAGCACGTGGCGCATCTACGCGTCCTGCTCGGGCGCTATCGCGGGGACCCCGGACTCGCGGCGCACATCGACCACCTGCGGGAGCTGAGTGCGGACTTCGCCCGGATATGGGCGGAGCACCCGGTCGCGCAGGTCCGGTCCCGGGTGTACGTGCTGCACCACCCGGTCGTGGGCGAGCTGACCCTGCACGGCGAGCTCGTCGCGCTGCCCGACGAGCCGGCGTGCTGCGGGCTGGACCTGTTCGCCGCCGAGCCGGGCTCGGCATCTGAGCAGGCACTGCGGAAACTCGGGAGCTCGTCGTAATCTAGCTTCATCGCTAAGTATCTGATCCGCGAAGGTAAATGGAGTCCCGCATGCCCGTCAAACCGCACGACGACCTCGCGGACCGGATCGTCGCCTCCATGACGGACCTCGCCGGTGCCCTCGGACGTCTGAACGACCTGATCGCCCAGCACCTCGGCATCGCCCAGACCGACCTGCTCTGCCTGCACGCACTCAACCGCGCGGGAGCCTCCACGGCCGGCGCGCTCAGTTCGCAGCTCGGGCGGACTACCGGCGCGGTCACGCACATGATCGACCGCCTGGAGAAGGCGGGCTACGTCCGGCGCCAACCTGACCCGCGGGACCGCCGCCGCGTACTCGTCGAGGCTTCGGCCCCGGGGCTCGAACGAATCGCTTCGTTCTACGAGGGGCTCGATGCCCGCAGCCGCCGATTGATGGCCACCTTCTCCGGCGAGCAGCTGGCGACGATCCACACGTTCCTGCTGAGCAGCTACGAAGACGCCACCGAGGAGTGTGATCACCTGATCCAGCAGCGAGGGTGAACAGGGGTCGCTTGGGCAGCCTCAGCCACTCAGCTGAAGCCGTTGGGGCAGAGGAAGGTTCTGATGCTGGCCGGTGCGTTCGCGAGGAGTGCCGAGCCGTTCTCCAGTGAGCAGAAGTTGCTGCCGATCTCGGCGTTGACGAATCGGTCCGCGTTCCGCTTCGCGATCAGGTCGACGCCGCCGACACTCGGGGAGTCGAGCTTGGCCGCGACCCAGTAGCCCACGCACCGTTTGCGCGCGACCACCGCGTCCTCCGGCAGGCCGCCCTGGTTCAGTGCCGCGGCCTGCCGGAGGATCGAGGCCTCGGACGCGCACGGCACGCCGGCGGCGGAGCGGCGAGGGCTCGGGCGCGCGCTCGCCTTCTTCGTGGTGGGCGTCTCCTTTGGGGTCTTCTTCGTGCTCGGCGTTTCGTCGGGGGTGCTGGGTGTTGCCTCGGGGGTATCGCTCTCCGTTGTCGCCTCGTCCGGGTCCTCGCTCGTCTGGGTTTCCGTGTGCGTGGACGAGGGAGAGTCGCTCGGGCTCTGGAGTGCCTCTGGCGTTCCGGCGGAGTTCGCCACGAAGACCGCGCCGACGGCGACGACCGCCGCTATGACGGCCGCGGCCGACCACAGCGGCACCACCAGGCGCTTGTCGGGCGGCGGCAGGGGGATCGTGGCACCCGCCCTGAGCGCGGTGACGCGGGCGAGCAACTCGCTCGTGGAGGGCCGGGCCGCCCGATCCTTGGCGAGCGCGCTCCGTACGAGGTCGCGGATCCTCGCGGGAACCCCGGACAGGTCGGGATCGACGCTCATGACGCGGTAGGCGAGGACGTCGGGGGCTCCGGTGCCGAACGGCGGGCGGCCCGTCGAGGCGTACGCCATCAGCGCGCCCCAGGCGAAGACGTCAGCGGCGGCGTCCGCCTGGTCGCCCCGGTACTGCTCGGGACTGATCCAGCCGGGTGTCCCGATCAGCGCTCCGGTGCCCGTGAGCCCGCTCTCGTCGAGGGCCCGGGCGATGCCGAAGTCCAGGACCTTCGCGCCGGAGGCGGAGAGGATCACGTTCCCGGGCTTGAGGTCGCGGTGCACGATGCCGGCCCGGTGGATGTCGGTGAGCGCCTCGGCGATGTCCACGCCGAACGAGAGCAGCTCGTCCGGCCCCAGCGGCGCGTTGTCCCGTACGTACGTGCTGAGCGTCGGGCCGGGGACGAACTCGGTGGCCAGCCAGGGAGGCATCGCGGAGGTGTCGGAGGCCAGCACCGAGACCGTGCAGCGCCCGCGTACCCGGGACAGGAGATCGACCTCCCGGACGAAGCGGTCGCGGAACTGCGGATCGGCGGCTAACCCCGGATGGATGACCTTGACCGCGACCTGGGCGCCGTCGTCCGCGATCCCCGCGTAGACCACCCCCATGCCCCCGGCGCCCATCCGGCCCACGATCCGGTAGGGGCCGATCGCCTCGCACTCGTCCATCGTCAGGGGGCCGAAGCCGCCGGGGTCGGTCATCGAGGCTCCCGATCGCCAGATCATCACAAACAGCAACGATCTTATTGACGAGTGCTCCGGTCCGCTGTCAGTGAACCGGGTCCGCTGTCGGTGAACCCGTCTGGGCGATCGGTGTTCGTGGTGCTTGGGTGTCGGGATGGAGATATTGGTTCTGGGCGGAACGGCTTGGGTGGGCAGGGAGCTGTCGCGGCAGGCGATCGAGCGTGGCCATCGGGTGACGTGCCTGGCTCGCGGCGAAAGCGGGGAAGTCGCGGACGGGGCGACGCTGGTGGCCGCCGACCGGCGCGATCCTTCGGCGTACGGACCGCTGCTCGACCGCGAATGGGATGCGGTCATAGAGGTGTCCTGGCAGCCGGGATTCGTCCGGGAGGCGCTTGACGCACTGGGCGGCAGGGCCAGGCACTGGGCTTATGTCTCCTCCGTCAGCGCCTACGCCTCTCATGCCGTGCTGGACGCGGACGAGTCCACGGCCCTGCTGGCTCCGACCGACCGGAGCGAGGTCGACCGGGAGGCGTACGGCGAGGCGAAGGTCGCCTGCGAGCAGGCGTCGGCGGCCGTCGTGGGCGACCGGCTCCTCATCGCACGCGCGGGTCTCATCGGCGGCCCGGGCGATCACAGCGGACGCTCCGGTTACTGGGTGGCCCGTGCCGCACGCGATCCGCACGGGCCGATGCTGGTTCCCGACGTGCCGGTCAGGCCGACGCAGGCGGTCGACGTCCGGGACCTCGCCGCCTGGCTGCTCGACGCCGCGGAGGCGGGGACCATCGGCACGTACGACGCCGTCGGTCCGGTCGTGTCGTTCGGGGAGTGGATCGAGCTGTCCCGGGGCATCGGTGGGCACACCGGTTCGATGGTCACCGCCGACTCGGCATGGCTGCTCGCGAACGGTGTGGCCGAGTACATGGGGGCCGAGTCACTGCCGATGTGGTTGGTCGAGCCGGGTTGGGAAGGGTGGTCGGCCCGGAGCGGCGCTGCGGCGCGCGCGGCGGGGCTGCGTCATCGGCCGCGGGCGGAGCTGCTGGCCGACACCCTGCTCTGGGAACGAGAGCAGGGTCTCGACCGGCCAAGACGCGCCGGGCTGAGCGCCGAGCGCGAGCGCGAACTGCTCGACGCTCTTGGCTGACGGCCTCCTGCTCAGCCGATCACCACGCAATGGGGCCAAGGCGATCGAGGAAGATCCCGCTCGGCCCGTCGGCGTCGATCATCGCGAGTTTGACGATCGGGTCGGTGCCCTCGGTGACCGTCAGCTGGCCGGTGTGATGGTTCATGTCGGTGGCGGCGAAGGTGCGGTTGGCGACTTCTCCGGGAGTGACGAGATTGAATTTGATCTTCGGGAGCGCCTGGGCGTACCGAACGGTGATCATGTTCAGCGCCGCTTTCGATGAGCTGTAGGCGAGTTCGTGCATTTTCGAGGCGGGCTGCTCCGGATCGGTCACGACCGCGAAGGTGCCGACCGCGCTGGACACCATCACCACCCGCGGATTGTCCGCCGCCTGCAGCAAGGGGAGGAACGCGTGCGTGACCCTGATCGGTCCGTACACGTTGGTGTCGTAGACGGAATGAATGTCATCGACCGTCGCCTCTGCCGGCGCGACGGCCTTTCCTGGCGCGCCGGCGTTGTTGATCAACACATCCAGCCGGTCGGTGTGCTTCCGGACGAGCCGTACGGCCTCGCTCACGGACTCGTCCGAGGTCACGTCCAGCGGGACCATGACCACGTTCGCGCCGCCGTCGGCCAATTTGTCGGCAGCCGCCCGGCCTCGACCTTCGTCGCGCGAGCCGAGAAAGATCGTCCAACCCTGTTCCCCGAGCCGCCGCGCCGCCTCGAAGCCGAGTCCCTTGTTGCCTCCGGTGATCAGCACCGAGGTCTGTTCCGCGTTTGTCATGCCCTCTATGACGAGGTGCCCCGTTCGGTTGTGACACGGTGCGGCTGCGCTACCCTCGTGCCGCCGGGGCTTCAAGGACGGGTGAGGATGACGCGAGAGCAGGAATTCGAGGCATTGCGGCCGCTGCTGTTCTCGATCTCCTACCGGATCCTGGGCAGCGTGACCGAGGCCGAGGACGCCGTCCAGGAGACCTGGCTGCGTTACGCGACGGCCTCGACGCAACCGCGATCCACCAGGCCCTTCCTCTCGACGACGGTCACCAGGATCTCGATCGACGTGCTGCGCTCCGCCCGGGTTCGCCGGGAGGAGTACATCGGGCCGTGGTTCCCCGAACCGCTGCTCGCCGACCCCTACCAGGACCCGGAACGCGCCGCGGAGCTGACCGAGTCGCTGTCGATGGCGGCACTCCTGCTGCTGGAGCGACTCAGCCCGCTCGAACGCGCCGTCTTCGTGCTCCGAGAGGTGTTCGACTTCGGCTTTCCCGAGGTCGCGTCGGCGGTGGGGCGTTCGGAGGCGGCCTGCCGCCAGCTCGCGTCACGGGCACGCCGCCACATGCGGGATGACCGGCCCCGGTTCGAGACCGACCGCGGGAAACGCGAGGAACTCGCCGGGCGGTTCCTCGACGCGCTCAAGGAAGGGGACGTCGACGGGCTGCGCGAGCTCCTCGCCGCCGACGCTCAACTGGTCAGTGACGGCGGCGGCAAGGTCGGGGGTACGATCCCCGTCTACGGCGTCGAGAGGGTGGCCCGCGTACTGGCCGCCAACATCCCTCCGCTCACCCAGATCGGTGCCGTGCTGGAGGCACACGAGGTGAACGGCCAGCCGGGCGCGATCGTTCGCGACCGCGATGGCAGGGTGGTCAACGCCTGGACGCTCGACATCATCGACGGACGCGTCCAGACCATCCGCTCGGTGATCAACCCCGACAAGCTCGGGCACCTGGGCCCCGTCGCGGACGCCCACGCGGTCATCCACGAGAAGAACCAGGCGCGCCGGCGACCGACCTGACCTCTGGCGTTGCGTCGGCAAATGGGCAGAAGATCACTTCATGCACTTACGCCCGCGCGTCACCATGACGGCCCTGCTCATGCTCGCACTGGTCGGCGCCTGTGGAGATCCGGCCGCCGATCGGGTCTCGCTCAAGGGCGAGACGACAGCCGTACCCTCACTGTCGGGGCCCTCCCCTTCCATGCCCTCAGGTCCGATCGCGCCGCCATCGCTCACCGCGGCCCTTCCGTCGCCGCGTCCGATGGCGACCTCCCTGGCCGCCCCCATGGCGACCGCTGCGCCCCTGCCCGCGACCGGTCCACCGCGCTTCTTCGTCACCGCGAGAACCCCGCTCGCGTACTTCCCGGACAGGTCCAAGACAGCGATCATGACTCCGGTACGGCCCGCCGTGCACGACGCCACCACCGGAGCATTCGTGGCGACCATCCCGCTTCCGCAGGGAGTGCGTTCCTCCTGGCACGTCGTGGCCGCCGCACCGGACAACCGGACGTTCGTGCTGGCCGGCTGGACCGGGGAGGACGACGAGCCCTTCCGGTTCTTCCGCGTCCGCCTTGCCGATGATGGGCAACCGGGCGATCCGATACCCGTTCCGAAGCTTGAGATCGAGGACGCGGTCGCGATCGACGCTGCCGCCCTGAGCGCGGACGCCACCAGGCTGGCCTATGCCACTGCGCTCATCGGCGGTGGGGCCAAGATCTCCATCCTCGATCTCGCCACCGGGCGGCGCCGCGACTGGAGCGCTCGCGCGCAGTCAATGGTGGGCGGCCTGGCCTGGGCGCCGGATGGCCGACGGCTCGCCTGGGTGGGCGGTATGAGGACCATCGGCATCCTCGACCTCGCCAGGCCGGAATCCGACCTGATGGCCGCCACCAGTTTCGTCAAGCAAAAGGAAGGCCTGCCACTGCTGGACTCCGTGGCGTACACACCCGATGGCAGCGCCTTGATCTACTCGGCCGCGCACACCATCGAGCGAGTGCCGGTCGACGGCCGGCAGGAACCGCGGGTCCTCGCGCGATTGACGCTGCCCTCCGACGCGTCGCTGAGCCTCCATTTCAGCCTCGACGGAACCGGCCGACACCTGATGTACGTCCACCAATGGCGAGCCTTTCGAGTGGATCTCAACGATGGCTCGACCACCTCGGTGCCCATCGCGGTGAAGGAGCACCCGGGTGAGGGTGATCCGCCACGCGCCGCTTGGTGAAGATCGTCACGGGCTGGACTCGATGACCACGACCGGGATCTCCCTCGGCGCCTTCCGCTGATAGCCCGCGTACTGCGGCCATACTCCGGTCATGGTCTCCCACAGGCGGGGTCGCTCGTCGGCGGTCGCCGGGCGGGCCACCGCGTCGAACACGTCGGCGCCGACCTGCACCCGGACCCGCGGTTCCGCAAGCAGGTTGTGAAACCAGAGCGGATGGTCGGCGGCGCCTCCGTTGGAGGCGACCACGAGGTAGTGCTCGCCGTCGCGGCCGTAGATGAGCGCGGTACGGCGGGGGAGTCCCGAGCGGCGGCCGGTCGTGGTGATCAGCAGGGTCGGCGCGCCATGAAAGAGGTGGCCACGGGCGCCCCCGGACTCGACGTATTTCTTGACGTGGCCGGCGACCCACTTGGTCGGGCTGTCGATCGGCTCCTGGCTCATCGGGCTCCTTCGCAAGGGATAACCAAATTTGGTTAACCAAATTTGGGTATCGAACTATGGCCCACCCGCCCTCTCACCGTCAAACCGGCGGGCGACCGGTCAGGCCGGCACCTCACCCCGTTCGAGCCGGACGATCAGCCCCCGAGTCCATGTCGCGTCGCCCGCGGCCTGCTTCGCGCGCAGGTCGAACAGCTCCGTCAGGTGTCCCGGCCTCGGACTCTCGCGCATCACGGCCTCGATCCGCGCCCGCTCGTCTTCCATGGCGCGCAACCGCTCCTTGAGCAGCGCGATCGCTTCCTCTTTCGGCAGTGCCGGCAGCAGCGCGATGGCCGCGTCGAACATCTCCGGACGCCGGTCGGGCACGCTCAAAGCGGTCCGAAGCAGCCGCAGGAACTCCGACTCACCCTTGTCGTTGATGGCGTAGTCGACACGGCCCGGCCATTCGTGCACCTCGGTGGCGTCCAGCAGTCCGTCCTTGGCCAGTTGGCGGAGGGCGTGGTAGATCGATCCCGACCTGAGCCCTGCCCACTGCCCGGCCTCCCACGACTCCAGTTCGGCGCCGACGAGATAGCCGTGTGCCTGGCTGAGCCGCCGTACCACGCCCAGGACCAGCAGTCGCGTCGCCGACATCGTCTCCCTCATTCGCCGAACGCGGCCCCACCGCGTGACCGCGCGCCCGATCCAGGCTAGACGGGTTCCCAACTCGTTCTGCTGCGGAAGCCCTGGTGTGGCCAGGTGGCGCCCCGCGTGTCACCATTCGCAGATGATCGAATCACTACCGGATTTATCCCTGCCAGGTGAGAGACCTGGTAGGCAGATGGTCTTGGCCTGGGCGGTGGGGATCATCCTCACTGTCGGTCTCATCGCGGGGACCGTGCTGACGATCACGCTCTTCCCTGACTCCCCGTATTGCGGGGAGTACACCGGGTGTCTCGGCCTGCTCGTGCACGCGTGGGAGGTCGGGCGCTGGGTCGTGATCGTCCTGGCCTGGCCGCTGCTGTACCTCCTGCGCGTACGACCGTCCTTGCCCGCCGCCGCTCTGGCCGCGCTCCTCCTGATGGCGATCTGGCAGTTCGCCGAAGCGCGGTTGCGTACCTCGTTCGGCGACTCCGTCCTTCTCATCTTTTTCAGCGGCGTGATCTCGTATCCGGCTGCGGCCTGGTTGGCCAGGACCCGAATCGCCCGGCCAACGCTCGTCCTGTCCGTCGCCTCGTTGCTCGCGTTCTACCTTCTGGCCGCCGCGCTCCTGCCTGACTGACGTCAACGAAGGTGGTGTCTGTCCGCCCACGCCGAGATGGCCGTGGCGATCGCGACAGGGTGGTCCTCTGGTGTGTGGTGCCCGGCGACGGCCTCGGAGTGTTCGATCTCCAGGCCGGCCATGTTGGCCGCGCACCACGCGACGAGGCCTTCGTGCATCATCGCCCCCGGACCGGGGGCGAACGTGAGCAGCAGCTTGGGCACGTCCGCACTGGCCGCCAGCCACCGGTCGTACGTCTCGATCCTGGCCACGACGTCGGCGGGCTCGCCGCCCAGCGGCATGGCGCGCGGCCACTGCAGGAGCGGCAGCCTGCTTTCGCGCGTCGGATACGGCTTGCGATAGACGTCGAGGTCCCCCTGGGAGATCGGGGTGGCCGTGGTGCCCGGCAGGCCCTGCTCGATGAAGGCGTTGTCATCGAGGATCATGCCCTCGCCGACCCCCTCGGTCTTGATCGCCCGGAACAGCTCACGGCCGCCCTCCGGGAACTCCTCCCAGGCCATCGGCTTGACGATGGTCTCGGTGAATGCGATGCCGCGCACCCGATCCGGGTGGCGCGTGGCCCAGTCGAAGGCCAGGGCGCCACCCCAGTCATGCCCCACCAGCACCACGTCCTGGAGGTCCAGCGCGTCGAACCAGGCGTCCAGGTAACGGGCCTGGTCGGCGAAGGTGTAGGCGATATCCGGTTTGCCCGAGTCGCCCATGCCGATGAGGTCGGGGGCCAGGAGCCGTCCGGATCCCACGGCCGGCATCACATCACGCCACAGGTAGGACGAGGTCGGGTTGCCGTGCAGGAAGACGATCGGCGCCCCGGCGCCGGACTCCCGGTAGTGCATGGTCGAGTCAAGAACGTGCTGAACAGGCATGATCTACTCCTTATCGAAGGTTGAGCTGGGTGATGCGGTCGACCGCGATCTCGATGACCACGCGACCGGGCGGATTCGGGGGCGGCGTCCCATAGCGCGCGAGGTAATGACGTACGCCCTCGGCCACCCGCTTGGTGTCGTCGTGCACGGTGGCGACGCCCTCGAGCGTCACCCACCGGAACCCCACCGCCTGGCAGAGCGCCACGCGCCCGCCCGGCCCGGCGATGAGGTTTCTGGCCTTTCTGGTGGTGCCGATGGTCAGGACCCGGGCCAGCCCCGCCTCGCCGTCCCAGGTGAAGCGCACCGCGACCACATGAGGCGAGCCGTCGGGACGCAAGGTGGTCAGGGTGGCCACCTGAGGCTCGGCGAGGAAGCGCTCAAGGATCGGGTTCACCGGAAGGCGGGGAGGTTGCGCGCGGCCCACTCGTCGAAGGTGCGCGGCGCACGCCCGAGGATGCGCTCGACGTCGGGGCTGACGGCCTGCTCACCCGCGGTCGGCGCGCCGAGGATGGCCAGCGTGCCCTCGACGACGGGCTCGGGCATCACCTGGAGCATCTGCGCGCGCGCCTCATCGCGGGTCTGCTCCACGAACCGCACGGGCTCGCCGAGTGCCCGGCCGATCGCCGCCGCCCGCTCGCGCGGGGTGACGAGCACGGGTCCGGTCAGTTCATAGGTACGCCCGGAGTGCCCGGACTCACGCAGAACCGCGGCCGCGACCTCGGCGATGTCGGCCGGGTCGATGGTCGGTAGCCCGACGTCCCCGAAGGGCGCGGCGGCGGTACGCCGAGTACGGACGGATTCGGCCCAGGCATAGGCGTTGGAGGCGAAGCCGCCCGGCCGCAGGATCGTGAAGTCCAGCCCCGACTCGCGTACGACCTGCTCGAACAGGGCCGGGTGCCGGTAGACCTCGGGACGGGTGCCCGCTCCCTGCGAGGACAGCAGGACGATCCGCTTGACGTTCGCGGCCTCCTTCAGGATCCCGTGCGGGTCGTCTCCGGCGACGAGCAGGAAGAGCGCGTCGGCGCCGTCCAGCGCGGGGCGGAGGCTCGCGGGGTCGTTCAGGTCGCCCTGGCTGTGCCGTACTCCCTCGGCGAACTCGGCCGGCTGGCGGGACACTGCCGTGACCTGTTCCCCTGCGGCGGCGAGCGTGTTGACGAGCTCGCGCCCGACGTTACCCGTGGCGCCGGTGACAACGATCATGATTGCTCCTCAGAAAGTTAGTCAGTTAGTTGGCTGACTGAGAAGAACCATAGCGGGTCCGCGCGACGCTTGTCGATAGTTAGTTGGATGACTGACTCAGATAAAGATCGGAATATTTCCGTACACGATCAGGCTGGCCTGGGCGTGAACAGGATCCTTGTGACCGGCGCGACCGGCAATGTCGGTCGGCAGGTTGTTGCCCAGCTCGTGTCCACCGGCACCCCTGTGCGCGCGCTGGTGAGAGACGCCCAGCGACCCCCAGAACGGGCCGAGGCAGTCGAAGGAGACCTGGCCAGGCCGGGCACACTGGAGCGCGCGCTGGCGGAGATCGAGACGGTGTTCCTGATCTGGCCCTTCCTCACCATCGAAGGCGCCCCGGCCGTCCTCGACGTGATCGCCGCCCATGCCCGCCGCGTCGTCTACCTGTCGTCGTCGGGCGTGAATGACGAGGCCGAACGGCAGACCGACCCGATCAACCAGCTCCACGCCGATATGGAGCGCCTGATCGAGCAGTCCGGCCTGCGGTGGACCACCCTGCGGTCGAACACGATCGCCTCCAACGCGCGCGGCTGGGCCGAACAGATCCGGAGCGTGGGAGTCGTCCGGGGTCCCGACATCGCCGCCACCGCGGTGATCGACCCGAGGGACATCGCGGCGGTGGCGGCACGGGTGCTGATCGACGAGGGACATGAGCGTGCGACGTACGTGCTGACCGGTCCGCAGGTGGTGAGCAGGGCCCAGCAGGTACACGCGATCGGGGAGGCGATCGGCCGCCCGTTGCGCTTCGAGGAGGTGCCCCTGGAAGCCGCGCGAAAGCAGCTGCTCGCGGACGGTCGGCCTCCTGCCCTGGTAGAGGCCCTGCTGGCCAGCGCCGAAACGCGACCTCACTCCGGATTGATCACCTCCACGGTGGAAGAGATCACCGGAGCGCCGGCACGTACGTTCCGCGAATGGGCCACCGACCACGCCGGCGACTTTCGCTGAGCAGGGCCGGCCGGTCGGTCAGGCCGCGTCGGCGCTGAGGGTCTGTGCCACGGGACGGCGGGCCGCGAAGCGTGCGGGTACGGAGGCGAGGGCCACCGTCGCCAGGAGGGTCGCGAGTGCGGCCGCGAGGACCCACCCGATGGACGGCAGGACCAGCTCTCCGACGCTGAAGGCCCAGTACAGGACGATGCCCATGGGCGCTCCGACGACAGCGCCGGGCAGGGCGGGCAGCAGCTGGGCGACGGCCAGCCCGGCTGAGACCTGCCCGGGGGTGGCGCCGAGCGCACGGGTGATCGCCATGTTCACCCTGGCCTCCACCGCCAGGGTCCAGGTGAGCGTGATGATGTTCACCGCGGCGAGTGCGATCAGGACGGCGGTGACCGCCAGCAGCAGCTCGCGTGCTTGATCGTCTCGCAGGTTGCTCAGCGTGGGGCCGTACCCCTTCGAGGGCTGGGCATTCAAGGTCAGCCCCGCGGTGAGCATGGTGACGGTGGTGGCGGTGCCGCACGCGTGCAGCACGGCGCGGCCCGGTCGGCGGGCGATCAGGCGCAGCCCGAGCATGACCGGAGTGGGCAGCCACGCGGACAGTGGGGTCGACAGGGCCCGGCGGCGCGGACGCTGGGCGATGTCGGCCAGCGCGGGGACGGTCGCGGTGCGCAGGGCCCGTACGGTGGGACCGAGCGTGGACAGCGCCGCCACCAGCAGGGCGAAGACGGTCGTCGCGATGATCGTGCCGCGGGTCGGCCCGGAGGCGGCGGAGATCAGGCTGGCGGTGGGGTTGGAGACGGCGGGCGCGGCCAGGCGGGCGACCACGAGTCCCAGGGCGTCGGCCAGGAGCGCCAGGGTCAGATATTCGGTGAGCAGGACGACGGCGACCAGTCCTGGCGTCGCGCCGACGGCTTTGAGCAGTCCGACCCGCCGCGTCTGCTTGGCGGCACGTCCGGCCGCCAGTGCGGCCACACCGGTGATGGCCAGGAAGCCGAGCAGCCAACTGCCGACGACCAGGATCGGCTGGCTGGTCCTGAGCATGTGCGAATCCTGCTCGATCATGAACTGCCAGGTGAAGAAGTTCACCGGGAAAGCCGGGTCCCGGTAGGAGTCCACGAACGCCGAGGTCGCCTCGGGGTCGCGTAGCTTCAGGTCCAGGGCGGTGGTCACCGGGAGGTCTCGTGATGCCACTGCCCGGGCATCACGTTCGGCCAGCCAGACCAGACCGCTGTAGTCGGTCGGCCCGCCGCCCGGGCCGTTCAACTGCGCCCACGGATAGACGGGGACGGCCGCGGTGACGGCGATCCCGGCGATGGTGAACGTCCGGCCGGAGATGGTGACGCGGTCACCGACGTGGACGCCGAGAGCGGCGGCGAAGCCGCGTTCGACCACCACGGCTCCGCCGTGTACCCAACCGCCCGAGGTCACCAACGGGCGGTTCACCGGCCCCGGTTTCGCGCTGGCGACGTGCACTACCGCACCCGCCTTGACGTCACCCGCGGTGAGCGATGCGTACACGATGCGGTACGGCCCGTTGTGGGCGGAGACCTCGGGATCGTCCTTCAACGACGCCAGAGCCGAGAGGTCGGAGCCTGCGGACACCGCCACCAGGTCCGGGCCGCCCGTGGCCTGCCGAGTCTGGTGGTACATCGCCTCGGTCACCCCGCTCAGCGACAGCCCCAGGGCCAGAGCCGCGGTGGCGGCGGTTATCGAGAGCAGGAGCATCGCGGACTGGACCCCGTGCCGGCGGATGTCGGCGATGACGAGGCGGGCGACGAGTACGGCGCGGCCCACGGCAGTCAGCCCTCCAGCCCGATCAGACCGCCGAGCCACCCCGTGGTGCCACCGGCCATCCGGGTGTCATCGACGAACATCCCGTCGCGCATGGAGATCAGCCGATCCGCGATGGCCGCGACCCGCTCGTCGTGCGTGACGATCATGAGAGTCTGCCCGGCGGAGCGCAGTTCGTCGAAGATGCTCAGCATGTCGCGGGTCGCCGCGGTGTCGAGGTTGCCGGTCGGCTCGTCGGCCAGCATGAGCAGCGGCTCGTTGATCAGGGCGCGGGCGATGGCGACACGCTGACGCTGCCCGCCGGACAGCTCCGAAGGCAGATGCCGGGCGCGGCCGGCGAGCCCGACCCGGTCCAGCAGGAGGCGCCCGCGCCGCCTGGCCTCGCGTGGTGAACTCCCGGCCAGCAGCGCGGGCAGCTCCACGTTCTCCGCCGCCGACAGCTCCTCCATCAGATGGAAGGCCTGGAAGATGAATCCCACCGACCGGCGCCGCAGTTGAGCCAGAGCCCGCTCGCTCAGGGTGTCGATGCGTCGGCCGGCCAGCCAGATCTCCCCACCGTTGGGCCGCTCCAGCCCGCCCAGCAGATGCAGCAGGGTGGATTTCCCGCAGCCGCTGGGCCCCATCACCGCCAGCATCTCCCCTTCGGGCACGTCCAGGTCGACCTCGTCAACCGCGCGGATCCGGCTCTGCCCCTGACCATGCTCCTTTACCAGGCTGCGGACCCGCACCACAGCACTCGACTCGGCCATGCACCCTCCCCCCTAACGGTTAGCCAATAGATAGCGGTTAGCCACAAGAGGTGTCAAACGCCACATCCCTCCACGCGAATACCTGACCGGCCCATTTCGGGCCGCCCTTTACGTCAAATCTGTCGGTTTTTTCCGATCATGTGTTTGTTTGTCGTTTTCCGGGCAGGTGGAGACCGGTTGTTCGAGCGCAAGGAGCGCTGGTCATGAAAGACAAAATCCAGATAGGGCTGGCTATCGCCGCGGGGTACTACCTCGGCCGACGCCACAAGCTACGTTGGGCGACCACACTGGCGGCCGCCGGACTGGCCAGTCGACTGCGGGGCCAGGGGGGCCTGCTACAGCAGGGGATCAAGGCGCTCGGTACGTCGCCCGAGCTGGAGAAGATCACCGGCCGCCTGCGCGGCGAGCTGATGGAGGTCGGCAAGGCCGCGGCGGTGGCCATGACGAGCAGGCAGATCGAATCGCTGACCACGAGACTGCACGAGCGGGCCGAGGGGTTGCGCCTGCCGACCGCGCCCAAGGACACGGACGAAGAAGAGGACTACGAGGAGGACGAGTACGAGGAGGAAGAGCCTGAAGAGGAAGAGCCGCCCCCGAAGCCGGCGCCGCGAAGAAGAAGGCCCAAGGCCGAACCCGCACGGGCCACGCGGCCCGTCCGCAGAGCACGGGGGTGAGCTCGATGGCTCAAGCACCGAAGACTCAGCCCCTCAAGAAGGTCACGGAGGCGCTGCCGACGAACGAGCTCACCCAAGAGCTCAAGAACCTCGGCCAAGCCTTGGCTGAGCGAGGCCTGCAGTCCCTGGCCGACAGAGTCGAAGGGATGACCGGCCGGCTTACCGAGTACGCGGCGGGCGACGGCGGAGGCGGACTGATAAGCGCGATCACCGGATCGAAGAAGTCGGATGGCTCGCCCTCCAAAGGTTCGATCCTGGGCTCTGCCGGCCTGGGTGCTGTCAAAGGCGCCTTCTCGGGCCTGATGGGCGGCCTGACCATGGGAAACAAGAAGCTGCGGTTCGTCAATATCAGCGAAGCGCTCGACATCGGCGCTCCTGTGCGGGTCGTCTACAACCAATGGACGCAGTTCCAGGAGTTTCCCACCTTCATGAAGAAGGTGGAGCACGTAGGGAACGAGTCCGAGGAGACGCTCGACTGGAAGGCGCAGATCTTCTGGTCCCATCGGAACTGGGAGTCGCAGATCGTCGAGCAGGTGCCCGATGAACGGATCATCTGGCGGTCCAAGGGGCCCAAGGGCTACGTCGACGGCACTGTCAGCTTCCACGCCCTCACACCCAGCCTGACCCGGGTCCTGCTCGTACTCGAGTATCACCCGAAGGGGCTGGTGGAGCACGTCGGCAATATCTGGCGCGCGCAGGGCAGGCGGGTACGGCTGGAGTTCAAGCACTTCAGGCGGCATGTCATGACGCAGACCATGCTGCATCCCGAGGAGATCGAGGAGGCCGGTTGGCGTGGCGTGATCCACGACGGCGAAGTCGTCAAGGACCACGAGACGGCACTCGAGGAGGAACGGGCCGCAAAGGAAGAGGAACCAGAAGAGGGCGAGCGCGCGGAAGCGGAAGAGGAGGAGCCGGAAGAGGGCGAGCGCGCGGAAGCTGAAGAGGAAGAGGAAGAGGAAGAGGAGGAGCCGGAAGAGGAAGAAGAAGCGCCGGAGGAAGAAGAGGACGAGCTAGAAGAAGAGGAACCAGAGGAGGAGGAAGAAGAAGAGGAAGAGGAGCCGGAGGAAGAGGAAGAGCCGGAAGAGAAGCCGCGTGCCGCCCAAAGGCGTCCGAGGAGAGCACCGCAGGCTCCCGCCAAGGAGCGGCCGGTTCGCCGCAGGACCAGTGGCCGGAGTGCGTGACGCGGGGCCACGTCACGAAGATCGAGGGGAACAGTAATGACCGTCCAACCCGCGTCAGGCGGAGTAGCCGCCGGTCCATCTCCGTCAGGCTTGGCCGATGTCATCGACACGATCCTCGACAAGGGACTTGTCATCGACGCGTACGTCCGGGTCTCACTCGTCGGCATCGAGCTCCTGACGATCGATGCCCGGATCGTCGTGGCCAGTGTGGACACCTACTTGCGCTTCGCTGAGGCCGTGAATCGGACGGATCTTTCGGAGTCCGGCGGGGAAGGCCTGCCCGAGCTCATGAAGGACATGTCGCAGGGCCAGATCAGCGGTAAGAGCAAGGACGTCGCCCAAGGGGTGCTGGAAGCGGCGGGGGAGAAGCTGGGTGACTTCGTCGGCGGTGACCGTGGCGAGAAAAGCGAAGAGAAGCGCAGTCGGCGGCACGACCGAGAGGAGCGCTGAAATGGCGCAATCTGCGAAAGCCGCGGATGCCGCTGGGCCCGAGCAGCGCGCCCAGACCACCGGTGTCTACATCTACGGTCTCGTACCCGAGGACGTCGAGGTGTCCAGCGACGCGCGGGGCGTAGGGGACGAACCTGGAGAGATCAAGCTGGTCCGGCATGGCGAGATCGCTGCTCTGGTGAGCGAGGTCGCGCTCGATCGCCCGCTGGGCACCCCCGACGACCTGTTCCGGCACGAGGCCTTGCTCGACGCCACCGCCGCCGAGGTTCCGGTGCTTCCGATCCGCTTCGGTGCGGTGATGACGAACACGGAAGCCGTCGTCGACGAGCTGTTGACGCCCCACCACGATGAGTTCCGCAGCGCGCTGGACGAACTGGAGGGGCGGGCCGAATACGTCGTCAAAGGGCGCTACGTCGAGCAGACGCTGTTCCGCGAGGTGCTGAGAGAGCTCCCAGAGGTCGCCCAGTTGCGTGAGGAGATCCAGGGGAAACCCGAGGACCTGACGCGGGATGCGCGGATCCGGCTCGGGGAGCTGGTGAACCAGGCGGTCGCGGCCAAACGCGAAGCCGACACGCAGACCCTGGTCGAGGCCGTGGCTCCCCTCGCCGTCTTCACCGTCATCCGGGAGCCATCTCATGAACAGGACGCCGTTCATGTGGCCGTGCTCATGGAGACGGACCGGCAGGGCGAGCTGGAGGAGGTCGTGAACGGGTTCGCCGATCAATGGGCCGACCGGGTCGAGATGCGCCTGCTCGGTCCGCTGGCACCGTACGACTTCATCACCGCGCGGACCGGGGAGTGATGAGGGATGGGACTGATCGGCCTCATTTTCGGCTGGCCGCTCGCACCGGTCAAGGCGGTGATCAGGCTCGGCGAGCTGATCCAGGAGCAGGCGGAGCAGGAATTGCACGACCCGGCGGCGATCCGGCGTCGGCTGGAGGAGGTCGAGCGGTCCAGAGCCGCTGGCCTGATCTCCGAAGAGGAAGAGGCTCAGGAGATGCAGGAGACTCTTGAGCCGTTGACCGGCGGACCCGACTAGGTCGAGGCCGCCACGCCGCCGGATGACGAACAAGGGGGTGATCGTGTGCCTGTCAGGCGCACTGCCCGCGAAGAGCGGGCGGCCGACATCCGGGCGGAGAAAGGCTCGCGGGAAGAAAGCGACGACGTCAACGACGAGAGGCGGACGGAGCCGCGTCCCAAACGCCGTTCACGCGGGCTATCGGTGCCGGCGGCCGGCGAAGCGGGGCTGCGTCACATCGCGGAGCTGGCCGCGGGGGATCCGGAAGGCATCACGCTGGTGGAGCCGGTCGAGGGTGGCTGGGTGGTGAATGTCGAGGTATTGGAAGATCACCGCATTCCATCCTCTGGCGACATCCTCGCGCTGTACGAGGCGGAGTTGGATCCGGAGGGAAAACTGCTGTCCTACCGGAGGCTCCAGCGTTACAGGCGGGGCAGCGGCCCCACCGAGGAGGGCGGTCCGCGATGACCGAGCCGGGTGGCGTCGTACGCCAGCCCACCTCTTCCCTGTCCTCCGGCCACGAGCCGGCGAACCTCGGCGACATCCTGGAACGGGTCCTGGACCGAGGCATCATCATCGCGGGAGACATCCGCGTGAACCTCCTGGACATCGAGCTGCTGACCATCAAACTCCGATTGATCATCGCCTCGGTCGACACCGCCAGGGAGATGGGTATCGACTGGTGGGAGCACGATCCCTGGCTCTCCGGCAAGGACCAGGAGCTGGTCGAGGAGAACCGCAGGCTCCGAGCCCGCCTGGCCGCGGTGGAGGAGGGCACCGCCCTGCCCCGCGGGCGGACCGCCGAGGTCGAGCCCCCGCGCAGGCGAACAGTTGAAGCTGAAGTGGAAGAGCAAGATGAATAACGCGGGCACCTATCTGTATGCCGTCACGCGCGCCGAGGGCTCCGCACCCACTGAAGACCTGAAGGGTGTGGCCGGCGGGGCGGTCCGCGCGATCACGCATGCCGGTCTCGTCGCCTACGTGAGTACGGTTCCGCTGGACCGGTTCGGCGAAGAGCCGCTGCGGCGGTCCATGGAAGACCTGGACTGGCTGAGTGAGACCGCCCGCGCGCACCATCACGTGGTCGAGGCGGTCGCGCGGACGACCCCGACGGCCCCGGTACGGCTGGTCACGGTCTACAGCGGCGAAGACCAGATCCGGGAGCTCCTGGACCGGCGCCATGACGATTTCACCGCGACACTCGCGCGGATCACCGGTCGGCAGGAATGGGGAGTGAAGGCGTACGTCGATCCGACTGCTCCGCCTTCCGGCGAAGGCGGCGAGAAAGACGAGGGGGCGACCAGTCCGGGACTGGCCTACCTCAAGAAACGTCAGGCGAGTCTGCGTAGCCGCGAGGAGAACTGGCGCCAGGCCGCCGTACGCGGCGAACACATCCATGACGTCCTCAAGTCCGTGGCGGTCGCGAGCCAGCGCCATCGCCCCCAGGACCCTCAGCTTTCGGGTCGTGCGGAGTGGATGGTTCTCAACGGCGCCTACCTCGTCGATCTCGACCGCGGTGCGGAATTCGCGCGGCTCGTCAGCGGGCTGCGCGGCCCGGGAATCGATGTGCAGCTCACCGGCCCATGGGCGCCGTACTCCTTCGCCGCCTTCGCCGAGCCGTCCAGAGGGGAGACAGGCGATGACGCTTGACCAGCCCCGCGGTGCCGTGCTCGCCGAGGAGGGCCGGCTGCCGCCCGAGCGGGTGGCGCTGGTGGACCTCCTGGACCGGCTGCTGGCGGGCGGGGTCGTCGTGAGCGGCGACCTCGTCCTGTCCATCGCGGACATCGACCTGGTGCGCATCTCGATACGCGCGCTGATCATGTCGGTACGGGGCTCCGATGAAGAATAGGCCCGCTTCATCGGAGCAGAAGGTGCCGTCGAGACGGCTACGCATCGAGACCGACGCCGAGGCGGTGGAACGCGACCTGTCGCGCCTCGTGCTCACCCTAGTCGAGCTGGTACGCCAGCTCGTCGAGCGTCAATGCGTACGACGGATGGAGCAAGGAGACCTGTCGGACGAACAGATCGAGGCACTGGGCCTGACCTTGATGCGCCTGGAAGAAGCGATGACCGAGCTGTGCGACCGTTTCGGCCTTTCCCCATCCGATCTCAATCTCGACCTCGGACCACTGGGGACGCTGCTTCCCCCAGAATGAGACAGCGGAAGCCGGCTGGCTTCCGCTGTTCAGCTCACTTCTTGAAGGCGTCCTTCACCTTTTCGCCCGCCTGCTTGAGGTTGCCCTTGGCCTTCTCGGTCTTCCCCCTGGCCTGCAGCGATCCGTCGTCGGCGGCGTCTCCGACACGCTCTTTGGCCGTGCCCTTCACTTCCTGCGCCTTGGCCTTGATCTTGTTTGCCTTGCTCATATTCAGCCCCCTTGTGGTTCTCAGGAGCAGCTACCCAGATCACAGAAGTTAAGCGGGGGTGAGCAGCGCTTCGTTCTCCTTGGCGGCGGGCTGCCGCAGTACGGTGAGCGCGACGATGAAGGCGGCCACGAGCAGCGCGGCGGAGATGGTGAAGGCCACGGTGTAGCCGCCGGTCAGCGCGACCGCCTGGCTCTGGCCGGCCGACAGCAGGTCCTCGGTGCGCGAGGCGGCCAGCGTGGACAGCACCGCGACGCCGATGGCCATGCCGACCTGCTGGGTGGTGTTGAACAGCCCGGAGGCCAGGCCCGCGTCGTCGGCCTTGGCGCCGGACATGCCGAGCGTGGTCAGCGCCGGGAGCACCAGGCCGCCACCCGCGATGAGCAGCATGACCGGGAGCAGGTCGGTGACGTAGTCCGCGCTCACCGGTACGCGGGTGAGCCAGCCCATCGCGCCGAGCAGGAGCGCCAGGCCCGCCAGCAGGACGGGTCGCTCGCCGAAGCGGGTGTTGAGCCGGGCGGAGACGAACAGGGAGATGCCGCCGATGGCCACCGCCGCGGGGAGCATCGCCAGGCCGGTCTGGAGCGCGCTGTAGCCGAGGACCTTCTGCATGAAGAGCGCGACGATGATCTGGAAGGAGAACATGGCCGACAGCGCCAGCATCTGGACCAGGTTGGCGCCGGACACATTGCGCGAGTGGAAGATCCGCAGCGGCATGAGCGGGGTTCTGGCGGTCGACTGACGGACGACGAACGCGGCCAGCAGGGCGAGTGACACCGCGCCGAGACCGAGGGTGTGTGTCGCGAGCCAGCCGTACTGCTCGATCTTGACCACCGTGTAGATGCCCAGCATCAGGCCGCTGGTGACCAGCACGGCGCCGATGACGTCGGCCCCGGCGGCCAGTCCGGCCCCGCGCTCGCCCGGCAGCGCCCAGATCGCCAGCCCGATCGTGGCCAGGCCGATCGGCAGGTTGATGAAGAAGATCCAGTGCCAGCTGAGCGCGTCGGTGATGACCCCGCCCAGGACCTGGCCGATCGCGGCGCCGGCGGCGCCGGTGAAGCTGAAGACGCCGATCGCCTTGGCCCGCTCCCTGGGCACGGTGAACAACGTCACCAGAATGCCCAGCACGACCGCGGAGGCCATGGCGCTGCCGATGCCCTGAAGGAACCGGGCGCCGATCAGAATGCCCGGCCCGGTCGCCGCGCCGGCCAGCAGCGACGCGGCGGTGAAGACCGCGTTTCCGGCCAGGAACATGGTTTTGCGGCCGATGAGGTCGCCCAACCGGCCGGCCAGGAGGAGCAGCCCGCCGAAGGCGATCCCGTACGCGTTGACGATCCAGCTCAGCCCGGCGGGCGAGAAGCCCAGATCCCGTTGGATGGCCGGCATCGCGACGGTCACGATGCTGCCGTCCAGGATCGTCATCAGCATCGCGGCGGACAGCACCGCCAGTGCCAGCCAGCGGGAAGGGGTGGTATTTGACATGGCCATCTCCTGCTCAAAGGGACAACAAGAGAGACCATAGCAGATAGTTTTGTTAGAGACGATCTGCTTCAGGACTTCTGTCGAGCCCGCCTGACTCCCTGCGGGGCCTCGGCGGGGGCGGCCAGATGCTCCGTCACCAGGCGGTTCAGGGCTCGCAGGAGCACCTCGGCCTCATCCTTGGGCAGCGCGTCCAGGGCCGTCCGGTGCACGCTGTCGACGATCGCCTGGCTCTGCTTGGCGACCTCGGCGCCCTTCTCGGTGATCGCGATGATCCGGGCGCGCCGGTCCGTACTGGAGGGGCGGCGCTCGGCGAGGCCAGCCTTCTCCAGGGCGTCCACGGTGACCACCATCGTGGTCTTGTCCATGTCGCCGAGCTCCGCGAGCTGGATCTGCGTGCGCTCCTCCTGCAGGGCGTGCACGAGCACGCAGTGCATCCGCGCCGTCAGCCCGATCTCGGCCAGCGCCGCCGCCATCCGGGTTCTCAGGACGTGGCTGGTGTGGTCCAGCAGGTACGACAGGTCCGGCGCTGAGCGGGTAGGGGCCATGGCAGTCATGCCCCTAGTGTACCAATTAGTTTCGTTCTGGATTATCTACATGGACCCGGACCCGGCGCGCCCCACGTGCCGCCGGGGGATCGGGTGAGCGGCTGCCTGACCGGCGGGCCGGCTACTCGCTCGTCTTCACCTCGCCCTTCCTGGCGGCCTCGGCCACCCGGAGGACGGCGCTCTTCGCGGTCTCACGAGCGGATCGCGCCTCCGCTCCGGAGGGGGTGAATCGGTGCGCATCGCTGAGGCCCGGGTCCTGCTGGAGGATGCGCTGGTGGAGGTCCTCGATGTCCGGGCCCGGGTCGGCCCCGAGCTCGTCGGCCAGCCGTTTCCGCAGTTCGGCGAACGCGCCGAGAGCTTCGGCCGACCGGCCGGCGCGATGACAGGCCAGCATGAGCAGGCCGGTGAGCTGCTCGTCGGGCGCCCCGGCACTGGCGAGATCCAGGATTTCCGGGACGAGCCGCGCGTGGTGCCCGAGCCGTAGCTCGGCCTCCAGGCAGTCGATCACCGCGGCGCGATGTTCCGCCTGCAGCTTGGTCCGGGCGTTCGCCGCGGACTGACCGGTCAGGCCGCTGAGCGGCTCGCCGGCCCGCAGGCCGCGGGTGCCCCACTGCCGAAGGGCGTCACGCAGGATCCGTACGGCCTGCTCGTCGTCCCGGCAGATCAGCGGCTGGGCGTCGTTCACCAGATCGCGGAAGCGGTACACGTCGACCTGGTTCCGGTCGGCCAGCAACCGATAACCGCCCTGGTACTTGGGCAGCATGTCACCCAACCCCGGCCCGCTGGAATGGCCCAGATGAGCACGCAGGTCACTCGCATAGTGCTGGATGACCTTGCGCGCGCTGCTTATCGGCTCCGCGCCCCAGATCTTGTCGATCAGCTCCTCCATGGTGACCGGCCGCGCCCCCGCCAGCAGGAGTAAAGCCAGCATCAAACGTTGTTTTCGGTCACCGACATAAACCCGCACACCGTCCCGGTACGCCTCCACGCCGTTCAACAATCGAAACTGCATCGCCCAACTCCTTCGTCGTGCGCGTATTGGATATGACTAAAAGCATTCATAGAATTCCTCTGGCAGCCCTGGGGGGCCCAAGGCTCCCCGAAACGAACAGGGGAGAAATAATGGGCACTGCCAAGGAAATCCGGTCGGCGCGCGCCGCATGGTTCAAGGCGACCTTCAGTGACAACGGCGGCGGCTGCGTGGAGGTCGCTTTGGGTGAAGACGAGGTCGCGGTCCGCGATTCCAAGGACCCCGAGGGGCCCGTCCTCTACTTCAGTGGCGCGGAGTGGGGCGCGTTTCTCGCCGGGGTGCACGCCGGCGAGTTCGACCTGAGGTGAGGGCCGAGCTCCGCGGCGGACGCGGCGAGGCACGGGTCACCGGGCCGTGGCGCGGACGTCGGCGCTGACCCCGGCGAGGAACTCCCGCGCCTCGTCGTCGAAGATGGCCATCTCGCTCAGCAGGGACCACTGCCGCTGATAGACCGCGATGTCGTCGGCGTGTCCGGCGGTCAATCTCACATGCGCCGTCTCTATCTCCACAAAAGTATCCGCCGCGCTGCCGTCGCTCTCGTAGACGGTGAAACCATGCGGTGGGCAGACAAGTGCTTCTGTGTTGTGCGGTATCAACCCGATGCTGACGTTCTCCAGGGTGCTGAGTGAGGCTATCCGGTCCAATTGGGCCAGGAGGAGTTTGGGCGGTCCCGGGCGGCACCTCAGGGCCGCCTCGGTAATGAGGAATTCGAAACTCCGGCTTTCCTCATAGAGTGCGAGCTGTCGTTGCAAACGAGCCGAGACGGCCATGGACAGTGCGCTCTCGGAGTACGGCGGGTCGAACAGCGAGAAGACGCGCCGGGCGTACTCGGCGGTCTGCAACAGCCCCGGGACGAGGGTGGGCTGGAATCCGCGTATCAGTTGCGCCTGGTCTTCCTGCTCCCGGATCTCGTCCTGCAGGTGCGCCTGCCGCTGTAGCGCGGCCCGCCAGGTGTGCATCTCGGTGAACGCCGCTTCGGTGAGATCGGTCAGCCATTCCCTGGTCTGCGTCGAGGCCTCCACCGCCGCGCCCCATGCCGTCACTTCCGGCAGTGAAGGGATCACGGTCCCGGACTCGATGCGTGACACCTTGGACTGGCTGATGCCGACCCGGTGCGCCAGGTCTCGCCCGGAGATCCCGGCCTGGTCACGCAGGCGCCGCAGTTCCGTCGCGAGACGCTCGCGCTTGGTGCGGTGTTCGGCGCCGTCACTCGCGACTGTGTTCATCCGCTCAGCACCCTCGACAGCATCCGGCGCACCCATTCCCTACGAACCAGTTTGATGCCAATTGATGAAGCACTAAATCAGCTAATGTCGCATACGTCAAACCAGGGCGAGCTGCCGCCTCGCCCTGGTAGTAGCGAGGATCGCTGGTCAAGGCGTCGCCGCCGCAAGCTCGATGATTCAGAATGATTCAGCGCCAGGTGACGGGAGGGGCAGTCAACGAACGAGTACGCGACGCCACTGCGTCGTTCTGCGCGGAGCGCCACCGGCGGGTGCATCACAGTGATGCGGGGCTCGGAACACACATCGAGGGGAAACACAGATGTTCAGCAGAAACACTCTGCTCCGCAACACGGGCATGGCCCTGGGGTTCGTCACCGTGCTGTTCGCCGGCGCCACAGCGCTGGCCGGTCCGGCGTCGGCAGCGACGGTCAACGCGCAGGTGGACGGGACCAGGATCCTCGTCAACGGCAGCGCGGTGGCCGACGGGATCGACGTCAGCTCCCTCGGCGGTTTCATCACCGTCGGCAACACGCTGGGATCGGTCGCCGCCGGCCCCGGCTGCCAGCAACTGGGGGCAGGGGTGCGCTGCCCGGCGAGCGGGATCACCCGCGTCGACGTGTTCGCGGGGGCCGGCAACGACGCGATCCGCAACAACACCACCCTGCCGAGCACGCTGTCCGGCGACAACGGCGCCGACACGGTCAACGGCGGCTCCAAGGCCGACCTGCTCGCGGGGGGCTTCGGTGACGACGTGATCAACGGGGGTGCGGGCGACGACCAGATCCGTGGTCTGGCCGGCAACGACCGGCTGAGCGGTGGCGTCGGGATCGACCGGATCGACGGCGGTGGCGACACCGACAGTTGCAACGGCGAAAGCGAGATCAACTGCGAGCTGTAGGCTCCGGGCCCGGCCACCGCGTTCTGCGCGCCGCGGTGGCCGGGCAGCCAGAGATACGTGCGCGGGCGATAACCGGTTCATGCCCAGTAGAACGCGCCCAACGGAAACTGACCAGACCTCAAGCCATACGGCTTAGCTCCCAGGGGTCGTGCGCGGAGAACACCTCCACTCCATGCACGTTCGCCAGGTCCCGCAGCCGGGCCTGGCTCGTCAGCCGCGACTCCTCGTCCACCTGCGAGTCGAGCTGCACGATGTCCATCAGCGGATGCGAGAGCGGCTCGTCGGGTGACAGCTCGCGGTGGTAGAAGTAGGCGTCACCGGCGTGCAGCAGCCACCGGTCGCCGTCCCTGACCGCCACACCCGCGTGGCCCAGGGTGTGCCCGCCGAGCGGCACCATCAGGAAGTCCGTGGAGAACGTCGAAGGCCGTACGCCCTCGACCCCGTACCAGGTGTCACCGGTGCCGGGATAGGTGACCCAGCGCGGGCCGTGCGCCCAGTGGCTGGGGCGGTAGCGGCGGTTCGGCGCCTCCGTGAGCGCCGCCTGCAGCTCGGCCGCCATGACGTGCACCTCGGCCTGCGGGAAGTCGGGCAGCCCGCCGCTGTGGTCGACGTCCAGGTGGGTCAGCAGGATGTGGCGTACGTCCGCCGGGTCGTGGCCGAGCGCGGCGATCTGCCGGACGGCGGTCTCCGCAGGCAGGAGCGCGGGCCCGACCAGCTCGACCCACTCGGTTTCGAGCGTCTCGCCGGGCCGTGTCACGTCGTCCAGCCCCAGCCCCGCCTCCACCAGCACGAGCCCCGAGTCGGGGGTCTCGACGAGCAGGGCGTGGCAGACGGCGGGCGCGGAGGGCAGGGACTCGGTCGAATCGATCTCGCGCATCGAGCCGAGGTTGAGGTGATGAATTTTCATGTGTCCTAGACTCCTACTTGAAGCGCGGTTCAAGTCAAGGAGCGAGTGTGGACGAGACGTTGCTGGACATCGGAGAGGTGGCGCGGCAGTCCGGTCTGGCGCCGTCGGCCCTGCGGTTCTACGAGCGCAAGGGGCTCATCACGGCCGTCGGACGCAACGGCCTGCGCCGCACGTACCTGCCCGCGACACTCGAACGGCTGGCGCTGGTCACCTGCGCGCGCGACGCCGGGTTCACGCTCGCCGAGATCGCCGCGTTCCTGCGCGCCGGGCCGTCCGACGCCGTGCTGCGTGAGGGGATGGCCGCCAAGGAGCGCGCGGTGGACGAGCGGATCGCGCAACTCACCCGGCTGCGTGACAGCCTGCGTCACGCGGCGGTCTGCGACCACGACCCGCTCGTCGAATGCCCCGCCTTCAAGCAGGCCATCCGCCGCGTCAGCGCCCCTTAGAAGGACCGGGCGTCAGGCCGCGCTCACATACTGCCTCGGCCGCAGCGCGTGGGCGCGGAGCGCGGCCAGGGCCGCGAGCTGACCGGGCCGGGTCACCCGTACGGCGAGATCGTCGGCGAACGCCAGGCCGAGCGCGGTCAGCTGCCCGACCAGCTCGATGACCGGTGTGGCGATGTCCTCAAGGTTCGTCGCCGGATGCCAGCCCTCGCCGCCGACCACCTCCGCCACCCGCTCGCGCAGCTCGGCCGGCGACATCAGCGCGCCGTCGGCGAGCAGCATGAGCGCGGCCTCACGCGCCGAGACCTCGAACTCGTGCTCGCCCCTGGCCAGGAGCAGCCGGGTGACCGCGTCCCACATGGCCTCGGGCGAGTCGAGCAGCCGCCTGCCGTGTTCGGTGATCGACAGCCGGGCGCCGTCGCGGCTGATCGCACCCAGGTCCCGTTCGGCCAGCTCGCGCAGCCGGAGCGCCTCCGCCGACGGGGCCAGCCGCATGGGCAGGCTCCCTTCCGAGGCGGCCAGCGACAGCAGGCCGTGGAGCCCGGGCAGCGGCTGGACCGACACCGGAGCGTGCAGTCGCACCTCGAACGGCTGGGCCAGCTCCCGCCGGGCCGGACCGCGGCCGAGCACCCAGCGGTTGAGCCGCTCACCGTGTACGCGGTGCAGCCAGCTGTCGCCGCCGAGCTCGGTCCGTGGCTCGGTCAGCCAGCGCTTGGTGAGCGCGCCGGGATCGACGCTCTCGCCCGAGATGATCGCCAGCTCCAGCGCCGCGGAGCAGGCGACGTGCGCGCCCAGCTCCTCGGGGCCCATGATCATGCTCCACTGCAGATCGGGCACGTCGGGTGGGAGCACGCCGGTGGCTTCGAGCGCCACCTGGTAAGCGCTCGTGCCCGCGTCCTCGCCCTCGCGGGCGTAGGTACGCAGGATCTGCGTCGTGGTCGTCGACTCACAGAGCGCGGCGTAGCGTTCGAGCCCGCCGAGCTGCAGCAGCCGGCCGAGGGAATGGGCCAGCCGCACGTGGTCGCCGCCGACCTTGAGCGGCAACGTGTACCAGAGGAACTCGCAGACGTCGAGCTGAGTAACCGTCTCCAGCGGCTCCCCGCCGGTCAACCACTCCACGGCGGTCCTGGCCTCTTCGGCCAGATCCGGCTCGGAGCGCTCCAACTCGGCGAGCAGGGCGGTGACGTCTGGTGCACTCATGCCTCGAAGTTTGCCGTATCGACCCCGGGCCTGACGATGACCGAAACCGGTGCGTATTGGGTCTTGCACTGCGACTACCCTATGAAATTAGTAAATATGGAACTGTAACCGGGTCATATCCACCGCTTGTCGAAGAGCATCCTTGCCTTCCACTCGGTGTAGGGGATCAGCTCGGCGGACAAAACCGGATGCAGCCACCAGAAGTTGATCAGTGCCAGAAGCGCGAACGCGCCGACGGCCGCAGCCCCGAGCGTTCGCCTCAACGGTACAGCCCCACCCGCCGTCTTCGCTGAGGGGCCTATCAGCAAACCCGCGCACAGCGTGATGGCCAGCACCATGAACGGCACCATCGGCACCGCGTAGAACAGGAACATCGTGCGGTTCTGGGCGATGGCGAAGTAGAACCAGGGCAGCCAGCCCATCGCGTAGGCCAGCAGCACCGCGCCGGCCCGCCAGTCACGCGTGGCGACGTACCAGGCGATCAGGCCGATCAGCGCGGCCAGCGCGCCGAACCAGATCACCGGGGTGCCCACGCCGAGCACGGCCTCGGAGCAGTCCTTGGCGCCGCAGGCGGTCTGTTTGCCCTCGTAGTAGAAGGCGACCGGGCGCAGCAGCAGCGGCCACTGCCACGGATCCGACATGTACGGATGCGAGGTCGCCAGCCCGTTGTGGAAGGAGAAGACCTGCCACTGGTACTGGACCCACGATCGCATCGAGTCGAAGACGAAGTAGATCGGGCCCGACGAGGTGGCCTGGTCCCAGTTGCGGCCGTAGCCGGTCGCGGTGGCGAACCAGCCGACCCAGGTGGCCATGTACGTCACGAACGGGACCAGCGCGAAGGCGGCCAGGCCGGTCGGCACGTCCTTGGCGAGGGCGCCGGCATAAGGCTGGCGCAGGCCGACTGCCCGCCGCGCGCCGAAGTCCCACAGCAGCGACATGACGGCGAAGGCCACCGCGAAGAACAGTCCCGACCACTTGACCCCCATGGCGGCCCCGAGGCAGACGCCCGCGGCGATCCGCCACGGCCGCAGCCCCAGCCAGGGCCCCTGCGGCGACAGCGGCGACGTCTCGTACCAGTCGATCAGCCGCTCGCGCGCCCGGTCGCGGTCGACCACCAGGCAGGCGAACCCGGCCAGCACCCAGAACATCAGGAAGATGTCCAGCAGCGCCGTGCGCGACAGCACGAAGTGCAGCCCGTCGAGGGCGAGCAGGAGCCCGGCGAAGCAGCCGAGCAGCGTCGAGCGGGTCATCCGGCGGGCCACCCGGGCCAGGATGAGGATCGACAGCGTCCCGATGACCGCCGCGGCGAACCGCCAGCCGTAGGGGTTCATGCCGA
This sequence comes from Nonomuraea sp. NPDC049141, assembly GCF_040648415.1. Classification (NCBI taxonomy): domain Bacteria; kingdom Bacillati; phylum Actinomycetota; class Actinomycetes; order Streptosporangiales; family Streptosporangiaceae; genus Nonomuraea; species Nonomuraea sp. NPDC049141. Next base: position 116,675 of record NZ_JBEZDR010000012.1, read on the forward strand.
ACAGCCACTCGCCCGCGCCGATCATCCACTTGCCCAGCGGCGGGTGGACGACATAGGAGGCGCACTTGTCGAGTGTCGCCTCGGTGCACTTCTGCCAGATGTCGGTGTTGCTGGCGATGAGCGCCTTGTCGGCGTCCTTGATCGTGACCCGTTCCACGAGCCACGTGATCAGCGAATAGCCGTCCTTGGCGTAATAGGTCTCGTCGAAGACCACGGCGTTGGGGTGGCCGAGCCCCATGAAGCGCAGCACCCCGCCGAAGACGGTGACGAGCAGCGGCCCCAGCCAGCCCCACAGCACGCTGCCGCGCATCGGCGGGACCAGGCGATCTCGGATGGATCGTGTCCCGGGACTGCTCTCGTCCGCCGCCGGTTGGCCATCCGACTGGCCAAAGGTTTGGTACGGGAAATCGGTCACCGCCATTCGGACATCGTACGGGCCTCAAGCCAGTGCTTACCCAGGAAACAGGGTCTTATCGGCATGCCCTGCCACAATGGCCGGGTGACAGTAGAGGGCAAGTTGGTGCTGGCAGGGGCCCCCATCGGACAGGCGGGTGACGTTTCGCCACGGCTGCGCGAGGTGCTCGAGAAGGCGGACGTGGTGGCGGCGGAGGACACCAGACGGCTGCGGAGGCTGGCCAACGAGCTCGGCGTGGAGATCGGCGGGCGGGTGGTCTCCTACTACGACGCCAACGAGGCCGGACGCGCGGCGGAGCTCGTCGAGATCCTCAAGCAGGGGCAGACGGTGGTGGTCATCACCGACGCCGGCATGCCGGGCGTGTCGGACCCCGGATACCGCCTCACGCACCTGGCGGTCGAGGAGGGCATCACGGTCACCGCGCTGCCGGGCCCGAGCGCCGTCACCACCGCGCTGGCCGTCTCCGGCCTGGCGAGCGACCGGTTCTGCTTCGAGGGCTTCCCACCGCGCAAACCGGGCGAGCGGGGCCGCCGTCTGGCGGCGCTGGCCAAGGAGGAGCGCACGATGGTGTTCTTCGAGGCGCCCCACCGGCTCCAGAGCTCGCTGGAGGCGATGGCGGAGGCGTTCGGTCAGGAGAGGAGGGCCGCGGTCTGCCGCGAGCTCACCAAGACCTACGAGGAGGTACGGCGCGGCGGTCTGGGCGAGCTGGCCGCCTGGGCGGCGGCGGGCGTCAAGGGCGAGATCACCGTGGTCGTCGCCGGTCACGTCATGGACGACACCGAGCCCGACATCGAGTCGCTGGTCGCGGAGGTGGACCGCCGGGTGGCCGGTGGGGAGCTGCGCAAGGTGGCCGTCGCCGACGTGGCCAAGGAGGCGGGTCTGCCCAAGCGGGAGCTCTACGACGCGGTTCACAGGAGATCACCCACGCCATAGGGTGCACATCGTGAAGAATTGGGGGTCTTCCGCCCACAGGCTGGTGCCGCCGATGCAGGGAACCGCCCTGTGGGGGTGGCTGGGCCCGATCGCGGTCGCCCTGTTCGGCGGGATACTCAGGTTCGTCAGGCTGAGCGAGCCGCGGGCCGTCGTCTTCGACGAGACGTACTACCTCAAGGACGCCTACTCGCTGCTCAGGTTCGGGGTGGAGCGGCTCACGCTCGGCGACAACAAGAACCCGGTGGCCGACCGCCGGCTGATGACCGGCGACCTCGACATCTTCAAGCACTGCCCCAATACGACGGATTGCGCCTCGTTCGTCGCCCACCCGCCGCTGGGCAAGTGGATGATCGGGCTGGGGGAGTGGCTGTTCGGCGTGAACCCGTTCGGCTGGCGGTTCGCCGCGGCGGTCGTGGGGACGCTGTCGATCCTCATCCTGGCCCGCGTGGCCCGCCGGATGACCCGCTCGACGCTGCTCGGCTGCCTGGGCGGGCTGCTGCTCTCGCTGGACGGGCTGCATCTGGTGCTGTCGCGGACGGCGCTGCTGGACATCTTCCTGATGTTCTGGGTGCTGGCCGGGTTCGCCTGCCTGGTGGCCGACCGCGACTGGTCACGGCGGCGCCTGGCCGACTGGTACGACAGCTCGCCGCTCACCCCGGCCGGGCCGCGGCTGGGCCTGCGGCCGTGGCGGCTGGCCGCCGGGGTCTGCCTGGGCGCGGCCTGCGCGGTGAAGTGGTCGGGGCTGTTCTTCCTGGTCGCGTTCGCGGTCATGAGCCTGCTGTGGGACATGGGGGCCAGGCGGGCCGTCGGGTTGCGCCGGCCGTACCAGGGGGCGCTCTCGCTGGACGCGCCGTCGTGGCTGGCCGCGCTCGGGCTGGTGCCCGCGCTGACCTTCGTGGCCTCGTGGACGGGGTGGTTCGTCACCGCGGGCGGCTACGGGCGCAACTGGGACCAGGCGACGTCGTCGGGGCCGATGTTCTTCGTCGTCGACTCGGTGCGGTCGTGGCTGCAGTATCAGGTGCAGGTGCTCGGCTATCACACCGGCCTGCACGACTACCACCCGTACAAGTCGGATCCGTGGACCTGGCCGATGCTGCTGCGGCCGGTCTCCTTCTTCTACCCGACGGACCTGCCGGGCTCGGCGTGCGGGGCCGACAAGTGCTCGCAGGCCGTGGTGGGGGCGGGCACGCCCGCGCTCTGGTACGCCGCCGCGCTGGCCCTGCTGGGACTCATCGCCTGGTACGTCGCCACGCGCGACTGGCGAGCCGGGGCGGTGCTGCTGGCCTACGCCGCCGGCTGGCTGCCCTGGTTCTACTACGCCATCGCCGACAAGCGGACGATGTACCTCTTCTACATGATCCCCGTGGTGCCGTTCATGGTGCTGGCGCTCGTCCTGGTCGCGGGGCTGGTGATCGGGAAGGAGAGCGCCTCACCCGCACGGCGGGCGGTGGGGGCCGCGGCCGTGGGGGCGTTCACGCTGATCGTGCTGATCAACTTCTGGTGGCTCTATCCGGTGCTGGTGGCCGAGACGCTCACGCAGGCACAGTGGTGGGCTCGGATGCTGACGCGTTCTTGGGTCGAGCGCGCACCCAAGTGACGCCGCGGCGCAGGGTGATCGCCGCCGCGATGCAGGCCAGAGGGACCGCCGGCAGAACATAGCGGTAGTCGAACTCCGCCGTCGCGGCGGGCGCGAGCAGCAGGCCGAACGCGCCGAGCCAGGGCAGGATCACCGGGCCGCCGAACTTGCGCCAGCGGACCACCGTGCCGTACAGGCCGATCAGCATCACGCCGCCCAGCACGATGCCGGGGAGGTAGACCACCTGCTGGTAGCCGCTCATGATCTGCGCCCATGGCGCGACGATCCTCGTCTCCGGCGGGCCCTGCTCGTATGTGTAGGCGTCGGTGTCGGTCCTGCCCTGGAAGGAGGGCCACTGGGGCAGGCGCTTGGGATTGCCGCTGTCATCGAGCTCGTAGAACGGGATGAAGCGATACATGTTGTAAGTCTTCTCATCAGGGAAGCGCGGCCTGCCCCAGTTGAAGGCGCGGAAGAAGTCGCGCGCGACCACCTTCAGATAGTCGCCGGGCTGCGAGACGATCGCCCGTGTGGCGAACGCGCTGGCGGCCTCGTTGGTGATGTCGGTGAACTTCTTGCCCGCGCCCCAGCGGTGCAGCACCTCGCCGGTGCCCTGGCCGTCACCGTTGCCCTGGCCCCACAGGTACCACTGCGCGTAGTCCTTGCGCTGATTGACCGGATCGTTGATGCACAGCAGGAGCATCTGGAGCTCCCGGTATTTGTCGATGTGCATCTTGTTGCAGTCGGCGAAGATCGCCGTGCGCATGTAGAGGATGAGCCCGTCGCTGTTGGTCATCGCGAATTTGCCGAAGTTTGTGGAGAACCAACCCATGTAGGCCAGGACCGGAACCGCGCAGGCCATGATCACGGACACGATCGCCTTCCACCCGGTCCGCTTGATCAGCAGGTAGGCGACGACCAGGACGAGGATCGGCAGGCCGATCGAGCGGGTCAGCGCGGTCAGCGCGAGCAGCAGCCCGACGACCACGCCCAGCTTCCACGACATCCGCCGGTTCCACAGGACCATCGTGACCACGCCCACGACCAGCAGTGTGAACAGCGTGTCGGACATGACGAGCTGTTCGAGCTGGATCTGGTAGGCGTCGAACAGCACCGGGACGGCCGCGAGCGTCGCCCCCCATTTCGGCAGGCCGAATTTCCGGCGCAGCAACGCGTAGATGAGCGCGCCCGTGGCCAGGCCCATCAGGTGCTGGGACAGGGTCACCAAGGAGAAGCTGTGGAACGGCTTGAGCAGCAGCAGCCAGAACCCGTAACCGTCGGGCCGGATGGGGTGTGGCCTGGGGTGCAGCGCGACGGAGACGTACTCGTAGGAGTCGTTGAACCACATCGCCGGGCCGTACCCGAGCATGGTGACGAGCCGCAGCACCCCGCCCAAGGCGAATGCGGCGGCGAACACCCGATGACGGCCCAGGAACGCCAGCGCGCGCGCCGGCCAGCCAGGAGCGGAGGGGTCCACAGGGGTAATCTCCGCAGCGCTCACCATGCTGTAAAGAATGCCAGTCGTTTTTAGGACTTGACCCGACCACCCTGGGGCACAGGGCATGATGGTGGGCTGGAAGAGCCTTAACTGAAGGGTTGAGACGTGGAACTGACGGTGGTCATGCCCTGCCTCAACGAGGCGGAGACCGTGGAAGTCTGTGTACGCAAGGCACTGGCGTGCATGGAAGAGCACGGCATCGAGGGCGAAGTCCTGATCGCCGACAACGGCAGCACGGACGGCTCGCAGCAGCTCGCCCGTGACGCCGGTGCTCGCGTCGTCCACGTCGATGAGAAGGGTTACGGCAACGCGCTCATGGGCGGCATCCGTGCCGCACGTGGCAAATACGTCATCATGGGCGATGCCGACGACTCCTACGACTTCACCTCGTTGCTCCCGTTCGTCGAGCAACTGCGCGACGGTGCCGATCTCGTGATGGGCAACCGGTTCAAGGGGGGCATCGCGCCTGGCGCCATGCCGCCGCTCCACCGCTACCTGGGCAACCCGGTGCTGTCGTTCATCGGCCGGCTGTTCTTCCCGTCGGCCATCGGCGACTTCCACTGCGGCCTGCGCGGCTTCCGGCGCGACTCGATCCTGCGGCTCCAGCTGCAGACGGGCGGCATGGAGTTCGCCTCCGAGATGGTGGTCCGCTCCACGCTGTCGGGCCTCGACGTGCGCGAGGTGCCCACGACGCTGTCACCCGACGGCCGCTCCCGGCCGCCGCACCTGCGCTCCTGGCGTGACGGCTGGCGCCACCTGCGCTTCCTCATGCTGTACAGCCCCAAGTGGCTGTTCTTCTACCCCGGCCTGCTGCTGATGGTGCTCGGGCTGGTCGCGGGCACGGCGCTGACGTTCGGCCCCGTCGAGATCGGCGAGCTGGCCTTCGACGTCGACACCCTGGTCGGGGCGTCGGCGGCGGTGGTGATCGGCTTCCAGGCCGCGCTGTTCGCGCTGTTCACCAAGGTCTACGCGGCCGAGGAGGGCTTCCTGCCCGAGTCGCAACGCGTGCGCAAGCTCATCGACATCGTCACGCTGGAGAAGGGCCTGGTGGTCGGCGGGTTGCTGGCCCTGGCCGGTCTCGTCGGCCTGGTGATGTCGCTGGTGCACTGGCAGGTCCGCAGCTTCGGCTCGCTCGACCCGCGTGAGTCGCTGCGCATCGTCGTGCCGTCGGCCACGGCGCTCATCATGAGTTTCCAGACCATTTTCGCGGCGCTGTTCATCAGCATCCTGGGCATCCGCCGCACCCGCGAGAGCTCGATAGACGTCGCCGCCAAGGTGGCCGAGGAGGCGGCCGAGGCCGTGTCCCGCGAGGAGTCCACGACGCGTTGATCATTCGCCTCGTGCCGGGATTCGGTACGAGGCGACCGCGGTCGCACCGTAGGCTTGGCCTATGTCCCAGCACATCTTGACCGCCGTAGCGTGGCCGTACGCTAACGGCCCTCGCCACATCGGGCACGTATCCGGATTCGGCGTGCCGTCCGACGTCTTCAGCCGCTACCAGCGGATGGCGGGCAACAAGGTGCTGATGGTGTCCGGCACCGACGAGCACGGCACGCCCATCCAGGTGCAGGCCGACAAGGAGGGCGTGACCGCCCGCGAGCTCGCCGACCGCTACAACCGGGTGATCGCCGAAGACCTGACCGGCCTGGGGCTGTCCTACGACCTGTTCACCCGCACGACGACGAAGAACCACTACGCCGTCGCGCAGGCGATCTTCAAGGGCCTCTACGACAACGGCTACATCTTCCCCAAGACCACGATGGGCGCGATCTCCCCGTCCACCGGACGCACCCTGCCCGACCGTTACGTCGAGGGCACCTGCCCCATCTGCGGCTACGACGGTGCCCGCGGCGACCAGTGCGACAACTGCGGCAACCAGCTCGACCCGATCCAGCTCATCAACCCCAAGAGCCGCATCAACGGCGAGACGCCGATCTTCGTCGAGACCGAGCACTTCATGCTCGACCTGCCCGCCTTCGCCGAGGTGCTCGGCTCCTACCTGCAGTCCAAGCAGGGCGAGTGGCGGCCCAACGTGCTCAAGTTCGCCCTCAACCTGCTCGGCGACCTGCAGCCGCGGGCGATCAGCCGCGACCTCGACTGGGGCGTGCCGATCCCGCTCGACGGCTGGCGCGACCAGCCCAACAAGCGGCTCTACGTCTGGTTCGACGCCGTCATCGGCTACCTGTCCGCGTCCATCGAGTGGGCCAAGCGCTCCGGCGACCCCGACGCGTGGCGCCAGTGGTGGCAGAACCCCGACGCCCGCGGCTACTACTTCATGGGCAAGGACAACATCGTCTTCCACGCCGAGATCTGGCCCGCGATGCTGTTCGGCTACAACGGTCAGGGCGCCAGGGGCGGCTCCCCGGGGTCGCTGGGCGCGCTCAACGTGCCGTCCGAGGTGGTCTCCAGCGAGTTTTTGACCATGGAGGGCAAGAAGTTCTCCTCCTCCCGGCAGGTCGTCATCTACGTCCGCGACTTCCTGGCCCGCTACGACGCCGACGCGCTGCGCTACTACATCTCCGTGGCCGGTCCGGAAAACCAGGACACCGACTTCACCTGGCAGGAGTTCGTCAACCGCAACAACGGCGAGCTCGTCGCGGCCTGGGGCAACCTGGTCAACCGGTCGATCTCCATGGCGGCCAAGAACTTCGGCGCGATTCCCGAGGCCGGTGAGCTGACCGACGCCGACCGGGCGCTGCTTGAGCGCTCGCGCAACGCCTTCGGACCGGTGGGCGCCGAGCTCAACCGTTCACGGTTCAAGAACGCCATCACCGAGGCGTTCGACGTGGTCCGCGACGCCAACCGCTACCTGGCCGAGCAGGAGCCGTGGAAGCTCAAGGACGACGCGGAGCGGCAGAAGTCGATCCTGCACGTCGCCCTCCAGGTGGTCGACGACGCCAAGACGATGCTCACGCCGTTCCTGCCCGGCTCGTCCAACAAGGTCCACGCGATGCTCGGCGGCGAGGGCGTCTGGTCCGGCATGCCGGAGATGCACGACGTCGACGAGGACGGTGGCACCCCCTACCCGGTGATCACCGGCGACTACCAGGGCGCGGCCCAGTGGGAGCACCGGCAGATCAAGCCCGGCACCCCGCTCGCGCCGCCGGTGCCGCTGTTCAAGAAGCTCGACCCGAAGGTCGTGGACGAGGAGCTGGCCCGGCTGGCCGACTGATCTCGTAGTCCTTGAGCCTGATGGCGGCGGCCGTCTTCCGCGCGGACCGCGCCATCAGGCCCTTCCACGGCAGGTACGGCATCAGCTTGTAGTTCTGGTTCATGAACCAGAGCATGAACCTGTTCTCCGGCACCATGAACTTACTGACGCCCTCGCCCATCTTCTGGCAGGCGAGCACGTAGTCGCGCATGGCCGCCTCGTACCCGGCGAAGGCGGTCCGGTGGTCGCCGGTTGCCGCCAGCTCGCCCGCCAGCACGTACGCGCCCACCATGGCGAGCCCGGTGCCCATGCCCGACAGCGGCGAGGGGCACCAGGCGGCGTCGCCGAGCAGCACGACCCGGCCGCGTGACCAGCGGTCCATCCGCACCTGGGCGATGGCGTCGAAGTAGAAGTCGCCGGCCCGCCGCATGTCGCGCAGCAGCCGGGGAGCCTCCCAGCCGACGCCCGCCATCGCCTGCTCCAGCAGGTCCTGCTGCCTGCGGCTGTCACGGCGGTCATAGGTCAGCTCCGGCGAGCCGAACCAGAACATGGCCTTGGCCTCGGTGTTCTGCCTGGCGCTGTAGAGGGCGACCATCCTGCCCGGTGTGCCGTAGGCCTGGCCGCTGTAGTCGAGGCCGAGGTAGTTCTCCGTCGTGAAGATCGCGCAGTACAGGCCCAGGTACGACAGGAACTGCCGTTCGGGACCGAAGGCCAGCTCACGCACTTTCGAGTGCAGGCCGTCGGCGCCGACCACCAGGTCGAAGCGCCTGCTCGGCCCCCGCTCGAACGTGACCGTGACCCCGTCGGCGTCCTCGTCGAGCGCGGCGACGGAGTCGTCGAAGATGTACTCGGTGTGGTCCTTGGTGAGGTCGTAGAGGATCTCGGCGAGGTCACCGCGCAGGATCTCGACGTCGCCGGCGAACAGGTCGGCCGGCAGGGCGCTCAGCTTCTTGCCTGCCTCGTTGACGTTCCACATGGCACCCATGTGGGTCTGCCGTCGCTGAATTTCCTGGAATATGCCCATCTTGCGGAGCACAGTGAGGTGGACGTCGCCGCGGAAGTCGACCGAGTAGCCGCCGTCACGCAGGGCGGGCGCCCGTTCGACGATCGTGGTGGAGTGTCCGGAGCGGTTGAGCCAGTAGGCCAGGGCGGGACCGGCGACGCTGGCGCCGGAGAGCAGAATGTCCATGCGGCCGAGCATCGCGGGGCGCGCTCACCGCGGTCTCACCCCGAGCTCACCGGGCAGGGTGGCGATCAGGCGCAGCGGTGAGGAGTCGATCGCCGCATCGGACACACCCGCCAGGAGGGCCGCCTGGAAGTGGGTGAGTGCCGCGCCTTCGGTCCAGGCCCGCTCGTACGCCTCGTCGCCCAGGACGGCCCGCACCCGGGCGGAGACGTCCGCGCTTACCGGCGTGTCGAGCCGGATCCCGCTGAGCACCGCGGTGGCGGCCCCCAGCAACTTGGCGGCCGACCGAGCACCGCCGTCGTCGAGGAGCGCGAGCCGGGCGAGTGACTCGAACGCCCGGGCGCTCTCCGGCATCGCGCCCGTCGCGAGCGCGGCCTCGATCGCCCGCCGGTGCCAGGCCCCGGCCGCGTGCGGGTCGCCGTCAGCCTCCGCGAGGCGTCCCAGGCCGACCAGGAGCCGGATCCTGCTGCCCGCACTCCTGAGCCACCGGGGATCCGAGCGCCGCAGCGCCTCCTCGTGCAGCTCCCGCGCCCTGACCAGGTCGCCCTCCTCCAGGGCCACGTCGCCGAGCCCGCGCAGCGCCGACGCCACGTTCGTCGGCACGCCCACGCGCCGGGCCAGTTCGGCGGCGCGCTCGTAGTCGGCCCTGGCGGCGGCGGGGTCGGCGTGCAGGTGGTGATCGCCCCGGTTGCACAGCAGATCGGCCAGGTCCTCGGTCGCGTCCAGCTCCTCGGCCAGCACGATCGCCTCGTCAGTGCGGGCCAGCGCGGTGTCCCGGTCGCCGTGGATGCCCGCCAGCCAGGCCAGCGCGTCGAGCGAGATCATCGACCCCCACCGGTCGCCGAGCGCGCGCAGGGCGTCGAGCGCCGAGATCAGGTCGGCCTGTGCCTGGGCGTACTCGCCGCGAGCCATCAGCGAATAGGCCCACATCATCCGGGCCATGGCGCGCTCCCACGGGTCGGGACTCGTCGTGGCCCTGGCCAGCACCGCGAGAGTCGGCTCGGGGGCGTGCATGGCCGCTGTGATCATCGGCCACAGGAACGTGAGAACCGGGTAGTCCCGCGCCCCCTCTCCAGCCGACACGATCGCGTCGGCCACGGCGGAGTGGCGGGCCCACAGCTCCCCGGCCCCCTCGCCGCCGGCCACGGTCAGCAGGCAGAGCACGTACGCGTCGCCGAGCTCCGGATCCGGCGCCGGCCCGGCCGCCTCCAGCAGGGCGACGGCCGAGGCTCTGGCGGTGCCGCGCATCCCGCGCATCCACAGGTAGGCGGACTGCGCCGCCAGCAGCCGCATGCCGAGCCGCACCTCGCCCGCCTCGGCCGCCCAGCGCAGGGCCGTACGGAGGTTGTCGTGCTCGGCGGACAGCGACTCCAGCCAGTCGAGCTGCTCGGCCGCGCGCAGGTGCGGGTCGGCCCGCTGCGCCAGGCCGAGGAAGTACGTCGCATGCGCCCGCTGTACGGATGCCTTGTCGGCGAGCTGCTCGGCGCAGAAGGCGCGGATGGTCTCCAGCATGCGGTAGCGGCCGGCGGCCACGTTCACCAGCGACTTGTCGGCCAGCGAGTCGAGCAGTTCCTCGGCGTCGGGCAGGCCGCACACCTCGGCGGCGGCCGTCGCGGTGGCGCCGCCGGAGAAGACCGTGAGGCGGGCCGCCATCGCGCGTTCGGGCTCGGTCAGCAGCTCCCAGCTCCACGCGACGACCGCGCGGAGCGTCTGATGTCGTGCGTCGGCGGTACGGCTGCCGCGTGACAGCAGCCGGAAGCGGTCGGTGCCGGCGAGGCGTTCGGCCAGCTCGGGGGCCTCGTGCGTACGCATGCGGGCAGCAGCCAGCTCGATCGCCAGCGGCAGGCCGTCCAGCGCGGAACAGATCCGCTCGACCGTCTCGTCCGGCGTGAACCCCGGGCGGACCGCCGCCGCCCGGTCGGTGAAGAGACGGACGGCGTCGGCGGGGGCGAGCGGGCGTACCGGCCAGAGGTGCTCGGCCGTGATGCCGAGCGGCTCGCGGCTGGTCGCCAGGATGCGCAGCTGAGGGCAGGCGGCCAGTAACCGCTCCGCGAAGGCGGCGACGCCCTCGATCAGGTGCTCGCAGTTGTCGAGCACGAGCAGCAGCGGGCGCTCGGCGAGGGCGGCGATCAACCGCGACAGGGCTGCGGACTCGGCCGTGCCCGTGCCCGTGCCCGTGCCAGCGCCCGTGCCCGCGCCCGTGCCTGCGGGCCGACCGGGCAAGGGCTCGGCCGGGCCGCTCAGCAGGCCGCCCTCACGCACGCCCAGCGCGTCGAGCACCGCCTGTGGCAGGCCGGTGCCCTCTGTCAGGGAGGCCAGCTCGGCGAGGCAGGCGTCGGGACGCCGCCCGGCGACCTCGACCGCCAGCCGCGTCTTGCCCGCGCCGCCCGGTCCCAGCAGCGTCACCAGCCGGGCCGAGTCGATGAGCGCGCCGACCGCGGCCAGATCGTAGGCCCGGCCAACCAGGCTGGTGAGCCGAGCCGGCATCCGCGACCGCCCGGAATCACCGGATGCGACCACGATCTGTCCGGTCGGTCCGGCGGTGGCCAGGGCGGGGGTGGGCTGTGGTGTCAGGCGGGTCAGTTCGCCGCGTAGCAGGTTCTGGTGCAGGACGGTCAGTTCGGGTGAGGGGTCGGCGCCCAGCTCGTCGGCCAGTAGCCGCCTTACCTGCTCGTAGACGACCAGCGCCTCGGCCTGGCGGCCGTCCGCGCTCAGGGCCCGCATGAGCTGGCCGCGCAGCCGCTCGCGCAGCGGGTGACGTTCGATCAGCTCGCCGAGCTCCGGGATCGCCGCCCGGTACGCTCCTCGCCGCAGGTCGGCCTCGATCCGGTCCTCCTGAGCGGCCACACGCCGCTCTTCGAGGGGCACGGCATGCGCCGGGTCGAGATCGGCGAGCGCGGTGCCGCGCCACAGGGACAGCGCCTCGCCCAGCAACGCGGCGGCCCGGTCCGGGTCGGCGTCGAGAGCCTGCCGCCCGGCCTCGGCCAGCCGCAGGAACCGGTGCGCGTCGACGTCGCCGGGATCGACGGCCAGCCGGTAACCCGTGGCCGCCCGCTCGACCATGATGCCGTCGCCGCGCAGCCTCGACACCTGGGAGTGCAGGGCGTGCTGGGCGTTCTTGGGCGGCTGCTCGCCGTACAGGACATCGATGAGCCGGTCGTAGGTGACGACCTCGCCGGGCCGGATGAGCAGGAGCGCCAGCAGGGCCCGCCGGGCCCGGCCGCCGAGTGGCACCTCGCCGCCGTCCGCGCGCCAGGCACGGGTGCTGCCGAGGATGCCGAAGCGCATGGAGGTTACTTTAGAGGGCGTGAGCAAGATTCCCAGCCCGCCGGAGCCGCTGTCCGCGCCGGTGTTCGACAGCCACTGCCATCTGGACATCATGGTCGGAAACCGGCAGGCGTCCTCGGGCGATCCGGTGGCGCAGGCGGCACAGGCGGCGTCGGCGAGCGTACGGAGCATCCTCGACGACTCGCGCGCCGTTGGTGTGACCCGGCTTGTCACGATCGGCTACGACCTGCCGTCCTCCCGGTGGAACGCCGAGGCGGCGGCGGAGCACGAGGGGATCTACGCCGGCGTCGCGATCCATCCCAACGAGGCGCACGCGGCCACGCCCGAGACGCTGGCCGAGATCGAGGCGCTGGCCGGGCGCGACGAGGTGCGGGCGGTGGGGGAGACGGGGCTGGACTACTACCGTGACTGGGCGGCCAAGGACGACCAGCACGCGAGCTTCCGGGCGCACATCGAGATCGCCAAGCGCACCGGCAAGGCGCTGGTCATCCACGACCGCGACGCGCACGACGACGTGCTGAAGGTGCTGGCCGCCGAGGGCGCGCCGCCGGTGGTGGTGTTCCACAGCTTCTCGGGCGATGCTGAAATGGCGAAAAAGTGCACCGAAGCCGGATATTTCATGTCTTTTTCTGGGCCGGTGACCTACAAGAACGCCTCCTACCTCCGGGAGGCGGCCCAGGTCGCGCCGATGGAGCTCATGCTGGTCGAGACCGACGCTCCTTACCTGCCGCCCGTGCCGTACCGGGGCAAGCCCAACGCGCCCTACCTCATCCCGCTCACCCTGCGCTGCCTGGCGGAGGTCAAGGGAGTCCATCCGGATGAGCTGTGCGAGGCCATCAGCGTCAACGGAGTCTCGGTCTTCGGAGAGTGGTGACCATCTTTCCGTGAACCGGTGGAGGCGACGGCGCGGGCGCCACTAACGTCGAGCCGCCCGAAGCCGCTACCGGAGGTCGACCGTGCGAGGAAAGAGGCGCGCCCCACGCCCTCGGATTGCCTGGCGCTCGCCGTGGACACCGGTGTTCTGCCTGCTCGCGGTCATGGCCGTGGGCGGGATCGTGACCGTCGCGACCCTGGTCAAGAGCGTGGTGCTGGTCGTCGACGGCAAGCAGATCGCGCTGCGCAGCTTCGCCGGCTCGGTGCGGGAGGTCCTCGGCGAGGCCGGTGTGCCGGTGGGGTCTGGCGACTCCGTACGACCGGCCGGGCAGGAGAAGCTCGTCGACGGCACGTGGATCGAGGTGCGCCACGCCCGTCCCATCACCCTGACCGTCGACGGGCGCACCACCCAGCACCTGGTGACCGCCACGAACGTCGGCGACGCGCTGGCCGAGCTCGACATCAGCCCGGCCGGCGGCAGACTGTCGGTCCCGCCGGGCCGGAACGTGCCGCTGTCCGGCCTCTCGCTCTCGATGTACACGCGACGTGAGGTGTACGTAGAGACGGGCGGCGTCCGGACGGCGACCACGACCACCGGCCGTACCGTCCGCGAGGTGCTCAGGCAGCGCCGCGTCCCGCTGCACCGCGGCTACCGGGTACGGCCGCCGCTCGACAGCTTCCCGGCGCAGGGGACCGTCATCAGGGTCAGCCCGCCCCCGCCGCCGCACACCGTGATCGTGCCGGCGACCGTGGCGGGGCTCGACTGGGCCGCGCTGGCCCAGTGCATGTCGAACGGCGACCCGCTGGCGGTCAACCCCGCCGGGCCCTATTACGGGATGTACGGATTCAGCCTGCCCATGTGGGCGGCCGTCGGCGGCACCGGGCTGCCGCATACCTGGCCGGCGGAGGAGCAGACCTATCGGGCACAGCTCCTCTACCAGTTGGTCGGCGGCCGGTGGCAGGGCCAGTGGCGGGAGTGTGGATCACGGCTTTTCGGCTAGCCGCTTGCCAGCCTGCAACAGGCTCACAACAAGGTGTCGGCCCCTCACGCCCGATGCCCCAACAGCCTCATGAGACGGAATAAGCTCATCCGAGAGGACGGGCTGGCGCCGAGGTAAGGGGAACGGGTGAGCGAGTCTTTCGTGCATCTGCACGTGCACACCGAGTACAGCATGCTTGACGGAGCGGCCAAGATGAAGCCGCTGTTCAAGGAAGCCGAGCGGCTCCAGATGCCCGCCATCGCGATGTCCGACCACGGCAACATGTTCGGTGCGTACGAGTTCCAGAAGGTGGCGAAGGGCAGCCCGGTCAAGCCGATCGTCGGCATCGAGGCCTATGTGGCCCCCGAGAACCGGTTCGTGAAGAAGCCGGTCTTCTGGGGGCAGCGCGCCGAGACCGGCGTGGCCGACGGTGAGGGCGGCAAGGACGTCTCCGGCGGCGGCCGGTTCACCCATATGACCATGTGGGCCAAGAACGCGGACGGGTTGCGCAACCTGTTCCGGCTGTCCTCCTTGGCGTCGTTCGAGGGCTACTACTCCAAGCCCCGCATGGACCAGGACCTGATCTCCAAGCACGCGAACGGGATCATCGCCACCACCGGCTGCCCGTCCGGCGCGGTGCAGACCCGGATCCGGCTCGGCCAGTACGACGAGGCGGTCAGAGTCGCCGGCGAATACCAAGAGATCTTCGGCAAGGACAGCTACTTCCTGGAGCTGATGGACCACGGCATCAGCATCGAGCGGGAGGTCCGCGCCGACCTGCTCCGCCTGGCCAAGCAGCTCAACATCCCGCTCCTGGTCACCAACGACTCCCACTACGTGACGGAGGACCAGGCCGACGCGCACGACAGCCTCCTGTGCGTCGGCGTGGGCAAGAACAAGGACGACCCCAACCGTTTCCGGTTCAACGGGTCGGGCTACTACCTCAAGTCCGCCGACGAGATGCGCAAGCTGTTCGCCGAAATGCCGGAAGCGTGTGACAACACGCTGCTCGTGGCCGAGATGGTGGGCGACTACGGCGACGTGTTCCAGCACGTCGACCGGATGCCGCAGTTCCCCGACGTGCCCGAGGGGGAGACGCAGGAATCCTGGCTGCGCCAGGAAGTGGAGCGCGGCCTGGAGCTGCGTTACGGCACACCCATCCCCGCCGAGGTGATGGAGCGGTATGAGACCGAGATGAAGGTCATCGGTCCCATGGGGTTCTCCTCCTACTTCCTCGTGGTCGCCGACATCTGTAAGTACGCCCGCGACAACGGCATCGCCGTGGGTCCGGGCCGAGGCAGCGCCACCGGCTCGATCGTCGCCTACGCCACCCGCATCACCGAGCTCGACCCGCTGGAGCACGGCCTGCTGTTCGAGCGCTTCCTGAACCCCGAGCGCATCAACCCGCCGGACGTCGACCTCGACTTCGACGACCGCCAGCGGGACCGGATGGTCCAGTATGTGACGCAGAAGTACGGCAGCGAAGCGACCGCCCAGGTCAACACGTTCGGCACGATCAAGGCCAAGGCCGCCGTCAAGGACGCGAGCCGGATTCTCGGCTACCCGTTCGCCATGGGCGACAAGATCACCAAGGCGATGCCGCCGGACGTCATGGGCAAGGGCGTCCCGCTCGCCGACATCTTCAACGAGGACCACCCCCGCTACAACGAGGGCGGTGAGCTCCGCGCCCTGTACGAGAACGACTCGGACGTACGCAAGGTCATCGACACCGGCCGCGGCATCGAGGGCCTGATCCGCGGCACCGGCGTGCACGCGGCCGCGGTCATCCTGTCCTCGGAGCCCCTGCTGGACCTGATCCCCATGCACATGCGGGACAAGGACGGCGTGATCATCACCGGGTTCGACTACCCGTCCTGTGAAGACATGGGCCTGGTCAAGATGGACTTCCTGGGGCTACGAAACCTGGGCATCATCGACCACGCCATCAAGATCATCGAGCAGAACCGGGGCGTCAAACTCGACACCCTGACCCTTCCCCTCGACGACGTGCCCACGTACAAGCTGCTGGCCCGCGGCGACACCCTGGGCGTGTTCCAGCTTGACGGCGGCCCGATGCGGCAGCTCCTGAAGCTGATGGAACCGAGCCGATTCGAGGACATCGCCGCCGTGCTCGCTCTATACCGGCCGGGCCCGATGGCGGCCAACGCGCACACCAACTACGCGCACCGCAAGAACGGCCGTCAGGACATCGACCCCATCCACCCCGAGCTGAAGGAAGCGCTCGAACCGATCCTCGGGCCGACCTTCCACCTGCTCGTCTACCAAGAGCAGATCATGGCCGTCGCCCGCGAGCTGGCCGGCTACACCCTGGGCGGCGCCGACCTGCTGCGTCGCGCCATGGGCAAGAAGAAGAAAGAGATCCTGGACGCCGAGTTCGCCAACTTCCAGGCCGGCATGCACGGCAACGGCTACACCGCCGAGGCCACCCAGGCGCTGTGGGACGTCATGCTGCCGTTCTCCGGATACGCCTTCAACAAGTCCCACACCGCCGGCTACGGCCTCGTCGCCTACTGGACCGCCTACCTCAAGGCCAACTACCCCGCCGAGTACATGGCCGCCCTGCTGACCTCCGTGGGGGACGACAAGGACAAGGCCGCCGTTTATCTGGCCGAGTGCCGCAAGATGGGCATCCAGGTGCTCGCCCCGGACGTGAACGACTCCCAGCTCGACTTCGTCGCGGTCGGCGACGACAAGGTCAGGTTCGGCCTGGGCGCGGTCCGCAACGTCGGTGAGAACGTCGTCGAAGGCATCGTGAAGGCCCGCGCCGAGAAGGGCAGTTACGAGAACTTCAACGACTTCCTCGGCAAGGTGCCGTTGACGGTCTGCAACAAGCGGGTCATCGAATCGCTGATCAAGGCGGGCGCGTTCGACTCGCTCGACCACCAGCGCAAGGCGCTGCTCATGGTGCACGAGCCGGCGGTCGATTCGGTCATCGACATCAAGAAGAACGAGGCCCACGGCCAGGACTCGCTGTTCGGCGGCCCGAGCGACGACGCGGGCACGGCGGCGTTCTCCGTACAGATTCCGGACATGGAGTGGGACAAGAAGACGCGACTGGACTTCGAGCGGGAGATGCTCGGCCTGTACGTGTCGGATCACCCCCTGGCGGGCACGGAGCGGCTCCTGGCCCGCCACCGGGACACCACGATCGCCGAACTGCTCGAAAGCGGCCGTGACGACCGCGGGGACGTCCGGGTGTGCGGCCTGATCACCAAGGTCGACAAGCGGGTCAACAAGGCCGGCAACGTGTGGGCGATCGTCACCGTCGAGGACATGGACGCGGCCATCGAGTGCCTGTTCTTCCCCAGGAGCTACGAGCTGTACGCGCCGGAGCTGCGCGGGGATGCCGTGGTGTCGGTCGGCGGCAAGGTCAACAACCGTGACGGCGCCATCAGCATCTTCGCGGAAGACCTCACCCCACTCGACGTGTCCGGCATCACCAGCGATTCCGGGCATCCCATCACCATCCAGGTGCGCGAGGAACGCCTCACGCAGGAAGCCGTGGAAGAACTCCGTAACGTGCTGAAGCTGCACCAGGGCAACGTGCCGCTGCGGATCAATGTGCAGCGGCTGACCGGGAAGATCATGGTGTGTGCTCTGCCGGAGTTCTCCGTCAATGCCGAACCCAGCTTCGCCGCGGACGTCAAGCAGCTGTTCGGCCCGGAGGCGATCATGATGTAAGTCCGCGGCCGGCTGGGTCAACCGGCGATCGAGCTACCGAAGTCGGCGCCGGCGGGTGGTTGGAGCGGCCGCAGCTCATCGGAGTTGCGGGCCAGCACCAGGACCTTGCCGGCCGGCACGGCGTCGGGCTGGCCGATGTAGAGCTTGTTGCCGCTGTAGGTCAGCGACCACCCGAACAGGCCGTCCGACGCCGGGAGCCTCTTGTCCTCGGCCGCGTTCTTGAACGACAGCACCCGTACGCCTCCCTCATAGGGCGCGCCGACGGCCACCTTGCCGTCGGCCGAGGCGGCCATCGAGAACCCGAACCCCGCCCCCTGCCCCACCCGCCTCGTCGGGCGCATGGCCGGGTCGTAGAGCTGGACATAGCCGTGGCCCGGCGCGGTCACCGCGAACCCGGCCCCCTCGGCGTACGCCACCGCGTAGCCGTACCTGTCTCCGGCGGCCTTGGTGGGCGAGTCGAGCTTGACCCCCGCGAGCGTCGGCGCCAGCACGTTGTCGATGCGGACCGCGGCCCCCGAGTCGGACTTGCCCGCGTCGACCTGGCGGCCGGCGCCGTCGTCGTTCTCGTACGGGACGCCGACGAGCAGGCTGTTGCCCGGCCCGACGGCCAGTGACCAGCCGAACTGGTCGCCGACCTCGCCGTTGCCCGGCACCTCCGCCGAGTCCTGATTTATCCTGATCAGCCGACCGGTGCCCTCGCGCACGTAGACGGAGCCCGCGTCGGCGATCTGGGCCTGGTCCTCGTACGGCGCGCCGATCGCCACCAGGCTGCCCCGGGACGCCAGGGACCAGCCGAAGTGGGCATCGCGCTGCGGCTCGGGCGCCACCAGTTGTTGCGGTGCCGGGCTGCCCCCGCCGTACACGACATAGACCGCACCCGCGTCCTTGACGCCGTCGACGTCCGTGTACGGCGCCCCCACCACCAGGTCGGCGCAGGGGTTGCCGGGATCGACCTTGGCCAGCGTCACCGACCAGCCGAGCGCGTCACCCTGCTGGAGGCCGGGCACCGAAATCGGGATCACCTTGTCCCCGGAGAGGATGTGCACGGCGCCCTTGCCGCCGTCGGCGAACGGGTCGCCGACCGCCACGTCCTCCAGGCCGTCGCCGTCGAAGTCACTCGTACCCGAGCAGGCGGCCTTCTTGGTGGTGCTCGTGGCGGCTGTCGCGGGGGTGCCGGTGGCGAGCGTGCCGCCCACGGCGAGCGCGAGCGCCAGGAGCGCCGCACCGATCGTCTTCACAGCCGGACCTCGATCTGGTTGCCGTTCTTGAGTCTGGTGGCGGACAGCTCTACGGGTTTGCGGTAAAGCGGCATGTCGAACACGAACGCGTTGTCGATCCGGCTGCCCGCGGTGATCACCGCCGGGAACGTGGCCTCCACCGGGTCGTGGCGCCCGCCTCTGTCGTCGAGCAGCGAGACGATCGGGTCGCCGATCTCCTGGCGTTCGCCTCCGGGGTTCAGCATCGTCCAGCGAACCACGCACAGCTGGCCCTGGGTCTGCGTCTTGCCCTCGAACTCCTTCAGGCCGCACTGCGGGGCCGCGACGACGATGAGCTGCGGGTCGTCGAAGGACTTGCCGAGCGCGAACCGGTGACCGACGTCGTTGGGCCGCGCCGAGGAGGTCGCCGACTGGGTCTGCGTCCGGGCGGGCGGGGTGATGTTGCGGCTGGAGGTGACGATGAGGACGCCGACGGTGACGGCGATGGCCGCCACGGCCGCGGCGGCCGCGATGAGCCAGCGGGTGCTGAGGGAGCGGCCGGGGAGGGGGGCCTGGGTGTCGTCCGTGGACAGTTCCTCGGCCTGGCGTCCCGGGTCCGTGTTTCGGGCCTGCACGCTCAGCTCGTCGTCGGGCTGAGGGGCCTGCTCGGCTAAGCGCTCCTTTTTGGGCTTCTTGGGCTTCTTCGGAGTCGGCTGCTCGGGGGCCGGAACCTCCCAACGCGCCAGCTCCTCGCGGGCGGCCTGCTCCTCCCGGCGGGCCAGCTCCTGCAGATCGGCCTGCTTCGACTCCTGTGGGGGTACGTCGGTGGCCACGGCCGGCCCCTTGGCCGTCGTGTCACTGGGCGGCGGCGTGGCGAACGTGGCCGTGATGTCAGGTTCGTTCACCACGTTCTGCGGCGGCTCCCAGTCGTTGAGCAGCCCGGGCGCCACCAGGGTCGGCGGATTGTCCACCGTCGCCGCCGCAGGCTTGGGCGCGCTGCCGCCGACCAGGGCGATCAGCAGGTCCTGGGCCGTGGGCCGCTGGGCGGGCTCCATGTCGGTCGCCCGCCGTACCAACTCGTCGAGAGGCGCGGGCAGCGCGCCCAGGTCGGGCGGCGTGTTCAGGACGCGCGTCGCGAGCGTGATGGGGTCGCCGCGTCCGAACGGGTGGCGCCCATTACCGGCGTACGCGATCAGGCAGCCCCAGGCGAAGATGTCGGCGGCGGGAGTGACCGTCTCCCCCCGCACCTGCTCGGGCGCCCACCAGCCCGGACTGCCCAGCAGCTCACCGGACATCGTGAACCCGGTCTCCCTGTCGAGCGCCCTGGCGATGCCGAAGTCGATCACTCGCGGCCCGGACAGCGACAAGATGACATTGGCCGGCTTGAGATCCCGGTGCACCAGCCCGGCGACGTGGATCGCCGCCAGCGCCGCCGCGACTCCCAGCGCGACGCCGTGCAGCGGCCCCGGGTCCAGCGCGCCGTACTTGGCGATCTGGTCCGACAGCGGGGTGCCGCCGATGTACTCGGTCACCATGTACGGCCGGCCGTCGCCGGTGTTGCCGTTGTCGAGCACCTGTGCCGTGCAGAACGACGCCACCCGCCGCGCGTTCTCCACCTCGGAGTGAAAGCGGTCGGCGAACCCCTGCTGGTTGGCGAACTCCGCCTTCACCACTTTGACCGCGACGAACCGCCCCGTCGGCGCCCTGGCCAGGAACACCGTACCCATTCCACCCTCGCCGAGCCGGCCGAGCAGTCGGTATGGCCCGATTTCTCGCAGATCCGTCGGGCGGAGCGGCGCGGCGCCCGTTGGCTCCATCAAGGACGTCCCTTCCTGTTCCACGGCCATCCTCCCCTGTGGTGCCCCCATCCGCCATCGCAGGTTCTTCGATGCGGGAGACTGGTTGGATGATGAGCCTGTTGGGCCCTACAGAAATACGTATTTTGGCGGATAAGCTAAATCTTCGTCCGACGAAAAAGCTAGGCCAAAACTTCGTGATCGACGCGGGAACCGTGCGGCGCATCGTCAGAGTCGCCGCACTCGCCCCAGAAGACGTGGTCATAGAGGTCGGGCCCGGCCTCGGCTCGCTCACCCTCGCGCTGCTCCCCGCGGCCCAGCACGTGGTGGCCGTCGAGATCGACCCCGTACTGGCCGCCCAGCTCCCGGTAACCGTCGCGGACCGCGGCCTCGGCGACAAGCTCACGGTCGTGGAGGCCGACGCCCTGCGCATCACCTCCGCCGACCTGCTGGGCCACACCCCCACCGCCCTGGTCGCGAACCTCCCCTACAACGTCGCGGTCCCGGTGGTCCTGCACCTGCTGCAGGCGCTGCCGTCACTGCACAAGGGCCTCGTGATGGTCCAGTCGGAGGTGGCCGACCGCCTCGCGGCGGGGCCCGGCTCCAAGGTGTACGGGGTGCCGTCGGTGAAGGCCGCCTGGTACGCGGACGTACGACGGGCCGGGCCGGTGGGACGGACGGTGTTCTGGCCCGCCCCTAACGTGGACTCCGGCCTCGTCTCCATGGTCCGGCGGGACCCGCCTGAGACGTCCGCGTCGCGGGAGGAGGTGTTCGCAGTGATCGACGCCGCGTTCGCGCAGCGGCGTAAGACGTTGCGGGCCGCGCTGGCCACGTGGGCCGGAAGCCCCGCCCAGGCGGAGGCCGCGCTGCGGGCCGCTGGGGTGAACCCCTCGGAGAGGGGAGAGCAGTTGGACGTGACGGCTTTCGCCCGGATCGCCGAAGTCAAACCCTAGATCGCCCGCTATCCACTGAAACCTGCCGTACCTGGCCCCCAGGACCTCCAAAGAGCCGCTTCGCCCGGCGCGCCCGCTATCCACCGAGTCGTGCGCTGTCTGGCACCCCTGGATATCCACAGACACCTGCGTTGTCCGGCGCGCCCGCTATCCACCGAGTCCTGCGTTGTCCGGCACCCCTGGATATCCACAGAGCCTGCCCCCGTATCCCCGGCTATCCACAGAACCCCGTTCGGCTCCCCGCCGCCCTGACCAATCGCAAGATCCTGGGGCCTCCATTCCGCACGCCGCAGGAGGCCCACCATGACCCCCCGCCCCGCCCTGACCCCTCACCCCGACCCGACTCCCAGCCCCGCTCTGGACACCCGCTCCGACCTGACCCCCAGTCCTGCTCTGGACACCCGCCCTGTCCCGGACACAGCCCCCGTCCCGGACACAGCCCCCGTCCTGGACATCCATCTCGCCCCGGCCACTCGCTCTGCCCCGGCCACTCGCTCTGCCCTGACCACTTGCTCTGCTCTTACCTGGCTCGCGATCGGCGGCGGCACCCTCGCGGCCCTCATCGCATCCCCCAGCGCGGTGGCCGCCGCGACCACCACCTCACCCGAACCGCCGACCACCCCGTGCTTCCGCCTGATCGCCCTCCCCACCAACCCACCCGCAGCCAACGACCGCGAGACGAAGCACCCCCAGGACATCCCCGTCCCACCAGAGCCGTTCTTCGCCCTACCTCCTGATGCGCTGGCACACAACAACCAGCCCATCTACGTCCTCATCCCCCTGCCCCCAGAGTCCTGCCCCGCCCCCAACCCCCCGGCCCAGGCCCCCCGAAATACTCCTACCAAGCCGAGACCCACCAAGCCCCTGACCAAGGGCGACATAGCAACAGCAGCCGCCATCGACCAGCTGGGCACCCCATTCTCATGGGGCGGCGGCGCACCATCCGGCGCCACCACAGGCATAGGCAGAGGAGCCCACACCAAGGGCTTCGACTGCAGCGGCCTCACCCTCTACGCCTGGTCCAAAGCTGGCATAAGGCTCGGCCACTACACAGGCACCCAGTTCCGCCAGGGCCGCAGAGTCACGCTCGACGACCTACGCAAGGGCGACCTGGTCTTCTTCGGCGGCGGCACCGGTGACCCCACCCACGTCGGCCTCAACCTGGGCGGAGGCGTAATGATCCACGCCCCCAAAACCGGCGACGTAGTCAGAAGAACCCCGTTCCTGACCTCCACCTACTATCGCCCCCTCTACCGAGGCGCCGTACGCCCAGGCTGACCTACAGCCCGTAGCAGGGCTCCGCACACTCGGACCGCACCCGATCCCCCATTTCGCCGGGTGCGGTCCGGCTACTCAAGTACGGGCGCAAATTCTGACCAGCCTGTCGACCAGCGGCGCAAGCAGCTCCTGATCCTCCTGCCTGGCCGGCTCATACTCCACGATCCCCAGCCCGGCCACCTCAAACCGCTCCGCCAGCGCACCGACCAACTCAAGCAGCTGATCAGGACGCAACCCACCCGGCGCCGGCGTCCCGACGCTCCCGAACATCTCCGGATCCAACACATCAAGATCGATATGAAGGTAAACGACCTTCTCCTCGATCCCGCCCCCCTGCCTACGGCTGGACTTCTCCACCCCAATCGCCGATCCACGACTGGACTCTTCAGTCCCAAGCCCCAACCCACGACTGGACCCTTCAGTCCGGAGTCCCGACCCACGATCGGAGTTTTCAGTCCCAAGCCCCAGCCCATGGTCCGGGTTCTCCGAGCGACCACCCTGTCCCCGATCGAGGCCAGCCGAAGCAACAGCGTCGACCAGCGCCACGGAGTCCGTCACACCCAGATGGCGCACCCCGCTCGCCTCAACGAACGCGACCTCGGCCTGATCGAGATCCCGCACCCCGGCAAGCACGATCTGCCACGGACGGATCGGCTCCTCAGGCACCAACCCCTCCGGCCCTTCACCGGTGAGAGCCCGCAGCACCATGCCGTGAAACGCCCCAGAAGGTGAACTGGCCTGCGTGTTGAGATCCCCATGAGCATCGAACCAGAGGACCACCAGCCGATCCCCGTACTTCCGCCGAGCCGTCGCCACCGGCTCCAACTCAACTCCGCAATCACCCCCGGCAGTGACCACGAGCCCATCGCCCAACTGCGACATCACCGCCCGCACCCGAGCAGCCGTAACGATCAGATCATCATCATCCACATCAACCCGCAGCCGCCGCTCCGCAGGCACCATCTCGGCCACCAGCCGAGCCCCCTCCCGCAGCCGCTCCGCCGTCCTGGACCCCGACCCCCGCCACTGCGGCACCTCAACAACCGTCACTTCCAACAAAACACTCTCTTCCTCTCAAAAGCCCATATTTCCCCTACTGCAGCGACCTACCCACGTCCAGCCACCAGCCACCAGCCACCAGGCTCTGGGCACTCCGGCACTCCGGGCAGTACCGTCCGCCTGCAGCCCGGCATTACCGTCCGCCCCGCAGCCCCGCAGCCCCGCAGCCCCGCAGCCCCGCAGCCCCGCAGGGTTCGTGGCCCTCAGTGCTCTGGGGCCGCAGCGCCGGTGGATCAGGCAGTTCCAGTGAGTGAGACGATTCGGTTGTACCGGCCGTCCGGTCGTTTGGTCCGTCAAGCGCCTTAACCTCTGTGTATGTCACCGGCCTCCAGGGGTACGCGCGTTGGCTCGGGTCCCATACAGGGCTTCACCACTTCTGCCGAGAATCACGTGACCAGGAAGCGAGCCACTATAAGCTCATGAGTCCTCGACCCCGCCAAGCGACGAAAGTGACAGAAGATCGATGAGTTCGGTTACCGTACGGGTGCCCGCGAAGGTCAACGTGCAGCTATCCGTCGGACCGCTCCGCGAAGACGGCTATCACGACCTGGTCAACGTTTTCCACGCGGTATCGATCTTCGACGAAGTGGTCGCCAAGGAGTCCGAGTCGATCACCGTCACGGTGGGGGGAAACTGGGCGGACCGTGTCCCGCTCGATGACGAGAACCTCGCGATTCAGGCCGCGAGAGCCCTGGCCAAGCACGCGGGCCGCACTTATGGTGTGGCGCTGATCATCAATAAGGCCATTCCCGTGGCCGGTGGCATGGCCGGGGGGAGCGCCGACGCGGCGGGGGCCCTGGTGGCATGCAACGAGCTGTGGGGGCTTGGCCTGCCGTTCGAAGATCTCATGGAGATCGCCGGTGATCTAGGTAGTGACGTGCCCTTCTCGATGCTCGGGGGCACGGCAGTGGGGATCGGCCGGGGCGAACAGCTCAGCGAGTTGCCGACCGGCGGCCAGTTTCACTGGGTGTTCGCGGTGGCGGAGGGTGGGCTGTCCACCGCCGCTGTCTACGCCGAATGCGATCGGCTCCGCGCCGCGACCAGTGCCGAAATCCCCTGGCCGCAGTTGAGCGACCCCCTGCTGGAGGCGCTCGGCGCCGGAGACGCCCGCAAACTGGGCGCGTACCTGACGAACGACCTCCAGCCCGCCGCCCTGACACTCCGTCCTCAACTGGCCCGCACCCTCGAAGCCGGCCGTGAGTACGGCGCACTCGGCGCGATCGTCTCCGGTTCCGGTCCCACCTGCGCCTTCCTCGCGACCGACGCCGCCCACGCCGACCAACTGGCCACCGCCCTCTCCACCACCAACATCACCCGCACCGCCATCCCCGCCCACGGCCCTGTCCCGGGCGCGATAGTGGTCTAAGGCCGTCAGCGCCGTACGCCCCCTCTGCCGTACGCCTTCTCTCTCGTACGCCCCCTCTAGGGTGCGATGCGACTGTTCAGAGGAGGATGGAAGCGCTGCCAGACGGGGGGAGCGGGCAGCGCGGGGCCGCTTGGATGGCCCCCCGCCCGTTCGCCTGTTCGGCCGCTTGTCACGTCTTTTTCCCCGTTCGTCTGTCCGGCCGCTTGTCACGTCCTCCTTCCCCGTCCGCCTGTTTGTCCATCTGGCCGCTCGCCCGCCCGGTTGCTCGCCCGCTCGCCGATTGGGGGACGCCCCCGGTGCGGTGGCGGCTTGGCGTCGTCACCACAGCGTCGCGCGGGCCGATACCCTGGTAAGGCCATGAATCTGGTAAATCTCGAGTCTGTTTCCCATGCCTACGGGCCCAAGCCGCTGCTCAGCGACGTCTCCCTCGGCGTCGAGGTCGGAGAGCGCATAGGTGTCGTCGGACGTAACGGCGGCGGTAAGACCACACTTCTGTCGGTGATCGCGGCGGATGTCCGGCCGGACAGCGGCCGGGTTACCCATACCCGGGGGCTGCGGGTGGGCATGCTGACGCAGCATGACGCGCTCGACCCGGCGATGCCCATCCGGGAGATCGTGCTGGGTGAGAAGGCCGAGCACGAATGGGCGGGGGATCAGGGCGTCCGCGAGATTCTCAGTAATCTCATCGGCGATCTCGATCTTGAGGCCAAGGCGGGGGATCTGTCTGGTGGTGAGCGGCGGCGCACCGCGCTGGCCCAGTTGCTCATCGAAGAGCACGACCTGATCATGCTCGACGAGCCCACGAACCATCTCGACATTGAAGCCATCGCCTGGCTCGCCGGTCATCTGGCCGGACGTAAGAGCGCGTTGGTGGTCGTGACACACGACCGGTGGTTCCTCGACGCGGTCTCCACCAGGACGTGGGAGGTCGTGGACGGGCGAGTCGAGCGGTATGAGGGCGGTTACGCCGCGTACGTGCTCGCGAAGGCGGAGCGGGCGCGCATCGCCCAGGCCGCCGAAGAACGCCGCCAGAACCTCATGCGCAAGGAGATCGCCTGGCTGCGGCGCGGCCCGCCCGCGCGTACGTCGAAGCCCAAGTTCCGGGTGGAGGCCGCCCAGGCGCTGATCGCCGACGAGCCGCCGGCTCGCGAGAGCGTGGAACTACTGCGGTTCGCGGCGGTCCGGCTCGGTAAGACCGTGTACGACCTCGAAGACGTCACCCTGCACGCCGGTGGCCCCGGCAGCGGCCCGCTGGTGCTCGACGACTGCACCTGGCAGTTCGGGCCGGGCGACCGCGTCGGGCTGATCGGCGTCAACGGTTCCGGCAAGTCGTCCGTGCTCCGCTTGCTCGCCGACACGGTCCAGCCCGACTCGGGCCGGATGGCCAGGGGCAAGACGGTACGGCTGGCGCACCTGTCCCAGGAACTGGCCGAACTCGACCCCACCCGCCGGGTGCTGGAGACGGTCGAGGAGATCCGCAAGTACATCCAGGTCGGCAAGAAGGAGTGGTCCGCCTCCCAGCTGCTCGAACGCCTGGGCTTCAAGGGCGAGGCGCAGTGGAAGGTCGTCGGCGACCTGTCGGGTGGCGAGCGGCGGCGGCTGCAACTGCTCAGGCTGCTCATGGACGACCCCAACGTGCTGCTGCTCGACGAGCCGACCAACGATCTCGACATCGAGACGCTGAACGAGCTCGAAGACCTCCTCGACGGCTGGCCCGGCACGCTCATCCTGGTGAGCCACGACCGCTACTTCCTGGAGCGCGTCACAGACAAGTGCGTAGCCCTCCTGGGCAACGGCAAGCTCTCGTTCCTTCCGGGGGGCGTGGACGAATACCTGGCCCGGCGAGCTCAGGGCACCGCCCTGACAGCGCGAACGACCTCACCCCAGCCCACTCCCGCCCAGACCCAGCCCGCAGCCCCCCAAGAGGGCATGTCGGCCAAGGAGGAGCGAGAGCTCCGCAAGGAGCTGAACCGCCTCGAACGCCAACTCGACCGACTGGGCGACCAGGAGGCCAAGCTCCACGCCGCGATGGCGGACGCGGCCAGCGACTACGCCAAACTAGGCTCCCTGGATGCCCAGCTCAGAGACATCCTCGAGCAGAAGGACACAGTCGAAGCCGAGTGGCTCGAACTCGCCGACCGACTGAGCGACTGACTCGGAAGCAGGGGCCCAAGTACGCGCCGTAGCGGTAAGCGGTTGGCATGCATGCGGGCGTCTGGCTTCTGAAGCAGACGCCCGATGGACGAGCGGTGACGGGCTTCCGAAGAAGGCGGCCAAGAACGAGTCGTTACGGCGAGCACCCCGTGAGCCTTCACGACCGGCGCTTGACGGTCGCGCGCCAACGACGGCGGCACGGGCAACCCATGCGAAGCCGTACAGAAAACAAGCGTCTCAAATCTTGAGACAGACCGTGGAATTGTGCCGTTCGCCCTCTGCGGAACGCGAGCGGCTAGGAGTCGAACGGCGCGAGCATGGTGCGGAGCAGAGCGGACAGGGTGTGTTGGTCGTTGGGGGCCAGGGCGGCGAGTAGGGCGTGCTCGCGTCGCAGCAGGTCCGCGAACGCGGCATCCACCCGCGCCACCCCGCTCTCGGTAAGCGACACCAGCACCCCCCGCCGATCCTCTGGATCCGGCCGCCGCCGGACCAGGGATGCCTGGGCGAGGCGGTCGATGCGGTTCGTCATCGTGCCCGACGTGACCAACGTGGCCCGGATCAGCGCCCCCGGGCTCAGCTCGTACGGCTTGCCCGCCCGCCGCAGCGCCGTCAGCACGTCGAACTCCCACGGCTCGAGATCGTGCTCGGCGAACGCGGCCCGCCTGGCCCGGTCGAGATGCTTGGCCAGGCGCGAAACCCGCGACAGCACCTGAAGCGGCTCGACGTCGAGGTCCGGGCGCTCCGTCCGCCAGGCCGCCACCAGCCGGTCGACCTCGTCCTGCGGCTCCTCGTTCACGACACCGCCTTGCTATGAGATCGCCAGATCGGGAAGAGCGCGTCCTGCGGCTCCTCGTTCGCGACACCAGATCGCCAGATCGGGGGGAGCGCGTCCTGTGTCATGGTCAGATTGTACTGTCTTGACATCGAGATACATATCTCGATATCAATAATCTCTATGTCGAGAGATATCTGGGATCCCACAACGTACGCCAGGTACACCGACGAGCGAGCACGCCCGTTCTTCGAGCTGACCGCCAGAATCGGCGCCGACAGCCCCGATTATGTCGTGGACGCCGGCTGTGGCACCGGCGAACTCACCGTCGAACTCGCCCGCCGCTGGCCCCAGGCTACCGTGGACGGCTTCGACGCCTCCCCAGCCATGATCACCGAGGCCCGCCGGCACCAGCAGATCAGGTCCACGGTCGCCGATGTCACCACGTGGCGCCCCGACCGGCCGGTGGACGTGCTGGTCTCCAACGCCGTCCTGCAATGGGTGCCCTCGCACCGCGACGTGCTGGAGCACTGGATCGACTCGCTGAGCCCGGACGGCTGGCTGGCCTTCCAGGTGCCGGGCAACTTCGACGCCCCCAGCCACGTGGCGATCCGCGAGCTCTGCGCCACGCCCGCGTGGTCCGATCGGCTCGGCGACTTCGACCGGGGCAGCCCGGTCGACGACGCCGCCGGCTACGTCGACTTCCTGCGCGGCTGCCGGGTCGACGCCTGGGAGACGACGTACGTCCACCTACTGGAGGGCGACAACGCGGTGCTGAACTGGATCTCCGGCACCGCCCTGCGCCCGATCTTCGACCGGCTGGAGGCCGACGAGCAGAAGAAGTTCACGGCCGAGCTGGCGCAGCGGCTCGACCAGGTCTATCCGGCCAAGCCGTACGGCACGCCGTTCCCGTTCCGGCGCATCTTCGTGGTGGCGCAGAAACGTCAGCAGCAGTGATCAAGGGCCTGCACCATGTCCAGCTCGCCGCGCCCGCGGGGAGCGAGCCGATGCTGAGGGAGTTCTACGGAGGAGTCCTCGGGCTCCAGGAGGTCCCCAAACCGCCTGATCTGGCCAAACGCGGTGGCGTCTGGTTCCGTGGCGAGGGCGTCGAGGTGCATCTCGGCATCGAGGACGACTTCCGGCCCGCCAGGAAGGCGCACCCGGCGTTCCTGGTGGACGACCTCAACGCGTTCAGCACCGAACCCCCCGACGACCTGCTCCCGGGCTACCGCCGGATCTACCTCACGGACCCGGTGGGGAACAGAATCGAGCTATTGCAAGAAGTGTGAAGTTCATCCAGTGGTGGCATGATTGTCCAAATCGGCCAAGGCTGTGAGGTGCTGTGGGCATCGAAATCGAGGACAAGTTCGACGTTCCCCCCGACTACGCGGTACCCGACCTGAGCAAGCTTGGGGAGATCTCGGGCCCGAAGAGCTATCAGCTCGTGGCGCTCTACTACGACACGCCCGATCTGCGGCTGGCGACCCGGGGCATCACCCTCCGCCGAAGACGCGGCGGTGACGACGCGGGCTGGCATCTGAAGCTGCCCAAGGCCAAGGGCGTCCGTCAGGAGATCACCCACCCGCTCACCCGGAGCACCAAGGTCGTGCCCCCCGAACTGGCCGAACTCGTCCGCGCCTACACCCGCGGCGCCGAACTCCAGGTGGTGGCCGAGCTCGACACCCGCAGGACCGTCTCACTGCTGCACGACGGCCCGACCCCGCTGGTCGAGATCGCCGACGACCGGGTCAAGGGCACGGTCTACACCAAGAAGCCAGACGAGTCGGTCGCGTCAGAAAAAACGGACGTCGTGCGGTGGCGCGAGGTCGAGGCGGAGCTGCTCGAAGGTGACCAGGCCCTGCTCGCCAAGATCGGCAAGCGGCTCATGAAGGCCGGCGCCACCCCGGCAGTGGCGGCCAGCAAGCTCGCCAGACTCCTCGAACCCCCACCCCCCGCCCAGGCCCTGACAAAAGACGGCACGGCAGGCCAAGTCATCGTGAACTACCTGGCAAGCCAGGTAACAGCCCTCCTCTCACAAGATCCCCGAGTACGCAGAGCGGAAGAGGACGCCGTCCACCAGATGCGCGTCGCCGCCCGCAGGCTGCGGAGCGCGCTCAAGGCGTTCGACACCGTCATCACCGGCACGAAGCGAGTCCAGGACGAGCTGCGCTGGCTGGGCGCCGTGCTCGGCGAGGCCCGGGACCTGGAGGTGATCAGAGCCAGGTTCGCCCGCGAGCTGGCGGTGCTGGCCCCCGAACTGGTCACCGGCCCCATCGTGGCCAGGCTCGGCGAGGACCTGCTCGCGCGCGAGCACGAGGCGTACGAGCGCATCAAGGAGACCCTCAGCGGCGAGCGCTACTACGCGCTGCTCGACGCCCTCGACACGATGACGGCCACGCCGAGGCTGACCAAGGCCGCGGCGAAACCGGCACAGGACAAGCTCAGTGACGTGGCCGCCGGCAACTGGGACCGGGTGACCAAGGCCTACGACACCGCCCAGGCGATCTCCGACCTCGAGCGCCGCGAGATCGCCATGCACGACGTACGCAAGGCGGCCAAACGCGCCCGCTACACCGCCGAGGCCCTCCAGCCCACGCTCGGCAAGAGCATGGCCAAGCTGGCCAAGCACGCCGCGGCCGTGCAGGAGGTGCTCGGAGCGCACCAGGACGGTGTGGTGGCGCAGGAGACGCTGGCCAAGGAGGCGGAGACCGCGCGGCAGGCAGGCGAGGACACCTTCACCTACGGCCTGCTCATCGGCCTCGAACGCGGCACGGCGGAGCGAGCACACGCGGACTTCCCCAGAGTCTGGGCCGAAACAGTGCAAGCCATCGGGAAACTACTATGAGTGACTTACCAGTCATACCTTTCGACCGACATGACGCGCTCGAGGTCCCCGCGGCCTATCGGGAGCTGCGGGCCGAGAAGGGCATCACCCGGGTACGGACCCGGGTGGGCGGTGAGGTCTGGCTCGTCAGCGGCTACGAGGACGCCCGCAAGCTGTTCGCCGACTCCCGGCTCGGGCGCTCGCACCCCGAACCGGAGAAGGCCGCCCGCGTCTCCGGCTCCGCGCTGCTCGGCGGCCCCCAGGGCGAGAGCGCGACCGAGAAGGCCGACAACGAGCGGATGCGCAAGCTGTTCATGCCCTCGTTCTCCGCCCGCCGGATGAAGGCGCTCGGCGACCACGTGGGCGCCCTGGTCGACGAGCGGCTGGAGCACCTGGCCGGCCTGACGCCGCCCGCCGACCTGCACGCCGAGCTGTCCTTCCCGCTCCCCGTACTGGTCATCTGCCAGCTGCTCGGCGTCCCCTTCGAGGACCGGGACTACTTCAGCGGCGTCTCCGCCCGCATGGGTGACGTTACGGACGAGGCCAAGGGCATGGCGGCGCGCGAGGAGCTGAGCGCGTACATGGCCGGGCTCATCGAGCGCAAGCGGCACGATCCCGGCGAGGACGTCCTGTCCGACCTGGCCGACGTGCTGGACGACGACGGCAGGATCGCCCAGCTGGCCGGCGGGCTGCTGTTCGCCGGACATGAGACCACGGTGAACCGCATCGACTACGGCGTGCTGTTCCTGGAGGCCAATCCCGACCAGCTCGCGCTGCTCAAGGCCGACCCCGGGCGGGCGCCCGCCGCCGTCGAGGAGATCCTCCGCATGGCCTCGCCCAGCCTGCACGGCCTGCCCCGCTACGCCCACGACGACATCGAGATCGGCGGCGTCACGATCCACAGGGGCGAGGCCGTGCTGATCATGCCCGGCGCGGCCAACAGGGACGAGCGGATCTACCCCGACCCCGACACCTTCGACGTGGGCAGGACGTCCAGTGACCCGCACCTGAGCTTCGGGTACGGCCCGCGCTACTGCATCGGCGCCAGCCTGGCCAGGGTCGAGCTGGAGGCGGTGTTCAGCCGGCTCTACCGGCGCTTCCCCGACCTGCGGGTGGCCGTGCCGTTCGACGAGCTGCGGCGCAACGAGGGCCGGATCACCGAAGGGGTCGCCGAACTGCCCGTCACCTGGTGACCGGTCACGTCGGGTAGCGCTCCACGCTGACGACCCGCTCGCCCAGCCGGTGCAGGACGGCGAACGCCCCCTTGCGCAGGTTCACGTCCTTGCCGCTGAGCGACTGGATCAGGTCGGGCAGCACCTTGCCGTGGCTGCACACGGCCGCCGCCGTCCTGAGCTCCCCGACCAGCGCGGTCGTCTTGTCCGGGTCGTGGTGCTCCTCGCTGAGCAGCGGCTCGGTCCTGATGTCCGCGCTGTACGGCTGGAGCGTCTGAACGCACCTGAGGCTGGGCGAGCTCACCAGGACCTCGGGACGGTAGGCGGGCAGCACCCGGGCGATGGTCTCGGCCTGCGCCCTGCCGTCCGTGTCGAGGGGGCGCAGCGCGTCATCGCCCTTCCACGCCTGCCTGGAGCCCGCGGAGCCATGACGTATCAGGACGAGCGGGACGGTCTCCAGCGGCGCCGCCTCCAGCGAGTGGAGCAGGCCCGCGTCCCACTCCCAGGTCAGGAGCTCGCGGGCGCGGTCGAGCGACAGCCAGCGCAACTCGTCCACCTCGTCGCCGGGGGTGAACGCCACGCTCTCGGGCGTGGCCTGGGCCGCCCAGTAGTCGACCCGCTTGAGCCGGTCCGTGATCAGGTAATGGACCGGCGGCAGGGCGCGGCCGAGCGCCGTGACCAGGCCCGTCTCCTCGCGTACCTCGCGCAGCGCGGCGGTGATCACGTGCTCGCCGTGTTTCAGCTTGCCCTTGGGGAAGGTCCAGTCGTCGTAGGCCGGGCGGTGGATGACGGCCACCTCGGGGCGGCGCTCGTCACCACGCCACACCACGGCTCCGGCGGCACGGAGCGGGTCAGTCATCAACGGTCCTCCAGCGGCGGGTGCCGATCAGATGGCTCTGCAGGTCCTCGCCCGGATGTCGCACCCAGGTTCCGTCGGAGTTCAGCTGCCACGCGCTCGTCGTGTCAGCGGTGGCGAAGTCCATCAGCTCGATGAGGTACGCCCTGTGCTGCTGGCTGGTCACCTTGACCAGGGACTCGACCCGGCGTTCGAGGTTGCGGCGCATCAGGTCGGCGCTGCCGATCCACACCTCGGGCCGCCGGCCCAGGCCGAACTCGTAGATCCGGGAGTGCTCCAGGAAACGGCCGAGTATCGACCGTACGCGGATGTTCTCCGACAGATCCGGAATGCCTGGGCGGAGGGTGCAGATGCCCCGCACCCACAGGTCCACCTGCACGCCGGCCCGCGACGCCCGGTAGAGGGCGTCGATGAGCGGCTCGTCCACCAGAGAGTTCGTCTTGATCCTGATGCGCGCGGGACGGCCCGCCTCCTGGTGGGCGATCTCCCGCTCGATCCTGGCCATCAGGCCGCCGCGCAGCGAGTGCGGGGCGACGAGCAGCCTGCGGTAGGCCGAGTGGTTGGAGTAGCCGGTCAGGTGGATGAACAGGTCCGTGACGTCCTCGCCGACCAGCGGGTCCGCGGTGAGCAGGCCGAGATCCTCGTACTGCCTGGCCGTCTTGGGGTTGTAGTTGCCCGTTCCGATGTGGCAGTAGCGGCGCAGCTCGCCGGACGGCTCCTGCCGTACGACCAGGGCCAGCTTGCAGTGCGTCTTCAGCCCGACCACGCCGTAGACCACGTGGCAGCCGGCCTTCTCCAGCTTGCGCGCCCATTCGATGTTGGCGTGCTCGTCGAAGCGGGCCTTGATCTCCACCACCACGACGACCTGCTTGCCCGACTCGGCCGCCTCGATCAGCGCGTCGACGATGGGGGACTCGCCGCTGGTCCGGTAGAGGGTTTGCTTGATCGCCAGGACGTTCGGGTCCTCGGCCGCCGCCTCGATGAAGCGCTGCACGCTGGTGGCGAACGAGTCGTAGGGGTGGTGCAGGAGCACGTCCCGCTCGCGCAGCGCCGCGAAGATGTCGTCATCCGCCAGCACGGCCTCCCTGGGGACGAACGGCCGGTAGCTCAGCTCGGCCCGGTCCAGATCGGCGAGGGCGTGCAGCCCGGTCAGGTCGAGCGGGCCGGCCAGCCGGTAGATCTCGTGCGGCGCGACTTCGAGCTCCTCGACCAGCAGATCGAGCACCTCGGGCGTGATGGTGTCCTCGACCTCCAGCCGTACGGCCGGGCCGAAGCGGCGGTTCTTCAGCTCCCGCTCCAGCGCCTGCATGAGGTTCTCGGTGATGTCCTCGTCCACGTCGAGGTCCTCGTTGCGGGTCACCCTGAAGGCGTGGTGCTGGACGATCTCCATGCCCTTGAAGAGCTGCCCCAGATGTGCCGCGATGACGTCCTCCATCGGCACGAACCTGTCCTTGGACGCGGTGACGAACCTGGGCAGCTGCGAAGGAACCTTGACCCGCGCGAACACGGTGTGATCGTTCGCCGGATTCCTCACCAGGACCGCCAGATTCAGGCTGAGTCCCGAAATATACGGAAATGGGTGTGCAGGGTCGACGGCCAGCGGCGTCAGCACCGGCCGGATCCGCTCCCTGAACAGTTTGCGCAGCTCCGTACGCTCCTCGCGGCCCAGGTCGTCCCACCTGACGATCTCGATGCCCTCGGCGGCCAGCTGCGGGCAGACCTGCTGGTGGAAGACCGCCGCGTGCCGCTTGGCCAGCTCGTCGGAGATCGCCGAGATCCGGGCCAGCTCCTCGCGCGGTTTCAGCCCACTCTTCGTCCTGAGCAGCAGCCCGGTGGCCATCCGCCGCTTCAGCCCGGCCACCCGTACCCGGAAGAACTCATCCAGGTTGCTGGCGAAGATTGCCAGGAAGCGGACGCGTTCAAGTAGGGGCAGGGCCGAGTCTTCAGCCAGTTCCAGCACCCGCTCGTTGAACTGCAGCCAGCTCTCCTCGCGGTTGAGGAACCTCTCTTGTGGCAGGGGGAGATCGCTCTCAGGACGAAGTGGTTCCGCGGACATATGAGAAATATGCCCCATTTGGTTGAACAGAACGTGAACGACCCGGCAACGGCTTATTCTGCCTGGTCAATCTGCTCCAGCCTGGCGGCGCGTTCGGCCAGGCGAGCCTCCCGCTGGCGCAGCTTCTCCTCGCGCTCGCGGGCCTTCTCGGCGTCCTTCAGCAGCTTCTCGCGCTCCTTCAGCTCGCGGACCCGGATCTTCTCGGCCTCCTTGAGCTCCCGCTGGCGGGCCTTCTCGGCTTCCTTGAGCTCCTTGTCGCGGGCCTTCTCCAGCTCGCGCAGCTCCTTCTCGCTGGTGCGCGGCACGGCGACGGGCGGGTGGGCGCGCCCGGTCGCGGTGATGGCCGGCTGCGGGTTCAGCCCGGTCAGGCCGTTCCAGGCCAGGTTGACCACATGGGCGGCGACCTCCTCGCGGCCCGGCTTGCGCACGTCGAGCCACCACTGGCCGGTCAGCGCCACCATGCCGACGAGCATCTGCGCGTACATCGGCGCCAGCTTGGGGTCGTAGTTGCGAGAGACGAACTCGTCGGCCAGAACGTCCTCGACCTGGCTGGCGATCTCGCTGATCAGGCTCGCGAACGTGCCCGTGCCCGAGGCGGCGTGCGAGTCGCGCACCAGGATGCGGAAACCCTCGCTGCTCTCCTCTATGTAGTGGAGCAGGGCCAGGGCGGCCCGCTCCAGCTTGATCAGCGAGTGGGAGGCGGACAGCGCCTCGGTGATCATGCTGAGCAGCTTCTGCATCTCCCGGTCGACCACGACCGCGTAGACGCCTTCCTTGCCGCCGAAGTGTTCGTACACCACCGGCTTCGAGACCTGGGCCGTTGCCGCTATCTCCTCGATGGAGGTCCCGTCGAACCCCTTCTCGGCGAAGAGCGTACGGCTGATCTGGATCAGCTGCTCTCTTCGTTCCCTGCCAGTCATGCGCCTGCGAGATCGGGGTTCGGTCACGGTTTCCATAATGGCGGTGCTCGATGATTGACCGGTCATCAAAGGGCCGGTCATCAAGGAGCCGGGGTCATCCAATGCGCTTCGCCGCCAGGCGTTCGGGGGTCGGCCAACGTACGTCGTACACCCAGCCGAGCCGTTCGAAGATCCGGATGGCTTCGGCGCTGAGGTCGATCTGGCCCTTCAACGCGCCGTGCCTGGCGCAGGTGGGGTCGGAGTGGTGCAGGTTGTGCCACGACTCGCCGAACGAGGGGATGGCCAGCCACCACACGTTGCGCGACTTGTCGCGGACCTGGAAGTCCTCCTCGCCGAACACGTGGCAGATCGAGTTGATCGACCAGGTCACGTGGTGCAGCAGGCCGATGCGGATCAGCGAGCCCCAGAACAGCGCGGTCAGCGCGCCCTGCCAGGACCAGGTGAGCAGGCCGCCGAGGATGCCGGGCAGCAACAGTGAGGTGAGGGCCAGCGGGCCGAACCACTTGTGCAGCTTGACGACGTCGTCGTCCTTGACCAGGTCGGGGGCGTACTTCTCGCGGTTGGTCCGGTCGGCGTCGAACATCCAGCCCATGTGCGCGTACAGCAGACCCTTGGACAGCGACTTGAAGCCGGGGCCGAAGCGCCACGGCGAGTGCGGGTCGCCCTCCTTGTCGGAGAACTTGTGGTGCTTGCGGTGGGTGGCCACCCAGTCGAGCACGGACATCTCCAGCGAGAGGCTGCCCGCGATGCCCAGCGCGATCTTCAGGGGGCGCTTGGCCTTGAACGAGCCGTGCGTGAAGTAGCGGTGCAGACCGACGGTGACGCCGAGGCCGGTCACGACATAGAAGACGAAGGCGATGACGATGTCGGTCCAGCCGAGCCCCCAACCCCACGCGAACGGCACCGCGGCCACGATCGCGATGAGGGGGAGCCCCACGACGAGGGCGAAGGTGACGAGCTCGGCTTTGGTCCGGGGTTCGGGTTCGACGTCGGGCTTCGGTCCGGGGGACGTGCGCTCGGCGATAACGGTCATGGGCTACCTCTCACGACATATATGAGAACGAATGTCCTGGCTACGCCACCGTAACCTACGCCATCGTAAGTTAGTAAGACCTAAGCCGCGAGTGTGGCGAAGGCGACTCTCTGCCCGGAAGAGGAGTAGGTTCTTTACCTTGCGGCTTTTCGGGTGGTCTGTTATGTGGCGCGCGCGTGGGCCAAGGATCGGTATCGTAGGAGTGCGTCGGGCGCTGCGGTGCCCGATTTAGTCCCGGATCGTCTAATCGGCAGGACAAGTGGTTTTGGTCCACTTTGTAGGGGTTCGAGTCCTCTTCCGGGAGCTTGGAGGCTCTCCCGCCGAGTAAGCGTGAGTGTCCGTTGGGTATCCTCACGGTGTCGGGAGGGTGGCGGTGCGAGAGCCGCGACCCTGAACCGCCCAGCCACAGGGAGCCCCAGTCCGTGAGTGTGCCGCGCCCGGCCGCAGTCATCGTCCTCGCCGCAGGCGAGGGCACCCGGATGAAGAGCCGAACCCCCAAAGTCCTGCATGAGATGTGCGGCCGTGCCTTGGTCGATCACATGCTCACCGCCGCTCGCGACCTAGGTCCCGAACGGCTCATCGTCGTCATCGGCCACGCCTCCGAACGGGTCGGCGCGCACCTGGCCGAGTCGAGCCCCGACGCGCGCGCCGTCGTCCAGCGGGAGCAGCGCGGCACCGGCCACGCCGTCCGCACCGTGCTCGAAGAGCTCGGCACGATCGCCGGCACCGTCCTCGTCACCTACGGAGACGTGCCTCTGCTTCGTACGCAGACCCTCGCCGGGCTGCTCGAACGCCATACTGGTGACGGCAACGCGGTCACCGTGCTGACGGCCGAGGTGCCCGACCCGACCGGATACGGGCGCATCATCCGCGACCCCGGCGGCGCCGTGCTGGAGATCGTCGAGGAGAAGGACGCCACGCCCGAGCAGCGCGTCATCAAAGAGATGAACTCCGGCATCTACGCCTTCGACGGGCTGCTGCTCGCCGATGCGGTCAAACGGGTCTCCACCGACAACGCCCAGGGCGAGGAATACCTCACCGACGTGCTGTCCATCCTGCGGGAGGAGGGCCACCGGGTCGGCGCGCACATCGCGGCCGACTTCGTCGAGGTCGAGGGTGTCAACGACCGCGTACAACTCGCCTCCGCCCGCAAGGTGCTCAACCAGCGGCTGCTCGACGGCCACATGCGGGCCGGAGTCACGATCATCGACCCGGCCAGCACCTGGATCGACGTCGGCGTCGAGATCGAGCCCGACGTGGTCGTCCACCCCGGCACGCAGCTGCACGGTCACACCGTCATCGAAGCCGGAGCGGAGGTCGGGCCGGCCACCACGCTGACCGACACCAAGGTCGGCGCGGGCGCGGTCGTACGCAACGCGGTCTGCGACCACGCCGAGATCGGCCCGGAGGCGAGCGTCGGTCCCTACGCCTACCTGCGCCCCGGCACTGTGCTCGGCCACAAGTCCAAGGCGGGCACGTTCGTCGAGATGAAGAACACGCAGGTCGGCGAGCGGTCGAAGGTGCCACACCTGTCGTACGCGGGCGACGCCACGATCGGCGACGACGTCAACATCGGCGCAGCCGTGATCTTCGTCAACTACGACGGCGTCAACAAACACCGCAGCACGGTGCGCGACGGCGCGTTCGTCGGCTGCGACTCCATGCTCGTCGCCCCCGTGACCGTGGGCGACGGCGCTTACACCGCGGCCGGTTCGGTCATCGACGGCGACGTCCCCCCGGGGGCGATCGGCGTGGCCAGGGCGCGACAGCGCAACATCGAAAAATGGGTCTTGCGCCGGCGCGCGGGTACGAAATCGGCGGCGGCGGCGGAAAAGGCGCTGGCCAAGCAAGAACAGCAGGAGAGTGGCAAATGACCGAGCTTGTCGAGGTCATCAGTAACAACCGCACCGTGGTCATGGGACCGACGAAGGAGATCTCATGACCAGCATCAAGCAGCCCGGCGAGAAGAACCTCATGCTCTTCTCCGGCCGCGCCTACCCCGAGCTCGCCGAGGAGGTCGCCGAGCACGTCGGCGTCTCACTCACGCCCACCAAGCTGATCGACTTCGCCA
This sequence comes from Nonomuraea sp. NPDC049141, assembly GCF_040648415.1. Classification (NCBI taxonomy): domain Bacteria; kingdom Bacillati; phylum Actinomycetota; class Actinomycetes; order Streptosporangiales; family Streptosporangiaceae; genus Nonomuraea; species Nonomuraea sp. NPDC049141. The sequence goes on from NZ_JBEZDR010000012.1 coordinate 155,780, forward strand.
ACGGCGAGATCTACGCCCGCTACCTCGAATCCGTCCGCGGCTGCGATGCCTTCGTGATCCAGAGCCACACCTGGCCCATCAACCAGTGGATCATGGAGCAGCTCATCATGGTCGACGCGCTGAAGCGGGCCTCCGCCAAGCGCATCACCGTGGTCATGCCGTTCTTCGGCTACGCCAGACAGGACAAGAAGAGCCGCGGCCGCGAGCCGATCACGGCCAGGCTGATGGCCGACATGTTCAAGACCGCGGGCGCCGACCGGCTCATGTCGATAGACCTGCACACCTCGCAGATCCAGGGCTTCTTCGACGGCCCGGTCGACCACCTGTTCGCCATGCCGGTGCTCGAGAGCTACCTGAAGAACCGGCTCGACCTGGCGACCACCACGATCGTCTCGCCCGACACCGGCCGGGTCCGGCTGTCGGAGCGCTGGGCCGACACGCTCGGCACGCCGCTGGCCTTCATCCATAAGCGCCGCGACCTCGACGTGGCCAACTCGGTGAAGGTCAGCGAGGTCGTCGGCAAGGTACGCGGACGCACCTGCGTGCTGATCGACGACATGATCGACACCGCGGGCACCATCTGCAAGGCCGCCGACGCCCTCTACGAGCAGGGCGCCACCAACGTGATCACCGCCGCCACCCACGCGGTGTTCTCCGATCCCGCGGTCGACCGGCTGAAGAACTCCCGGATCTCCGAGGTCATCGTCACCAACACCCTGCCGTTGTCGCAGGCCAACAGGTTCGACAAGCTCACCGTCCTGTCGATAGCGCCGCTGATCGCCCGCGCGATCACCGAGGTGTTCACCGACGGCTCGGTGACCAGCTTGTTCGAGGGTGACACCTGAGCTGTGATGGATCCGCAGCGCAGCGAGGACATCCATCGCAGCCTTCCGGGCGGGAGCCCGGCAAACAGCGCTGTAGACTTGGAGGGTTGCGTTCGTAACGCCTTCCGCTAGGGCGGGTGAGGGGGAGCGCAAAATCCTGAACTGCATCCCTAGGAGATGTCGTGTCTGAAGTACGTATCGCCGCCGAGCCGCGCACCGTGTTCGGCAAGGGCGCCGCTCGCAAGATCCGCCGTGACAACAAGGTGCCGGCCGTCCTCTACGGCCACGGCACCGACACCAAGCACCTGACGCTGCCCGGCCACGAGGTGCTGCTCGCGCTCCGCACCGCCAACGTGCTGATCCACCTCAAGGGCGACGGCGTCGACGAGCTCGCGCTGCCCAAGGGCGTTCAGCGCGACCCGATCAAGGGCTTCGTCGAGCATGTCGACCTGCTCCTGGTCCGGCGGGGCGAGAAGGTCACGGTCGACATCCCGGTCACCACGGTCGGCGACGTCAACTCCGAGGGCCTGCTCGACCAGCAGCTCGTCTCCGTCTCGGTCGAGGCCGAGGCCACCCACATCCCGACCGGCGTCGAGGTCGACGTCGAGGGCCTGACGATCGGCACGGTGATCACCGCCGCCGACCTCAAGCTGGCCAAGGGCACCACGCTGATCGCCGAGCCCGAGACCGTCATCCTCCAGGTCATCTCCAAGCCGGTCGAGGAGCCCACCGCGGCCGAGGCCGAGGAGGCCGCCGCGGCCGCCACGCTCAGCGACGAAGCCGCCGAGTAACACGCCGCTGTTCGGCGACGGGGCAGCCGATGGCTGCCCCGTTTCGCGTGAGGGAGACACATGGACCGCTGGTTGATCGTCGGGCTGGGCAATCCAGGTTCCGAGTACGCCGGCAACAGGCACAACGCGGGCTTCATGGTGCTCGACGAGCTGGCCGCCAGGGCCGGCGGGCGGTTCAAGGCGCACCGGAGCCGGTCCGAGGTGCTGGAGTCCAGCCGCGCGGTGCTGGCCAAGCCGCTGACGTACATGAACCTTTCGGGCGGGCCGGTCAAAGCACTGTCCGACTTCTACAAGCTCGCCCCCGACCGGCTGATCGTGGTCCACGACGAGCTCGACGTCCCGTACGGCGCGCTGCGCGCCAAGCTCGGCGGCGGCGACAACGGCCACAATGGGCTGAAGTCGATCACCAAGGTGCTCGGCACCCGCGACTACCTGCGAGTACGCTTTGGCATCGGGCGCCCGCCCGGCCGGATGGATCCCGCAGCCTACGTTCTGAAGGACTTCGCCACGGCTGAGCGCAAGGACCTGGCCTTCCTGGTCGACCGGGCGGCCGACGTGGTGGAGTCGCTGATGGAGCGCGGCCTCGAAGTCACGCAGAACGAATTCCACCGCGCTGATCTGCACATTTCCGGCCCTCCTCGCTGACCATCGCATTGGGTCGTTCGTAGGTTCCCATGCCTCCGCCGACGCTACGATCTGGTGACTGTCTGTAGATCACCGGTCACGTGGAGGATTCGTGCGCGACGGCGAGGGGCTGATGACCCTAGTCCGGTCCGGCCACGCCAGGTCCAGGAGGGTCAGCCCCTACCTGCCTACCTGGATACGCGCCTATCGCATCCGTGCCATGTTCAGCGACTTCCTGTGCGCGGGCATGGCGTCCGGCTCCGCGTTCTACGTCAGGTTCGGCGGCTTCACCGCCTACTCCGCGCCATACTTCGCGGTCAGCGTGGCGCTGCCGCTGCTGTGGATCTGCACGGTCGCGTTCAACCGGGCCTACGAGCCGCGCATGATCGGCATCGGCTCCGAGGAGTTCCGCCGCGTCGTGCAGTGCGGCGTCGCGCTGACCGCCGCGACGGCCATCGGCTCCTACGTGACCAAGACCGACATCGCCCGCGGCTACGTGGTCCTCGCCCTGCCGCTCGTCACACTCTTCACCCTTTTCTGCAGGTACGGCCTGCGCCGCTCGCTGCACCGGCGCCGGGCGGCGGGCGCGTGCATGCGTAAGGTGGTGGCCGTCGGGCACGCCTCGGCGATCGCCGAGCTGGTCCAGCTGTTCCGCAGGGAGCCCTACCACGGCATGGAGGTCGTGGCCGCCTGCCTGCCCGACGACGCGCCCGAAGAGCGGATCGCGGACGTGCCCGTCGCGGGCGGCTTCAGCGACGTGTCGATCGTGGTCGACCAGTCCGGCGCCGACACCGTGGCCGTGCTGGCCTGCCCCGAGATGGACGGCCAGGCGCTGCGCCGGCTAGCCTGGCGGCTGGAGCGCACCCGGACCGACCTGGTGGTCGCCCCGGCGCTGATGGACGTGGCCGGGCCGCGCACGATGATCCGGCCGGCCGCCGGGCTGCCGCTGCTGCACGTCGAGCACCCCGAGCTGGCGGGGGCCAGGCAACTGGTCAAGAACGGCTTCGACCGGGTGGTGGCCGCCCTACTGCTGGTGTGCCTGGCGCCGCTGCTGGGCGGGCTGGCGCTGGCCGTACGCGTGACCAGTCCCGGGGCCGCGCTGTTCCGGCAGATCCGGGTCGGCAAGGACGGCAAGCTGTTCATGATTGTGAAGTTCCGCACGATGCGACGTGGCGCCGAGCAGCAGAAGATCACTCTCGTCAGCGATGGCGACGGCGTGCTGTTCAAGGTCCGCAACGATCCGCGGGTGACGCCGCTCGGCACGCTGATGCGGCGCCACTCGCTCGACGAGCTGCCGCAGCTCATCAACGTGGTGCTCGGGCACATGTCGCTGGTCGGACCGCGCCCGCCGCTGCCGGAAGAGGTCGCCCGCTATGGCGACGACGTGCGCAGAAGACTGCTGGTCCGGCCCGGACTGACCGGGCTGTGGCAGGTTAGTGGGCGATCCGACCTATCGTGGGAGGAATCCGTCCGTCTCGACCTGCGTTACGTGGAGAACTGGTCTCTCATGTTGGATCTTCAGATCCTCTGGAAGACCTGGTCGGCCGTCGCCCGCGGGCAAGGAGCTTATTGATGACGATTCGGGACGACCATGCCCTCGCCGCCGATCTGGCGACGGAGGCGGGCGAGCGGTTGCTGGAGACTCGGCGACGCACCGGCTTCGGTGACGCGGCCGCGCTGCGGGCCGAGGGCGACCGCAGCGCGCACGTCTTCCTGATGGAGTCGCTGGCCCGGCTGCGGCCGAGCGACTGCGTGCTCTCCGAGGAGGCCACCCGCGAGGAACGGCTGGACCCGCGCAGGCAGAGCGCATCACGGGTGTGGATCGTCGACCCCCTCGACGGCACCCGCGAGTTCTCCGAGGAGGGCCGGGCCGACTGGGCCGTCCACGTGGCCCTCTGGGACCGGGGCGCGCTGGCCGCCGGCGCGGTGGCGCTGCCCGCGCAGGGCCGCACGCTCACCACCGCCGAGCCGCCCACGCTGCCCGTCTTCGACCCCGCCGCCAACAACGGCCGGTTTCGCATCGCGGTGAGCCGCACGAGGCCCCCCGAGTTCGTGCAGAAGCTGGCCTACCTGGTCGGTGCCGACCTCGTGCCGATCGGGTCGGCCGGGGCGAAGATCTCCGCCGTGCTCACCGGCGAGGTCGAGGCGTACGTGCACGCCGGAGGTCAGTTCGAGTGGGACTCAGCCGCGCCCGTCGCCGTCGCGCAGGCGGCCGGGGCCCACGCCAGTCGCATCGACGGCTCGCCGCTGACCTACAACCAGGTTGACCCCTCACTACCGGATATCCTTGTTTCCCTACCTGACTTGGCGTCTGCTCTGCTCGCCGGGATTCGGGATCTGCACCGCTGAAGGCCGGAGGAAGTCCCCATGCTCCAGCGCGACTATACGACGTCGCAGCTCGACGTACTCGAAGCCGAGGCCATTCACATCATGCGTGAAGTGGCGGCGGAGTTCGAGCGTCCCTGTCTGCTCTTCTCGGGCGGCAAGGACTCCATCGTCATGCTGCGGATCGCCGAGAAGGCGTTCTGGCCGGCCCCGATCCCCTTTCCGCTGATGCATGTCGACACGGGCCACAACTTCGAGGAGGTCATCGAGTTCCGTGACCGCCGTTCCGAGGAACTGGCCGCCCGCCTGATCGTGGCCAGCGTGCAGGACTCGATCGACGCCGGGCGCGTGGTCGAGGAGACGGGGCGGCGCGCCTCGCGCAACCGCCTGCAGACCACCACGCTGCTCGACGCGATCGAGGAGCAGGAGTTCGACGCCGTCTTCGGCGGTGCCCGCCGCGATGAGGAGAAGGCCCGCGCCAAGGAGCGGGTGTTCTCCTTCCGCGACGACTTCGGCCAGTGGGACCCGAAGAACCAGCGCCCCGAGCTGTGGAACCTCTACAACGCGCGGATCCGCAAGGGCGAGCACATCCGGGTGTTCCCGCTGTCCAACTGGACCGAGCTCGACGTCTGGGACTACATCCGGCGCGAGGGCATCGAGATCCCGTCCATCTACTTCTCCCACACCCGCAAGGTCTTCGAGCGCGACGGCATGCTGCTGCCCGACTCCGAGGTCGTCAAGCGGGGCGACGATGAGCCGCTGTTCGAGGCGGTGGTGCGCTATCGCACGGTGGGCGACATGACCTGCACCGGGGCCGTGCAGTCCACGGCCGCCACGGTGGAGGAGATCATCGAGGAGATCGCGGTCACCCGGATCACCGAGCGCGGGGCCACCAGGGCCGACGACCGCGCCTCGGAGGCCGCCATGGAGGATCGCAAGCGGGAAGGCTACTTCTAAACCTATGGACATCCTGCGTTTCGCCACGGCCGGAAGCGTCGATGACGGCAAGTCCACCCTGATCGGCCGCCTGCTCTTCGACTCCAAGGCGATCTTCGAAGACCAGCTGGAGGCGGTCGAGCGCACCTCGCGCGACCGCGGCACCGAATACACCGACCTGTCGCTGCTCACCGACGGCCTGCGGGCCGAGCGGGAGCAGGGCATCACGATCGACGTGGCCTACCGCTACTTCGCGACGCCGCGCCGCAAGTTCATCATCGCCGACACGCCCGGGCACATCCAATACACCCGCAACATGGTCACCGGCGCCTCCACCGCCGACCTGGCGATCATCCTCATCGACGCGCGCAAGGGCGTCCTGGAGCAGTCGAGGCGGCACGCCTTCCTGACCACGCTCCTGCGGGTGCCCCACCTGGTCCTGGCCGTGAACAAGATGGACCTGGTCGACTACTCCGAGGAGCGCTTCGAGGAGATCCGCGAGGAGTTCACCGCCTTCGCCTCGAAGCTGAACGTGGCCGACCTGACGTTCATCCCCATCTCGGCGCTCAACGGCGACAACGTGGTCTCCAGGTCCGAGAACATGCCCTGGTACCACGGCTCGTCGCTGCTGCACCACCTGGAGAACGTCCACATCGCCTCCGACCGCAACCTGGTCGACGTGCGCTTCCCCGTCCAATACGTGATCCGCCCGCAGCGGGCCACCGACCACGCCTTCCACGACTACCGCGGTTACGCGGGCCAGGTGGCGGGCGGCGTGCTCAAGCCCGGCGACGAGGTCGTCCACCTTCCCTCGGGCCTGGTCACCCGGATCGCCTCGATCGACACCTTCGACGGGCCGGTGGAGGAGGCGTTCCCGCCGATGTCGGTGACGCTCCGCTTCGAGGACGACATCGACATCTCGCGCGGTGACCTGATCGCCCGGCCCAACAACCAGCCGCAGGTGGCGCAGGAGATCGAGGCCATGGTCTGCTGGATGGCCGACACCACCAAACTGGCGCCGCGCTCCAAGCTCATGATCAAGCACACGACGCGCACTGCCCGGGCGCTCGTCCGCGACCTGCACTATCGGCTCGACGTCAACACACTGCACCGGGACGAGACGGCGACCTCGCTGTCGCTCAACGAGATCGGGCGGGTGTCGTTGCGGATCACCCAGCCGTTGTTCGTGGACGACTACTCGCGTAACCGGCTGACCGGTGGGTTCATCCTGGTGGACGAGGCCACGAACGGGACGGTGGGGGCCGGCATGATCATGGACGTGCGGTAGTCACGTCGTTCGAGGCGGGCGTCCGGTGGGCCGGGCGCCCGCTTTTGCGTGTTCTGTGTGGCTTGGCGGCAGGTGGCGCTGACCAGGGATCGCGGTGGGACTTAGGTAGATCCTTTACCGTTTCACGGATGGAATGATTACTCTCCGCGCTAGCCTCTCCACGTTCCGTATTCTTCGCGCGAAAGCCGTTCCCCCGTGACTCACCGTTCGACCGCTTCCAGAGTGATCTACCTGGGCGGCCTCGGCCGTAGCGGCACCACGCTGCTCGAAAGACTGCTCGGCGAGATCCCGGGCGTTACGCCCCTGGGCGAGGTCGTCCACCTCTGGGCCAGAGGTGTGCTGGCCGGCGAGCCGTGCGGATGTGGCGCCCCCTTCCCGGCCTGCCCGTTCTGGCGCGAAGTCGGCGAGACCGCGTTCGGCGGATGGACACCGGCTCTGGCCGAACGCGTCCTCGCCCTGCGGCACCGCGTCGACCGCACGCGCAGGATCCCGCACATCACCCACCCGGATCTGGCGGAGTACGCCGCCACCTACCAGCGCCTCTACGACGCCGCGGCCGTCACCGCCGGCGCGACGGCCGTCGTCGACTCCGGCAAACACGCCTCCCTGGCCTTCTGCCTGGCGGCGGCCGGGGTGGACGTGCACGTGGTCCACGTGGTCAGAGACCCGCGGGCCGTCGCCCACTCCTGGCGCAAGACCGTCGAACGCCCCGAGGACGGCCGCCCGATGACCCGCTGGGGCCCCGCCCGCACAGCGGCCCACTGGACGGCCCAGAACCTCGCCCTGGACCTCCTCGCCGCTCGCGGTGTCCAGGTGACGAGGCTCCGCTACGAGGACCTCCTGGCCGACCCAGCGGCCGCCCTGGCGACATTGGCCGACACCCTGGGCCTGACCACGGCGCTGCCGTTCCTCACCGGCACGACCGCCCGGTTGACCACCGCCCACACCGCCTCGGGCAACCCCATGCGCTTCACCGTCGGCCCGGTCCACCTTCGACGGGACGACTCATGGAGATCCGGCCTGTCGCGCCACCACCGGCGGCTGGTCGCCGCCCTCACCTGGCCGCTCCGGCTGAGGTACGGCTACGGGGAGGCGATGGCATGAACGCGCCTCGGACCTGCGATACCGGACCGCGAGCCGTACCTCATGGACCGGCTGCCGATACCGGGGCGCGAGTCGTGCCTCGTGGGTCGGTTGCCGACGCCGGGGTGCGAGCTGTGCCTTGTGGATCGGTTGCCGACGTCGTGGCGTGGGCCGTACCTCTCGAAGTGGGGGCCGCATGAGCCCGTCCGTCGGTGTGGTGATCCCGACCCGGGGAGACCGGCCCGAACAACTGCGGACGGCCACCCGAGCCGTCCTGACGCAGGACTACCCCGGGCGGATCTCGCTGGCCATCGTCGTCGACGGTGGTGATCCCGCCGCCGTCGCCGAGCAGGTGGCCGACGTGGCCGCGCAGCGGAACGGCACGGGCGTCCACCATCGTGTGCTCGTCCTGCCCAACGTCCTCAGCGCCGGTCTGCCGGGCGCGCGCAACACCGGGATCGCCGCCTGCCACACCGAGATGATCGCGTTCTGCGACGACGACGACGTATGGCTGCCGGGCAAGCTCGCCGCGCAGGCGCGGGCCATCGAGGGCGGCGCCGAGTTCGTGAGCTGCGGCATCGAGGTCGAGTACGGCCGGCGCCGGGTGCCGAGGCTCGCGGGCACCGACACGGTCACGGTGGCCGACCTGGTGCGTTCGCGCATGGTGATGGTGCACTCGTCGACGTTCCTGTTCAGGCGTGGCGCCGTGTGGGTGGACGAGAGCGCTCCGGCCGGGCAGAACGAGGACTGGGATCTGGCCCTGCGCGCCGCCAAGCGGCATCCGATCGCGAACGTCGATCGCCCACTTGTACGTATCCGTTGGGGCAATTCCCACTATGTCGCCGGCTGGGCCGACCGCATCGCCGGGCTGGAATGGATGCTCGCCCGTCACCCCGAACTGGCCGTGGATCCGCGAGGCGCAGCGCGGGTCTACGGCCAACTCGCCTTCCACCACGCCGCGTTGGGCCGGCGCCGTGAGGCCGGACGCTGGGCCCTCCGTACGTTCGCCTCCCGCATCGGCGAACCTCGCGCGCCGATCGCCCTCGCCGTCGCCGCCGGCCTCATCTCGGCACGGGCAGTGCTCGCCCTGCTCCACGATCGGGGGCACGGCATTTGACCCACCCCAGACCTCCTTCCCACGGCCATACCGAGCAGCCGGAGCCAGCGGTGTCGCCCCCTCGTGGCCCGGCCGAGCGCCCCGACCCGGCCGTGTCGCCGTCCCGCCGTCAGAGCGAGCAGGCGGGAAGGGCAATGCCGTGGTCTCGCGTCTGGCGTGAGGGGTCGGATCGAGACGGGCTGCGATCTCGCGTCCAGCCTGAGCGGCCGGATCGGGGCGTGCCGCGATTTCGCGTCCGGCCTGAGCGGGCGGATCGAGGTATGGCGCTCTTCCGTACTCCGGCGGGACCGTCACATCCTGCCCCCGTCGCGAGGAGTCCTGATCCGGGGAGCGACATGAGAGGGGCTCATGGGGGCGTCGGGAGAGGGGCGGGGGATGGCTGGGGAGAAGGAGAGGCCGGGGCGGGTGGTGGTCGGGGGCGTGGCCGTCGATCCGCTGACCGAGCGGCAGGTCGTCGAGCACGTGGACGGGGAGCTGGAGGCCGGGCGGGGCGGCCGGATCGTGACGCCGAACGTCGACATCTGCCGGGCCGTCGAAAAGGACGACAAACTACGTCACCTCGTCAACTCCGCGGACCTCGTCGTGGCCGATGGGATGCCGCTGGTGTGGGCGGCGCGGCTGCTCGGCACGCCGATACCCGAGCGGGTCACCGGGGCCGACCTGATCTGGTCGTTGAGCAAGCTGGCCGCGCGCCGAGGGTGGCCGATCTATCTCCTGGGCGGCCCGCCGGGTGCGGCCGTGTCAGCCGCTCGTGAGCTCACCGCCTGTTATCCCAGGCTGCAGGTCTGCGGCGTGGACGCGCCGCCGTTCCGGTTCGAGAACGGGGACGGAGGGCGTGAACGGGTGCGGCGGAGGGTCGTGGGAGCGGGGCCGAGACTGGTGTTCGTCGGGCTCGGGTTTCCGCGGCAGGACCGGCTGATCGCGCGCCTGAGCCAGGATCTGCCGGGGTCGTGGTTCGTGGGGTGCGGGTCGGCGATCGCGTTCGCCGCCGGGACGGTCCCCAGGGCGCCCGGCTGGATGCAGGGGGCGGGGCTGGAGTGGGCGTTCCGGTTGGCGACCGAGCCCGGACGGCTGGCCAGGCGCTATCTGATCGACGACCTGCCGTTCGCGGCCCGGCTGCTGGGTGGCTGCCTGCGCAAAAGGGCCTCTTCAGGAAGCATCAGGTCCACTCGGGAATAGGCCTTCTGCCGCCGGTTCGCGGGCCCATAGGGTGTCGCAGTGAAATTACCCACCCGGGCCCGGTTCGTCGGCCTGCTGATGCTCGTCTACTGCGCTCTGCTGGTTCTGCTGGCCGTCCTCGTGATGGTGAGCCCGGCCGCGAGTACGTTCGCGAGGCTGCTCTCGATCATCGCGTTCCCGGCCAGCCTGGTGATGTTCCTGCTGCCCGATCTCCGTTTCGAAGACCTGGTGACGGTCGCCCTGTTTACCGGGCTCGGGCTGGTGCAGGCGGTGCCGTTGTGGTGGTTCAGCAGGGGCAGACCCCGTGCCGCCGGCGGTAACGCGTGGGCCAGAGACGAGACGATCACCGAGTTCACCGGCCGGTATTCGCGCGGCCGCCTGGCCTTCTGGGTGACCACGGGCTATGGCGTGTTCTGCATGGGGGCCATCGCGGCGGGGGTGTTCGACATGGCCGGAGACATGACAGGCGTGGTGAGCCCGGTGCTGATCTACGCGCTGCTGCCGCTGTCGGTCCCCGCCCTGCTCGTGGGGAACCTCTTTCTCTACATCTACGCGTTCGTGATCGCGGCGATCGTGCAGACCAGGCTGGTGTGGGTCCTGCTGCGTGGCCGCGGGGTGGCCGTGGACCTGCCCATGCACCTCAGGCCGGGAAATCTGCGGAAGTGAGCGCCCGTACGCGAGACGCTTCCGCGGAGGTCAGGCCGCGGGTGGCCGTTTCGAGGGCGCGGCGCGAGTTCATGGGGCGGAAGGCCGTGCGGGACAGGGTCAGGCCCGACCAGGCGAACGCGCTGCCACTGCCGGCGGGGGCCGTGCAGGCTCTGGTGATGCGGCGTTCTGCGGTGGGTGACCAGGCGAGGCCCGCGTAGGCGTACAACTCACGGAAGCCCTGGACCGGTGCGGCGGCCAAGGCGTCGTAGGAGGTCAGCAGGATGTCCGGAGTACGGGCGAGGATCGACCGGGTGACCCGCCACAGGGCCGCCGCCTTGGCGATGCGGTCCTGGGAGCCGACGAGGGCGCGTAGTGCCAGGAGTTCGGGGTGGTCGCGGATGAGCAGGGGCTGTTCGAGGAGTTCGTGGAAGTAGACGGTCCAGCCGAGGCGCTGCCAGCTGGCTACGAACGCCACCGGGTCGCGGGTCAGCGCGATCACCTTGCAGCCCAGGCGCGCGGCGAACCAGCCCGCCGACAGCACCGCGAACGGGTCGTCGAGCAGTGCGCGCCGGCCCAGCAGGCGGCCCAGTGTGAAGGCCGTGCCGTAGCGCGCCATGCGGGCGAGATCGTACGGCGAGCGGTTGGCGCGGAGTTCGGCCAGGTAGCGGTAGCGCAGCGCCACCGTGTCGCGGAAGGCGGGCAGCCAGTCGGCGGCGTTGTCATCGCAGATGTACTGGAAGCGGTGGGTGACGTGCGCCCGCAGGACACCGGGACAGCGGCCGGGCGGATGCTGGGGGTTCAGCGGCTCGTTGACGTAGACGAGGTCGCCCCCGGCCGCCAGCATCTTGCCCGTCCAGCTCGTGCCGCTCCTGGGCAGGCCCGTCACCAGGATGGGAGCGGTCATGCGGTGGCCCAGGAGCGGACGCGGAGTGCCGGGAGGCTGTGGCGGCCGAAGGGGTGGAGGCCGTAGCGGTGGTGCAGTTGCCAGAGGGGGAGCAGGTTCTTCACGACCATCCCGCCCGACCAGCCGAGCACCGCGCCGAAGGCGCCGTGGGCCGGGATGAGCGCCACGTCCAGCACGACCGTGCAGGCGATCGCGGCCACCAGGTTGAGCAGGCTGGCCGTGGTGTGCCCGGCGGCGGTCAGGACGACGTCGACCATGCCGCACGCCGTCGCCAGCATCATCGTGCCCGCCAGGACCAGCGCCACCGGCACGGCGGTGTCGTACCCCGCACCGAACAGCCGCAGCAGCCACGGCGCCAGCGCGGCGTACCCGAGCCAGACCGGCCAGGTGAGCAGCACCAGCCAGACCGTCGCCGCCTGGTACAGCTCCCGCGCCCGCGCCAGTTCGCCGTCGGCCATCGCCCTGACCAGCCTCGGTTGTACGGCCTGCGCCAGGCCCTGGTTGGCGAGCTGGCCGACGACCTTGAACCGGGTGGCGGCGGTGTAGACGGCCGCCTGGACCGGGCCGCCGAGCACCGCGACGATCACGATGTCGAGCCGCTGGAACACCGCCTGGATGGCGCCCGCCATCGAGCGCGGCGCCGTGTAGCGCCACAGGTCGCGGCCGGTTCCCGGCAGGTACGGCGTACGCGGCAGGCGTCCGCGTAGCTGGATCGCGGCGAGCAGCGCCACCGGCAGGTACGGCAGCGCCCACGCCAACGGCAGCCACTGCGGCCTGACGGCGACGGCCGCGGCGGCGACCAGCAGGAACTGGAGCGCGGGCAGCGCCATCCCGTCGAGCAGCACCGTGGGACGCATGGCGCCGAAGCCGCGGGTGGCGGCGAGCAGGACGTCGGCGACGACCATCACCGGCAGAGCCACGGCCAGGAGACCGAGCCGCGGGTAGAGGACCGCTCCGAAGGCGGTGGCGACCAGGACCGCCGGGACGAGAGCTGCCCGGATATATCCGGAAATGCCGTGGTAGTCGTAGGTCTTGGCGCGGGCGATGAAGTAGATGAGGCCGTTGCCCGCGTCGAGCTTGGCCACTCCGGCGATCATGAGGGCCAGGGCGGTGGCGGTGAAGAAGGTGCCCGCCTGGTGCGCGCTGAAGGCCCTGGTGACGACCACCACCAGCAGGAACTGCGCCGCCGCGCTGATGGCGGCCCCGGTGATGCCCGCGATGCCACCCTTGGCCACCTGCCCGAGCGGGCCCGCCAGGCGTGCGGTCAGCGGCGCCACGACGGGTCACCCCCCAGCCAGCGGGTGAGCCGCGTGTCGTACACCTCGAAGTGGTCCCTGAGTGCTCGCCTGACCGAGTCGGGCAGCGGCCGGGGCAGTGGCCGCCCGTTGTGCCGCTCGAACGCCGGGTAGCCCAGATGCGGCAGGCCGAGGAAGTCCAGCACCCGGTCGTACATGCGTTCGGGCTCGGTGAAGAAGCGGTGGCTGTCGAGCACCAGGATGCGTTCGCGGCCGAACAGCGGCTCCAGCCGGTCGAGCTGCTCGGCGTATCGCCCGCGCGCCAGGTAAGCGTGGTGGCGGTGCGAGTGGTGGACGGAGTAGGGGCGGGCCCGCAGGCTCTGCTCGGCGCCGGCCAGCCGTGGCACCTCCAGCTCCACGGCCCGCTCGAAGCCGGACTCGGTCTCGTACCCCCTGGCCAGCTCGTGGGCGTGCGCCGAGCACGCCCGCTCGACCGGGTCGCGGACCAGCACGATGAGCTTGACCTCGGGCAGGTCGGCGGCGATGCGCTCGCCGGCCAGCGGATGGAACAGGTAGTAGGGCGACGACTCGAACGCCAGCGGGTGCGTGCCGTGGCGGCGGGCGAGCCGCGCGGCGGCCGCCCGGAGCGGGAAATGCCCCTGATACCAGGACAGACCTCGCCCGTAGCTGGCGTCGAAGTAGTGGACGCCTTTGTGCAGCACCGGTTTGAGCAGCAGCGGGTGCCGGGCCAGCGCCCGGTAGAGCGACGTGGTGCCGCACCGCTGCGCCCCGGCGATCAGGAACGACGGCAGCATCCGCACGCTCGACGTGAACTTCCCGGTGGTCCGGGAGACGGACAGCACCGACTGCTTCATGGTGTTCACGTGACTGACTCCTGCTGATCGATGAGGGGGTTGAGCCAGGTGTCCGGTGGCCCGAGGGGTTCGTGGCCGTCGGTGGCGTGCCGGTCGGCCAGCGCGATGAGGTAGTGCAGGGCCGTCCGCCTGGCCTGCGCGGCCGACAGCCCGAGCGGTGCGAGCACCGGCAGAGCCTGCGCCAGGCAGGCCCGCGCTGCCGTGGGCGGGTTCATCCGCCGCAGGGCGCGCTGGAAGAAGTGGTGCACGGCGTCGAACCCGTAGGGCACGCCGACCGCGTAGCGCTCCCAGTCCCACACGAGCAGCCGCCCGTCGCCGGACGGTGCGATGTTCCAGGGCGACAGGTCGCCGTGCCAGGCGGCTCCCTCAGGGCCGCCGGTGTCCGCGATCTCCCTGACGGCGTCGGTGAGCAGCGCGGCGGGGACCCGGCCGCGCCGGACCGGCAGCGGCGACAGGGCCAGAACCGAGAACTCCCCCCATTGCCCGTAGTGGAGCACGGCCGGCACGACGACCGTCTTCAGCGCCAGCTCGCCCATTTTCCTGAGCGCGGCGGCCTCGCCGTCGACCAGCTCGCGGGTGCGCGCGGTGTCGCCGACCTTCACGAACGCCAGCAGAGAGCCCTCGCGGCGCGCCTCCAGAACGGGCTTGCGATTGGCCCGCCTGGCCGGCCGTACGTGGAGGGCGGTCTCGACGGGGACGCCGAGGACGTCGCTCAGATGGGTCTCGATCGACTCCTCGACGTGCACCATGACCCGGCGCCCCAGCAGCGCGTGCCATCGGCGCCGGGGGGCCAGGCGGCGTGGCACCAGCCGGTGCGGCAGCACGCTGTAGGGGCGCGGTGAGCCGGGGCCGGGGTAGAGCGACCGCAGCGTCTGATCGAGATAGCGCAGCCGCCGGTTCGCGTCGTTCACGAGGCCTCCCTGGCGTTGCGCCACAGGAGGGCGAACGAGATGAGATAGAGGCTGAGCGGCGTGACCAGGCCGTCGTACACGAACATGTAGAGCAGCACGAGGATCATGACGAGCACGCCCGCGAGCCCGATCGGGCTGCGGTCGGGCCAGTGGCGCCGGATCGCGCCCAGGAAGAACGCCACGTAGAGCGCCGCCCCCACGAAGCCCTGGGTGATGATCAGCAGCCAGAGCTGCCCGTCGCTGCCCAGCGGCGGATGGCCGCAGCCGCCGCACCACTCGGTCTTGCCGGTGGTGATCGTGCGGTGGTTGCCCATGGCGTTGCGGGTGTTGCCGTAGCCGATGATCGGGGAGTGGGCGGCCGCCGCGATGGTCGCCGACACGGTGAAGGCCCTGATGTCGTTGGAGTGCGGGTTGTCCAGGCGCTGGCCGACCAGCGAGGCGAGCGGGCTGAGCGCGAACGCCAGCGTCGCCGCCACCGCCGTGGCGCACAGGGCCAGCCTGGTGCGTCCGCCGACCCGGACGATCAGGTAGAGCCCGGCCAGCCCCAGGCCGATCCAGAGGCCGCGGTTGAGCGAGTAGACGATCGGGATGGCGGCCACGGCCGTCAAGGCGATGGCCGCCGCCTTGCGCCCGCCTCCGCCGTACACCCACCAGCCGACCACGAACCAGATCAGCAGCACCGACACGTTGCTGCCCCACGCGTTGGCCCACTCGAACGGCGCCTCGGGGCGGGGTGAGGCGTAGCCCAGCACCTTCTGGGTCTGGGCGGCGGTGGGGTGGATGAGGTTCTGGACGAAGGCGTTGTCGCTGATCCAGCCCGGCAGCACCCGCTCCACCGGCGAGGTGAACTCCAGCCTGGGGAAGAACACCCCGAGCAGCCCGCCCACCACGGTCGTGACGAACAGCACGCCGAGCATCCGGACGAGTCTGAGCTGCGGCAGCTCCCGCTCGGTCAGGTTGCCCAGGTAGAGAACCATGATCAACAGTGCCGTGTAGAGCGCGAACCGCATGAGGTAGCCGATCACCCGCCCGGCGTTGAAGCCGCCGTAGGTGTCGGGCGGCATGTCGGCCAGCATCAGCGCGCTCACCGTGTATCCGGCCAGGAGCAGCAGCCACAGGCCGAACCCGCGTGGCACCCGGATCGGCCGGCGCCGCCAGAGGATGACGGCCATGGGCGCCGCCAGGACGATCACCGACAGGCCCCCGAAGCCGAGCGCCCACCACACGGGATAGCCGAGCAGGAGCGCGCCGATCGGCCACGCGGGGCCTCTCATGGCGAGGTGCCCGGTGGCTGGGGGAACGCCGTCATGGGATCCGTCTCAGGGGACAGGCCGGGCTCCAGCTCGCCGCTGGCGACCAGCTTGCCGAGCGAGGCGCCGGCCCGCGAACCGTGCCCGGGGGCCGGGTCCGCCGTCGTCACCACACCGATGATCGGTACGTTGTGCCTGCCCAGATGGCGTACGGCGGCGTCCGCCTGCACCGAGGTGGCCCGGCCGACCCCGACCAGCAGCAAGGCCGCGTCGGCCCGGGCCAGGTCGCCCACGTCGGAGCCGGTCAGCAGCGACAGCGGCGCGGTGCGGGCCAGCGGCCCGAGCACCGATTTCGCGCCGAGCTCGGACGGGATCGCCCTGATCAGCAGCCGCTTGCCGGGGCAGGCGGCGACCACGGCGGCGGCCAGGTCATTCGGCACGCCCCGGGCCGGTGGGTCCGACAGGTCGCCGAGGACGGGCAGCCCGGTCAGCCGCTCGACGTCGGCGGCGGTGCGCAGCCGGGTGTCGAGCCGGTCGCGGACGTAGGCGGCGGCCGTGCCGAGGAGCAGGCCGATCATGAGCCCGGTGCCGAGGTAGAGCGGCAGGCTGGGCGAGCTCGGCACGGTCGGCGGCGTGGCCTGGCTGATGATCGAGCCGGGAGTGACGGCGACGGTCTTCAGCGCGTCGTACTTGAGCGTGAGGCTGTAGGCCTGCCGGTTGAGCACGCTCTGCCGGTGCGCGGCGATCGTGTGCTCGATGGTGCCCTTGCCCAGCCGGGCGAGCTCCTTGATCACGGTGTCGAGCGCGGTGTTGACCTGCCGGAGTTTGACCAGCATCGCCCGCTGCTGCGCGGTCATCGTCGCCTGCGCGCTCTCGGTGCGGTTGGTCAGGTACGCCTGCGCGTACGCCTGCGACTGGGCCGCCGCGACGGCGGGGTCGGCGGCCGTGACGGAAATCCACAGCACGGCCGAGTTGGGCGGCACCGAGACCTCGACGGGCTCGGGCGTGCTGGTCTTGAGCTCCTTCGCGGCCTTTGCCGCCACCACGGACGACTGCGCGATCTGCGCCTCGGTGTCGAGGTTGAGTGGTTCGCGCTGCCGGTTGGTCACCTGGTTGCTCTGGTCCTGGATGCCCACGGGCGCGACCAGGACCTGGGTGGTGGCGGTGTAGGCGGGCGGGGTGACCCGCAGCAGCGCCAGCCCCGCCGTGCCGCCGGCCAGCAGGAGCCCCAGAAACGGCAGCCAGCGTCTGCGCAACAGCGAGAGGTGCTCCGCCAGGTCGGTGCCGGGGCGGCGGCCCGGGTAGTCCGGCGACAGGCTCATTGGGGCGGATCTCCCTTGGAGTATGTGCGCGGAGTCGCCGATCGGCGACTGTGCGTCACGAGTCGCGGGCATCCGCCCACTATAGGTGGAACCGCTTTTGCCCAGGACGAATCTTGGGAGATTTCTCTGGAGCGGCCAGCAATTTACCCTCCAATAACCCGAAATAATGCGAAATTGGGGACGAGATGGATGGTCGATGACCTGGCGATACACCCGCTCCTGCTGAAGTTCTGGGAATGGCATGGCATGGTTCAGGTTTGATAGGACGGGGGTCCTTGGGCGAGGGGGTTGAACGGCCTTGAACCGGCGAGGAATTTCTCGTATAGCGGTAAATATCGGCATCAAAGGTGTCGCGCTGTTGGTCGTCGCCGTGCTCGCGGGCTGCTCGGGGCAGCCGGAGGGCCTGGAGAGGCCGGCGCGGGAGCCGAGCGTCAGGCCGAACGCGGAGAGCTCGCCGTCCTGTGCGGTCACCGCCCGGCTCATCCCGTCATGCGGTGCCTGGTGGGGGATCGCCCCAGAGGTCTTCACCGGCACGGGCGTCGAAAGGTCGCTCCAGAGCGCCGAGACCCGCATCGGCGGCACCGCCGACGTGCTGCACGTCTATCACCGGGGCAAGGAGGAATTCCCCACCGAGGAGGAGGTCGGGCTGGCCCGTGACCCGGTCCGGCCCAGGCTGCTGCTCATCAACTGGAAGCCGTCGCTGGACCGCACCTGGGCGCAGATCGCCGACGGAGCCATCGACCGAAGGATCGACCGGCTGGCCGACTACATCAGGCGCACCTTCCCCGAGCGGTTCTTCCTCACCCTGCACCACGAGCCGGAGAACGACGTCGACGCCACCCCCGGCTCGGGCATGCAGGCCACCGACTACGCCGCCATGTACCGCCACGTCGTGCTCAGGCTGCGCGACGAGGGCGTCAAGAACGCGGTCACGGTCATGACCTACATGGGTGCCCCGAACTGGGCGGCCAAGCCCTGGTTCGAGCAGCTCTACCCGGGTGACGACGTGGTCGACTGGGTGGCCCTCGACCCCTATGCCGACCACCGGGTCGACGACTTCGACGGCCTGGTCAACAAGACCCGGCCCGACTTCGGCCAGTGGCCGGGGTTCTACCGCTGGATGCAGTGGCGCTTTCCCGGCAAGCCGGTCATGGTCGCGGAGTGGGGCGTGTTCGAGCGGTCGGGCGACCGTACGGCCAAGCGCTCGTTCTTCGAGTCGGTGCGCACGCAGATCCAGCACTACCCACAGATCAAGGCACTGATCTACTTCGACTCACCGCACGCGCCGCGCGGCGACACCAGCTTCGACTCCGACCCCGCAGCCGGGCGGGCGTTCAGCGAACTCGCGCGAGATCCGTACTTTCACTCGACGCCCGTGCCGCGGCCCTGACGCGCCAGCGCCAGCCCGCGACGGTCACGACCACGGCGCCCGCGAGCACCCACACGGTCAGGGTGTTGCTCGCGTCGAGCAGCTTGAGCGCGGAGGCGAGCAGGACGATCCCGAGCATCGCCCTGATGAGCCCGCCCGGCGCCCTGGAGGAGATCCGGGCACCGAGGTAGACACCCGGGATGGAGCCGATGAGCAGCGAGAGCGTCAGCTGGAGCTGGAAGTCGCCGAAGAGCAGGTGGCCGAGCGCGGCCGAGGCGACGAGCGGCACCGCCTGCACCAGGTCGGTGCCGACGAGCTGGTTGGCCTTGAGCGCCGGATAGAGGGCGAGCAGGGCCACGATGATCAGGGAACCCGAGCCGACCGAGGAGATCCCGACCACGAGACCGCCTACCGTACCGACCAGTACGGTCGGGATTGGGCGCACGACAATATCGTGGGCGCTCGACGAACCGCCCTTCCCGCCCAGCCACGTCTTGGCGACCAGGCCCGCGACGGCGAGCAGCAGCGCCACGCCGAGCGCGTACTTCACCCCGTCGCCGACCGCGAACGCCCGCGCCACGAACACCCCGCAGAACGCCGCCGGCACCGACCCCACGCAGAGCCAGCCCACCAGGCGCAGGTTGACCGTGCCCCTGCGCAGGTGGACCGCGCTGCCGACCGGTTTCATCACGGCCGAGGCGACCAGGTCGCTGGAGACCGCCGCCAGCGGCGAGACGTGGAAGAACAGCATCATCATCGGCGTCATGAGCGCGCCGCCGCCCATGCCGGTGAGCCCGACGACGATGGCCACCACAAAGGAACCGAAGATCAGGGGGAAGTCGATCAACGAACCCAGCCTCCGCTGCGCAGCGCCCCCAGCACCTGGGAGACGGCCGCCTCGATGGAAATGTGTGTCGTGTCGATGACCAGATCGGCGTCGTCCGGCTCCTCGTAAGGGTCGGAGACGCCGGTGAACTCGGGGATGAGCCCGGCGCGGGCCTTGGCGTACAGGCCCTTGCGGTCGCGGCGCTCGCATTCCTCCAGCGGGGTGGCCACGTGCACGAGCAGGAAGTCGGCCCCGACCGACTCGACCATCTCGCGCACCTCCTCGCGGGTGTCCGCGTAGGGGGCGATGGGGGCGCAGATCGCCAGCCCGCCGTGGCGCGCGGCCTCGGCGGCGACGAAGCCGATGCGCCGGATGTTGAGGTCGCGATCGTCCTTGGAGAACGTCAGGCCCTTGGACAGCAGGTGGCGGACCACGTCGCCGTCGAGGTAGGTGACCGTGCGGCTGCCCAGCTCCAGCAGCGAGTCGCGCAGGCCGCGGGCGATCGTGGACTTGCCGGAGCCGGACAGGCCGGTGAAGAAGACCACGAGCCCGCGCCGGTGCGGCGGTCCGGGGATGCGCACCGGCTCGGGGCCGGCCAGGTGCTCGGTGGCTCCGTAGGCGGTGGCGACGTGCTCGCGCAGCTCCAGGTCGATCTCGGGCTCCGCGCGCGGCGCCAGGGGCACCGAGACCACCAGCGTGCCCTCGGGCAGTTGCTCCTTGGCGCGCAGCGCGGCTCGTACGACGGCCGGGCCCGTCTCGCCGTAGGAGAGGGGGAGCAGCAGGATCACCGCGTCGAGCTCTTTGGCGGTGGCGACGATCTCGGTGAGGTCGTCGAGCGGTCCCCGCATGGTGACGGCGAGGGCTTCCCGCCCGTCGAGTTCGTCGCGTACCTGTGCCGGAGTACGGCGGAGCCGGGCGAACGGGCCGTGCTCCGGGGCGCCCAAGCCCTTCACCGGACCGGAGGTCAGGCCGTCGGGCTCGCGCTCGGCGACGGTGAGCACGGCCAGCGGCACGCCCTCGGGGTCGAGCAGCGTGACCTCGTCACCGGGGGTGGCCGCCTCGGGCAGGTGGAGCGTGACGGGCGCGGGCCACGGGGTGCCGTCGGCGAGCGTGCCGCGCTCGTGCACCGCGTGCAGGTCGTCGTGGCCGAGGTACCCGTTCAACGGCTGGAACGCGCCCGAGAGCAGCAGCTCCAGATCGGCCAGCTCGTACGCGCCGGGGGTCCACTCCACGTTCTGCCATCCCAACTATTCCGATTGAATTGGTAGGAAAGGAGTCTATCCTTTGCTACAAGTGTGTCGCTAGATGAGGCGTGCGAAGTGGTTCTGCGGCTTTCTGATGACCATGGCGATCTCGTCGTGTGAGGACGGGAAGCGGTCACGGGTCAGTTTGGCCGTCAGTGTGACGGCCGCGCGCCCGATGCGGCCCATGGCCGGGCCGCTGGTCGCCTCCTGGTCATCGGTGATCATGAGGCCGCGCGTCAGGCAGAAGGCGTGTATCCCGTCGCGCGAGGTCACCGGCCCGTAGACGGCCGGCAGCGGGCCCGGCGTGCCGGCGGCCACCAGGTGCCGCCAGAGCAGCCGCCGCAGCCAGGACGGGGTGATCCGGTCGAGCAGGCCGTAGGCGGACTTCCGGTCGCGCATGCGCAGCAGGATCAGCCCGCCGGGGCGCAGCGCCTGGAGCAGCCGGTCGAAGACCAGCTCGGCGTGCTGGATGCGCTCCAGCAGGAATGAGAGCTGGATCACGTCCACGGACCTCGGGGGCAGGGGCACGCAGCGCAGATCGCCCAGCGACCACCTGACGAGATCGGCTCGCTCGGCGACCGCCGTCCTGATCGGGGGCAGGTCCTCGTCGACACCGGTGATCCTGGTGTCGATCCGGTCCAGGACCAGCGGCTCGTCGTGCGCGCATCCGGCGACGAGCACGTCGAGCCGCCTGCCGAGCTGTCCGGCCCACTGTTCGCGGATCCGCTGACCAAAGAGATCGCCCCTCGGGGCTACCGACCGCACCTCAGACATGTCACCCAGAGTAATCAATCGACGCCAATTAGTAAGGCATTTCCCTGCTAGCTTCTGCGCCGTGAGTGATCTCGTGTACGTGGGCAACGCGAACGTCGACGCCGCGATGGACCATGGCTGGCTCCTGGGTCATTTCAAACCCTACGGGGACCCGAGACACAGCAATGACGTGGAAATCAAATGGGGCACCCACCTTCCGGGCGACGAGCGCGCCGAGTGGGTGAAAGGCGAAGAACGTACGGCGCTGCTGATCCTCATCTCGGGCCGCTTCCGCGTCGAACTACCGGGGAGAAGCGTGCTGCTCGCCGAGCGAGGCGACTACGTGGTCTGGGGCAAGGGCGTGGACCACTCCTGGCGCGCGGAGGAGGAGTCGGTGGTCCTGACGGTCCGCTGGCCGTCCGTCCCGGGCTACAAGGTCGCCGAGCAGGACGGGGGCGTGGGGCAGATGCGAATAGAGTAGAGGCACCCCCACGCCCGCCGGCTGGGGGTAATCGTCGTGGGGCTATCGAAAAATGAGTCTGTCCGGGCTTCTTGATCTTGTCATCTCCGACCCCAAGCTGACCGCCGCTCTGGAAGAGGGCGGAGACATCTCACTGGTGGCGCCGTCCGCGCTGCGGCCGTTCGGGGTGGCCGCGCTGGCCGGGCACGATCAGCGGGCCGTGCTGGCGATCACCGCCACCGGCCGCGAGGCGGAGGACCTGGCGAGCGCGCTGACCAGCCTGATCGAGCCCAGCTCCGTGGCCGTCTTCCCCGCCTGGGAGACGCTGCCGCACGAGCGGCTCTCCCCGCGCAGCGACACCGTGGGACAGCGGCTGGCGGTGCTCAGGAGGCTCTCGCACCCGGTCAAGGACGACCCGTCGGCCGGGCCGCTCAGCGTGGTCGTGGCCCCGATCCGGGCGCTGCTCCAGCCGATCATGAAGGGTCTGGGCGACCTGGAGCCGACCCGCCTGCGCGCGGGTGACGACGCCGACCTCGACGAGGTCGTGCGGCGCCTGGTCGAGAACGGCTATCACCGGGTCGACATGGTGGAGAAGCGGGGCGAGGTGGCGGTCCGCGGCGGGCTCCTCGACGTGTTCCCGCCGACCGAGGAGCATCCGCTGCGGCTGGAGTTCTGGGGCGACACCGTCGAGGAGATCCGCTGGTTCAAGGTGGCCGACCAGCGGTCGCTGGAGGCCGCGGACGGCGGGTTGTTCGCGCCGCCCTGCCGTGAGCTGCTGCTCACCGCCGAGGTCAGGGAGCGGGCGCGCGAGCTGGGCCGGGAGCACCCGGCGCTGGCCGACGTGCTCGACCAGCTCGCCGAGGGGACGCCGGTCGAGGGCATGGAGGCGTTCGCGCCCGTGCTGGCGGGGGAGATGGACCTGCTGGTCGACCACCTGCCCGCCAACGCCGCGGTGTTCGTCTGCGACCCCGAGCGGATCAGGAGCCGGGCTGAGGAGCTCGTCCGCACCTCACAGGAGTTCCTGGAGGCGTCGTGGATCAACGCGGCGGCCGGGGGCGAGGCGCCGATCGATCTCGGCGCGGCGGCGTTCCGCTCGCTCGAGGAGATCCGCGGGCACGCCGACGTGCTGGGGCAGCCGTGGTGGACGATGGCGCCGTTCGGGGCCGGGGTCGAGCTCGACGCGCAGGACTCCGAGGCGTACCGGGGCGACACCAGGAAGGCGCTCGACGACGTCAAGGGCTGGCTGGCCGAGGACAAGGCGGTCGTGCTGCTCAGCGAGGGGCACGGCCCGGCCGAGCGCATGGTCGAGGTCCTCAAGGGCGTGGACGTTCCCGCCCGGTTGGTGAAATATCTGGATAAGTCGCCAGATCCGAAGGTTGTCCATGTCTCGACGGGGTTGATCGAGCACGGGTTCATCACCCCCAACCTCGCGGTGCTCACCCACCTCGACCTCGTCGGCCAGAAGGCGTCCACCAAGGACATGCGCCGCCTGCCGTCCCGCCGCCGCAACATGGTCGACCCGCTCCAGCTCAAGGTCGGCGACCACGTGGTGCACGAGCAGCACGGCGTCGGCCGCTACGTCGAGATGGTGCAGCGGACGGTCCAGGGCGCGACGCGCGAATACCTGGTCATCGAGTACGCCAAGGGCGACCGCCTGTACGTGCCGACGGACCAGCTGGACGAGGTCACCCGCTACGTCGGCGGCGAGGCCCCGACGCTCAACCGGATGGGCGGCGCCGACTGGGCCAAGGCCAAGTCCCGGGCGAAGAAGGCGGTCAAGGAGATCGCGGGCGAGCTCATCCGCCTCTACTCCGCGCGCATGGCCTCGCCCGGCCACGCCTTCGCCGCCGACTCCCCGTGGCAGCGTGAGATGGAGGACGCCTTCCCGTACGCCGAGACCGGCGACCAGTTGGAGGCCATCGACGAGGTCAAGCGCGACATGGAGCGCGGCGTCCCGATGGACCGGCTGATCTGCGGCGACGTCGGCTACGGCAAGACCGAGATCGCGGTGCGGGCGGCGTTCAAGGCGGTCCAGGACGGCAAGCAGGTGGCTGTGCTGGTGCCGACCACGCTGCTGGTGCAGCAGCACATGTCGACGTTCACCGAGCGGTTCTCCAGCTTTCCCGTCGCGCTCAGGCCGGTCTCCCGCTTCCAGACCGACGGCGAGGTCAAGGGCACCCTGGAGGGGCTCCGCAGCGGCGCCGTGGACCTGGTGATCGGCACCCACCGGCTGCTCAGCCCCGAGGTCAGGTTCAAGGACCTGGGGCTGATCATCATCGACGAGGAGCAGCGGTTCGGCGTCGAGCACAAGGAGGCCATGAAGCACCTGCGCACCCAGGTGGACGTGCTGGCCATGTCGGCCACGCCTATCCCGCGCACGCTGGAGATGGGCCTGACCGGCATCAGGGAGATGTCGACCATCCTCACCCCGCCGGAGGAGCGGCACCCGATCCTCACCTTCGTCGGACCGTACGACGAGAAGCAGATCGCGGCCGCCATCAGGCGCGAGCTGATGCGTGACGGTCAGATCTTCTTCGTGCACAACCGGGTGGCCTCGATCAACCGGGTGGCCGCCCGGATCAGGGAGCTGGTGCCCGAGGCGCGCATCGCGGTGGCGCACGGGCAGCTCAACGAGCACCAGCTGGAGAAGATCATGGTCGGCTTCTGGGAACGCGAGTACGACCTGCTGGTCTGCACCACGATCGTGGAGTCCGGCCTGGACGTGCCCAACGCCAACACGCTGATCGTCGACCGGGCGGACAACTACGGCCTCTCGCAGTTGCACCAGCTCAGGGGCCGGGTCGGGCGAGGCAGGGAGCGGGGTTACGCCTACTTCCTCTACCCGCCGGAGAAGCCGCTCACCGAGACCGCCCACGAGCGGCTGGCGACGATCTCGCAGCACACCGAGATGGGCGCGGGTATGTACGTCGCGATGAAGGACCTGGAGATCCGCGGCGCGGGCAATGTGCTCGGCGCCGAGCAGTCGGGCTTCATCGCGGGTGTCGGCTTCGACCTGTACGTCCGGCTCATGGCCGAGGCCGTGCAGGAGCAGAAGGCCAAGCTGTCCGGCGTGGAGGTGGCGGAGGAGCACCACGACGTCAAGGTCGAGCTGCCGATCAACGCGCACATCCCGCACGACTACGTGACCTCCGAACGGTTGCGCCTGGAGGCGTACAAGCGGATCGCCGCCATCTCGGCCGACATCCACATCGACGAGGTCCGCGCCGAGCTGACGGACAGATACGGCAAGCCGCCCGTCGAGGTGGAGAACTTGCTGGCCGTCGCGCGTTTCCGCATCCGGGCCCGCCAGGCCGGGCTCACCGATGTCACGCTGATGGGCCAGAACATCAAGTTCGGCCCGGTCAGGTTGCGGGAGTCGCAGCAGGTACGCCTCGACCGGCTGTACAAGAAGGCCATCTACAAGCAGGCGGCGGAGACGCTGCTGGTCCCGGCGCCGAAGACCAAGCCGCTGGGCGGGCAGCCGCTTCGCGACCTCGACCTGCTCAAATGGTGCGGGGACCTGGTCGAGGCGATGTTCCTTGAGCCGGCGAGGGTAAGCTAGCCGCGGTTTTGTCGGAAAGGACGCACGTGAAGTCGATTCGAGTGGCAGTGGCCGCTGCAGTGGTGGGTGTCGCGCTGACCGCCTGCTCCTCGCCCATGGAGGCCGGTGCCGCGGCCGTGGTGGGGCATGAGCGGATCTCGGCGCGCGACCTGAACAAGAACGTTCAGGCGTACGAGGCCGCGCTGCGGAAGGTCAACATCGAGCCGTCGCAGCTCGGTGTGTCGGTCAACCAGTTCGTCCTGTCCAGGATGGCCGAGCAGAGCCGGCAGCAGCAGCTGGCCGACAAGTTCGGGGTGCAGGTCAGCGACACGGAGATCGACACCGCCGCCCAGGACAAGGGTGAGCAGCAGACGCCCGAGATGAACCTGCTGTCCAAGGCCGTCGACCCGACCGACCCGCGCGGTTACCTGCGGGCGATGATCGGCGTGAACAAGGTGATCGAGAAGTTCGGCGGTTCGCAGAACCAGCAGGCCGTGGAGAAGTTCAAGGTCGAGTACAACGCGCTCGCCCCGGTCTTCAGCCCCCGCTACGGCAAGATCGGGCAGCAGGGCTTCGTCGACGCCGGCCGCTTCGGCAAGCCGTCGGAGACCACCGAGCAGACCGACCAGGCCCAGCAGCAACAGCAGCAGCAGTCGCAGGGCTAGTCGTGCCGCTGATCGTCGTCACCACCTCGCCGCGGGTCGCGCCCGGTCTGCTGAGCCACCAGGCGTGGCAGGCGTTCGGTTCGGGCCCCGTGCTGACCGGGTCCGAGGATCATCCGCAGCTGCCCTACCTTGCCGAGGCCGGGGTCGAGGTGGCCGTCGTCACGCCCGACCCTGCCGCGCTGGCGCGGCGGGCGGTGACGGAGACGGTGGTCTGGCTGGCCGCCGCCGACTCCGAGGACTTCATGCGCTCGGTCGGCCACGCCGCCGTCGCGATGGCCGAGCCGCCGCTGATCGAGGTGGTGCCGGGCTCGTACGATCTGCCGGGCGCGCGGGTGCTCGACCTGGTCGCGGTGATGGACCGGCTGCGCACCGAGTGCCCGTGGGACCGCAAGCAGACGCACGAGACCTTGGTGCCGTACCTGCTCGAAGAGGCCTACGAGGTGCTGGAGACGATCGAGCAGGGCGACTGCCCGGCGCTCCGCGAGGAGCTGGGCGACCTGTTGCTCCAGGTGGCCTTCCACGCGCGGGTGGCCGACGGGTTCGACATGGACGACGTGGCCGAGGGGATCGTCGAGAAGCTGGTGCGGCGCCATCCGCACGTGTTCGGCTCGGTGCGGGCGGAGACCGCCGACGAGGTGAACGACAACTGGGAGGCGATCAAGGCGGCCGAGCGCGCGTCGAAGGGCGACGCCCCGTCGGTGCTCGACGGGGTGCCGATGGGGCAACCCGCGCTGTCGCTGGCGGCCCAGCTGGTGCGCCGCGCCGAGCGCGCAGGCGCCCCCGATGGGCTGGCTGCCGCGATCGGGCAGGGGGTGGGGCGCGAGCTGTTCGACCTCGTCCGCCGCGCCCAGGACGCGGGCCTCGACGCCGAAGCCGAGCTCCGCGCCGCCGCCCGCTACTACCGTGACCGCGTGCTCCGCTGGGAGTCCGGGCGCGAGTCGCCGTAACCCCGCCGCCACGCGGGTTCTCCGGGGATTTGGCGGAGTGTCATGCTTCCGGCTGCTGCCTGGTCCCGGCCGACCGATAGGCTCTGAAGGCATATTTGCCTTTCGATTTAGGAGCGCTACCCGTGGCTACCATCGAGGTCGTATACGCTCGCGAGATCCTCGACTCCAGGGGCAACCCGACCGTCGAGGTCGAGGTGATCCTCGACGACGGCGGCAGGGGACGCGCGGCGGTGCCCAGCGGCGCGTCGACCGGCCAGTTCGAGGCCGTGGAGCTGCGTGACGGAGACGAGCGTTACGGCGGCAAGGGCGTGGAGAAGGCCGTGCTCGCCGTCACCGACGAGATCTTCGAAGAGATCAACGGCATCGAGGCCGAGGACCAGCGCATCATCGACCAGATCATGATCGACCTCGACGCGACGCCCAACAAGTCCAAGCTGGGCGCCAACGCCATCCTGGGCGTCTCGCTGGCCGTGGCCAAGGCCGCCGCCGACAGCGCCGAGCTGCCGCTGTTCCGTTACCTGGGCGGCCCCAACGCCCACGTGCTGCCCGTGCCGATGATGAACATCCTCAACGGCGGCGCCCACGCCGACACCAACGTCGACATCCAGGAGTTCATGATCGCGCCGATCGGGGCGCCCACGTTCCGCGAGGCCGTGCGCATGGGCACCGAGGTCTACCACGCGCTCAAGGGCGTGCTGAAGGAGAAGGGCTACGCCACGGGGCTGGGCGACGAGGGCGGCTTCGCGCCCAACCTGCCGTCCAACCGCGACGCGCTCGACCTGATCCTGGTCGCGATCGAGCGGGCCGGCTACACGCCGGGCGAGGACGTCGCGCTGGCGCTCGACGTGGCCGCGTCCGAGTTCCACAAGGACGGCGTCTACACGATCGACGGCAAGGGCGTGTC
Source organism: Nonomuraea sp. NPDC049141 (assembly GCF_040648415.1). Lineage (NCBI taxonomy): Bacteria > Bacillati > Actinomycetota > Actinomycetes > Streptosporangiales > Streptosporangiaceae > Nonomuraea > Nonomuraea sp. NPDC049141. The sequence continues at coordinate 183,801 of NZ_JBEZDR010000012.1, forward strand.
GGCCCAGGAGCTCATCGCCTTCTACGCGGACCTGGTCGACAACTACCCGCTCGTGTCGATCGAGGACCCGCTCGACGAGGAGGACTGGGCCGGCTGGAAGGCCATCACCGAGGCCATCGGCGACAAGGTCCAGCTCGTCGGCGACGACCTGTTCGTGACCAACCCGGAGCGGCTCGGGCGCGGCATCGCCGAAGGCACCGCCAACGCGCTGCTGGTCAAGGTCAACCAGATCGGCACCCTGTCCGAGACCCTCGACGCGGTCGACCTGGCCCACCGCAGCGGCTACCGCTGCATGATGAGCCACCGTTCCGGCGAGACCGAGGACACGACGATCGCCGACCTGGCCGTGGCGGTCAACTGCGGCCAGATCAAGACCGGCGCCCCCGCCCGCTCGGACCGGGTGGCCAAGTACAACCAGCTCCTGCGCATCGAGGAAATTCTCGACGACGCCGCTCGCTACGCGGGTCGCGCGGCTTTTCCGCGCTTCCGGCGCTAGTTTCGGGTACGGCTCGCGGCATGGCGGGTGTGCCGCGAGCCGCTCAGAATCGGCGAACACGACTGTCCGCCCAGGCCTGGGCCGGTCGCCACGCCGGGCCGGGCACTGAGGGGGTATGGAGCGTTGGCGAAGAGGCCACAACTGACCGGACGGGCCGCCATCCTCGCGATCGTGGTGTGCGCGATCGCCATGAGCCTGGCCTATCCTGTGCGCGAGTACATCGCGCAGCGCCGCGGCATCGCGGAGTTGCAGGCGGAGAAGGCGCGGGTCGAGGCCGACCGCCAGGCGCTGGCCGCTCAGGCGGAGCAGATCCGCGATCCCAACTGGATCAAGCGGACGGCCAAGGAACGGCTGCACTACTGCGGGCCGGGCGAGAAGTGCTACGTGGTCATGGACGCCGAGCCGGACAAGACCGAGAAGACGGTCAAGCAGCCCGCGACGCGGCCGCCGTGGTACCAGACGCTGTGGGAATCGGTCGAGGCCGTCGACACGGGCCATGGCCGCAAGGCCGGATAAGACGGGGAGAGCGTTGGACAGCAGTGACGTCGAAGCGGTGCAGCGGCAACTGGGGCGCCCGCCGAGAGGGCCGCGCGAGGTGGCGCACCGCTGCCCGTGCGGCAACCCCGACGTGGTGGAGACCGCGCCGAGGCTGCCCGACGGCTCACCGTTCCCCACCCTCTACTACCTGACCTGCCCCAAGGCGGCCTCCGCGATCGGCACCCTGGAGGGCTCGGGGCTGATGCGGGAGATGCAGGCCAGGCTGGCCACCGATCCCGAGCTGGCCGCCGCCTACCAGGCCGCTCACGACGACTACGTGGCCAGGCGCGACAAGGCGGCGGAGGATCAGGGCCTGGAGCCGCTGCCGCGCGACATGCAGAGCACCGGCGGCATGCCGCTGAGGGTGAAATGCCTGCACGCGCTCGTCGCGCACGAGCTGGCGGTGCCCGGATCCAACCCGTTCGGCCGGGAGGCGCTGGATGCCCTCCCCGATTGGTGGAGTGACGGACCATGCGTGTAGCCGCCGTTGACTGCGGCACCAACTCCGTACGCCTGCTGATCGCCGACATCGCCGACACCGGCCATGAGGTTTCCGACGGCACGCGGGCCCACGGCGGGCCGGTCGACGTCGAGCGGCGGATGGAGATCGTCCGGCTGGGCGAGGGGGTCGACAAGACGGGGCGACTGGCTCCCGAGGCGCTGGAGCGGACGTTCGCCGCGATGCGGATCTACCGCAAGCTCATCGACCAGCACGGCGCCACGGCGACCCGGGTGGTGGCGACCAGCGCGACGCGTGACGCCGCCAACAGGCAGGAGTTCGTCGACGGGGTGCGCGAGATCTTCGGGGTCGAGCCCGAGGTGGTGACGGGCGCGGAGGAGGCCGAGCTGTCGTTCGTCGGCGCGACCAGAGGGCTGGTCCGCTTGTCGCGCGAGACCGGGATGCCGCAGGGGCCGCTCCCGCCCTACCTGGTCGTCGACATCGGCGGCGGCTCGACCGAGTTCGTGGTCGGCTCCGAGCACGTCATCGGCGCGCTGTCGGTCGACATCGGCTGCGTACGGCTGACGGAGCGTCACCTGCGCACAGCGGGGGCCGCCCCGGAAGAACCGCCGTCGGTGCGCGCGCTGGAGGCCATGGTGGCCGACATCGAGGCCGCGCTCGATCGGGTGGCCGAGGCGGTGCCGGTTCGGGAGGCGCACACACTGGTCGGTCTGGCCGGCTCCGTCACGACGGTGGCGGGCATCGCGCTCGACCTTCCCGCGTACGTTCCGGAGCGGATCCATCACTCCCGGATCACCGCCCAGCAGGTTCACGACGTCACCCGGCGACTGCTCGCGATGACCCATAGTGAGCGGGCCCGGATTCCGGTGATGCATCCCGGAAGAGTTGACGTGATTTGTGCCGGAGCGCTGATTCTGGACCGCCTCGTACGGCGTTTCGCGTTTCCGCAGGTAGTCGTGAGTGAACACGACATCCTTGATGGAATCGCCTACTCCATAGCCTGATATTTCGACGAAACCCGGACATACGGGGTTTTCAGTTGTGTTGAGCGTGCAATCAGTTTTGTGCTTAGGTATGGGCAGCATTGCGGGGGCTTTGCCATATCGCCGGACACGGATGGTGTCGGCGTGGCAACCGTTCCCGAGCGCGTCTTTTCCCTAACGGAATGGAGCACTCTCAGATGAAGTCCTCTCCTTTAGCGCGGAAGGCGGCGGCGTTCGGCGCCTCCACCGCCGTGCTGGGCGCCATGATCGCGGGGCTGGCAGCCGCTCCCGCGCAGGCGTCCACCCAGGCCACCGCGGGTAAGGCCGGCACCGCGGCCACCTCCTCCAAGGCCCGGCCCAAGGTCTCGGTGTCCACGCCCAAGGCGTCGACCCGCGACTACGACGGTGCCTGCCCGGTCAAGGTCGGCATCACGGCCAAGGTCAACGTCAAGCTCGACGGCAAGACCGACCTCGCCTACCGCTGGCTCCACGGTGACGGCTCCAAGGGCAAGGTCAAGGTCCTGAAGCTCAAGGGCCACGGCACCAAGTCGGTCAAGATCGGCCAGACGCTGTCCTTCGACGAGGACGTCAAGGGCTGGGAGGCCGTGCAGGTCCTCAGCCCCCGCAAGGTGACGTCCAAGAAGGGCTACTTCTCGGTCAGTTGCCAGAAGGAAGTCGTCATCGACGACAACGGTGACGACAAGAAGGTCTCGGTCAGCGCCTGGGCCGACCCGAGCTCGTACACCGGCCCCTGTACCCCCGGCGACAAGATCAACTTTGTTGGCCGGATCAAGGTCAGCGACCCGTCGTGGGTCAGGTACCGCTGGGTGCTGGACGGCCGCGTCGTCGACTCCGGCAACGCCAGGGTGCGCCACTCGCGGACCGTCTCCTTCGGGTACTCGCCGCGGGTCAGCGAGCGCGGCTACGCCCTGCTGCAGGTCGTCGGTAACGACGGTCGCTCGTCCGACCGGGCCTACTACAAGGTCACGTGTGAAGATCCGGCTCCCTCGGTGAAGGTCACGGCCACCAACCTGGTGACCGCCACCAACAACGACGGCTGCAAGGTCGGCGCGCACGCCACCATCAACTCGACCGGCCGTGCGCGGGTCGAGTACGTGTGGTCGGTCAACGGCAGGCCCGTCGACAAGGACGCGGTCTACTTCGGCCGCGAGGGCTCGCGTACCGTCGACCTGTCGGACCGCGTTCTGTCCGGTGACGCGACCAAGGGTGGAAAGGTCACCCTGACCGTCTCCGGTCCGAGCAACAACGACTCGATCACGCAGTCCTACGCCGCGTGCGTGGCGCCGAAGCCGAAGATCACGGTTTCGAGCATCACGGTCGGCCAGCGCAACGACTTCTGTGCCGACAAGCGCGGCCCGGGCGTCGACTTCAAGGCCACGATCTCCAGCTCCGCTCCGACCACCGTCAAGTACTACTGGGTGATCGACGGCAAGCGGGAGAACCCGGACCTTGAGCGTCAGGTCAGCGGCAGTGTCGACGTGACCTGGGGCATCGCCGGCGCGCAGAGCGCCAACGAGACCAAGGGCTCTGTCTCGCTCGTGGTCGTCAGCCCCGACGCCGCGTCTTCGGCCACCGCCTTCTCGGTGACCTGCCCGAAGCCCAGCGTCTGATCGGTTGAACCGAACCGGGTGGTGCCCTCCGGCGCCACCCGGTTTTTCGTTGTCGCTACCGTTGCGACGTGAGCTTCGTACCTCCCGGCACCGGCTGGCCCGGCGACCCGGCGACCGCTGACACCCCGGTCGCCCACGACCCCGCCGACGTGCGCCGTCTGGCCGCCGCCGGCGGCACTCTGGCGGAGCTCACCGCCGCGCAGTCCGTGTGCCGGGCCTGCCCGCGCCTGGTGGAATGGCGCGAGGACGTGGCCGAGGTGAAGCGGCGCGCGTTCATGGACGAGACGTACTGGGGGCGGCCGGTCGCCGGGTGGGGCGACGACGAGCCGCGTGTCCTGCTCGTCGGCCTCGCTCCGGCCGCGCACGGGGGCAACAGGACCGGGCGGATCTTCACGGGTGACCGCAGCGGCGACTGGCTGTTCGCTTCGCTGTACCGCGTCGGCCTCGCCGTACAGGAGACGAGCACGCACGCCGGTGACGGGCAGAGGCTGATCGGCGCCCGGATGCTGGCCTCGGTGCGGTGCGCGCCGCCCGCGAACAAGCCCACGCCCGAGGAGCGGGCCACCTGCCTGCCGTGGATGTCCCGTGAGCTCGCGCTGACCGCGCCGAGCGTGCGGGTGGTCGTGGCGCTGGGCGGGTTCGCCTGGCAGGCCATGTGGCCCGCGCTCAAGGAGGCCGGTTACTCGCTGCCGCGCAGTAGGCCGCCGTTCGGGCACGGCGTCGAGGTCCAGGTCTCCTACGGCCAGGCGCCGGTGACCCTGCTGGGCTGCTATCACCCCAGCCAGCAGAACACCTTCACCGGCAGGGTGACCGCCCGGATGCTCGACGACGTCTTCGCCAGAGCCAGGGAGCTGGGGGTGTGACGTGTCGCACGACCTGGGGATTGGCTTTTGGGGATGTCTTTGACGTAACCTTGTGAATAGTTTCACAAGCTCCCCCGCAAGGGATGGGACCAGAGGATGAACAAGCACATTCTGATCGTCGGCGGCGGTTACGTCGGCCTCTACACGGCATTGCGACTGCAGCACAAGCTCCGCACGGAGCTGCGCGACGGCGAAGTGCGCATCACGATCATCGACCCCCACTCCTACATGACCTACCAGCCGTTCCTGCCTGAGGCGGCGGCCGGCAACCTCTCCCCGCGGCACGTGGTCGCCCCGCTGCGCCGGGTGCTGCCCAAGGTGAGCGTGCTCAACGGCACGGTCACCGCGATCGACCACGGAGAGCGGTCCGTCACCTTCCAGCCGGCCAAGGGCGAGCCCCGCCAGATCGCCTACGACGTGATCGTGATGGCCGCCGGCTCGATCTCGCGGACGCTGCCGATCCCGGGGCTGACCGACATCGGCATCGGGTTCAAGACCGTGGGCGAGGCCATCGCGCTGCGCAACCGGGTCCTGCACCTGCTCGATGTCGCCGAGTCGACCGAGGACGTGGAGGCGCGCCGCCGGGCGCTCACGTTCGTCGTCGTCGGCGCGGGCTTCGCGGGCGTCGAGGCGCTGGCCGAGCTCGAGGACATGGCCAAGCACTCGACCCGCTACTACCGCAACATCAAGCCGGCCGACATCCGCTGGGTGCTGGTGGAGGCCACGAACCGGGTGCTGCCCGAGGTCGGCCCAGAGATGGGCAAGTGGACGCTGGAGCAGCTGCGCGAGCGCGGCATCGAGGTGAAGCTCGACACGCGCTTGGAGTCGTGCGAGGGCGGCCACGTGGTGCTCTCCGACGGCACCGAGTTCGACGCCGAGACCCTCGTGTGGACCGCGGGCGTCAAGCCCAGCCCGGTGGTCAACGACGGCGGTCTGCCGCTCGACGAGCGCGGGCGGATCAAGACCACGACCAGGCTGACCGTCGCGGGCGTCACGGACGCCTTCGCCGCCGGTGACGCGGCGGGCGTGCCCGACGTGACGAACCCCGGCCAGTATTGCGCGCCCAACGCCCAGCACGCCGTACGTCAGGCCAAGGTGCTGGCCGACAACCTGGTCCGCCATCTGCGGGGGCAGGAACTGGTCGACTACCGCCACAAGTATGTCGGATCGGTCGCCGGTCTCGGTCTGCATCAGGGGGTCGCGAACGTCTATGGCGTCAAGCTTCGCGGATTCCCTGCGTGGTTCATGCACCGCACTTACCATCTGTCGCGGGTGCCGACGCTGAACCGCAAGGTCCGTGTCGTCGTCGACTGGACGCTGGCCTTGTTCTTCAAGCGGGAGACCATCTCACTGGGCGAGATGGAGCACCCGCGCGACGGGTTCAGGGCCGCCGTGGCGACGACCCGCCGCTAGCCGCCAGCCCGTGTACAGCAGCGCCCCGGTGCGGCCGCGTCGGGGCGTTCCGGCATTCTCGGCCTCGATAGAGAGGGGACCCACGAGTGGGGCTCTCAGCGGTGACGGTGCTCGGCGTGGACCGGCCCGGCGTGATCGCCGCGGTCACCGGCTCGCTCGCCGACTGCGGGGCGAACATCCAGGACTCGACCATGACGCTGCTCGGCGGCCATGTCGCGATGATGCTGCTGGTCTCGGGCGATCTGAGCGCCGAGGAGCTCTGCAAGCACCTCTGCGCGCCGGAGCTGGTGGTAACCGCCTCGGCCGTCGAGGCCCGCCGCTATTTCGGCAGGCGGCCGACCGGTCTCGGCTACGTCCTGACCGTTCACGGCCCCGACCGGCCGGGCATCATCTCGGCCATCAGCGCCGTGCTCGCCTCGGTGGGCGGCAACATCACCGGCATGAGCACCCGGCTCACCGGCCGGCTCTACGTCCTGATCGCCGACGTCGAGTTGCCCGAGGAGGTCGATGTAGCCGGGCTGATGCGCCGGCTGGCCACGGTCGGCTCGGGTCTCGAGTCCGAGATCACCTTCCGCCCCGTTGAACCGGACCTGCTGTGACCTGGTCGGACGGGATCGTCCGCGGCGTGCTCGACGCTCCGCACCCGCTCCTGTCCGCCCGGGCCCAGCAGGTGGACCCAACAGACCCCCGCGTGGTGGCCGCGGCGGCCGACCTCCTCGCCACCCTGCGCAGCGAGCCGAGGACGGCGGGCCTGGCTGCCCCCCAGATCGGGCTGAGCTGGCGGCTGATCGCCTTCGACGCCGCGGGCCACCCAAGGGGTCGGTCCTGGGCCGGCGAGCTCGTGGTGGTCAATCCACGCCTCGCTGAGGCGTCCCGCTGGAGCGCGGGGCGCGAGGGGTGCGTCTCGATCGCGGATCTTACCGGTGACGTACGGCGAGCGACCCGTATCACAGTGTTCGGCAGCTTGCCTGGGACGGGAGATCCCGTCACCATCGAGGCGGATGCATTCGAAGCTAGGTGCATTCAGCATCAACTGGACCATCTCGACGGCGTTCTGTTCCTGGACAGAGTGCCAGGAGCCCTATCACTTCACCGCAGACTTCACAGTTGTGACGCCTGATACGAAGTTGTGCTCCTCGGGAGCATGGTCCGTTTCGTATGATTGCGGCGCCCCCGTAGCCCAAAGGCAGAGGCAAACCCCTTAAAAGGGTTGTAGTGCGGGTTCGAATCCCGCCGGGGGCACCCGCGTCTACCATAGGAAATGCCCCATTAAACAACCCACAGTAACCGCGGGAACTCAGGAACGCACTCGTTCGTTGTCCACCACGCTGAAGTCTCGAAACCACATAGATCTGAGCGCCGGTTGACCTAGGCGACGCCGGGTCCAATAAGCTCGGCGCACAGGAGGCAGCGATGGAGAGCAAGAACCCCGTTTTCAACAGGTCAAGGCAGTCGGCCGGGTGGCAGGGCACGACGCCGACGCCCGGCGACCTGCAGAACATGTACGACTCGCCGTCGTACGCCCCTTCGGCCCCGCCCGCCTACCGGACGATGACGATCGACGACGTCGTGGTCCGCGGATTCATGACCCTGGGCACGCTCGTCGTGGCCGCGGCCGCGGCCTGGTATCTGAACGTCTCCCTGGGTGTGGCCATCGGCGCGGCCATCGTCGCGCTCGTCCTGGGGTTGATCGCCTCGTTCAGGATGAGCACCAACCCGGTGTTGATCCTCAGCTACGCCGCGTTCGAAGGAATCTTCCTCGGCGCGATCAGCAGCGCCTACGAGAATCTCTACAACGGGATCGTGCTCCAGGCGGTGCTCGGCACCGCGTTCGCTTTCGGCGGAGTCCTGACCGTCTACGCGTTGCGCATCGTCAGGGTGACGCCGAAGTTCATCCGGTTCGTGGTCGCCGCCGGCATCGCGGCCATCGGGCTGATGCTCGTCAACCTGATCGCCGGCTTCTTCGTCGCGGGCGGCATCGGCCTGCGTACCGACTCCCCGCTCGGCTGGATCTTCAGTGTCGCGATGATCCTGCTCGGCTGCTTCTTCCTGCTGCTCGACTTCAACTCGGTCGAGGAAGGCGTCCGGCAGGGCGCGCCGGAGAAGTTCGCCTGGCAGTGCGCCTTCGGGCTCACGCTGACCCTCGTGTGGATCTACCTCGAGGTCCTGCGGTTCATCAGCATTTTCACTCGCAGCGACTGACCGTTCGCCTCCTGGACCCCGTCGAACCGGCGGGGTCCTTCGCTTTGCGCGACCGAAAATCTACCCGCCGTCACAAAATGGTCGGAGGTTGGGGCTTGTCAATCCGGGGGACGTGTTGCAGTGTCGAGCAAAGGACCTTAATCCGTGGAGGTGCCCATGTCCTTGAACCACTCACCGGAGACGCACACGAAGCTCATCGCCAGGGTCCCAACGATAACGGGACGCGAACTCCCAGAGTGGTTTCAAGCCATCGACAACGGCCCGTCCTTCCTGAGGTGTGACGAGCGGGCCAACTGGCTCGCCGACGAGCACGGGCTGACCCATGGCTACGCCGCCGCGATCGTGCACGAACACGAGCGGTTCCGCCATAACCGCACGGGCTTCCTGTAGGCCCGTACTCCGATCCGCGCCCGTGCCGTTGGCACGGGCGCGTAATCATGGGTGCATGGACCTAGACGACGCACGTGACTTCCTGCGGCACAACCACCGCGCCATCCTCCTCACCAGGCACGGCGACGGCCGTCCGCAGATGTCCCCGGTGGCGGTGGGCGTGGACGCCGAGGGCTACCTCGTCATCAGCACCAGGGAGACGGCCGCGAAGACCCGCAACATCCGCCGCGACAACAGGGTGGCGATCTGTGCCTTCACGGACGCCTTCTACGGGAACTGGATCCAGGTAGAGGGCGAGGCGGAGATCATCTCCCTCCCGGATGCCATGGATCACCTGATCGCCTACTACCGCGGCATCTCGGGCGAACATCCGGACTGGCCGGACTACGAGGCGGCGATGGTCCGCGACAAGAGGGTCATCGTCCGGGTGACTCCGGTTCAGGCCGGGCCGGACCGCCACGGGTAGGGGAAGTCCGAAGAAGACGGCCAAGGACGCGCACGTCACGGCGGGCGGCCCGCATCGCCGGAGGAGCGTTCCCCTGGACGGGCGCCAACCCCGTATGGCGGTTGGCGCCCACCGGGCCGGCCGTAAAAGCTAGGAAAGGCGTTCCAGGACCATCGCCATGCCCTGCCCGCCGCCCACGCACATGGTCTCCAGGCCGATCGACTTGTCGTGGTGCCGGAGGCTGTTGATCAGCGTGGAGGTGATGCGCGCGCCCGTCATGCCGAACGGGTGCCCGACGGCGATCGCGCCGCCGTTGACGTTGAGCCGGTCGAGGTCGATGCCCAGATCCCGGTAGGAAGGGATGACCTGCGCGGCGAACGCCTCGTTGATCTCCACCAGGTCGACGTCGTCGATCGCCATCCCCGCGCGGGCGAGCGCCTGCTTCGAGGCCTCGACCGGGCCGAGGCCCATGATCTCGGGGGACAGGCCCGTGACGCCGGTGGAGACGATCCGCGCCAGCGGCGTGATGCCCAGTTCGGCCGCCCGCGTATCGCTCATCACGATGACGGCGGCGGCGCCGTCGTTGAGCGGGCAGCAGTTGCCGGCCGTGACCGTGCCGTCGGGGCGGAAGACCGGCTTCAGCCCCGCCACCCCCTCGTACGTGGTCCCGGCCCGCGGGCCGTCGTCCTTGCTGACCACGGTGCCGTCGGGGAGCGTCGCCGGGGTGATGTCCTTCTGCCAGAAGCCGTCGGCCAGCGCCTTCTCGGCGAGGTTTTGCGAGCGTACGCCGAACTCGTCCTGGTCGCGCCTGGTGACGCCCTTGATCTGGGCGAGGTTCTCGGCGGTCTGGCCCATCGCGATGTAGATGTCGGGGATCGTGTCGTCCTCGCGCGGGTCGTGCCAGGTCCGCCCGCCCTCGGCGAACGCCTTGCTGCGCCCGATGGCGTCGTGGAAGATCGGGTTCTGGGTGTCGGGCAGCGAGTCGGAGTTGCCCTTGACGAACCGCGACACCATCTCCACGCCCGCGGACACGAACACGTCGCCCTCGCCCGCCTTGATCGCGTGGAAGGCCATCCTGGTGGTCTGCAGCGACGACGAGCAGTAGCGGGTGACGGTGGTGCCCGGCACGCTGTCGAGGCCGAGCATCACCGACACGACGCGGGCCATGTTGAAGCCCTGCTCGCCGCCGGGCAGGCCGCAGCCGAGCATGAGGTCGTCGATCGTGGTGGGGTCGAGCTGGGGCACCTTGGCCAGCGCGGCCTTGATCATCTGCACGGTGAGGTCGTCGGGACGGATGTCCTTCATCGAACCCTTGAAAGCCCGCCCAATGGGTGAGCGCGCGGTAGCGACGATCACAGCTTCAGCCATCTTCATCCTCCTGTGTCCGGCCTTTAGAACTATATTCCAGTCCTATCGGCAGGGCACGGTGGCCCCGGCCCGGGTTGCTAGCCGTACATGCCCGGAGCCGTGGCCGCGCCGTCGTTGACCGCGTGGACGCCGCCCTTCTCGTCCCGCCAGAGGCGCCAGCCGTCCTGGCTGCCGGTGAACCAGGGGGGCGGTGCCGCCGAGGTCCCGAGCCGTTTGCCGGTCGACAGGTCGTACTCGCAGATGGCCGCTATCGAGTAGAAGCCGGGGGCCTGGGCGCGGAGCGGGAGCGGCTTGGGGTCGGTGACGCAGAAGGACCAGCCGCGCTGGTTGTCGACCGGGACCGAGGTGCCCGTCGTCAGGTCGAAGGCGGCGCCCTTGGCGTCGTGCTTGAGGAAGCCCAGCCTCTCCATGTGGTCGGGGAAGGCCAGCCACCAGCCGGAGCCGGGCACCTCGGAGGCGGCGATCTGGCCGACGACCCGGCCGCTCTCCGAGTCGAGCCGGGCGAAGCCGCCGTAGGTGCCCTGCTGGTCGACCGGGCGCACTACGGGGGCGTATCCGGGGCTGCCGCTGGGGTAGACGCGGACGACCGAGGGACGCATCCAGTTGATCGTGCCGTCGCCGATCTTGACGGAGAACAGGCCGAACGTGGAGACCTTCTTCGTCTGCGGGTTCGTGTAGGGGGCGACGTAGCCGATCAGGTTGTCGCTCGTCGAGCCGAAGGCCCATCCGCCCGACATGTCGATGCCGGGACCGAGCGCCTGCTCGATCGGCTGCTGCCACTGCAGCTTGCCGGTCTTGAGCTCGTACGACTCGATCATGGGGTGGGCGGCCAGGCGGAGCAGCAGCACCCGGTCGGCGTCGGACCACTCGACCTCGGCGATGCCGGGCAGCTTCCACAACTGCTTGCCGGTGGCCGGGTCGAGCACCACCACGCGGGCGCTGGCGAGCGCGGTGTGCTCCGACAGGCAGATGTAGGTGCCGCAGCGCTGGGGGCCGAACGTGGAATGCACGGGCCGCGTCCACTTCTGCGTGCCGGTGCGCGCGTCGCGGGCGACGAGGGCGGCGTTCCAGCGGCCCTTCTTGGCCGGGTCGATCGCCACGACGACGGCCTGGCCGGGGGCCGTCTCCACGATGGCGGGCGCGGAGACGCCCATGCCGGGCAGTCTGCCCGCCATGGTGGCCGGCTGGGCCCAGAGCTTGTTGCCGTGGGCGAGGTCGACGGCGACGGTCTCCAGCGTGCCGTCGGGCTTCATGGAGGTGGTCGCGACGACCCCGCCTGCGGCCGCCATCCGGCTGACCGCGTCGATCTCGGAGTTGTGCCAGGTCGGGAAGTCGACCGTGGCCGCGCCGCTGTCATCGGAACAGCCGGCCAGGGCCAGGATTCCGGCGAGTGTGAGGGCGGCGTTCGCGAGGGGCCGGAGCACGAGCAATCCACTCCAAAGGGACGAGGAGTGACGGCTTCGGCTCGGAGGGTGACCGGGGTCAGGCGTCGTTCAGCGTCTCCCCCAGCCGGCGGCGGAACAACGTCACCCACTTGCCGTGGGGACCCGTCGCCCGCCCGGCGACCCGGGTCGCGGAGACCTCGGTGCCGGACTCCTCCGCGGCCGTAGCCGCCGCAAGGTAAATCGGTTGCAATCCTTCGCCGCGCGCGGGTCTCGGCTCGGGCCACAACCTCAACGCAGCGCATACAGAAGGTAGCACTGCGTAAGCTGCCTGTGCGTAACCTCGGGCAGATGGATGGAAACGATCCGGTCCGAACATTTCGCCGGGGTTTGTCGCGAATTCCGGTCCCAGGACGTCGGCGAACGCGACCGTACGCCCGCCCGCGTCGACCACCGCGACCGTCTGCGCCGCGGCCAGCTGGCGGCTCCAGCGCCGCGTCACCCAGCGCAGCGGCTGCGCGATGGGCCGTACCGTGCCGAGATCGGGACAGGTGCCCACGACCACCTCGGCGCCCGCCTCGCGCAGCCGTCGCACGGCCTTGCTCAGGTGCCGTACGGCCGCCGCCGGCGGGGTCTGGGTGGTGACGTCGTTCGCGCCGACGAAGATGACGGCCAGGTCGGGTTCCGCTTTGAGCGCCCGGTCGACCTGGCCGGAGAGTTCGGCCGACGGGGCTCCCGACTTGCCGACCACGTGGAGGCGTACCGGGCGTTCGGACACGGAGGCCAGGCCGTGCGCGAGCAGCACCCCCGGCGTCAAGGCCGGGTCGGTCATCCCCAGGCCGACGGAGAGGGAATCGCCCAGCAGGACCATGGAGATCGGGGTGCCGGAGAAGTCGCCGTAGACGCCGTCGGAAGGCGGTCCCTCCATGCCGTGCGGCCGTCCGATCGCCTTCCTGGCCAGCAGGCTCTCGGCGATCAGGAGGGCGTACGCGGTGGCGCCGAGAGCGGTCAGACCGCCGCCTCCGAGCGCCGCCGCCGTCGCGATCTTGCGCGCCGCGCGCGCCGTGCCCGGTGCCCAGACCACCTACGTTGCTCCCTTCGACTGAACTCGGCGGTAGCGTTTGCTTGAAAACTAGCCGAGCGCTCGCCACCCCCACGGGATCTCGGCCTTCGGCAAGCTGACCAAGCTTCGGCAAAGAAGGTGAACACCTCGGTGCGCGTTTACGATTCCCTGGTCGAGTTGATGGGCAATACGCCGCTCGTCAGGATGCACAAGGTCTCCGCTGGCCTGACCGCCCAGGTGCTCGCCAAAGTCGAGTACTTCAACCCGGGCGGCTCGGTCAAGGACCGCATCGCGGTCCGCATGATCGACGCGGCGGAGGCGTCGGGGGAGCTCCTTCCCGGTGGCGTGATCGTCGAGCCGACGTCCGGCAACACCGGTGTGGGCCTGGCCCTCGTGGCCCAGCAGCGGGGCTACAAGTGCTTGTTCGTGGTGCCCGACAAGGTGGCCCAGGACAAGATCGCGGTGCTGCGCGCCTATGGCGCCGACGTCGTGGTCTGCCCGACCGCCGTGTCGCCCGACCACCCCGACTCCTACTACTCGGTTTCCGACCGGCTGGCCCGCGAGGTGCCCAACGCCTGGAAGCCCGACCAGTACTCCAACGTCAACAACCCCGACTCCCACTACTACTCGACAGGACCCGAGGTGTGGGAGCAGACCGAGGGCCGGATCACCCACTTCGTGGCGGGCATCGGCACCGGGGGCACGATCAGCGGCACCGGACGCTACCTCAAGGAGATCTCCCAGGGCCGCGTGAAGATCATCGGGGCCGACCCGGAGGGCTCCGTCTACTCGGGCGGTTCCGGCCGGCCGTATCTCGTGGAGGGCGTCGGCGAGGACATCTGGCCCGCCACCTACGACACGAAGATCTGCGACGAGATCATCGCGGTGTCCGACAAGGACTCGTTCAACATGACCCGGAGGCTCGCCCGCGAAGAGGGCCTGCTGGTCGGCGGCTCGTGCGGGATGGCCGTGGTGGCGGCGCTGGAGGTGGCGGCCAAGGCGGGGCCCGACGACGTGGTGGTCGTCCTCCTGCCCGACGGCGGGCGCGGCTACCTGTCCAAGATCTTCAACGACGACTGGATGGCCGACTACGGCTTCCTGATCACCCCGTCCGAGGAGGGCCTGGTACGTGACGTACTGGACCGCAAGGGGGCGGGCCTGCCGGAGTTCGTGCACGTGCACCCGCACGAGTCGGTCGGCACGGCCATCGCCATCATGCGCGAATACTCCGTGTCGCAGCTCCCGGTGATGAAGGAGGAGCCGCCGGTCATGGCGGCCGAGGTGGTCGGCTCCATCGTCGAGCGCGACCTGCTCGAAGCCCTCTACCGCGGCCGGCTCTCCTCCGAGGACACGATCGCCGAGCACATGTCGTCGCCGCTGCCGATGATCGGCAGCGGCGAATCGGTGGCGCGCGCGGTGGAGGCGCTGGAGAAGGCGGACGCCGCCGTGGTGCTCGAAGACGGCAAGCCCGCCGGGCTACTGACCCGCCAGGACCTGCTCGCCTTCCTCGCCAACCACTAGGGCTTCCTGATCGACTCGATCACGGTGCCGAGCCCCTCCAGGCCGCGCCCCTCGGCGTCGGCGCGCTCGAACAGCTCCTTGAGCGCGTTCGGCACCGTGATCTCCAGCCCGGCGTCCTTCAGCGCGTGGACGGCGTGGCCCAGGCCGACCGCCTGCATGCGCAGGGAGTTCAGCTCGCCCGGGTACACCCCGGCCTCGACCTCCTCGGCCAGGATCTTGGCGAACCCCATCGGCCCGTCACCTCCGAGCTGCGTGAAGGTCTCCCTGGCGAACGGCAGGAAGTCCCCGGGCGCCACTCCTGCCGTGCCGAGCAGCGCGAGCGCGTGCATGTAGCTGGTCAGGCTGGACCAGAAGATCAGCAACTGCGCCTGGTAGTACATCATCGCCAGGCCCTGGTCCTCGCCCACGTAGGTGATCGTGGCCAGCGACTTGAGCGTCTCCGCGTGCCGGTCGACGGCGTCCTTGGGGCCGCTGTAGAAGGTGTACGCCATGGGCAGGCCGATGCCGGGCGGCGGCACCATGATCCCTCCGGTGACGAGCGTGCCGCCCCGCCCGGCCACCCACCCCGCCGCCGCACGCAGCTCCTCCGGGGTGCCGGAGCTGAGGTTGACCAGCACCTTCCCGTCCAGCCGCGCGTCGCCCAGGCTGTCGTACATGGCCTGGTAGCTGACCTGGCTGATGACCAGCAACTCGCCTTCGGCCGCCTCGGCCGCCCGCCGGGCGCCCTTGTTCACCAGGGGCTCTGTCTTGCTCGCCGTACGGTTCCACACGGTCACCTCGTGGCCCGCCGCGAGGAACGTCTCCGCCATCTTCGACCCCATCGGGCCCATTCCGATCACTGTCACTCGACTCATGACCCACAGCCTCGGATGTCCCCCTACGGAAATCCTTCCGCCTCGCTACGGGTTGTCCCTGGCGTGGTGAGTTTCGGGGTACTCGGGCCGCTGGCCGTCTGGACGGACGACGGCCGGCGGATCGAGGTGACGGAGCCCAGGATGCGGGCGCTGCTGGCCGACCTCCTGGCGCACGGGGGCGGCCCGGTCTCGATGGACCGGCTGATCGACGACCTGTGGGGGGACCGGCCCTCCCGCAACCCCGTCGGCACCCTTCAGGCCCGCGTCTCCCAGCTCCGCCGCGTGCTCGGCGGCTCCGGCTCGATCGTCCACACCCCGGCCGGCTACCGCCTGGCTACCGTCGCGAACCCCTCACCGGCTGAGCCGGACGCCTTCCACGCCGGGGCGGACGCCTTCCACGTCGGGCCGGACCCTTTTCGGGACCGGTGGCGCGACGCGGACCGCTCCGAGGGTCGGCACGCTTTGGGCCGTTTCGGGGCGGGTGGTGATGCTGGTCGCTTCCGTATCGCGGTCGACGCGGACCGCTTCCTCGAGCTCGCCGGCCGCCGTTCCGCCGACCCGCATGAGCGGGCCGCTCAGCTCCACGAGGCTCTGACCTTGTGGCGCGGCCCCGCGTACGCCGATCTCGCCGACGAGGAGTTCCTCCGCCCGGAGATCGCGCGCCTGGAGGAGGCGCGCCTGTCCGCGCTCGAAGAGCAGGCAGAGGTACGGCTGGCGCTGGGCGAGGACGTAGACCTGGCCGACCTGGTCGCCCAGCACCCGCTACGCGAACGCCTCCGAGCCCAGCACATGACAGCCCTGTACCGGGGCGGCCGCCAAGGCGAGGCCCTGGCCAGCTACGACGATCTACGCGAGCGGCTCGCGCGGGAACTGGGCCTGGACCCCACACCCGAGCTGGCAGCGCTCCAGGAGGCCATCCTCCGCCAGGACCCCTCACTCACCGCCCGGCCGCCCCACTCCAACCTGCCGACCCCCCTCACGGAGCTGATCGGCAGAGACGCCGAGCTCGCCCAGCTCCGCGACCTGCTGAACACCGCCCGCCTGGTGACGCTCACGGGCCCTGGCGGCGTCGGCAAGACCCGCCTCGCCCTGGAAACCGCCCGCTCCATCCTCGACGAAAGCCCCGCCTTCCCCGACGGGGTGTGGCTGGTGGAGCTGGGCGGGATCGCCGACGTGGCTGAGGCGGTCGCGGACGTCCTCGGCGTACGCGACGACGACGCCGCGCCCCTGGCACCGAGGCTGGCGACCGCCCTGGCGGCCAAGCGGGCGCTGCTCGTGATCGACAACTGCGAGCACCTGGTGGAGGAGGCGGCCGCGCTCGTGTCGGCGCTGCTGCGGGCCGCCCCGGGGCTACGGGTCCTGACGACGAGCAGGGAACCGCTCTGCGTCACCGGCGAACGCGTCCACGTGGTGCCACCACTGACCGAGCCCGACGCCGTACGCCTCTTCACGGCCCGCGCCGACCTCAAACCGAACGAACCACACGCGACCACTGCGGCGGACCCGACCACCACGCTTGACACGACCACCGAGGCCACCGCGACCACCTCGACCACCGCGACCACCGCGACGATGGGGCCTGCCGCGACTGACGCGACCAGTTGGCCGAGCAGGGCGAACGAGCTGGACGGCCGGGACGAGGTGGGCGAGGCGGTCGCGACCATCTGCAGGCGGCTCGACGGCATCCCGCTGGCGTTGGAGCTGGCCGCGACTCGGGTGCGTGCGCTGGGCGTACGGGAGGTGGCCGAGCGGCTGGACGACAGGTTCCGCCTGCTCAGCTCCGGCATGCGGGACGCCCCGTCGAGGCAGCGGACGCTCCGGGCAGTGATCGACTGGAGCTGGGACCTGCTGTCCGGCCACGAGCGGGTCGTGCTGCGGCGGCTTGCCGTACACGCGGACGGGTGCACGCTGGAGGCGGCCGAGACGATCTGTGCCGAGCCCGGCGTGGACGTGGTGGACGTACTGGCTCGGCTGGTCGACCGCTCGCTGGTGGTGGTGACCACCGGCCCCAGGTACCGGCTGCTGGAATCGGTCGCGGCCTACTGCGCCGAACGCCTGGCTGAGGCGGGAGAGCACGGGCGGATCGCCGCTCGTCACGCCCGCTACTACACGTCGCTGGCCGAACGGGCGGACCTGCGCGGCCCAGGACAGAGGCAGTGGCTCGAACGCCTGGACACCGAGACCGCCAACCTCCGACTCGCCCTGTCGGGCCCGGAACCGCTACGCCTGGTCAACGCCCTCGCCTGGTACTGGTTCCTACGCGGCCGCATGGGTGAGGCTCGCCGCTCCTTGGCCACCGCCCTTTCCAGAACCACCCCGACACCAACCCCACGCCCGCCGGACCGCCCCGCCACCACCTCGCTCACCATGGACCGGCCCTCCACGGACGCGTCCGTGACCGATGCGTCCGCGAGTGGCCTGCCTATGACCGGCCCGCTTGCCATCGGCGTGCCCGCCGCCAGTTCGTTCGCGGCGGGTCGGCCCGTCGGCGTCGCGTTTGCGGCCGATCCGTCTGTGAGTGGTCCGCTTGTCACCAGCGCCCCCGCTGTCGACCGACCCGTCGGTGAGGCGGCGGTCGCGTCTGTGTGGCTGGCGGGGATGGCGTTGGCGGTTGGGGAGGTGGCGCCGCCGGTGCGGGAGGCGGGGCTCGATGTTGAGGGGCGGGCACTGGCCGACTGGTTTCTGACCCACGTGCGCTGGGCGTACGGCGATCAGGCGGCGCATCAGGCGGCGGTGAGCCGGGCGTTGGCCGCGTTCGAGGTGCTTGGCGATCGGTGGGGGATCGCCGCCGCGCTCAGTCTGCGGGCGAAGCTGGCGGTGGGCCGGGCGGATCTGACCGCGATGGAGCGGGACGGTCGGCGGAGTCTGGAGTTGTTCAGTCAGCTGGGGGACGGGTGGGGGCAGCTGGAGGCCATGGACGCGCTCGACCGGCTGGCTGAGATACGTGGTGACTATGCCGAGGCCGCCAGATTGCGCGTGGAGCAGTTGCGGCTGGCGGAGGAGCTCGGGTTCGAGGTCGCGTTCAAACTGGCCGGACTGGGCCGTGTGGCGCTCCTGGCGGGCCAGTACGAGCGGGCCGACCACTACCACGAGCGGGCCAGGCGGCTGGCCGTGGAACAGTCCTACAAGGCCGCGGAGGAGCATGCCGTGCTCGGGCTGGCATTGAGCGCCAGGCGCCAGGGCAGGTACGAGCGGGCGGAGGGGCTCCTGATGCCGTGGCTCGGCTGGTTGCGGGAGGTGCGGGGGACGCCCGGCATCGCGTTCCTCATGGCCGAACTGGGTTTCGCCGCCGAGCAGCGCGGCGACGCCGGAACGGCGCTCGCCAGGCAGCGGGATGGTTACGAGGCGGCCCAGACCACCGGAGACCCCAGAGCGATCGCGCTCGCGCTGGAGGGCCTGGCAGGCGCACTGTCACTCATGGCCGAGCAAGGCGAGCAGCACGGACAGGCCAAGCAGGGCAGGCAGGCCAAGCAGGGCGAGCAGGCCAAGCAGGGCAGGCAGGCCGACCAGACCGAGCAGTACCGGGAGGCGGCCGGATTGGTCGGGGTGGCGGGCGCGCTCAGAGAGGCGGTAGGTGTGCCTCTGCCCGTTCCCGAGCGCGCCGACGTCGACCGGATCTCCGCCAGGTTGCGCGGGGCGATGGGGGAGGAGGCGTTCGACGCGGCCCGCGCCTCAGGCCGCGGGAAACTCCGCGACCACTTCCCAGGCGCCGTCGGCGCCGGGCCCGGCGTGGAGGCGGCCGCCCAGGGCCTCCACCCGTTCGGCCATTCCGACCAGGCCGAACCCGCCTCCCAGACGGGAGAGCCTGGGGTCGGCGGCTGAGCCGAAGTTGCGGATGCGCAACAGCACGCGCTGATCGAACCGCCGCAGCTCGGCCTCGACCCAGCTGGCCCCCGGCGCGTGCTTGCGGATGTTGGTGAGCGCCTCCCGTAGCACCCGGTGGATCGTCGTCATGACCTCCGGCGGCAGGGTGCGGTCGTCGATGCCCGACCCGATCTCGAACGCGACGCGTGGCCCGTTCGCCGAGAACCGTTCCGTCAGCAGGCGCAGATCGGCCAGCGACGTGCCGGGCCGCCTGTCGGCTTCGTCCTCGGTCCTCAGCACGGTGACCAGGCGCCGCATCGAGGTGAGCGCCTCCGTGCCGGCGGTGGCGATGGCGTCGAGGGCGGGCAGCACGGCGTCGGGCTTCATGTCGGCGACCGTACGGGCGGCCTGGGCCTGTACGACGATGCCGGTGATGTGGTGGGCGACCAGGTCGTGCAGCTCCCTGGCCAGCTCCAGGCGTTCGGCCCGCCGTACGGAATGGACGGCCTCCTTGCGGCGCTCCTGCTGGAAGCGGAGGTAGCCGCCGACGGCGGCGGTCATCGTCCAGGCGGTGAAGAGCATGAACGAGAAGATCAGCTCGTTGCGGGGATCACGCGCGATGCCCTCCGCCATGAGGGCGACCAGTGCGGCGCCCCCGAACACGGCGGCCCTCTTGACCGGCTCGACGTGGCGGAGCACGCCGATGGTCAGGATGATCAGCGCGCCGGTCTCCGCGGAGCCGGGCACGCCGGCGAACCCGGTCACGCCGATCACCATCGACACGACGAACGACAGGGCCAGCACGGCGACGAACGTCTCGACCCGCAAACGGCGCCGCAGGATGACGGCCGCGATGCCCGCGACCCCGCAGATCGCCACCGCCCACTGGACGCCGCCCCTGGTGGCGGCCACGGCGAAGTCCACGAGAAGCATCATGGCCAGCCAGCCGATCGCGGCGATCTCGCTCAGCCGGCGGATCCAGTAGACGACGCGCTTGGATTCCCCCACTCCTGGAAGCCTAAGCCGGAAGTCGGACGGCGAGTATCGACCGTTCGGCCGATGGGGAGCGCCGAGGACCAGCCCTTCAGCGGAGGCGGTGGCGGGGGGCCGTCGACGATGCTGGTACATGTCCGGAAGGGGGACGGGAAATGGTTCTCATTGGGTTCGTACTACTGGGTGTCGGGCTGGTCATCGGGCTGTTGCTGGCGGTGGCCGACCCCGTACTGCTCTCCCGCATCAACGGGGAGGAAGCGGAGGGCGGCAGCGGCCGCCACATCGAGGTGCCCGCGCCGAACGCCGACGTGGTGCGCCTGACGCCCCGAGCGGGCGGCGACAGGCACGAGCCCCAAGCGGCCTGAGCCCTGACGCACAACAGGCCTGCCGCACAACAGAAATGAAAAATACGACAGACCTGGCTCGTGCGGGCATGGCGTGCGAGTCACGCGGGCGCGCTTTGGGGACGGCGCCCGCCTCGGCCCGCGATCCGTTGGGGAACGGATCGCGGGCCGCTTCCGTTACCGTGGGCCTATGACGAACGGTTTCGAAACTCTGGCGATCCACGCAGGTCAGGAGCCTGACCCGCTGACCGGCGCGGTCGTGCCGCCGATTTACGCGACGTCCACCTACAAGCAGGACGGCGTGGGGGGCCTGCGTTCCGGATACGAGTACAGCCGCTCGGCCAACCCCACCAGGACCGCGCTCGAAGAGGCGCTGGCCGCGGTCGAGGGCGGCGCGCGCGGGCTGGCGTTCGCGTCGGGCCTGGCGGCCGAGGACGCCCTGCTGCGTACCGTCTGCAGGCCGCAGGACCACGTCATCATCCCCAACGACGCGTACGGCGGCACGTACCGGCTGTTCGCGAAGGTCAACGAGCGCTGGGGCCTGCACTACGACCCGGTGCCGCTCGGCGATCTGGACGCCGTGGCCGCGGCCATGACGCAGAAGACGCGGATCGTCTGGGTGGAGACGCCGACGAACCCGCTGCTCGGCATCGCCGACATCGCCGCACTCGCCCAGCTCGCCCACGACAACGGGGCGCTGCTGGTCGTCGACAACACCTTCGCCTCTCCCTATCTGCAGCAGCCGCTCGCGCTGGGCGCGGACGTGGTCGTGCACTCCACCACCAAGTACGTCGGCGGGCATTCCGACGTCGTCGGCGGCGCGCTGATCGCGGCCGACCAGGCGGTCGGCGACGAGCTGGCCTACCACCAGAACGCGATGGGCGCGGTGGCCGGCCCATTCGACGCCTGGCTGACGCTGCGCGGGCTCAAGACCTTGGGCGTCCGGATGGACCGCCACTGCGACAACGCCGAGCGGGTCGTCGATCTGCTGCTCGCGCACCCGCGCGTGACGCAGGTGCTCTACCCGGGGATGGGCGAGCACCCCGGGCACGAGGTGGCCGCCAAGCAGATGAAGCGGTTCGGCGGCATGGTGTCGTTCCGCGTCGCGGGCGGCGAGGAAGAGGCCGTCGCGGTGTGCAACCGGGCGAAGCTGTTCACCCTGGGCGAGTCGCTGGGCGGCGTCGAGTCGCTCATCGAGCACCCGGGCAGGATGACGCACGCCTCGGCGGCCGGCTCGCCGCTGGAGGTGCCGGGCGATCTGGTGCGGCTGTCGGTCGGCATCGAGACGGTCGACGACCTGCTCGCCGACCTCAAGCAGGCGCTCGGCTAACCGGGTACGACCATCAGGAACAGGATCACCAGCCAGATCACGGACAGCAGCCCGCTGATGGCGGCGATCCGGCCGTTCTGCACCTTGGCGTCGTCGTCCGGGTTCTCGGTCTCGAGGACCCGGACGGCGGTGCGCAGGTCGCGGTCGATGATGACGAGCAGCACGATGGCCACGATGAACAGCGTCATCGAGGCCGTCATGTACCACTTGCCGAGCACGCCGGCCCCGATGGACAGGCCCAGGGCCAGTCCGAAGATCAGCACCCCCAGCGAACCGATGCTGTAGATCCGGGTGGTCCGCTGGATGTTCTGCAGGACGGGCACGTTCTTACCTCGGATGGCGCGCGGTGCCGCCATGGTGGCCGCCGTGAGCGGGCCGATCGTGAAGATCGCGAAGCCGATGTGCAGCCAGAGAAGCAGGGACGACATGCGAAGGAGACTAGTCCCCGACGATCTCGCCCGTGGACTCGACACTCTGTTTACCTTCCGAGGAGCAACGCATGATCAGCTCGGTGGCCGCGATGGCGACCACCATCAGCACGATCAGAAGAATCATGGCAATCATGAGACACCCCTCCTTCCCCGTGTGGGACGTAAATATCGTCCGTAATGACTAGACGCTCTGGCAACGGAATAAGTTCAGCGCGGGTATGGTTGCTAACCGTCGCTTTTTCCTTACCTTCTGGGCACAAGGGGGTGCCGTCCGTGGCCGTCAGGCATGTCGAGCCGTATACCGACGAGTGGCTGCAGCAGCCGACCGGCTATGTGCAGCGGGTCGTCGACCTGCTCGGAGCCGAGGTCGCCGACTGGTGGGAAGGCCCCTGCGAGCCGCGTGACGCGACCGTCCGCCTGACGGACGGCAGCGCGCTGGTGTGGGACGAGGAGAGCGGGTGGCGGCTCGGGAGCTTCGTCTCCGGTGGTCGCGGCGAGCACACCCAGCTCGACGGCGTCCGCTATCTGGGCGGCGGGCTGCTGCCCCGGCCCGAGCGCGTGCCGTCGGCGCTGAGCGACGCCCGCGTGGGTGTGGGCGCCAGCTCCGCGTGGCGCCCCTGCTACCGCTCCCACCGCAACTGCCGCGACGGCTTCGACGTCGCGCTCGACTTCTACGCCCCCCTCGTCGAGGCGTGACCACCTGATCGCCTGAAGACGCCGAGGGTCAGCGGGACCGGCGCACCCGCAGGAAGTCGCTCACCACGTACTCGCCCAGCCGCTCCGCGCTGGGGGAGAACACCCGCCCGCCGTTCCGCCGCGCCACCTCGTCGACGAACTCCTTGAGCCGATCGTCACCGGCCAGCATGAAGATGTTGAGCGTCGCCCGCCGCCGCGTCATCTTGTCCACCTCGGCCAGCGTGAGCTCCAGCGTCTCGTTCGACGGCGGCCACTCGAAGGCCGACTGCCCGTTGCGCATCAGGTGAGCCGTCGGCTCGCCGTCGGTGACCACGAGCACGACCGGCTCGAAGTCGGGATGGCGATCCAGGTGCCGGCCCGCGATGAGCAGCGCGTGGTGCAGGTTCGTCCCCTGGACCATGTCCCAGTCGAGACCTGCCAGCTCGTCCGGCTGCAGTACCCGCGCGTAGTTGGAGAACCCGATGATCTGCACGGCGTCCTGCGGGAACTTCGAGGCGACCAGCGCCTGAAGGGCGAGCGCGGTCTGCTTGGCCGCCGCCCAGGTCCCGCGCAGGGCCATCGAGTACGACAGGTCGACCAGCAGACAGACGGCCGCCGCGCTGCGCCGCTCGGTCTCGGCCACCTCGAAGTCGTCGACGGAGAGCCGGACCGCGCCCGACTCCGTCTGGACGCCGCCGTTGCGGACGCCGTTGACCAGCGTGCGGACCACGTCGATCGGCTGCTCGTCGCCGAACCGCCAGGGCCGCGACGAGCCGGTCAGCTCGCCGGCCGAGCCCGCGTCGTGCTGGTCGTGGTCGCCGCGCCGGCCCGCGTCGAGCGAGGAGAACACCCGGCGCAGCGCGGTCTCGCCGAGCCGCCTGACGGCCTTGGGAGTGAGCTCCAGCTTGCCCCGGCGGCGCAGGAGGTAGCCCTGCTCCTCCAGTTCACGTTCGATCCGCTTGAGTGCCTCCAGGTCGTCGACCGCCGACCGGCCGAGCGCGCGGCGGACCGCGGACTCGTCGATGTCGTCGAGCCTGGCGCCCGGGTAGTCCTGCCGGAGCGAGGTCTCCAGCTGGGAGAGGTCGGCCAGCTCCTCCAGAGCGGTGACGGCGTCGCCCATGCCCAGAGGCTCCTCGCCGGTGAGCCGGTCGGGGGTGTCCCAGGCCAGGTCGGGACGGCGGGCCTGGAGCGCCTCGCCGAGACGGCGCATCTGGTCGGAGAGCCCGGCCTGGTCGAGCGTCTGGTTGATCAGGTTGGCCAGCTCCTCGCGCTGGCGCGGGGTCATCGAGGCGAGCATGCGCTGGGTCGCGGCGGCCCGCCGGGCCAGGACGTCGACGAGTTCCTCGAGGTTGCGCGGCTTCTCCGGGAACAGATCGCCGTAGTTCTTCATGAACGCCTCGAAGTCCGCCTGGGTGTGCTGACCTTTGGCGTCCTTGTCGAGCATGTCGTTGAGGTCCGACATCATCTGCCGGACGCGTTCCATGGCCGCCGGGTCCGGCTGGGCCAGCGCGTCGCGCATCCCTCTGAACTGGCTGTCGAGCACTTCGCGGCGCAGCAGGTCGCGCAGCTCCTCGAAGGTCTGCCGGGCGGCGGCGGAGCGCCACTCGTACGAGGTCAGCTGCTGGATCGCGCTGGCCGTGTCGTCGGGAAGCGAGTCGAGCTCGCTCTCGCGCAGTCGCGCGTCGTCGGACGGGTCGGGGAACAGCTCGGCCCGCTCCTGGCCGATGGCCTTGTCGAGGAGTGCCCGCGCCTTCTCCAGCGTGCCGTCGAGGCGGCCGCTCTCGCGCAGGTCCCGGCGGCGGCGCCGTACCTCTCTGAGCATGTCGTCGAGACCCCGGCGGTCCTGGGCGCCGGGCAGCCCGCGCTTGAGCAGGTCGCGCAGGGCGTGTACGGGGGTGGAGCCGGACAGGATGGCGTCGCCCATCTCGTCGAGCGCGGCGCGCACGTCGTACGGCGGGGCGAGGGGGTCGGGGCCATCGTTGAACTCGCCATAGCGGTAGGCCATCACGAACACACGCTAACCCGATATACGGGCCTACGCGTCCCCAAATACCTCACGCACCCCGGAGAGTTCGTTGACCTGGGGCGCGTAATCGACCTGGACGAGCACCGGGTGCCCGACCGATTTGAGGGCTTTGGTGAAGTCGCGGCTCTGGCACGGCTTCTTGCCGAGCCCGTGCCTGTCGGCGTTGACCGGCTTGCCGGCCAGCCAGCCGTCGCCGCAGCGCCTGGTGGTCCTGCCGAACGTCATCAGGTTGGTGTAGCCGAGCTTGAGCGTCCTGCCCGCCCCGGTGAACAGGACCGTGGTGTCGTCGATCCGCTTGACCGTACCGCGGGCGGTGCGCGGGTCGGGCCGGTTGGCGAGCACTTCGTTGATCTTGACGGCCGTGGTGCCGCGGTACTCCACGCGGACGGCACTGGGCCCGAACGCCAGGTCGGCGGTCAGGTCGCCCGGCCCGCAGACGGTGCTGCCCAGGCCCTTGCGGTCGAGGGCCACCCGTCCTTCGGTCTCCTTGAGGTCGCAGGCGACGGTCACCCGACGGAACGCGGCCTTGGCGTAGTCGAGCCGCAGCTCCCTGGCGCCGGGAATGGCCTTGAACGTGTGGAGCGGCTTGCGGTACGTGGCGGCCATGGGGGTGATGCGGATCCCGGTCCCGCCGGTGGACCAGGCCCAGCCGTACACGGCCTTCGTGGCAGTGGTCCCAGTGGTCCCAGTGGCCTCGGCGGCCTCAGCGGGTACGGCGAAAGCGCTCAAGGACAAGGCGATGGCAAAGACGAGCGGACGCATGGGCGGTCTCCCCCGGCGGCGTGATCAAAACATCACGTTCGACGCGCGAGACCGCCCCAATGTTCACGTCCGGTAGACGGTGACTCCGTCCAGGTCCTCCTTGGACAGGCGGCGCATGAGGTACAGGCCCTCCAGGGCGAACTCCAGCGCGGCCGCCGCGTGTCCGGGCGACTCCTCGCCCGCGCCCATGCTCAGCCGCGACATGACCTTCGCCAGGCCGCTGACCGGGCCGATGCGGCGCAGCAGCTCGGCGGCCGGGATCAGCTCGCCGGACTCCACCTGGTTGCCCTCGGCGAACTTGTCCGTCAGCGGTGACAGGTCCATCCCGCCCAACCGGCTCCTGAACGTCTCGGCCGTGGCCCGGCGGAGCAGGTGGGCGAGGATCTCGGTCTCCCTGCCCTCCTCGCTGACCTCGAACTCCACCTTGCCGCGCAGGCTGTGGACGACGCTGGCCAGGTCGCAGACGCGGGCGACGGCCTGCTCCTCGCCGGCGATCGCCGCTCTGCGTACGGCGGAGGCCATGGCGGTCTCGGCGGCCGCGATCGAGAACCGCGCCGAGACGCCCGAGCGGGCGTCGACCGCCGTGGACTCACGGACCAGGCGGGTGAACCGGGCGATCACTTCGACCAGGTGCTCGGGGATGTCGGCGCCGATGTCCGGCATGGACTCCTGGCGGATGAGTACCAGCTCGTCCTCGACCGTCAGCGGGTAGTGGGTGCGGATCTCGGCGCCGAAGCGGTCCTTCAGCGGGGTGATGATCCGGCCCCTGTTGGTGTAGTCCTCGGGGTTGGCGCTGGCGATGAGCAGGATGTCGAGCGGCAGGCGCAGGTTGTAGCCGCGCACCTGGATGTCGCGCTCCTCCAGCACGTTGAGCAGCGACACCTGGATGCGCTCCGCCAGGTCGGGCAGCTCGTTGACGGAGAACACACCCCGGTTGGTGCGCGGCACCAGCCCGTAGTGGACGGTCTCCGGGTCGCCGAGCGTCCGGCCTTCGGCGATCTTGATCGGGTCGACGTCGCCGATCAGGTCGCCGACGGAGGTGTCGGGCGTCGCGAGCTTCTCGCCGTAGCGCTCGTCGCGATGCTTCCACGCCACGGGCAGCTCGTCGCCCAGCTCCCGGGCGAGCGCGAGGCAGCGCGTACAGGCCGGCGCGTACGGATGGTCGTTGATCTCGCACCCGTCGACCACCGGAGTCCACTCGTCGAGCAGGCCGGTAACGGTGCGGATGAGTCGGGTCTTGCCCTGGCCCCGCTCACCGAGCAGGACGAGGTCGTGCCCGGCGAGTAGCGCCCGCTCCAAATGGGGCAGGACGGAGTCGTCGAAGCCCACGATGCCTGGAAAACGGGGCTCACCTGCTCGCAGCTTGGCCAGCAGATTTTCGCGGACCTCTGCTTTCACGGTGCGATGAACGTGACCGCTCTCTCGCAGCTCGCGGAGATTTAGAGGCTGATGCACGGGATCGAGACTACGTCCCCCGGGACCACTGCGGCAGACAGTTTCCCATCTGGCGGAGATTTCGGATCTTGACTATTGCGTGACGGTTCGTGCGCGTGCTTGTCCCTTTACTGGGGAGAATCCGTTCCTAGGGAACTTCGACCCGCCGAGGAGGCGAGATCTGTGGCTGTGATGACGAGCCGTTTCGCCGACGGTCTCGCCGTGGGGTCCGACCTGGTGGAGGCCGCGGAGCGTGCTGTCGGTCAGGCCCTGTCGAGGCTCAGCGGCGAGGCGGACCTGGTGTGCTTTTTCATCTGCGGCGACGACCCCGACGACGTCGCCAGGGCGGGGGAGCGCGCGATGAGGCTGGCCCCCGAGGCCCACGTGATCGGATGCAGCGCCACCGGCGTGATCGGTGACGGGCAGGGGGTCGAGCTGACGTCCGCCGTGAGCGCGTGGGCGGCCACGCTGGACGGGGCCGAGCTGACCACGTTCGCGCTGGAGACGCTGACCGCCGAGGACCGGTTCGTGGTGGTGGGGCTGCCCGAGCGGACGTCGGACGATCACGTGGCGATCCTGCTGGCCGACCCGTACACCTTCCCCACGGACGCGTTCGTGGAGCGTTCGGCGGACGTGCTGGGCAACCTGCCGTTGATCGGCGGGCTGGCCAACGGGATCCGGGGCCGCGGCTCCGTCCGGCTCTTCGCCGACGGCGAGGTCTACACCGAGGGCGCGATCGGCGTGCTGCTCAGCGGCGCCGTACAGGTCAGCACGGTGGTCAGCCAGGGCTGCCGGCCGATCGGCCCGACCATGGTCGTCACCCGCTCCGAGGAGAACCTGCTGCTGGAGCTGGCCGGCCAGCCCGCCCTGGCCCGGCTGGAGGACATCGTCAGCGAGCTCGACGAGGACGACCGCGAGCTGGTCGCCGCCGGCCTGCAGATCGGCGTGGCCATGAACGAGTACGCCGAACGGCACGAACGAGGCGACTTCCTCATCAGAGGCGTGATCGGCATCGACCCGGAACGCGAGGGCGTGGCCATCGGCGACGTCGTGGACGTCGGCAGGACCGTGCGCTTCCACGTGCGCGACGCGGCCACGGCCGACGAGGACCTCTACGACCTGCTCGACGCGCACCGGGAGGAGCTCGGCCGGATCGACGGCGCGCTGCTGTTCTCCTGCAACGGCCGGGGCTCGGCGATGTTCGGCACCGCCGACCACGATCCGGTGGCGCTGCGCGACACGCTCGGGCCGATCGGGGTCGCGGGCTTCTTCGCCGCGGGCGAGGTCGGCCCGGTCGGTGGCCAGAACCACGTGCACGGCTTCACGGCGTCCGTCCTGATCTTCTCCACGCCCTCGGGCGGGGCGGGCAGCCCGTGATCCGTCAGTCGGGCTTGGCCGCGGTGAAGAGCCAGGCGTTGAACAGCGAGGTCAGGTCCTTGCCCGAGAGCTTCTCGGCCAGCGCGATGAACTCCTCGGTGGTGACCGAGCCGTATTTGTGGTCGGCCGTCCACGTCTTCAGCAGCTTGAAGAAGGTCTCGTCGCCGATGGCCTTGCGCAGGGCGTGGAGGGTCATCCCGCCCCGGGTGTAGACCGAGTCGTTGAACAGGTCACGGGCTTGGGCGCGACCGGGGGGGTATTTCCAGATCGGGTCGCTCGCGGGGCGGGCGTGGAAGGTCTGGAAGAGCTGGTCGGCGGTGTTGGTGCCCTTGTGCTCGGCCCAGAGCCACTCGGCATAGGTGGCGAAGCCCTCGTTGAGCCAGAGGTCCCGCCAGCGCTTGATGCTCAGGCTGTCGCCGAACCACTGGTGGGCCAGCTCGTGCGCGATGATGCTCTGGTCGGGGGCGAAGCCGCCGTAGAGCGGCTTGGTCTGGTTCTCCAGGGCGTAGCCGGCCGCGAAGTCGTCGATCATGCCGCCGGTCGAGGAGAACGGGTAAGGCCCGAAGATCTTGCTCCAGTAGTCGGTGACCTCGCCCGACACGTTGAAGAGGTTGTTGAGCGAGCCGCGGTGCTTGGGATCGACCGCCGCGAAGTTGGGGATGCCACCCGGCGTGCGGCCCTTGTGCAGCTCGAACTTGCCGATCGTGGCGGTGGCGAGATAGCTCACCATCGGGTGCTTCTCGCGCCACCGGAACGTGGTCTTGCCGTCCGCGGTCGTGGGCTCGCCGACCTGCTCG
Source organism: Nonomuraea sp. NPDC049141 (assembly GCF_040648415.1). NCBI lineage: Bacteria > Bacillati > Actinomycetota > Actinomycetes > Streptosporangiales > Streptosporangiaceae > Nonomuraea > Nonomuraea sp. NPDC049141. Next base: position 213,382 of record NZ_JBEZDR010000012.1, read on the forward strand.
CCGTTGGCCAGCGCGGTCACGCCCTCGGGCACGGTGATGGTGAAGTCGTAGGACGCCTTGTCGGCGGGGTGGTCGTTGGCTGGGTACCAGGTCTTGGCGCCGTCGGGCTCGCAGGCCACGAACGCGCCGTCGGGCGTCGGGATGAAGCCGAACGTGCCCAGGTTGGAGGAGTCCTTCACCGGTTTGGGCACCCCGGCGTAGGTCACCTTGACGGTGAACGCGGCCTTGTCGCCGAGCGGCGTCGCGGGCAGCACGCTCAGCTCGCTGCCGGTGCGCGAGAAGATGGCCTTCTCCCCGTTGACCGTGACATCGCTCACCTCGAGACCGGACAGGTCGAGGTTGAAGCGCGAGAGCGGCTGCGTGGTCGTGGCGTTGATCGTCGCCACGCCGTCGAGGTGCTTGCTGCTCGGCGTGTAGCCGATCGCCAGGCCGTAGTGGGAGACGTCGTAGCCGCCGTTGCCGTCGAAGGGGAAGTCGGGGTCGCCGATGCCGGGCGCGCCCATGCTCGCGTTCGGCTGCCGGCTGCCTGAGGCCGCGGGGACGATGGCCCCCTCGGACGGCGCGCAGGCGAGCATGCTCAGAAGCGCCACGAGCGAAGCGACCACGCGCTGGTCAAACCCCATAGGCTGCGCTCTCCCCTTCGCTAAGTGACCGGAATTCTACGCGGAGTCAGGCGTCGACCAGACCGTCTTCGCGGCTTTGCCGGGCAAAGCCTGCTCGCGGGGGTCGAACAGAATCCAGCCTAGGTCGAGGAGGTGCGTGCGCGGGTTAAAGATTGCCCCTGCGCTCCTGCTCCCGCTCGATCGCCTCGAACAGCGCCTTGAAGTTGCCCTTGCCGAACCCGAGCGAGCCGTGCCGCTCGATGAGCTCGAAGAAAACGGTGGGCCGGTCCTGCACCGGCTTGGTGAAGATCTGCAGCAGGTAACCGTCCTCGTCCCGGTCGACCAGGATCCTGCGCTTCTTCAGCTCCTCGATCGGTGCCCTGACCTGCCCGATACGGCTCCGCAGCTCAGGGTCGTCGTAGTAGGAGTCGGGCGTGTCGAGGAAGCTCACGCCGGCCGCGCGCATGTGGTCGACCGTGGTCAGGATGTCGTTGGTGGCCAGCGCGACGTGCTGCACACCCGGCCCGCGGTAGAACTCCAGATACTCGTCGATCTGCGACTTCTTGCGGCTCACGGCCGGCTCGTTCAGCGGGAACTTGACCTTGCGGGTCCCGTCGGCCACGACCTTGGACATCAGCGCCGAATACTCGGTGGCGATGTCGTCGCCGACGAACTCCGCCATGTTGGTGAAGCCCATCACATTCTTGTAGAACTCCACCCACTCGTCCATCCGGCCCAGCTCGACGTTGCCCACACAGTGGTCGATGGCCTGGAACAGCCGCCCGGTCCTGGTCGCGGGCGGGGCGACGAGCGGCTCGGCGGGCACGTAGCCGGGCAGGTAGGCGCCGCTGTAGTTGGACCTGTCGACGAGCGTGTGCCGCGTCTCCCCGTAGGTGGCGATCGCCGCGAGCACCACCTTGCCCCGCTCGTCCTCCAGCGTGTACGGCTCCGCCAGCCCGCGCGCCCCCTGCTCGACGGCGTGCCGGTAGGCGCCTTCCACGTCCGGCACCTCGAGGGCCAGGTCGATCACCCCGTCACCGTGCTCGGCGACGTGCCCGGCCAGGTCGGTCCCCGGCCGGATCGAGGCCCTGAACTCGAACCTGGCGCCCCCCGAGGTCAGCACGTAGGCCACCTCGTCGCGGCTGCCGTTCTCCGGCCCGCGATAGGCCGTCAACCGCATGCCGAACGCGGTCGAGTAGTAGTGAGCCGCCTGCCTGGCGTTGCCCACGGCGAACACCACGGCGTCCATCCCATTGACCGGAAAAACATCGCTCATAGCACCAATCCTCGAATTTCCTCGACGAGTTGTGCAACAGAAGCTTCGTAGGCTGAACAATCTGCATAGTCTTAACCGCGAATGATCGGGAGATCTGTACACCATGACGATCGACCAACTGGACGCCCGGCTGATCGCGCTGCTGGCCGCCGAGCCGCGCCTGGGCGTGTTGGAGTGCTCGCGCCGGCTCGGCGTGGCCCGCGGCACCGTGCAGGCCCGGCTCGACCGGCTGATCGACAGGGGAGTGATCACCGGGTTCGGGCCGGACATATCGCCCGAGGCGCTCGGCTACGACGTCACCGCGTTCGTGACGATGGAGATCAGGCAGGTCGCCGGGCACGACCCGGTGGCGCACCGGCTGGCCCACATTCCGGAGGTGCTGGAGGTCCACACGATCACGGGCGGCAGCGACCTGCTCTGCCGGGTGGTGGCCCGGACGAACGCCGATCTGCAGCGGGTGATCGATCGGATCGTCGAGGTTCAGGGTGTTCTCAGGACTTCTTCGATCATCGCCCTCGACACTCCTGTTCCCTACCGCGTATTGCCATTGGTGGCGAATGTTCCGCAGCGTGTTACGCGCTAGTCGTACTATCGCGGGAGGGGATGAGGCACCGGTACCGATCGCTTAGCCTTGACATTCTCCCAGCTAACGGGGGTGTGATCGGGGGTCGTGGGTGCGGAGTGGTGGTGAGAAAGGCATGGGGAAGCGCCGGATCCTTCGACGCCTGTTGATCGTATTCGGCGCCGGGATCGTCGTGGCCATAGGCCTGTTCGCCGTCGCGTGGGCGATGACCCCGATCCCCGACAGCACGCAGAAAGAGGCCACGGCCCAGGGGTCGGTGATCTACTACCGCGACGGCAAGACCGTGCTCGCGAAGAAGGGCATCGACCGCAGGACCGTGCCGCTGGCCAAGGTGCCCCAGCACGTACGCGACGCGGTGATAGCGGCCGAGAACCGCTCGTTCTACGAGGACGGCGGCGTCTCCGTCAAGGGCACCGTGCGCGCCGTGTGGTCCACCGTCTCCGGGCAGCAGCTCCAGGGCGGCTCGACGATCACCCAGCAGCTGGTCCGCAACTACTACAGCGGTCTCAGCCAGGAGCGGTCCATCGCCCGCAAGTTCAAGGAGATCATGATCTCCATCAAGGTGGACCAGTCCAAGTCCAAGGACTGGGTCCTTGAGCAGTACCTCAACACGATCTACTTCGGCCGCGGCGCCAACGGTGTCCAGGCGGCCGCGCAGGCGTACTTCGGCAAGAACGTCGACAAGCTGAGCGTGGCCGAGGGCGCCTACCTGGCCGCGGTGATCCAGCAGCCCAGCCGCTTCGCCGACCCCAAGGGCGCCGATCTCGCCGCCGCCGAGGCTCGCTGGCGGGCCGTGATCGACGCCATGCGCCAGACCGGCTCGCTCACCGCCGAGCAGGCCGCCGCCCAGACGTTCCCGCCGCTCAAGGCGCCGAAGCGGCCTTTCGAGCTCAAGGGCCAGGCCCAGTACATGCTCGACCAGGTCACCGCCGAGCTGAACCGGCGCGGCTACACCGACGAGGACATCAACGGCGGCGGGCTCAGGGTCGTCACCACGTTCGACAAGAAGCTCATGCAGGCGGCCGAGAGCGCGGTCAAGAACACGCTGCCCGAAGCGACGCCCAAGAAGGTGCGCACCGGGCTGGCCGCCGTCGATCCGGCCACCGGCGAGGTGGTCGCCTTCTACGGTGGCCGTCCCGACCGCTCCGAGTACGACAACGCCTTCTCGGCCAAGGTGATGGCCGGCTCCACCTTCAAGCCGTACACGCTGGCCGCCGCGCTCAACAACGGCTTCGACCTGTCCACCCGGGTCAACGGCAACTCGCCGATGCGCGTGGCCTCAGCCACCAAGCCCATCCCGAACGACAGCGACCGCTCGTACGGCGAGATCAACCTGATCAGCGCCACCCAGAACTCCGTCAACACCGCGTTCGTCGACCTCGGCCAGAAGGTCGGCCTCGACAAGGTGGCCGCCACCGCGGAGGCGGCCGGCATCCCGGAGGCGCAGCTCAAGCAGCACGAGTCGGCCGCCACGTTCCCGCTCGGCGTCGCCTCGGTGAGCGCCGTGCAGAACGCCTCCGGCTTCTCCACCTTCGCCAACGGCGGCGTCCACATGGAGGCGCACGTCGTGAAGTCGGTGGCCCGCCCCAACAGCAAGAAGAACGTGGTCGATCCCACCTCGACCCAGGTGGTCAGCGAGCAGGCCGCCGCCGACACCACGTACGCCATGCAGCAGGTCGTCAAGTACGGCACGGGCACCGCGGCCAGGCTGTACGACCGCCCGGTGGCCGGCAAGACCGGCACCACGGACAGCTCCAAGGCGGTCTGGTTCAACGGCTTCACGCCGCAGCTCGCCGTCGCGGTCGACATGTTCCGCGACGACAACAAGCCGGTCGAGATCCCCGGCTACGGGGTGCAGTTCGGTGGCCAGCTGCCCGCGCAGGTTTGGCGGGCGTTCATGACCGAGGCCATGGCGAACAAGCCCGTCATGGAGTTCCCGGAGCCGTCCGACTACGGCTACGGCTCCGAATGGGGCCGGCCCGACCAGCAGCAGGACACGCCGCAGGACACGCCGCAGACCCAGCAGTCCGACCCGTGGGCCACGCCCACCCCCGACACCCCCGAGCCGTCGGTCACGGAGGCGCCCACCACGCAGGAGCCCGAGACCCAGGATCCGCCGCAGCAGAACGACACCGGCCAGCCCACCGGCGACCCGGCCGTTCCCACGGCCGGGCCCGACGGGAACGACGGCCGGTCACCGATCGGCTAGCTCGGCCCGCAGCTCCTCGGGGGTGGTGACGGGCATCCGGCAGGTGAAGTCCCGGCACACGTACGCGGCAGGGGATCCGCCGACCGTCCCGCGGCCCTCCAGCAGCGCGGGGCCGTCCGGCGGCGCTCCCTCGCCGTCTCCCAGCGCGACGACCAGGCCGGGAACGTCCGCCAGCAGCGCCTCGCGGTGCAGCGCCCGCGTACGCGGGTCGTCCGGCGGCCCGACGACCGCCACCTCGACCGGACCGTCGAGCGCCGCCCGCGCCACGGCCAGTCCCCAGCCGGCGAACCTCGCGTGCCCGGTGGCCAGCACGGACACCGTGCCCAGCGCCGCGTAGGCGGCCTCACGGTGCCGCGTGGACCCGGTCAGCGCCGAGTAGGCGAGCAGCGCCCCGGCCGCCGCGTACTGCCCGGACGGGGTCGCGTTGTCGGTGGGATCCTGCGGTCGCTGGAACAGGCGTTCGGCGTCGTCGGCCGTGTCGTAGAACCCGCCCACGTCGTCGCCGAACCGGTCGAGCACGGTGTCGAGCAGCGAGCCCGCCAGCCGGTGCCAGCGCGTCTCGCCGGTCACGCCGTAGAGGGCGATCAGCCCCTCGGCCAGGTTCGCGTAGTCCTCCAGCACGCCGGCGTTGCGGCCGGCGCGTCCGTCGCGTGAGGTCCGCAGCAGCCTGCCGCCGTCCATGTGCACGTCTTCGAGCAGCTCCGCCGCCTGCCGGGCGGCGTCCACCAGGTCCGGCCGGTCGAACACCGTGCCGGTCTCGGCCAGCGCGGCGATGACCAGCCCGTTCCACGAGGCCACGACCTTGTCGTCACGTCCCGGGCGGCCCCGCCCGCCCCGGGCGGCGAGCAGCCGGGCCCGGACGTCGTCGAACCGCGCGGCGTCGTCCGGGTCGGCGAGCAGTTGCAGCACGGACGTGCCGTGCTCGAACGTGCCCCGCACCTCGAAGAGCCGGGTGGCCCATTCCCCGTCGTCGTCGCCGAGCACCTCGCCCAGCTGCTCCGGCGTCCAGACGTAGAACCTGCCCTCCTCGCCCTCGCTGTCGGCGTCGAGCGCCGAGGCGAAGCCGCCCTCCGCGGTGCGCATCTCGCGCAGCAGCCAGTCGGCCGTCTCCAGGGCGACCCGCCGGGCGAGGGGCTCCCGGCTCGCCTTCCACCAGTGCGTGTAGACGCGCAGCAGCAGCGCGTTGTCGTACAGCATCTTCTCGAAGTGCGGCACCACCCAGCCCGCGTCGACGCTGTAGCGGGCGAAACCGCCGCCGAGCTGGTCGTACATCCCGCCGCGCGCCATCGCGTCCAGTGTGCGGCCGCTCATCTCGCTCTCCCCGGAGCGCAGCAGGAACTCCAGCACCATCGACGGCGGGAACTTGGGCGCCCCGCCGAACCCGCCGCGCTCCTTGTCGAACGACTCCCGCAGGTTCGCCACGGCCAGCGCCAGCGTCTCCTCGCCGGGCAGCGGCCCGCTGGGCAGCGTCGTGTGCGCGTTGAGCGCCTCGACCACCTTCGACCCCTGCTCCGTCACGGTCGCCCGGTCGCCGGTCCACGCGTCGTGCACGCCTCGCAGCAGCCGCTGGAACTGGGCTCGCGGGAAGTAGGTGCCGCAGTAGAACGGGTGACCCTCAGGCGTCGCGAACACCGTCATCGGCCAGCCGCCCTGGTGGATCATGGCCTGGGTGGCGGTCATGTAGACGGCGTCGACGTCGGGCCGCTCCTCGCGGTCCACTTTGACGTTGACGAAGTGCTCGTTCATCAGCCGCGCGGTGCCGGCGTCCTCGAAGCTTTCGTGTGCCATTACGTGACACCAGTGACACGCTGAGTAACCAACGCTGATCAGCAGCGGCACATCGCGCCGGCGTGCCTCGGCGAAGGCCTCCTCGCCCCAGGGGTGCCAATCGACGGGGTTGTCCGCGTGTTGCAGCAGATAAGGGCTCGTCGCGTCCTTCAAGCGGTTCATCAGGTCCTCCCTTGTGCACTCTACGACCACGCCCGGCGGACACGGGGTGGGCGGCAACACGTGTGGTGGGGACGGCGGGGGCGTAGGTTACGGAGCGTGGATCTGGACTTCGTGTGCACGCATGCGGGGCGCCCCGCCGCCGCCCTCACCCGCAGGGATGTGGCCCGCGCGCTGCTCGCCGTGCCCTCAGGGGTGGCGCTGGTGGCGCTGCCCGACCTGCGGCGCTCGTTGATGGCCGCGGGCAACCCGCTCTCGCTGGCGTTCTGGGACTCGGCCCGGTCGACGCTCGGCATGATCGAATCGGGCGCCGCCACGGTCGGCGACGTGCAGCGCTGGGTCGAGTCGACCGGCACCGAGCCGATGCTGATGACGCCCGGCTACTTCGTCTGGCCGGAGGAGGACGAGCGCGGGCCGGTGGCCGAGGAGATGTTCTCGCTGCTCGTGGCGTATCTGGAGGAACGCGTCAGCGCGGGTGAGATCGACCCCGACGCGCTGGTCGTGGGCGATCCTGAGGCCCGCAGAACGTACGAGGACCTGCAGGAACGCTGGCTGAGCGCGCCGCAGCCCGACGGCCGGGTGCCCGGGTTCGCGGTCAGTGACGAGCAGGACGAGGAGCTGTTCGCGGCCTGGGACGAGGAGGAGGCGTTCGCGCTGGCCGAGCTGCGGCGGATCGTCGCCGAGCTGCCCAAGCCGCCCGAGCTGCCCGCCGTCGAGCTGCGGCGGGCCGGGATGCGGCTGCGCGAGCTGATCGGCCTGCCCGGCTATCCGGCGAACGTGCTGCGGGCCTGCGCCGGGCTCGACGACCGGCCGATGCCCGACGACGACGGTGAGCTCTGGCTGTCGGTGGCGGCCGGCATCGCCGGGCCCATCGCCGATCTGTCGGAGGCCGGAGACAGCCTGGAGGAGTTCGCGGACCTCGACGGCGACCTCAGTCACGAGGACTCCGTGCTGGCCAACCTCTGCGCCATCCAGCACGCCGACTGGCTGGCCGCGGTGGCGGCCCTGACCAGGCTCGGTCCCGGAGTGCTCGCCTCGCCCGAGCGGCTGGCCCGCCTCATCGCCGAGTCGGAGGACATCGACATCGACGACCAGGACGCCGACGACCTCGACGCCACCGAGCGCCTGTTCGTGCCGGTGGTGAGCCTGTGGGGCTACCTGGGCATCGTCGACACCGAGGAGGTGCTCACCCCGCTGGGCTGGTGGGGGCTGCCGAAGGCGCTCGAACGCGCCTGGTCACCCTCCGACTGAGTCGTCGACCAGGTCCTTGTACGGGGGATGACGCTCGATGTACTTGGCCACGTAAGGGCAGAGCGGCACCACTCGCAGGCCGGTGTCCCTGCTCGCGTCGAGCGCGTGCCCGACCAGCTTGCCGGCCAGGCCCTGGCCCTCGTACTCGGGCCGCACCTCGGTGTGCGTGAAGACGATCTTCGTGGGCAGCAGCCGGTAGTCGGCGAACCCGGCGACCGTGCCGTCCACGAGGATCTCGAACCGGCTGTGCTCGGTGTTGTCGACTATTTCGACCGGCATCTATTCGGCCTTCTTGTCGTCGATATCGGCCGCCCTGGGTACCTGGATCTTCGACATCTGCTTGTTCATCGATTTGATCAGGATGTACAGGGCGACACCGATGAGGGCGACGACGACGAAGCCGAGCAGGCCCGGACTCACATCACCCGCTACGAGAGTTGTCACCCCTTCAGTCTGCCACCGAGGGGTCATGCTCCGGTCAGTGGCAGGCGGGGGAGACCTCTTCTGCGTGGATGCCCGTGAACAGATCGTCCTCCGGCAGCTCGGTGTCGACCAGCGAGCGCGCCAGGTGATAGTCCTCGGTCGGCCAGATCTCGCGCTGGAGGTCACGCGGGCAGACGAACCAGAAGCCGTCGGGATCCACCTGGGTGGCGTGCGCGAGCAGCGCCTCGTCCCGCAGCTCGAAGTAGTCGCCGCAGGGCACCCGGGTCGTCACCGGCCACTTGGCGGGCCGGTCCTCCCAGCGGGAGATCCAGTCGGAGTAGGGGGAGCCCATGCCGCGCGTGGTCATCGCCTCGTGCAGCGCCTCGAACCGCTCCTTGGTGAAGCCCATCTGGTAGTAAAGCTTCAGCGGCTGCCACGGGTCGCCCGTGCCCGGGTAGCGGTCGGGGTCGCCGGCCGCCTCGAACGCCTCCACGGAGACCTTGTTCGTCATGATGTGGTCGGGGTGCGGGTAGCCGCCGTCGTCGTCGTAGGTCAGGATCACGTGCGGCCTGAACTCACGCACCGCGGCGACAAGGGGCGCGGAGGCGTCTTCGAGCTTCTGCAGCGCGAAGCAGCCCTCGGGCAGCTCCTCCTCCTCGCTCTCCGGCAGCCCGGAGTCGACGAAGCCCATGAACTCCTGCCGGACGCCGAGGATCTCGCGCGCGCGGGCCATCTCGGCCTTGCGGACCTCGCCGATGTTGTCGACGATCTCCGGCCGGTCCATCTTGGGGTTGAGCACCGAGCCGCGCTCACCGCCGGTGAGCGTACAGACCAGCACTTCCACGCCTTCGCGGACGTAGCGCGCCATGGTGGCGGCGCCCTTGCTCGACTCGTCGTCAGGATGGGCGTGGACGGCCATCAGCCTCAACGGTGCACTCACGGGCTCGATGTCTCCTCAGTTGGACCGATCACTTGCCCAGACAGGTTAGGTTCTGCTGGGCGGTCGCGAGGGCGTGACCCCCTCGGGCGACAATTGTCTCGGATAACGCTGAGGGAGTGCAGGGAGATTCCGCCATGGCCACCGAAGATGTCGAGAACCGTCCAGTTCTCGGCACACCCGACGACTTCCCCGACCGTCCCGAGCGACGGGGCCGTTTCGTCGTGCACGTCGTCATCGGCGTGCTGGTGGCCATCATCGCAGGTGGCTGGGGCTACGTGATGTGGTCGATGACCGGCGGCAACACCGGGGCCGTCCCGCAGGTGGTGTCGTTCGTGGTAGACCGTCCGAACGAGGCCGAGATCATCTTCGAGGTGAGCAAGCCGGACGACCGGGCGGCCATATGCCGTATCAGGGCAGTCGATGTCAACCACGCAGAAGTGGGCAGCAGGGAAGTAAGAATTCCGGCCGGTGCGGGTAGTAAGCAGCTCAAAGAGCGCTTGGACACGAGTGCCCAGGCCGCATCCGTCCACATCCAGTACTGCAATCTCGTATAATGAGACGTTTGAGGAAGCGTTCGAGCTGTTGAGTTGTTAGCCTTTCGCAATTCAACCGTACGCAACCTCGAGTGATCTCAGGGCCCCCTAGGCAAGCAAGGAGAACCCGTGGCCGACTCTCGCGATGAGAACGTCACATGGCTGACGCAGGAGGCGTACGACCGTCTCAAGGCGGAGTACGAATACCTCTCGGGCCCAGGGCGCGTCGACATCGCCAAGAAGATCGAGGCCGCCCGTGAGGAAGGTGACCTGAAGGAGAACGGCGGCTATCACGCGGCCAAGGATGAGCAGGGCAAGATGGAGGCCCGCATCTTCCACCTCCGGCAGATCATCGACAACGCCAAGGTGGGAGAGGCACCGAAGACCGAAGGGGTCGTCGGCCCCGGCATGACCGTGACGATCCGGTTCGTCCGTGACGACGACGAGGTGACCTTCCTGCTCGCTTCCCGGGAGGAGAGCGGAGCCCCGATCGACGTGTATTCGCCGAAATCGCCCCTTGGGGCGGCGATCAATGGTAAGAAGATCGGCGAGAAGGCGACCTATTCCATGCCCAACGGTCGCCAGAACACCGTCGAGATCCTCGAGGCCGTTCCGTACATCGGCAACTGACTTCAGAAGAGACGACCCGCCGGGCCAACGTCGGCCCGGCGGATTTTTCGCGTTCCTCCGGTATTCGGCAGGACCTCAGCTTCCTGGTCCGCTCCAGGAAGCGGCGTGACCACCACAAGCTGGTCCCGTTCATCGTGGTGTCGCTCGTCGCGGTGCTGACCGCCGACCTGATGCTGCTGGTGCAGGCGAGCGAACGGCAGGCGGCCGGCCAGCAGCCCGCGGCCGCCGTGCGGCAGCAGCAGCATCGTCCGGAGCCCCAGAAGACCCTGGCGGCCGAGGAGAACAAGCAGGGCAACACCCCGCAGCCGGTGAAGCCGCTGGGCCAGTTACACAAGCCCAACCTCTTCGTGGTCACCCGCAAGCCGCTGACCAACGAACTGCTGCGCAAGGTCGCGCGGGTGAGCGGGGTGACCGCGCTGGAGCTGGCCGACGCCGCCTCGATCACGCTCGACGGGAAGCGGGTGCAGACCCTGGCGGTCGACCCCTCGACCTTCCGCGCCTACACCCCCAAGGTGACGGCGGCCTCCGACGCGCTGTGGAACAACGTGGCCGCCGGTGACGTGGCGGTCTCGTTCGTGCTCGGCAACGACGGCGGGCTGAGCCTGCACAGCCGGGTGAGCGGGCCCGCGGGGTCGCTGCGCATCGGGGCCTACGCCACGACCGGTTTCGGGGCGGTCGACGCCGTCGTCTCCCGCGAGGTCGGGCGGACGCTCGGCCTGCCGCACGACAACGCGCTGATCGTGAGCGCGCCGAAGACCAACTCCGACAAGCTGCGCAAGGCCCTGCTCAAGGTGCTGGGCAAGGGCACGCAGGTGGCCATGGTCAACCCGGTGCTGCCCCCGGCGCAGGCCAAGGTCCGCACCTATGCGGCCGGCTCGTTCATGAGCGGCGAGCAGATCACCGTCGCGCTCAGGGCCGCCGCCTCCAAGCTGGGCAGGCCGTACGTGTGGGGCGCGGAAGGCCCTGACACCTTCGACTGCTCGGGCCTGGTCCAGTGGGCCTTCGCGCAGGCGGGGGTGCGCGTGCCGCGGGTGACGCACCAGCAGTGGCTGGCGGGGCCGCAGGTGCCGCTCGCCCAGATCCAGCCGGGCGACCTGATCTTCTGGCGCCTCGACCCGACCAATCCCGGCTACATCTCGCATGTGGCGATCTACTGGGGCGGCGGCAAGATGGTGGTGGCCCCGCGCACCGGCGACGTGGTCAAGATCGCCCCGATCAACACCCGGAACCTGGCCGGAATCGTCCGGGTCAGCCCGGCGCTCGCGGCGCGCGTTCGCTGACGAAAGCTTTACCGCGAAAGAGACCCTCCTTCGGCACGTGCTTTTTCCGCGCAACCATGTAATTGTGATTACATGGCAACTGATGAAGCAACGGCCCCGATCAAGGGCTGGTTCACCGGGCGGCTGCCCGAGGGATGGTTCACCGGAGCGCCGGAGATCGTCAGAGACCGCGAGGAGATCGCGGTGCTCGGCACGCTGCCGGAGCCCGACTTCGAGGGATCGGACACTGAGAGGGCGGCCCTGATCGAGGGGCTCATCGGGCGGTTCAGGGAAGAGACCCGCGAGCGCCGCATCGAGATCGCCAAGGAGGCCGAACGGCGATTCGGGCAGAAGGTCTCCTGGGGCGTCGTCTGCGGTGATGCGACTGTGATGTTCACCACTCTTTCCGTGCCCGTCATGACCCGCCTGCGGCAGCAGGAACGCCAGGTGCTCGACACGCTCGTCGCCGCCGGCGTGGCCCGGAGCCGCAGCGACGCGCTGGCCTGGTGCGTACGACTCGTCGGAAAGAACACCGACACCTGGCTGTCCGAATTGCGAGACGCGTTGCAACACGTCGACCGAGTTCGCTCCGCAGGGCCGGACGTCAATTCCTGAGAGTGCGCAGGAGAAACTCCCCGGCGAATGGACTAAACCACTTGCGAAATTGGTTTAGACCAGCCGCATTCGCCGGGACGGTGGGCGAGTCGATTTCTTTTGAAACCGCTTCGCCGGGGTAGGCTCCCCCAATCATCAAGGCCGCAGCCTGCGGCGACGGTGGAATCCAGGCATAGGTCTATGCCAATTGGCTTTTCGCCGCCGTCGTCGTGAATGATGTTTGGGCCTGAAGAGTGGAGGAGCCGTAGCCGTGTCCGTTTCCGTGGAAGTACCCGCCCCGACGAGCAATGCCGAATTGGTCGCCTGGGTGAACCAGATCGCCGCATTGACCCAGCCCGACCGGATCGAGTGGTGCGATGGCTCGGAGGAGGAGTGGACGCGCCTGACCAACCTGCTCGTCGAGCAGGGCACGTTCACGCGCCTGGCCCAGCGGCCCAACAGTTTCTACGCCAAGTCCGACCCGACCGACGTGGCCCGGGTGGAGGACCGGACGTTCATCTGCTCCGAGCGCTCGGAGGACGCCGGGCCGACGAACAACTGGGTCGCGCCCGCCGAGATGCGCCGGACGTTCGGCGAGCTGTTCAAGGGCAGCATGCGCGGCCGGACCATGTACGTCGTGCCGTTCTGCATGGGCCCGCTGGGCGGCGAGATCTCCCAGCTCGGCGTCGAGATCACCGACTCGGCGTACGTGGCCGTGTCGATGCGGGTCATGACGCGGATGGGGGAGCGGGCGCTGCGCCTGATCGAGGAGCGCGGAGCGGCGCGAAAGGCCGGAGAGAGCGAGGAACGAGCCAACGGAGGCCGCAGCAAGCGCGACCATGAGCAGAGTGAGTTCGTCAAGTGCGTCCACTCCGTCGGCGCGCCGCTGGCGCCCGGCCAGGAGGACGTGCCGTGGCCGTGCAGCTCGACCAAGTACATCAGCCACTTCCCGGAGACCCGCGAGATCTGGTCCTACGGGTCCGGCTACGGCGGCAACGCGCTGCTCGGCAAGAAGTGCTACGCCCTGCGCATCGCCAGCGTCATGGCCCGCGACGAGGGCTGGCTGGCCGAGCACATGCTCATCCTCAAGCTGACCCCGCCCTCCGGCGAGACCCGCTACATCGCGGCCGCCTTCCCGAGCGCCTGTGGCAAGACCAACCTCGCCATGCTCCAGCCGACGATCCCCGGCTGGAAAGTCGAGACGGTCGGTGACGACATCGCCTGGATGCGGTTCGGCGACGACGGCCGCCTCTACGCCATCAACCCCGAGGCCGGCTTCTTCGGCGTCGCGCCCGGCACCGGCGAGGTCACCAACGCCAACGCGGTCAAGACGCTCTGGGGCAACAGCATCTTCACCAACGTCGCGCTGACCGACGACGGCGACGTGTGGTGGGAGGGGCTCACCGCCGAGCCCCCCGCGCACCTGACCGACTGGAAGGGCCGCTCGTGGACGCCGGAGTCCGATGAGCCCGCCGCCCATCCGAACGCGCGCTTCACCACACCCGCCGCCCAGTGCCCGACCATCGCCCCCGAATGGCAGGACCCCAAGGGCGTGCCCATCTCGGCGATCCTGTTCGGCGGCCGGCGCGCCACCGCGGTGCCGCTGGTCACCGAATCGCTGAGCTGGGAACACGGCGTCTTCCTCGGAGCCAACGTCGCCTCCGAGAAGACCGCCGCCGCCGAGGGCAAGGTCGGCGAGCTGCGCTACGACCCGTTCGCGATGCTGCCGTTCTGCGGCTACAACATGGGCGACTACTTCGCCCACTGGCTGGAGATCGGCCGCCGCAAGAACGCCAAGCTGCCGCGCATCTACTACGTGAACTGGTTCCGCAAGAACGCCGACGGCAAGTTCATCTGGCCCGGCTTCGGCGAGAACAGCCGCGTGCTCAAGTGGATCGTGGACCGGCTCAACGGCGAGGCCAAGGCCGTGCCCACCCCGATCGGCCTGCTGCCGGAGGGGCTCGACGTCGAGGGCCTGGACCTGCCGGAAGAGGACCTGCGCACGCTGCTCTCGGTCGACCGCGAGGTGTGGCGGGAGGAGGCGGCGCTGATCCCGGCGCACTTCGACACGTTCGGCTCGCACCTGCCCAAGGAGCTGTGGGAGGAGTACAACGATCTGCTCGACCGCCTGAGCTGATCCACCGGCACCGACCGCGCCGGCCGTCTTCGTCACGGTCGGCGCGACCTCTTGCTCTGGTATATCCAGACATCCTAGGTTTTGTCGGATGATGGTTGATGCGCACCAGCATTTCTGGAATGTCGACACCGGCTGGTACACCTGGCTGACCCCCGACCTCGGCCCGCTCTACCGCACCTACGCCCCGGACGATCTGCGGCCGGAGCTCGACGCCACCGGCATCGAGGCCACGGTCCTGGTCCAGGCCGCCAACTCCTACGACGACACCGACGCCATGCTGGCCCAGGCCGACGCGCACGACTTCATCGCCGCCGTCGTCGGCTGGGTGCCGCTGGACCGGCCGGAGGAGGCGGCGGAGGCCATCGGCCGCTACCGGAGACATCCGAAGTTTGCCGGTGTCCGCCATCTCATCCACGACGAACCCGACCCCGACTGGGTGGTCCAGGACACCGTGCTGGAGTCGCTCGGACTGCTGGCCGAGGCCGGGCTGACGCTCGACGTGCCGTCGCTGCTGCCACGGCACCTCGACCACGTGGTCACGCTCGCCGAACGCCATCCGAGCCTGAAGATCGTCATCGACCACCTGTCCAAGCCGCGGATCAAGGACCACGAGTGGGAGCCGTGGGCCGCCCAGCTCACCCGTGCCGCCGCCTGCCCCAACGTGTACGCCAAGGTCTCGGGGCTGGTCACCGAGGCCGACCACCGCGCCTGGACCGTGGAGGACCTCAGGCCCTACGTCGAGCACGCGGTCGAGACGTTCGGGCCCGAGCGGCTGATGTACGGCAGCGACTGGCCCGTCGCCCTGCTGGCGGCCGACTACCGGACGGTCTGGGAGGTGGCCACGGCCCTGCTCGGCGGTACCGACAAGGACCGGGTATTTGGTGACACAGCTAGGTATTTCTACGGGTTTGACCGAGTTTGACGACGGATACTCTCTGGACATGGGAGGACTTCGCTGTGTCGACGGTTCGTACCTGACCGTCACGCCCATCCCGTGCATGGACAGCGTCGGCACGCCGTACGAGATCACTCTGGAGCTCCGCCGCGACGGCACCCCGTACGGGATCGTCGGCGAGAGGTGCGGCTGGCTGCTGGCGCGGCTGGCGCTCGGGGTGAGCCGGGCACGCGAGGGGCAGGGTCCGGCGGGACCCGGCGAAGCGGGCAAGTGGCCGGATCCCGACGACAGATTCCCGGTGGGCGAGGGCGGGAGCGAGTTGTTCTCGTTCCAATATCGCGCGAGGTCCGGCGCGATGACCGGCGGGGAGCTACGCTGCCAGCTCAGGACGATCCCCATCTGGCTTCCCGGCAAGCGTGAGTGGCGCGTGACGCGGAGGGCCTTCGTGGAAGCCTGGGGCTCCAGCGGAGTCGGGATGCGGGCGGTTCTGACATCGTCCGAGTTGGCCGCGTTCGTGCACGGACTGGTCGACGAGGTGGAGGACTGCCTCGGCGGCGGAGAAGGGCCCCGGGAATCCGGTTGAGGGAGCAGGCTGGGGTGAAACGCGGTGATAATTGCCTGTTGGGTCATTCGACCATAGGCACGGCACCGATGGGGAGGACTCCGTGGGCCTGCGCGATCTGGTCTACCGGCTGTACGAGCACCGGCTGGAGACCAAGCTGTCGAAGGACAGCGTCCCCCGGCACGTCGGGGTCATCATCGATGGCAACCGGCGGTGGGCGCGGGCCATGGGGATGCGCGACGTGGCCAGCGGGCACCGTAAGGGTGCCGACAAGATAGCCGAGCTGGTCACCTGGTGCCGCGAGACCGGCGTCGAGGTGGTCACCATCTGGATGCTGTCCAACGACAACCTCAACCGGCCGGCCGAAGAGCTGGAGCCGCTGCTGCGCATCATCGAGGACGTGACCCAGGAGCTGGTGGAGTCGGGCTGGCGGATCAGCCCGGTCGGAGCGCTGGACCTGCTGCCCGACAGGACGGCGAATGTCCTGAAAAATGCAAAAGAAGTCACATCACACCGTCCCGGCCTGATTGTGAACGTTGCAGTTGGGTATGGAGGAAGGCGTGAGATTGCCGATGCGGTGCGCTCACTCCTCCAGGAGCACGCCAGCAAGGGTGCGAGCATCGAGGACCTCGTCGAGGTACTCGATGTCGAGCACATCGCGGAGCATCTCTACACTCGCGGCCAACCCGACCCGGACCTCCTCATCCGGACTTCAGGCGAGCAGCGCCTGTCGGGCTTCATGCTGTGGCAGAGCGCTCATTCCGAGTTCTACTTCCATGAGGCGTACTGGCCTGACTTCCGCAGGGTGGATTTCCTGCGGGCGCTGCGCGACTACGCCGCGAGGCATCGACGTTACGGTTCCTGACGGGACATCTGGGTATCCAGTACGTAACGTGAGAAGTGTCCGGTCACAGGCCGGACACTCCGGAGAGGGCCCGCCTTTGCACCACTATCTGCCGCGGGGGGCCGGAATCCGGCGCCGCCGGCATGTTGTGGTCGGGGACGCGGGTCCGGTCCGGTTCCCACCTCGTCTGCAGGGTGCCCGCTCGTATGGGCGCCCGGGGGAGAACGTGTGGCAGTGTCCTCGAGCAACCCTTCGACCAACCCGGCCAAGCGCACGTACGTGCTGGACACATCTGTCCTGCTAGCGGACCCGGCGGCCACGACCCGGTTCGCGGAGCACGACGTGGTCCTCCCAATCGTGGTGATCACCGAACTGGAGGGCAAGCGACACCACCCCGAACTCGGCTACTTCGCCAGGAAAGCCCTGCGCTACCTCGACGATCTGCGAGTTCAGTACGGCCGGCTGGACGAGCCGATGCCGACGGGAGACGGCACGATCAGGGTTGAGCTCAACCACAGCGATCCATCCATCCTGCCGGTCGGATTCCGACTAGGTGACAACGACACCCGCATCCTGACCGTGGCGCGCTCGCTCGCCGCCGAAGGCTGCGATGTCGTGCTGGTCTCCAAGGACCTGCCCATGCGGGTCAAGGCCGCCTCGATCGGCCTGGCGGCCGAGGAGTACCGCGCCGAGCTGGTCGTGGAGTCGGGCTGGACCGGGATGGCCGAGGTCCAGGTGACCACGGACGACGTGGGGACGCTCTTCGAGCACGGCACGGCCGACCTGGCGGAGGCCAGAGACCTGCCGACGCACACCGGCCTGCGGATGCTGTCGGCCAAGGGCTCGGCCCTCGGCCGCGTGCTGCCGGACAAGTCGGTACGGCTGGTGCGTGGGGACCGGGAGGTGTTCGGCCTGCACGGCCGGTCCGCGGAGCAGCGCATCGCGCTCGACCTGCTGATGGACCCGGAGATCGGGATCGTCTCGCTGGGCGGGCGCGCGGGCACCGGCAAGTCGGCGCTGGCACTCTGCGCGGGCCTGGAGGCCGTGCTGGAGCGCCGTCAGCACCGCAAGGTGGTCGTCTTCCGCCCGCTGTACGCCGTGGGCGGCCAGGAGCTCGGCTACCTGCCCGGCTCCGAGGGCGAGAAGATGGGGCCGTGGGCGCAGGCGGTCTTCGACACCCTGGGAGCGATCAGCTCTCCCGAGGTGATCGAGGAGGTGCTCGACCGCGGCATGCTGGAGGTGCTGCCGCTCACGCACATCCGCGGCCGCTCGCTGCACGACGCGTTCGTGATCGTGGACGAGGCCCAGTCGCTGGAGCGCGGGGTGCTGCTGACCGTGCTGAGCAGGATCGGCGCCAACTCCCGGGTGGTGCTCACCCACGACATCGCCCAGCGTGACAACCTGCGGGTCGGCAGGCACGACGGCGTGGTGGCGGTGGTGGAGAAGCTGAAGGGCCATCCGCTGTTCGCGCACGTCACGCTGACCAGGTCGGAGCGGTCCCCGATCGCCGCGCTGGTGACGGAGATGCTGGAGGACATCACCCTCTAGCTCGACGGATCACTTCAGTTCGCCGCAGATGAACCGTCCCTCCGTCTTGGAGGGGCGGTTCTCCGGGTATACGTGGATGATCTTGACCTGCTCGAACGCCGCGTCCTGCTGGGCCGTACAGACGATCTGGGCCTTGGCCAGCCTGCTGAGCGTGCCCTCGCCCCTGACGAAGACGGTCAGCGTCGAGGTCCGCGGCAGTTGGACCTCGTCGCGCTGAATGGGGTTGAGCGAGTCCTCGATGCGCTCGAAGGTGAAGCCGCGCAGGGCGGTGTCCCGGTCGCCCAGCGGCAGGCCGGAGGCGTCGAACAGGGCGGTGAGCAGGCTGCTGACCGTGTCGGAGTCGACGTCGGCCGGCTCCAGCGTCAGCTTGCCGTTCTTGAGCAGGTAGATCGTCTTCGAGGGCGGCGGCACCTCGATGACCGGCGGCGTGGCCCGTACCTCGACGTCTGTGGGGGAGATGCCGCAGGCGGCCACCGTCAGGAGGGTGAGGAGGGCGGCGGCGAGGGCGCGACGGTCAGCCATGGGGCAGCCAGACCGTGAAGAGCGTGCCCGGATCCTGCCGGCGCACCGAGATCGTGCCGCCGTGCAGGTGCACGTTGGCCCGCGCGATGGCCAGGCCGAGACCGCTGCCCTGGCTGCGCGCCCGGCCCGCGCCGGCCTTGAAGAAGCGGTCGAAGACGTGGGCCATCGCCTCGGCCGGGATGCCCTTGCCGTGGTCGCGTACCTTGACCTCCAGCCCGTTCTTCGTGGCCCTGGCGGTGACCACCACGGGGGGCAGCCCGTGCTTGAGCGCGTTGCCGACGAGGTTGGCCACGATGACGTCGAACCTCCTGGGGTCGAGGTTGACCGTCAGCACGTGGGAGGCGGCGACCTCCACCTGCTCGCCCCAGCCGCGTACCTCCAGGCAGTCGAGGATGGCGTCGGCCACGTTGACCGGCTCCAGGTTGAGCGTCGCGGTGCCCGCGTCGAAGCGGCTGATCTCGATGAGGTGCTCGACCAGCCCGCGCAGCCGCTCGATCTCCCGCAGCACCAGGCGTACCGCCTCCGCGGGCGCGCTGGGCAGGCGCTCGGCCTCCTCCGAGAGCATGTCGGCCACGGCGGTCATCGCGGTGAGCGGGGTGCGCAGCTCATGCGAGACGTCGGCGACGAAGCGGCGCGACAGCGCCTCCAGCGAGCGCAGCTCCGACACGCTGAGCTCCAGCGCCGCCGCCGCGTCGTTGAACCTGGAGGTGAGCTCGGCCAGCTCGTCCTGACCGTGCACGGGCAGGCGCGTGTCGAGGCGGCCCTGGCCGAGCGCCTGCGCGGCGGCGCTGAGCCGCCTGACGGGCAGCAGCACCTGCCTGGCCGACAGCAGGGCCACGACCAGGGCGATCAGCAGGATGACCACGCCGCCCTGGGTGAGCTTGCCCTTCAGCGTGGCCAGCTCGCGCTCGTCGTCGCGCAGCGGGAAGAACACGAAGGCCCGCAGACCGGTGGCCTCGGGTTCGGTGCTGGTCTCGCGGTAGACCTCGGCGCCGACGACGAGCCAGAGCTCGTCGTGGATGAGCTTGCGCTGGGTGACGACGTTCCGCTTGGCCCGGCCGTACAGCTCGTTGGGCACGTCGTTCATGTTGAGCGGGCCCTCGGCGTAGGTCAGGTTCTTGTACTCGACCACGACGCTGCGGCCGGGTCCGTTGAGTGACTGGGCGACGTTCTCCAGGTTCTTGGTGGTGGGCGGGGCCTCGCCCTGCCTGAGCGTGCCTACCGGGAAGGTGATGCGGCCCAGTTCCCTGGTCACCAGGTCGATGGAGGTGTCCTCGGCCCGCTTGACGAGCGCCGACTTGGCCAGCTCGAAGCCGATGGTCGCGACGAGGAAGGAGGCGGTGACGGCGACCAGGGTGAACGTGATGACCAGGCGCGCGCGCAGCCCGGTGGGCAGCGGTATCACGGAGGGCTGAACCGGTAGCCGAACCCGCGCACGGTGTGGATGAACACCGGCTCCGCGGGCTTCGGCTCGATTTTCGCGCGTACCCGCTGCACGCAGGCGTCGACCAGCCGCGAGTCGGCCACGTGGGTGTGGTCCCAGACGGCCCGCAGCAGGTAGCGGCGGTTGAGCACCTGGCCGGGATGCCGGACGAGCTCCAGCAGCAGCCGCAGCTCGGTCGGGGTCAGGTGGATCTCCTTGCTGGCCAGCGTGACCTTCAGCGCGCCCCGGTCGATCATGAGGTCGCCGAACGAGATCCGGTCGGAGGCGGAGGACTCGGCCCGGCGCAGGATGGCGCGGATGCGCGCGTCCAGGACCCGCGGCTCGACCGGCTTGACCACGTAGTCGTCGGCGCCCGCCTCCAGCCCGACCACCACGTCGAGGTCGTCGCCGCGCGCGGTGAGCAGGATGACCGGGAGCTGGTCGAGCCGGCGGATGCGCCGGCACACCTCGACCCCGTCGATGCCGGGCAGCATGACGTCGAGGATGGCGATCTCGGGACGGCGGGACCTGATGTGGTCGAGCGCTTCCTCGCCGGTCGCGTAAGACGTGACGGAGTGCCCCTGCCTGGTCAGCGCCAGCTCCAGAGCAGTGCGGACGGAGGGATCGTCTTCGACGAGGAGGATGCCAGCCACGCGAACATTATTCTTCCATGCCGACTGTCCTTGCGTTCCGTCATGAAACTGTGACATGGCGCGCACAGGACTACAAACAACGACGGGCACGCTTAAAGCGGCCCTCCCTTCGGTTACGGGCGCCCGAGGGGCGGGCCGGTGATGTGAGGAAAATCACATGTTTCGGGAAACTGGCCGCCAACCAGCCTGTTAGTAAATGCGGCGCCAACCAGATGTCCCGTTTCGGTTGCGGACCACCCCCCATGACAGGGCAAGCTCATGGGTCGTGAGCCCTGGTCCGCAGTTGAGTGAGCGTCCCGCGTCGGAAACCTCCCGCTCGGCACGCCGACCGGCCCGTTCGTCCGCGCAGAAGGTGAAGCGCGTGGCGGTCATCGGGTTGTCCGTCGTGATCGTCTGTGGTGGCGGTGGTTTCGTCGCCTACCGAGCGATCCAGAACGCCAACACCCCGCCCACGCCGATCTCGGCGGAGGACTTCGGCCGGATCGCCAGCGGCGACCTCTACGCGCCCGACCCCGCCAGCGACGCGCTCAAGGAGGCGGGAGTCAAGGCGTACCAGGCGAAGAAGCTCAAGGAAGGCCGTAAGAACACCAAGGCCGACTTCGACTGGATCGAGGTCAAGAAGAAGGGTCCGGGCGGCGACGGGTTCCCGCCCGCCAACTTCCCGCCGGGCAGCGACCCCTCGCCGGGCAGCAACAAGGCCGTCGCCAAGCAGATGCTGTCCGGAGCCGGCTTCGGCAGCGACCAGTGGGGCTGCCTGGAGCGGCTCTGGCAGAAGGAGAGCGGCTGGAACGAGCGGGCGATGAACCGCTACTCCGGCGCCTACGGCATCCCGCAGTCCCTGCCCGGCAGCAAGATGGCCAGCGCGGGCGGTGACTGGCAGACCAACGCCGCCACCCAGATCAAATGGGGTCTCGGCTATATCAAGGGCCGCTACGGCACGCCCTGCGGCGCCTGGGGGCACTCGCAGTCCACGGGATGGTATTAACAGCCCATCTTTCCCTCTGCAATCGGCAAGCCGCCACGCCCGATGAGACAGCCCGGCGCACCCTGTCCGCATGGGTGTGAAGGTCAGTGTGATCGTCAGTGTCCACAACCCGGGAAGCCGTGCGGACGCGTGCATCCGCTCCGTCTTGGAGCAGAGCATGCCCTCGGACGACTATGAAGTGATCTTCGTGGACGACGGCTCCATGGACGGGATCGCGGAGCGACTCGACACGGTCGCCGCCGTCCGCAGGAACGTCCGCGTGCTGCACCTTCCGCACACCGGCTCACCGATGCGGGGACGCAACGTCGGCATGGCCGCCGCCAAGGGCGACTACGTCTACCTGATGGAGCAGGGCGACCGGCTGGAGCGCGACGCGCTGCTCAGCATGTACGAACGGGCCGTCGAGACCGACGCCGACGTCCTGGTCGGCCGCCTGGTGCGGGACACGGGGCCGCCGGTGACCGCGTTCGTCCGCAACCGGGGACGCGCCGACCTGCTGCGCGACCGGCTGCTCAGCCTGCTCACGCCGCACAAGCTCTACCGCCGCGCCTTCCTGGAGGAGCACGAGCTGGGCTTCCCCGTGCCCGGCGGGCAGGTGGCCGAGCAGGCGTTCTCGGTCCGGGCCTACCTGCAGGCCAAGGTCGTCGCCGTGCTGGCCGACCAGATCTGCTGCCACATCGGCGAGCGCGACGAGGCGGCGGAGGACCCGCGCACCGCCGTGGCCGAGCTCCGGACGCTGCTGGCCGCCATCGACGCCTACGTGGGCGACGGCCGCCAGCGTGACCGCATGTACGGCCACTGGTTCCGCTCCACCGTGCTCAAGCCGCTGCTGACCAGCCGCTTCGCCGCCTCGTCCGTGGACCGGGGCATGCACTTCAGGCTGATCAGGCAGCTCGTGCTCGACAGCTTCCCCGAGCGCCTCGACCAGTACCTGCCCGTCCAGCTGCGGGTCGTGGCCGCCTTCGTCCGCGCCGGGCGGCTGGATCAGCTCGTCGTCCTGGCCAACTCCTCCAAGCGGGCCGGGCTGCGCGCGGACCTGAGCGAGGTCCGCTGGGACGCGCAGGTTCTGGTGCTCGAGCTCTCCGTGGAGGTCCTGGGCGGCGACGGGGGGCCGGCCAGGTTCCGTACGAGCGGTGAGCGCCTGCTGTGGCAGCCGCCCCGCTCGGTCGACGCCAAGCTGCTGCCCGACAGCGTCACGGACGTCACCGGCGCCGTCGAGCGCGCCCGCATGGAGGTGTACGTACGGCACAGCGAGACGGGCGTCATCCACTACCTGCCGGTCGCCTACCGGGTCGAACGGGTCCCGGACGGGCGCCGCCACGTCCGGATCCAGATCGTCGGCGAGGCCAGGGTCGACGTGACCGCGGCGGCGCTCGGCGAGCCGCTCAAGGCCGGCCAGTGGGAGGTGCACGTCCGCATGTTCGGCGGCGCGCACCAGGCCAGGAGCCGGGTCCGCCGCCCGGACGGCCCGCTCAACTGCCTCGGCGTGCTCGCCCAGCAGCCCAGGATGCGCCTGGTGCTGCCCTGCTGGAGCGACGCGGGCGAGCTCGGGCTTGCCATCGAGCCGCGCTCGTTCTCGGAGTCGATCGCGCTGGTGTCGCCGGGCGTGACCATCAGGCGGCAGGAGGGGCACCTGTACGTCGTGCTGCCCGTGCCGTACGTGCCGCCGAGCGGCGGCCCCGCGCTGGAGCTGGTGCTGCGCAACACCTCGCGCCGGCCACGAGAGGTGTCCGCGCCCGCGCTGGTCGAGCCGGGGGTGCCGGGCAAGATCGCCGGCCAGCTGGTGGCCAAGGTGCCGGTCAAGCGGATGCTGCCGGGCAAGGACAGCCTCGGCCCCGGCGCCTGGCTCTCCTCGCTGCGCACCGCCGACGACGAGACCGGGCTGCGGTTCGGGCTGGAAGTACGCAGGGGCAGGATCGAGGTGCGGCCGTCGGCCGCCATGGATCCCGAGCGGCGCTCGCCGATGGGCGGGGACACACTGCTGCACCGGCTCGGCCGCCGCCTGCCCGGCGCGCGGCACATGGTGCGTCTGGCGCGCGCGGGCAAGCATCGCTACCTCAGGGACTGACCCAGTCCTCCAGCTCCGTGAAGGAGTCCCTGAAGACCGGCAGGAGCGGCTTCAGCTTGCCGGGGTAGACGTCCACCAGACCGTCGAGGTGGTTGCCGCCCTCGACCCGGTGGTAGCGGAACGGCCGGTGCGGGCCGACCATCTTTGCGTAGATGTCGGAGTCGCGGGAGATCGGCAGCAGTGAGTCGAGCGTGCCGTGGATGGTGATGAGCGGCTTGGTGATCCGGCCGGTCAGCGCGATCTTGGCGACGGCCGCGTACGGCTTGCGCGCGTCGTAGTCGTAGTCCGCCGGGGCGCCCTCGTACGACGGGTCGAGCTCCTTCTGGTAGAGCTGCTGGGTGAGCTCCCAGTAGTACTGCCGGTGGAAGGGCCACAGGAACTCCGAGCCCGCGGCGAAGCCCGCCTGTTCCGGAGACCCCTTCAGCGCCTGGGGCAGGAAGTTGAGCAGGTTGTCGCCCTTGACCCGCCAGAGCGTGCCCTCCCAGTCGACGCCGCCGTCGTACAGGTGGCCGCGGTTCTCCAGTTGCCAGCGGACGAGGTAGCCGCCGTTGGAGATGCCGGCCATGAACGTGCGCCGGGGCGGCCGGCCGTACCGCTGCCTGACCACGGCCTTGGCCGCGACCGTCAGCTGGGTGACGCGCTCGTTCCACTCGGCGATCGCGTCTCCGGGGCGGCGGCCGTCGGTGTGGAACTGCGGGCCGGTGTTGCCCTTGTCCGTGGCGGCGAACGCGTAGCCCTTCGACAGCACCCAGTCGGAGATCGTGAAGTCGTTGGCGTACTGCTCCCTGTTGCCCGGGGTGCCGGTGACGACCAGGCCGCCGTTCCAGTTCTCGGGGAGCCTGATGACGAACTGGGAGTCGTGGTTCCAGCCGTGGTTGGTGTTGGTGGCCGAGGTGTCGGGGAAGTAGCCGTCGATCTGGACGCCGGGGACGCCGGTGGGGTTGACGGTGGCCGCCGAGTGCAGCCCGGCCCAGTCAGCCGGGTCGGTGTGACCCGTCCCGACGGTGCCCGCGGTGGTCAGGTCGTCCAGGCGGGCGCTGACCGTGTACTCGGCGCCGGGCACCGTCGGGCCCTGGCCGGGGGTCAGCAGGCTCGCCACCAGGGTTAACGCGACGATCATCAGGACTCCGCGAGATGGTCGGCCAGCAGGCGCTGGAAGTCGGCGGGTCGCTCCAGGTGCGGGCTGTGGCCGCACTCGTCGAGCACGGCCTCCCGATAGCGGCCGTAGCGGTCGAGCACGACCCTGGTCTGGGTCACCATGGGCTGCGCGGTGGTGCCGGGCGAGCCGGGCACCACGCCCAGGGCGCCGAGGTGGGCCAGGTCGAACAGCGAGGTGTCGGAGACGATCACGTCGTCGGCGCCCCTGATCCACAGGATGGGCGGCTTGGGGTCGATCTCGTGCAGGTCGTCGATCCGGAAGTGGGTGGGGGCCAAGGCGTTGAGCACGCCGTGCTTGCCCGGCGCCACGCCCGGCCACCGCGCCGACCCGACGGGGTCGCCCGGGTAATGGGCCTCGCCGACCCGGGTGGTGAGCATGGAGCGGAGGTAGAAGTCCTCATCGGGCACCGGATTCTTCACGTATGTGGCCCGGAACACCGAGCGAGGCGACGTCGGGGATTCGTCCGACATGTCGCCCGCCTTCAGGCGGGACACGAAGTCCGGATTGGCGCCCCCGGCACCTGCTCCCGTGCCGTCCGGGTGGGTGAGCCTGCCGTCCGCGCCCTCCGTGCCGCCGAAGCCGTACGGGGAGACGGGGTTCACCAGCGTGACGCTCCCGACCATCGCGGGACGGTCGCGCAGCAGCTGCAGGACGATGCCGCCGCCCATGCTCCAGCCGACCAGGTGGACCCGCTCCAGGCCCAGCCGGTCGACCAGCTCGATCAGGTCGTCGGAGTAGTCGCGCAGGCCCCGCGTGGCGTCCACGGGCTCGGCGTCGGTCCCGCCGAACCCGCGCAGGTCCACCGCGAGCGGCCGGTACGCCTCGGGCAGGGCGGCCATGGTGTCCCGCCAGAACGCGCTCGACGAGACATTGCCGTGGACGAACAGCACGGGCTCGCCGGTCTCCCTGCCGTCCACGGTCAGGACGTGCTGGGTGAGCCTCGGCGTGGTGACCTTCATACGCGCACCTTCTCGGCCAGATCGCGGCCCTGGGTCTCCCTGGCGGCGAAGACCGCGACCAGGGTGAGGACGGCCGCCAGGCCGAGGTAGATGGAGATCGGCAGGCTGCTGCCGTAGCTCTTCAGCAGCGCGACCGCGATGATCGGGGCCAGTGCCCCGGCCACGATCGCCGACAGCTGGGCGCCGATCGACACCCCGGTGTAGCGCATTCTGGTGCCGAACAGCTCGGCGAAGAAGGCCGCCTGCGGGCCGTACATCATGCCGTGGAAGAGCAGGCCCACGGTGACGGCGAGGGTGATGGCCAGGAAGTTGCCGGTGTTGACGAGCGGGAAGAACGCGAAGATCCACAGCCCGATGCCGGCCGCCCCGGCCAGGTACATCGGGCGGCGGCCGATCCGGTCCGACAGCGCGCCCCACATGGGGATCGTGACGAAGTGGATGGCCGAGGCGATCAGCACGGCGTTGAGCACGGTGGAGTTCTCGATCTTGTTGGCCTTCGCGTAGGTGATGACGAAGACCGTGAGCAGGTAGAAGGAGATGTTCTCCGCCAGCCGGGCGCCGATCGCGGTGACGACGTCCCGCCAGTGGTGGCGCAGCACGCCGATGATCGGCGCCGTCTCCTCCGGCTCGGCCTGCTGGAACACCGGCGACTCGGTGATCGACAGCCGGATCCACAGGCCGATCAGCACCAGCACGCCCGACAGCAGGAACGGCACCCGCCAGCCCCATGCCAGGAACGCCTCGTCCGACTGCCAGGCGGCCAGTATCGCCAGCACGCCGGTCGCCAGCAGGTTGCCGCCCGGCGCGCCCGCCTGCGGCCAGGAGGCCCAGAAGCCGCGCCGCGCCGCGTCGCCGTGCTCGGAGACGATCAGCACCGCGCCGCCCCACTCGCCGCCCAGCGCGAAGCCCTGCACCAGCCGGAGCAGGGTCAGCAGCAGCGGCGCGGCGGCGCCCACGCCCGCGTACGTCGGCAGGCAGCCGATCAGGAACGTGGCGGCGCCCATCAGCAGCAGGCTGACCACCAGCAGTCGCTTGCGGCCGAGCCGGTCGCCGAAGTGGCCGAAGATCAGGCCGCCGAGCGGACGGGCGACGAACCCGACGGCGTAGGTGAGGAACGCGAGAAGCGTCCCGGTCAGGGGGTCCTCGTTGGGGAAGAAGAGCTTGTTGAAGACGAGAGCGGCTGCCGAGCCGTACAGGAAGAAGTCGTACCACTCGATGGTGGTGCCGATCAGGCTCGCGGCGACGATCTTCTTGATGGAAGTGGCCATGCCGTCACGCTAGGGAGTGACCGGCGTCACTCATATGGCGTCGGGGCCCACAGTCTGTCGTGGGGATGTGTGGCCGAGCCGGTGCAGGCGGAGCGCGAGCTGGATCTCCAGCGCTCGCTCCGGCTCCAGCCAGCCGTCGCCCAGGAGCTTGCCGATGCGGTCGAGCCGCTGGGTGACGGTGTTGACGTGGATGTGCATGGCGTCGGCCGTACGGGAGGGCGAGCCGCCCGAGCCGAAATAGGCGGTCAGCGTGTCGGCCAGCACGGTGCCCCTGCGGGCGTCGTACTCGACCACCGGCCCGAGCACCGACCCGACGTAGCCGGGCACGTCGCGGACGTCGCCGATCAGCAGGCCGACGAAGCCGAGCTCGCTCGCACTCGCGCCGTCACCCGTCCGGCCCAGCGCGATGAGCGCCTCCGCGCAGCGCCGCGCCTCCTGGTAGGCCGCGGCGACGTCGCTCTTGCGCGACGCCCCGGCCGTGGCGGGGGTGTGCAGGGACGCGCTCAGCTCGGCCGCGACACGCTGCGCGATGGCGCCCGCGTCGCCGCCGGGCAGCAGCAGGACGACCTCTCCGGCCCGCCCGGCTGCCAGCCCATGGCGTACGGCCGCCTGCGACGACGCCCAGAACGCGGCCCGCTCGCGCTGCCCCTCATGCCGGACCACCACCATGACGTGCGGCGCGGTCAGGTCCACGCCCAGCCGGCGCGCCCGGTCGGCCAGCCCAGGAGAGCCGGGTCGGGAGATCAGGTCATCGAGCAGCTCGCCCCGCACCCGCCCCTCCGCCTCGGCCACGCTCCGGCGGAACAGCAACAGCAGCGCGCAGACCAGCGCCGCCCGCTCCAGGATGCGCTCGTCGGCGTCGTCGCTGCGCAGGATCAGCGTGCACAGCGGCTCGCCGCCGACGTCCACCGACGCGATCAGCAGATCCGCTCGTCGCACGGTACGGCCCAGCGCCCTGGACGCCTGCGCGGCCTCGAACACGCCCGGATCCAGCTCGCCGACGTCTCCGGTGATCGGCCGGCCCAGGTCGTCGAGTACGGCCAGCGAACCGCCGAGCACGTCGGTCACCACGGCGGCCACGTCCTCGATGCCGCCGCCCCGCAGCACCAGCGAGGTCATCCGGTCGTGGGCCAGCGCGGCGCGTTCGACGGCCTGGCCGTGCTCCCTGACCGTGCGGTGCGCGGTGGACAGCTCTTCGAGGGCGTTCCTGGTCTCCTGGAGCAGCCTGGCGTTGTCGATCGCGACGGCCGCGTGCGCCGCCAGGCTCGCCAGCAGCGACACCTCCTCCTGCAGGAACGGCCTGGCGCTGCGGTTGGCGGCGAACAGCACGCCGATCACCCGCTGCCCCAGCCGCAGCGGCACGCCGAGGATCGCGACCAGCCCTTCCTCGGTGACGGCTTCGTCGATGTGGTTCTTGTGGTGGAAACGGGCGTCGGCGAAGTAGTCGGCGGTCGCGTACGGCGTGGCGCTCTGCGCGACCAGCCCGCCCAGCCCCGCGCCCATGGCCAGCCGGAGCGCCCGGAACTTGGCCGAGATCGAACCGTCCGTCACCTGCATGTACGTGTCGCCGCGGGCGGGATCGTGCAGTGTGAGGTAGGCGGTGTCGGTCGCGAGCAACTGCCTGGCGCGGTGCACGATCGCCTCCAGCACCGCGTCGAGGTCGCGCAGCGCGGCCAGGTCGTTGGCGGTGTCGTAGAGCGCCGACAGCTCGGCCTCGCGCCTGGCCCGGCGTTTCAGCAGCGCGCGCACCTTGAGCGCGTCGACCTTGGCCAGCTCCAGCTCCTCGACCGTCGCCGCGTCGGCGCCCGCGGCCCTGGCCTGGATGATCGGCCCCTCGAACTCGACCGCCGACGCCTCCCGGGCCAACAGTTCCAGAAAGCGCCTGCTCATTGTTAGCGCGCCGTCCAGCCGCCGTCGACGGGGAGGGAGACGCCGGTGATGAACGACCCGGCCGGGCCGCAGAGGTAGGCGACCAGTTCGGCCACCTCCTCGGGCTCGATCAGCCGCTTGATCGCCGCGGGCTGGAGCATGATGTCCTCGACGACCTCGCCCGGGTCGATGTCGTGCGCCTTCGCCTGGTCGGCGATCTGGCTCTCGACCAGCCCGGTCCGTACGTACGCCGGGCACACGCAGGTGGAGGTCACCCCGTGGGCCGCCCCTTCGAGCGCCACGACCTTGGAGAACCCCTCCAGCCCATGCTTGGCCGCCGTGTACGCCGACTTGTACGGCGAAGCCCGCAGCCCGTGCACCGACGAGATGTTGACGAACCGCCCCCAGCCCCGCTCGTACATCCCCGGCAGCACCTGCCGCGCGATCAGGAACGGCGCCTCGACCATGACCCGCAGCATCGTCCCGAACACCGCGGGCGGGAACTCCTCGATCGGCGCCACATGCTGGAACCCCGCGTTGTTGACCACGATGTCGACGGGCTCCTCCGGCAGGGCGCGGACGAACTCCGGATCGCTCAGGTCCGCCACCACCGGCACCCCGCCGAGCTCGGCGGCCACCTTCTCCGCGGACTCCGCGCTCCGGTCGACGACCAGCACCCTCGCCCCGCCGGCGGCCAGCCGTCTCGCGCAGGCGGCCCCGATCCCGGCTCCGCCCCCTGTGACCAGCGCCGTCCGCCCAGTCAGCTCCTTCGCCATGTCTCCGACCCTAAGCGCTCGCGGGGCGAACGTGGCATGGGTGTCCACTACATAGATCGTTGTCGCCTTATGTGGTGTGTCTGGGAGGCCGCGCCGCCCGCCTCCCTGCTACGGTTTCCCTATGCACGCGTATTCGTACTCCTGGTGGCCCGCCTTCTAGGCGGTCCTCCTAGCGCATACGCACCCCGGCCGCCTCGACGAGGCGGCCGTCGTCATGTCCGGACCCCCTTGTCGAGCACCCCAGACGAAAGGGCGTTCCGTGACAACCTGGCCAGCGCTGCTCAGCACACTCCTCGACGGCACCTCGCTCACCTCCGTTCAGGCCGCCTGGGCCATGGACCAGATCATGTCGGGCGCCGCCACGGACGCCCAGATCGCCGCCTTCGCCATCGCCCTGCGGGCCAAGGGCGAGACCGTGGCGGAGGTCTCCGGCCTGGCCGACGGCATGCTCGCCAGATCGGCGGCCATCAGGATCCCCGGCGACCCGGTCGACCTGGTCGGCACCGGCGGCGACCGGGCCAACACGGTCAACGTCTCGACCATGGCGGCCATCGTGGCGGCGGCGGCCGGAGCCAAGGTCGTCAAGCACGGCGGCCGGGCCGCCTCATCGAGCACCGGGGCCGCCGACCTGCTGGAGGAGCTCGGCCTGGTCATCGACCTGCCGCCGGCCGGCGTCGCCCGGGTCGTGGAGGAGGTCGGCATCACGTTCTGCTTCGCGCCGACCTTCCACCCGGCGCTGAAACGCACCTCCGGGGCGCGGCGGGAGCTGGGCGTGCCGACGGTCTTCAACTTCCTCGGCCCCCTCACCAACCCCGCCCTGCCGGCCGCGCAGGCGGTCGGCGTCTTCCACCCGGACCTGGCGCCGGTCATCGCGGGCGTCCTCGCGGAGCGCGGCGGCTCCTCGCTGGTCTTCCGTGGCGACGACGGCCTCGACGAGCTCACCACCTCCGGCCCCTCGGCCGTCTGGCTCGTACGCAGGGGCACGGTAACCCCGACCCGCTTCGACCCGGCGGACCTGTCGATCCCGCGAGCACACCCGTCCGACCTGGTCGGCGGCGACGCGGCGCACAACGCGGCGGTGGCCAGGGCGGTCCTCGCGGGCGAGCGGGGGCCGGTCCGCGACATCGTGCTCCTGAACGCGGCAGCCGCCCTGGTGGCGGCCGACGGCACACCCCCGGCCGACGGCCTCACCACGGCTCTCGCCCAGGCCTACAAGCGAGCGGGTGACGCCGTCGACTCAGGTGCCGCCTCGACACTGCTCACCCGCTGGATCCACGCCACCCACCGGGCGGTTTGAAGCTGTCCGTCACTTGGCGGGCCGGGTCATGGAGAGCACGTCCAGCAGGGCGTCGAGTTGCTCCTCCGTGAGCCGGCCGGCCGCCACGTGGCCGCGTTCGATGACCACCTCGCGGATCGTCTTGCGCTCCGCCAACGCCTGCTTGGCGATCTTCGCCGCCTCCTCGTAGCCCACATACCGGTTCAGCGGCGTGACGATCGACGGCGACGACTCCGCGTACTCCCGCAGCCGCGGCACGTTCGCCGTGATCCCGGCCACGCACCGGTCGGCCAGCAGCCGTGAGACGTTCGCCAGCAGCCGGATCGACTCCAGGATGTTGCGCGCGATGACCGGCAGCTGCACGTTCAGCTCGAAGCTGCCCGACGCGCCCGCGAACGTGATCGCCGCGTCGTTGCCGATGACCTGCGCCGCGACCATGGCCGTGGCCTCGGGGATCACCGGGTTGACCTTGCCGGGCATGATGGACGACCCCGGCTGCAGGTCCGGCAGGTTGATCTCACCGAGCCCGGCGCGCGGCCCGGAGCCCATCCACCGGAGATCGTTGGCGATCTTGTTGAGCGAGACCGCCACCACCTTCAGCTGCCCCGAGAGCTCGACGATGGAGTCCTGCGCGCTCTGCGCCTCGAAGTGGTCCATCGCCTCCCGGAACGGGATCCCGGTCGCCTCACGCAGCTTCTCGATCGCCAGGTTCGCGAAGCCCGGCGGGGTGTTGATGCCGGTGCCCACCGCCGTGCCGCCCAGGGGCAGCTCGAGTACGTGCCCGAGCGCCGACCTCACCCGTACGGAGCCGTGCTCGATCTGCGTGGCGTAGCCGCCGAACTCCTGCCCCAGCGTCACGGGCGTGGCGTCCATGAGATGCGTCCGGCCCGACTTCACCACCTGGTCGAACTGGATCGCCTTGGCGCGCAGCGCCGCCGCCAGGTGTTCCAGCGAGGGCAGCAGGTGGTAGGTCACCTCCGTCGCCGCCGCCACGTGGATCGAGGTCGGGAACACGTCATTGGACGACTGCGAGGCGTTGACGTGGTCGTTCGGGTGCACGGGCCGGCCCAGCCGCTCCTGGGCCAGCGTCGCGATGACCTCGTTGGCGTTCATGTTGGACGAGGTGCCGGAACCGGTCTGGAAGACGTCGATCGGGAAGTGGTCGTCGTGCTCGTTCTCCGCGACGTCGGCCGCGGCCTGCGCGATGGCCTCGGACAGATCCTTTTCGAGTACGCCGAGCTCTCCGTTGACCTCGGCGGCGACCGCCTTGATCAGGCCGAGCGCGGCGATGTGCGACGGCTCCAGCGGCCGTCCGGACACCGGGAAGTTCTCCACCGCCCGCTGTGTCTGCGCGCGCCATCTGGCTCCGACCGGAACGCGCACCTCACCCATGGAGTCATGTTCAATGCGGAACTCGCTCATGCCTCCCAGTCTGGCTCACGCCTGCCGGATCACCCCGAAAGGGGCGTCCCGCCGACGCTGGGTCAGCTTGAGAGGAGTGCCACGATGAGGACGGCGATCACCACGGCGGCGGCCGCGGCCACGGCCATCAGGACCAGCATGCCGTTGCGGTTGCCGGTGGGGCGCTGTTCGGGCTCCTTCGCGATGGCGAACAGATCCGTGCCCAGCCCCTGCCCGGCCTGGCGCTCCTGCCCCATCGGGGGTGGCGCCTGCTGCGGACCCGTCGGCGGTCCGGGCCGCGGTCCCATCTGCGGGCCTCGCGGTCCTGGCTGGGGGTGCTGTTGGGGTGGGGGCAGCGGGTAGACCTGCTGTCCCGGGGCCTGGTGGATGCGGGTGGTGACGGTGCTCTCCTCGTCGGAGCCACGTCGTGGCGGGTCCTGCGGCCTGGGGGCCTTCGGACGCGCCACGCTGATGGTCCGCTCGGGGTCGTACGCACCGCTGGGCTGAGGCCCGGTCGGAACGCCGCGCCCAGCACCACCCGGGCCCTGCTGACCACCGGGGCCCTGCGGAGCGCCGACGGGGCCGGACGGGGCGCCCGAGGGTCCATGCGGTTGGGCTCCGCCCATCGGGTTGGCGGTCCGCGCGTCGGGGGCCGCGCCTGCCCGTGCTGCCTGCGGTCCTGTCGCGGGGCCCTGAGGGGATGTGCCGGGCGCATTCGGCCGCGACCCGGTCCCACGCCCCTGCGGCCCGCCTACCGGTCCCTGGGGCCCGCCCATCGGCCCCTGACCGCCCCTCGCTTGCCCGCCCTGAGCACTCTGGCCGCTCTGAGCCGCTTGCCAGCCTTGACCGGCTTGCCCGCCCGGACCCGCGGAGCCGCTCTGGCCACCCTGCCCACCTCGACCAGCTTGTCCGCCTTGACCGGCCGGACCGCCTACCCCGGCCGGTGCCGATCC
The DNA here is from genome assembly GCF_040648415.1 of Nonomuraea sp. NPDC049141. Lineage (NCBI taxonomy): Bacteria > Bacillati > Actinomycetota > Actinomycetes > Streptosporangiales > Streptosporangiaceae > Nonomuraea > Nonomuraea sp. NPDC049141. The sequence continues at coordinate 246,927 of NZ_JBEZDR010000012.1, forward strand.
GCTCGGACCGGTCGCCGCGTGCGGAGCCTGCGCATCTCGACCGGGTCCCGACGGCCCGCCCTGCGCTCCCCAGCCGGGCGCGGCGGGTGGGGTGCCCCACTGGCCGGCCGCCTTGGGGGCCTGTACGGCGGGTGCCGTGTCGTTCGAGTCGGGCACGCCGGCCTCCTGGGCGATCAGGGCCTCGGCCGTGATCGCCTGCATCTCGCTCGTGGGCGTGTCGGCGACCATCCGGAGCAGGGTCTCCGCCTTGGCCGCCGTCAGGCGCCGCTTGTGGTCCTTGTCCAGCAGCCCGGTCAGCACCGGCAGCAGCGCCCCGGCCTGGGTGGGCGGGTCGGCGTTCTCGCTCAGCAGCGCGGCGAGCGTCTCCGCGATCGTGGCCCGCTCGTACGCCGGCCGGCCCTCGACCGCGAAGTACAGCGTCGCCCCGAGCGACCAGACGTCGGACTCGGGCCCGGTGTATTCGCCCCTGGCCCGCTCCGGCGCCGTGTAGCCGGGCGAGCCGATGACCATGCCGGTCTTGGTGAGCCGGGAGTCGCCCTCGGCCTTGGCGATGCCGAAGTCGGTCAGCACCACCCGGCCGTTCTCGGTGATGAGCACGTTGCCCGGCTTGACGTCGCGATGCGTGATGCCCTGGGCGTGCGCCGCGCGCAGCGCGCCGAGCAGGTCGACGCCGATCTCCGCCACCAGCCGGGGCGGCAGCGGGCCCTCTTCGTCGATCACCTGCTCCAGGGAGCGGGCCTCGATGAGCTCCATGATGATCCACGGGCTCTTGTCGTGGATGAGCACGTCGTGGATGGCGGCGACTGACGGGTGGTTGATCCGGGCGGCGATACGCCCCTCGCGGACCATGCGCTCGCGCAGCTCGGCCCGTTGTTCCTCGGTGAGACCCTGGTCCTGGCGGATTTCCTTGACCGCCACCTCGCGCCCGAGCGCGCGATCACGGGCGCGCCACACCGTGCCCATTGTCCCTCGACCGAGGGGTGCGATGAGCTCGTAGCGCTCCGCGAGCAGGCGTGTCTGCTGTTCCGGCATGAGAAGAAGATATCGATTCTCGCTTGGGAAGTGCTTTACCCTCGCTTGCGAAGTTCTCTTGGCCAGAACCGTCGAGGAAGGCACAACTTTATCACCGTCGCTTTGAAACGGGCATAAGCGGACGGAGTAGGTCGAGGCTCGACTCTCTTCCGATGGACGCCTTCGCCCTGCCGTCGTTCTTGACGTGGTGGCGGCACCGCCAGGGCGGCCGCCGTGGCCTCTGCCCGGTGCAGCCCGCGGTGCGCGGGCCTGCGCGCGAAAGAGGGTGCGGTGATCACCGGCGTCGGCCGGCCCGATCCGCTGGGGGCCAGCGGCTCCTCCGCGGAGCCGCCCGCGGCCACCCTGGCCAGCATCAACGAGGCGCGTACTGAGTCGAGCCTGGTCTGCGGGTCGATGCGGAGCAGCGCGTCGAGAACCGGCGCCAGCGGCCCGGCCTTCGTCATCGGGATCGGCTCGCCACTGGTGAGCGCGGCCAGCGCGGCGGCGGCCGTACGGCGTCCATGCAGGCCCCTGCCCTCGACGGCGGTGTAGAGGGTCGCGCCGAGCGACCACAGATCACCGGCCGGACTGGCCTTCGAGCCCAGCACCCGCTCTGGAGCGATGTATCCGGCGGAACCCAGCACGATGCCCGCCTGGGTGATGGAAACGTCACCTTCCAGTGCGGCCAGCCCGAAGTCGGTCAGGACCGCCCGGTCCTCCATCACCAGCACGTTGCTGGGCTTCACGTCGCGGTGCAGGATCCCCTTGGCGTGTACGGCCCGCAGCGCGCCGAGGATCTGCCGGCCGATCTCGGCGGCCTTGCGCGGATGGAGCGGTCCGCCCTCCAGGATGAGCTGCTCAAGGGACCTGGCCTGGAGCAGCTCCATGACGATCCACGGCCGGTCGTCCTCGGTGACCACGTCGAACACGGTGATGACCGACGGGTGCGCGACCATCGCGGTCGCCCTGCCCTCACGCTCGGTGCGGGCGCACAGCTCGGCCCGCAACTCCTCGTCGAGCACGGCCGGCAGCCGGACCTCCTTGACCGCCACGTCGCGGTCGAGCAGCTCGTCGTGCGCTCGCCAAACGGTACCCATGCCGCCGCGACCGACCGGTTCGAGAAGCCGGTAGCGCGCGGCGAGTAGGTAACCGGAGGGCGCACGCATGGCAGGCAGCTTACCTATTTGTGTAAACCGACCAGTAGAGGCGGGGCCGATAAAATGTTGCGAAGTTAAGTCAACTCGCCTGACTCGTGACGTCAGCAAACCTGTCGGCTACATCGGTCCCCGTTGATCAGGCTCCACAGACATTGCGATACCGCGAGTAGTAGGCGTGCTCCCAAGCGTGGTGTTCCCATGATGGTGGCAAATCGGCCCGATGACCAGTCTGCCCCCGCTGGAACGTTCGACCATGCCGAGATGGTCGGCTCCCGGCCGGCGTGTCCAGGGTGCCGCCGGCGCCGCGGACGGACCCGGCCTGGTGCGGCGACAAGGTCTCGCCGGTGATGCCGGGCTCGGGGTCAGGCGTACGGGCGGGGTAGCGGTGCCGCTCGTTCTCAGGCCCCTGACCTGCCGATACAGCGCCCGGCCCAGGTTGGTCGCGAGGAATGTGCGCGATGCCCGGCAAGAAGTTCGCAGGCATCCGGCAGGCTTGCCGACAGCGGTCTGACGAAGCCGTCAGCGACTTGTAAGGGTGTCGTAAGGGCTCTGGGGCACAGTGGAGTTAAGGGGAACTCATGGACCCACCGGCGGCCGAAACTGTCAGTGTCGGCGGTCACACTGGGAACATACGGCCCTGGTGCTTTACCGGAACGAATAGCCATGACGAGTTCGTTGAGGGACGTGATGAGGATGCGCCGCAGTCAGGTTCGTCGCCGACCGACGAAGAGGCCGATCGTGCCCGCGCTGGACCTTCGCACGCCGTCGGGGCGACAGCTGCCCTTTTGAAACCCACACAACTGGAGCGTCACCCGAGAGGTGCACGATGTGCAGTCACTACCCGCTCTGTCCCACCGCCGACTCACCCGACCGTGAGGCTTCCCACGTGATCTCGGCCCACCCTGACCAGGGCTGGAGCCTGCTGTGTAATGGCGTGGTGCTGTTCGAGGACACCGGGTTGCTCCTTCCCGACGGCTCCGTCGTCGCGCCCCACCGCGGTCTCGTGGCCGCCTGAGCGTCACCCGACCGGTGCCGAGCGGCCCGAAACGGCCCACCCGGCACCCTTCGGCGACCGATTGACGAGACAAGACGAGAGCGTCAGCGGCGGCCTATCGACAGGACCGGTCCGGTGCGATCGGTGAAGAAGTCGTCGCCCTTGTCGTCGACGACGATGAACGCGGGGAAGTCGACCACCTCGATCTTCCACACCGCCTCCATCCCCAGCTCCGGATATTCCAGGACCTCCACCTTCTTGATGCAGTCCTGAGCCAGCCTGGCCGCGGGCCCGCCGATGGAGCCCAGGTAGAAGCCTCCGTGCTCCCTGCAGGCGTCGGTCACCTGCTTCGACCGGTTGCCCTTGGCCAGCATCACCATCGAGCCGCCGGCGGCCTGGAAGCGCTCCACGTAGGAGTCCATCCGCCCCGCGGTCGTGGGGCCGAACGAGCCCGACGCGTAGCCCTCCGGGGTCTTGGCCGGACCCGCGTAGTAGACCGCGTGATCCTTCAGGTACTGCGGCATCTCGCCGCCCGCGTCGAGCAGGTCGGCGATCTTCGCGTGCGCGATGTCGCGGGCGACCACGAGTGGGCCGGTCAGCGAGAGCCGCGTCTTCACCGGATATTTCGACAGCTCGGCAAGGACATCCGGCATGGGTCGGTTGAGATCGATGTTGACGACGTCGTCCGAGAGGTGCTCGTCGGTGGTCTCCGGCAGGAAGCGGGCCGGATCGGTCTCCAGCTTCTCCAGGAAGACGCCTTCCGGCGTGATCTTGGCCAGCGCCTGCCGGTCGGCCGAGCAGGACACGGCGATGGCCACCGGGCAGGAGGCGCCGTGCCGGGGCAGCCGGATGACGCGTACGTCGTGGCAGAAGTACTTGCCGCCGAACTGGGCGCCGATCCCGAGCTTCTGCGTCAGCTCGAAGACCTTGGCCTCCAGGTCCAGATCGCGGAAGCCGTGCGCCGAGGGGGAGCCCGAGGTGGGGATCGAGTCGAGGTAGCGGGCGCTGGCGTACTTGGCCGTCTTCAGCGCGTACTCGGCCGACGTGCCGCCGACCACGATCGCCAGATGGTACGGCGGGCAGGCCGCGGTGCCGAGCGAGCGGATCTTCTCCTCCAGGAAGGCCAGCATCCGCTTCTCGTTCAGCACGGCCTTGGTCTCCTGGTACAGGAACGACTTGTTGGCCGATCCGCCGCCCTTGGCCATGAACAGCAGTTTGTACTCGTCCGCGTGGCCGTAGGGGTCCTCGGCGTAGAGCTCGATCTGGGCGGGCAGGTTGCTGCCGGTGTTCTTCTCCTCCCACATGCTCAGCGGCGCCATCTGCGAGTAGCGCAGGTTGAGGCGCGTGTAGGCGTCATAGACGCCGCGCGAGATGTGCTCGGCGTCGCGCCCGTCGGTGAGCACGTGGCGGCCACGCTTGCCCATGACGATGGCGGTGCCGGTGTCCTGGCACATGGGCAGCACGCCGCCGGCCGAGATGGAGGCGTTCTTCAGCAGGTCGAGCGCGACGAACCGGTCGTTGCCGCTGGACTCGGGGTCGTCGACGATCTTCCGCAGCTGGGCGAGGTGGGAGGGGCGGAGGAAGTGCGAGATGTCGTGGATCGCGGTCTCGGTGAGCAGCCGCAGCGCCTCGGGGTCCACCTCCAGGAAGCTGCGCCCGGCCGCCTCGACCCGCCGCACACCGTCCGGCGTGATCAGCCGGTATTCGGTCTCGTCGGCGCCCAACGGGAGCAACTCGCTGTAATCGAACTCGCCCATGATCCTCCCCATTCGCCGCACAGAGCCTATCTTTTCTACCAGTCTTTACGGCCGGCCCGGTGGGCCCCACCCGCCGTCCAAGCTGGGCTCTGTCCAGGGGCACGCTCCTCCGGTGGAGGTGGCCGGCCGCCGTGACGTGCGTATCGCCGGCCGTCTGGGTGGTTTCAAAGGACGTGAGCCGGCTCCCGCTGCCTCGTAGTGGTCAGCCCGACCAGGATGCCCGCGATCACCAGCGACGCGCCGAGCAGGTCGAAGACCGTTGGGGTGGCGATGCCCAGGACGAGGCCGGTGGTGATCGCCCCGACCGGGATGAGGCCGGCGAACAGGCCCGCGTGGCCGGGGCCGAGCTTGGGCAGCGCGGTGTACCAGAGGAAGAAGGCCAGGACGGTCACCACGACCGCCAGGTAGACGAAGCCGAGGGCCTGTGCAGAGGTCGGTGGCCGGAGCATGCCGGTGCCCTCCTTGACCAGGCCGATCGTGGCCAGCAGGGGGACCGCCAGCATCGTCGAGTACGCCGACAGCCGGATCGCCCCCAGCTTCGGCAGCAGCGGGATCGCCAGCATCGAGAAGCTGACCTCGCCGACGAGCGCCCCCAGACTCCACAGCAGGCCGGGCAGGTTGCCGCTGCCCAGCCCGGTGGCCAGTGTCGCGCCCGCGACCACGACGACCGCGCCGGCCAGCAGCCGGGGCGCCGGACGGCCGCTGAGCAGTGCCAGGGCGAGGGGCACGGTGCCCAGGATGGTGCCGACCAGTCCGGGGCCCGCGGCACGGGCCGACTCGATCACGCACATGTTGAAGAACACCAGCCCGAGCAGCGTCAGCGCGACGAGCAGCAGCGTCTCGCGCCTGGTCAGCCGGACGAACCGCAGCCCGAGCACCCGGATCACGACCAGCCAGATCACCGCCGCGGCCAGGTAGCGCACCGCTTGCCCGCCGTACACCGGATAGTCCTGGATCAGGCCCGACACACCCGCCAGCGTCCCCACGAGGAACATGGCGGCGGCCGCCCCGACGACTCCGTTTCTCATGGAAGGGAGGCTAGGGGCAGAATGGCTCAGGCAAGGAGTCCAATGTCCCACTAAAAGGATGGACCAATGTGGCTGACCTACACATCCTGATAAATCGTGATCAGGGGGGCATAGCTGGGCAGATCGCTTCGGAGCTTCGCGAGGCCATCCGGCGGGGTCGCCTCACACCGGGCACCCGGCTCCCGGCCAGCCGCGACCTGGCCACCGACCTCCAGGTGTCGCGCGGTGTCGTGGTCGAGGCCTACGAGCAACTGGTGGCCGAGGGCTTCCTGATCTCCCGAGTCGGCGCGGGCACCCAGGTGGCGCCCGCGCCGTCCCGAGGCTCGGTGGCGGCCGCCGCCCGCCCGGAGGTCACCGCGTGCGGCCCGCACTACGGTCACCGCCCTACCTCGCCCGACCTCGGGTGCTTCCCCCGGGAGCGCTGGCTGGCCTCCGTACGCCATGTGCTCACCACGATGCACTCCGACGTGTTCGACTACGGCGACCCCGGCGGCGTCCTGGAGTTGCGCGACGAACTGGCCGGCTACCTGAGGCGGGTCCGGGCCGCGGACGTGCACCCCGACAACCTGGTGATCGTCGGGGGCGTGGCCCAGGGCCTCAGCCTGGCGCTGCACGTGCTCGCCCAGCGGATCGACGGCCTGCGGCTGGCCATGGAGGACCCGAACAGCCACCGCCAGGTTCCCCTCCTTCGCCGGGCGGGCGCCGAGCTCGTGCCCGTCCCGGTGGACGACCAGGGCTTCGACGTGACGGCGCTGCGGGCCAGCGGCGCGCACGCGGTCCTGGTCACCCCCGCCCACCAGTACCCGACCGGCGTCGTGCTCTCCCCGGCCCGGCGGGCCGCCCTGATGGAGTGGGCCGCCGAGAGCGACGGTGTGGTCCTGGAGGACGACTACGACGCCGAGTTCCGCTTCGACCGCGATCCCGTCGGCTGCCTGCAGGGCCTGGCCCCCGGCCGGGTGATCCTCTCCGGCAGTGTGAGCAAGGCGCTCGCCCCCGGGCTGCGGCTCGGCTGGGTGGCGGCCCCGGCCGACCTGGCCGAGTCCATCCGGCAGGCGCGCGGCGAGCTCGACCTGGGCTCCCCGGTCATCGACCAGTACGCGCTGGCCCACTTCCTGCGTACCGGCGGCTACGACAAGCACCTGCGCCGGATGCGCAGGGAGTACCGGCGCCGCAGGGACGCCCTGGTCAAGGCGGTGGCCGAGCACCTGCCCGAGGTGCGGGTCCGGGGCATCGAGGCGGGCCTGCACGCCTACCTGGATCTGCCGCCGGGCTGGGACGAGGACGCCTTCGTGGGGCCGGCGCGGGAGCTGGGCCTGGCCGCCGACCCGGTCGGCCCGACGCGCCTCACCCCGGGCCCGCCCGCGGTCGTGGTCGGCTTCGCCCGCCTCCCCGCTCATCGGGCGGCGGAGGTCATCCAGGGCTTAAAGGTCAGAATGTCAGGACAAAATATTGACTGATGGAGAAGGTCGCGCTTAGAAAGAAATCCCCACCACATTGGAGGCGCCATGCGCGTGGGACTGCTGGGCTTGGGCCGGCCCGCCGCGGTCAGGCGGCTTCCTTGACCCGTCGTGGCTCGAACCCCCTGGCCAGTGCGATGATCACGGCGGACAGCACCAGCGGCGCGGCGAACGCCACCTGCATGTCGCTGGCGCTGGCGATGCCGCCGACCAGCGCCGCGCCCACGATGAAGCCGACGTAGTTGAACAGGTTGACCCGCGCGATGGCCACCCCGGTCCCCGCCGGGTCGAGCCGTCCCGCAGCCGAGAACGACTGCGGCGCGACCACCGACAGTCCCACCCCGGTCAGGCCGAACGCCAGGATGGCCAGCGGCTGGTTGGGCGCCAGGACGATGCCCAGGAAGCCGAGGGTGGCGATCGCGCCGCCGATCCTGACGATCGCCGCCGGCCCGTACTTCCTGACCGCGACGTCGCCGCCGAGCCTGATCAGCAGCGTGGTGGCCTGGTAGGCGGCGTAGGCCAGCGGGATGACGCCGGGGCTCGCGGCGAGGACCTGCTGCATGTAGACGGTGCTGAAGTTGGAGACCGAGGCGTCGCCGACGTACAGGAACGCCATCGCCAGGCAGAGCGGGATGATCGGCTTCCACGGGAACCCACCGGCGGCCGTCGCGGTGGTGTCCTCGACCTTCTCCTCCTCGATCGTGCACAGGAGCGGCCCGGCGTACAGGGAGCCGCCCACCGCCACGACCATCGGGATCGCCATCGTGACCGCCAGCGGCAGCTCGGCCGCGGCCGACGCCCAGAGCGCCCCGGCCGTGCTGAACACGCTCCACATGCAGTGGAAGCCGTTCAGTACGGCCCGGCCGTACTTGCGCTCGACCGCCACGCCCTGCATGTTGATGCCCGCGTCGACCGCGCCGACCCCGAGGCCGAACAGCAACAGCGCGGGCACCAGCAGCGGCACGCTCGGCGCGAGGGCGACGAGCACCACGGCGAGGGCCACGACCGGCTGCGCGACGCGGAGCAGCGGCTTGCTGCCCCTGCGCGCGGCGAACGAGCCGGCCGCCACGCTGCCCAGCCCGGCGAAGACCGGCACGATGAGCAGCAGGATCGTCAGTGCGCCCTCGTCGAGCCGGTGTTTGGTCTGCAGGTTCGCGACCTGGGCGAGCAGCGTGATGAACGAGAGGCCCTGCACCGCGTACACGACGAACGTGGCTATGCGGGCCTGGCGATCACGAGGAGTCGGCACGGCGGCCTCCAGATGGGGGGAACGTGAGGCGCGGTCAGGTTAGCCGCTTGGCCAGCTCTTTCGCCACCTCGTCGCCACCCTGTGATCTTGCGAGCGCGGGTGTGTGCGCGGCGGCCCAGACGCCCAGGGCGATCAGCGCGGCCACCTCGGTGACCGCCAGCACACGTTCGACCAGGCCGAGTGGCATGACCCGCCACCACGGCAGCCCGTTGTGCGCTCCGTACAGCGCCATCGCGGCCATGCCCGCCACCCACAACACCGAGCCCAGCCCGAACGCGAACGCGGTCAGCGCGGCCCCCCGCCGCTCCGCGCGCCGCCAGGACCGCGCGATGACCACGGCCGCGATGGGCAGGCTGAGGAAGGCCACGAAGCTGCCGGCCCGGTGGAAGCTGCCGCTCAAGGTCGGCGCGAGGGACCAGTCCTGCTTGGGGAACCAGGCGGCGACGAACAGCCCGGCGCTCCAGAGCGTCAACGTCAGCGTCCCGACGATCCCGGCCAGCCGCCTGCGGGCCAGCGACACGCAGATCGCCGCGGACCCGGCCGCCAGCAGCGCGACGCCGAGCCCGAAGATCCAGCCCTCGGGCCCGAGGCCGTGCTGGCTGATGGTCCGCCGCAGCGGGTCGATCTCGCCGAGGCTGGTCACATCGAGACCGACGATCACCGCGGCGCCAGCCGCCACCGCGCCCAGTCCCCATCGTGCGGGTTGATGCACGAGGCCCCCTCTCCGCCGTCTTTGTCGAGACAACGGCGGGAAAAGGGCACGGATTCCTTGTGGATCAGCCCAGCGCCCGTCGTACGAGGTCATCGCTGAGCTCGCGCAGCCGCTTGCGCGCCGCGAGGTCGTAGGCCTGGGCGTCGGCCCGGCTCTCCCGCTGCCCGTTGAAATAGTGGCCGCTCACGCCGTCGAGCCCGTCGATCAGCCGCCGCGTCGCCGCCACGCCCTCGTCGACCGTGCTCATCACCGGCGCTCCCGCCTCGCGGACCATGGTGGTGTCCATGTACGTGGCCGGGTGCAGGGCGTTGACCGTCACGCCCTGCCCGGCCAGTTCCTCCGCCAGGTCGAAGGTGAACATGATCTGCGCCAGCTTGCTCTGGCTGTAGGCGCGCTGCCGCCCGTAGCCGCGGGTCAGCATCGGGTCGGCGAAGTCGATCGCCTGCTGCCCGGCCGAGGCGACGTTCACCACCCGCGACGGCGCCGACCTGACGAGCAGCGGGATCAGCCGCCGGGTCAGGTGGTATCCGGCCAGGTAGTTGACCGCGAAGCGGAGCTCGACGCCGTCCTTGCTCTCCTCGCGGCCGGAGCCCGGCGGGCCGCCGCCCATCCCGGCGTTGTTGACCAGCACGTCGATCCGGTCGAACCGGTCGAGCACCTCGTCGGCCAGCCGGTCCACCTGGCTCAGGTCGGCCAGGTCGGCCAGGATGCCCTCGGTGGTGCCGCCCGCGCCGGCCCGTGCCTGCCGTACCCGCTCAGGATCGCGACCGTGCACGATGACGCGCTCGTCGGCGGCGAGCCGTCGCGCCAGCTCCCGCCCGAGCCCGTCCGTCGCGCCGGTGATCAGGATCGTCCTCATGCCTTCAGCCTGCCTCCTCCGTCGACGGTCAGCACCGTTCCGGTGACGAACGAGTTGCCCACCACGTAGGCGATCGTCGCCGCGACGTCCTCCGGCCTGCCTGTCCGGCCGACCGGCGAGCGCCCCGCGAAGTCGGCGAACACGGCCGCCCGCGCCTCGGCGGGCAGCCCGGACCACCACTCGGTGTCGATCACGCCGGGGGAGACGGCGTTCACCCGGATCGGGCCGAGCTCGACCGCCAGGCCGGGCACCGCGGACTCGATCGCGCCGTTCACCGCCGCCAGAGCGGAGACGCCGGGGAAGGCCGAGCCCGCCGACGCCGCCGTCACGAACGTGATCGAACCCTCGGGGGCGAGCACGTCCAGAGCGGCCTGCGCGGTCAGCAGGTGCGGGATCAGCTTGTCCTGTACGGCCCCGACCAGCGCCTCCTGCGTCAGCGAGCGCAGCGGCCCGGCGGGGCCGCGGCCGGTCACGGTGACGATCAGATGGTCGACGACACCCGTCCGGCTGAAGAAATCGCGCATCGCCTCGGTGTCGCGGGCGTCCACGGCCTCGCCGGAGGCCCGGTCGCCCAGCTGCTTCACCGCGGCCGCCACCCGCTCGGCGGACCGGCCGGTGATGACGACCTCGGCGCCGTCGTCCGCCAGCCGGGCCGCCGTCGCCAGCCCGATGCCCGTGGTGCCGCCAATGATCACGACTCGCATCGTGTTCCTCCTAATTCGATACACCCTGCCTCGAAACTATAAAACGAGGCACGCTGTCTTGTAAAGTGACGGGCATGGTAGGCAGACCACGCAGCGAGGTGGCCAGGAAGGCGATCCTCAAGGCCGCGCTCGACCTGTGCGAGCGCGACGGATACCCGAATGTCACCCTGAAGGGCATCGCCGACGCGGCGGGTGTCGGCAGGCAGACCCTCTACCGCTGGTGGCAGTCCAAGGGTGAGGTGCTGATGGAGGCGATGACCGACCTGGTGGGCGCCGAGCTGCGGCCCCCGCCCGTCAGCGGCGACGCGGGCGCGGACCTGGTCGCGTTCCTGCGCGAGACCTTCGCGCTAGCCCACGGCGTGGCCGGGCGGGTGGTCGTGGGCCTCATGGCCGAGGCCCAGTCAGACCCCGCGTTCGGCGCTGAGCTGCGGGCCAGGCTCATCGGCCCGCGCCGGCAGGCCCTGCGCTCGGTGCTGGAACGCGGTGCGCTCCCCGCCGACGTGGACGTTGAGCTCGCGGTCGATCTGATCTTCGGTGCCATGTGGTACCGCTTGCTCAACCGCCACGCCGACGTCGACGAGACACTCGCGGAGGAGATCGCGGCCCTGGTCGCGCGAATCGGCTGACTTTCGGCGCGTACTTTTGGCTGAGGTGGCGTCCGAGGCACGAGCGAACCGCCCGGCTGCCGGATATCGTCAGAAGTGTGAATGAACGCCCGGGATCCTGGTTGCCACGCCTGCAAGAAGTCGGAGAACGGCTGGCCGAGGAATGGGTCTCGGCACGCCGCCCCAAAGAAGATGAAAACGCACTTCCCCCGCACGAACTACGGGCCTCCGACGACGATCGCGAGCGTTTCGTCCAGGTGCTGCAGGACGCCCACGCCGACGGCCGCCTCATGCTCGACGAGCTGGAGGAACGGCTCGGAGTCGTCTACTCGGCGCGGACGCTGGGCGAGCTCGCCGCGGTGACGGCCGACCTGCTGCCCGCGGAGCAGCAGCCGCTCAACCTCGACGGCCGGCCGGTGTCGGCGTTCTTCAAGCAGGAGCAGCGCGGCGGACGCTGGGTGGTGCCCGCTGAGTTGACCGTCACGGCCATGTTCGGCACCACCAAGCTGGACCTCCGCGAGGCCATCCTGCAGAACCGGCGCATCGTGATCAACGCCACGCTGGTCTTCGGCGGCCTCGAGATCCACGTACCCGAGGGTCTCGAGGTGATCCGCGTCGCGAAGGGCAGCACGGTCCGGCTGACCAAGCAGCCGACCGAGCCGGGAGCACCGGTGGTCGAGGTGCGCACCACGAACTTCGCGGGCGACGTCAAGGTCAAGGAACCACCGCGCCGCAAGCGCCGCCGCTGAGCCCTTGTCCTATCCGGCGGTGTCGAAGTTGATCGCGCTGTAGGCGCGCAGCTTCGAGAGCTGGTGTTCGCTGTCCACCTTGCGGATGGTGCCGGAACGCCCGCGCATCACCAGCGAGTGCGTCAGCGCCACCCCGCCCCTGAACCGGACGCCCTGCATGAGCTCGCCCTGCGTGATGCCCGTCGCCGCGAAGAACACGTCCTCGGACCGCACCAGGTCGTTCGTGGTCAGCACCTGGCCGAGGTCGTGCCCGGCGTCGATCGCCTTCTGCCGCTCGGCGTCGTCACGCGGCCACAGCTTGCCCTGGATCACGCCGCCCAGGCACTTGAGCGCGCACGCGGCCACGATGCCCTCGGGCGTGCCGCCGATGCCCAGCATCAGGTCGATGCCGGTGTCGGCGCGGGCCGCCATGATCGCGCCCGCCACGTCGCCGTCGACGATGAACTTGATCCGCGCCCCGGTCTCCCTGATCTCCTTGACCATCTGCTCGTGCCGCGGGCGGTCGAGTACGACGACCGTCACGTCAGAGGCCGAGACCCCCTTGGCCCTGGCGACGGCCTGGATGTTCGCCGACACCGGAGCCTCGATGTCGACCACGTCGGCGGCCTCGCAGCCGGTGACCAGCTTCTCCATGTAGAACACGGCGGACGGGTCGTACATCGAGCCACGCTCGCTCACCGCGATCACCGACACCGCGTCGGGCATGCCGAGCGCGGTCAGCCGGGTGCCGTCGATCGGGTCGACGGCCACGTCGCAGTCGGCGCCGCTGCCGTCGCCGACGCGCTCGCCGTTGAACAGCATCGGGGCGTGGTCCTTCTCGCCCTCCCCGATGACCACCACCCCGTTCATCGACACGGTGTTGATCAACTGGCGCATCGCGTTCACCGCCGCGCCGTCCGCGCCGTTCTTGTCCCCCCTGCCCACCCAGCGGGCCGCCGCCATCGCGGCCGCCTCGGTGACGCGTACGAGTTCCAGAGCCAGGTTGCGATCAGGGGCGCGCTCTCCCGTGGCCAGCGCTGGGGGTACGGACGACTGATCGGACATGATGAAGGCCCTCCTTGTGGACAAACTGTCTCGATGGTAGTTGTCCCTGTATCCCCGGTCAGCGGAGGATAATGTGCCTGCCATGAGCAGCGATGTGGAACAACCGGCGACAGCCCGCACCTCCGGGCGAGGTGCGGCCACGCGCAGCGCGCTACTCCAGGCCGCCCGGGACGTCTTCGTCTCCAAGGGCTTCGCCGAGGCCGGCGTGACCGACGTGGTGGCCAAGGCCGACGCCAGCGTCGGCAGCCTCTACCACCACTTCTCCGGCAAGGCCGACCTCTACCTCACGCTGTTCGAGGAGTGGCAGGCCAGGCAGGCCCAGCGGACCAAGCAGGCCGCCCGCGAGGCCCGCGCCGAGGGGGAGAACGACCCGATGCGGGTCTTCATCCGCGCCGCCCGCGCCTACCTCGACGGCTGCATCGAGGAACGCGAGCTCGCCGCGCTGTTCCTGCGCGGCGACGGGCCGCCCGGCTTCGAGCTGGTCATGCGCGCCCGCCTGCGCAAGTGGGCCGAACGCAACGCCGCGCTCTTCGAGGACGACGAGGGAGCGCTGGTCGTCGTCCTCACCGGCGCCCTCGCGGCCGCCGTCTCCGAGGTCGTGCTCTCGGACGACCCCAAGCTGGCCGCGGACGTGCTCGCCATCATCGGCCAGATCCGCCCGGCCGCTTCGGCGGGCGGCCCCACCAGCGGGTAATCTCGCCAGTTGTGCGACGGTTCACCGAAGGTTTCTACGGCTACGCGGTAGCCCTGCTCGTCTGTCTCGTGGGGGTGGGGCTGTTCCTGCTGGTCACGCCGCAGAGCCGGGAGCAGCACATTCCCAAGCTCGACTACTCGATGACCGTCGCCAACTTCGGCCATGAAGTGCCGTACCAGGTGTGGGCGCCCGAGAAGGACCCGGCGGGCTGGGTTCCCAACAGCAACAAGATCGCCAAGGGCTCCGGCGGGGCCCAGGTGCTCTACCTGGGCTACGCGACGGCCAAGAATCAGCACGCCATGTTCGTGCAGAGCGACGAGAAGCCGGCCGCCGGGTTCGCCGACCGGATGGCCAACTCCAACCGGGTCGTGGGCACCCAGCAGGTGGCCGGGCAGCCGTGGGAGCAGCGCTTCCGCGAGGACAAGAACCAGCGCACCCTGGTCCGGGTGCTGCCGGAGGTCACGCTGGTCGTCACCGGCACGGCCGACTGGGCCGAGCTGGGCGAGCTGGCCGCCGGCCTGCGGCAGCGGCCGAAGCCGACGGGCTGACCCGTGGCGCGGCTCTCCTCGGCGGGCCCGGTCTGCGGATGTCGGTTCCTGACCCTAAGGTGGTGCGCGTGGCAGACGAGAAGGCACCCTCATACGAGCAGGCCCGCGAGGAGCTGACCGAGGTGGTGCGCCGCCTGGAGACGGGCGGGCTCACCCTCGAGCAGTCGATCGAGCTGTGGGAGCGCGGCGAGAAGCTGGCCGCCATCTGCGAGGAGTGGTTGCAGGGCGCCAGGGTGAAGCTCGCCGCCGCCATGGCCCGCCGCGCCGATCCCACCGCCGGCCAGTCGGACGACGCGCCGTTCTAGCCACTCAGCTGGTCAGGCATTCCCGCCGCGCACAGCGTCAGGCGTAGTAGCCGCTCATCGCTCAGGCGGCGCGGTGAAGGGCCACCACCGGGATGCGGCGGGTGGTCTTCTGCTGATACTCCGCGAAACCCGGAGCGATCTCCACCACGCGGGCATAGAGCTTGTCGCGCTCCTCGTCCCCCACGACCTCGGCCGTGACCTCGAACGTCTCCGTCCCGATCTCGACGGTCACCTCCGGGTTGGCGACCAGGTTGTGGTACCACGCCGGGTGGTGGTCCGCGCCCGCGTACGAGGCGATGACGATGTAGCGGCCATCGTCCTCGAAGTACATCACCGGGCTCGTCGTCCGCTTGCCGCTCTTGGCGCCCGTGGTCGTGAGAAGTACCAGATTGGCACCCTCGAACATGCCGCCGACCTTGCCCTCGTTGGCACGGAACTCGGCGATGATCTTCTCGTTGAACTCGTTGGCCATGCTCGGCTCCTTGAATCGGAAATTTCTCCGGTTAAGGCGCCCAGCCTAACCGGAGAAATTTCCGGTTACAACGATTATGCTCGCCTTGTGGGTGAGCGCCGAATGCTGCCGATCCTCGGGCAGCCTCAGCCCGAGCGGGCCGACGCGGCGCGCAACAGGCAGAAGATCGTCGAGGTGGCCACCAAGATGATCGCCGACGGGTCCCTCGACCAGCTCTCCCTCGACGAGGTCGCCCGTGAGGCATGCGTGGGGGTCGGCACGGTCTACCGCCGATTCGGGGATCGGGCCGGGCTGGTGCTGGCGCTGATCGACGATCGGGAGCGGCGTTTCCAGGCGGCCTTCCTGAACGGCCCGCCGCCGGTCGGGCCGGGGGCGCCTCCTGCCGAGCGGATCAGGGCGTTCCTGCACGCGCTGATCGATCGGGTGGTCGAGCAGCTGGACCTGTTCCTGCTGCTGGAGCTCGGGCCGCCGGCCGCCCGGCTCAGCGGGCCGTACAGGGTGCATCACACCCACCTGGCCGCGCTGCTCGCCCAGGTGCGTCCAGAAGGCGCGGACTTTCTGGCCGACGCGCTGCTGGCGCCGATCAGCGCCCATCTGCTCCGCCATCAGCGGGACGTACGCGGCATGTCGGTCGACGAGATCAAGGCCGGATTCGACGCCCTGACCCAGGCGATCAGGGCCTGAGCCAGATTTCAGTCGGTTTCATCAGTGGCCTTCTTGCGGGGTTTGCGGGGTTTGGTGGTGGCTGTTGGCGTGCCGTCTTCCGTACGGACGGTCAGGCGGTCGTCTGTGAACCGGATCGTCAGCACGGAGCCGGGGGCCACGTTCTTGGCCAGCCGGACGACCTCCCCGGACGGATCCTGGACGATGGCGTAGCCGCGTTCCAGCGTGGCGGCGGGTGACAGGGCGACGAGCCGGGCACGGAGATGCGACAGCGAGTCCTCCGCGCGGTCGAGAGAGCCGCTCAGCGAGCGCCTGGACCGGTCACGGAGCGCGTCGACCTGCTCGGCCCGGCGTTCGAGCTCGCGCACCGGGTCGGCCAGCGAAGGCCGGGAGCGCGCCGACGTCAGCCAGGACATCTCCCGGTCGAGCCAGCCGCCGAGCACCCTGCGCCCCCTGTCGCGCAGCTGGCGTACCAGCGTGAGCTGCTCGCCCACGTCGGGCACCACCTTCTTGGCGGCGTCGGTCGGCGTCGAGGCCCGCACGTCGGCTACCAGGTCGAGCAGCGGATTGTCCTGCTCGTGGCCGATCGCGCTCACCACAGGCGTGCGGCAGGCGGCCACGGACCGCACCAGCGTTTCGTCGGAGAACGGCAGCAGGTCCTCCAGGGAGCCGCCGCCACGGGCGACGACGATCACCTCGACCTCGGAGTCCGCGTCGAACTTCCGCAGCGCCTCGGTGACCTCGCCCACGGCGTACGGGCCCTGGACGGCGACCTCCTCGACCTTGAAGCGCACGGCGGGCCAGCGGCGCCGGGAGTTCTCCAGCACGTCGCGCTCCGCCGCCGAGTCACGGCCGCAGATCAGCCCAACCGTGCCGGGCAGGAACGGCAGCCGCCGCTTCCTGTCGGCGTTGAACAGGCCCTCGGCGGCCAGCAACTGGCGCAGCCGTTCGAGCCGCGCGAGCAGCTCGCCCACGCCGATCGGCCTGATCTCCAGCGCGGTGAAGGCGAACGAGCCCCTGTTGACCCAGAAGTCGGGCTTGACGTGCACCACGACCCTCGCGCCGTCGGCCGGTCGCGGCACCGCCGCCTCGTAGACGCCGCGCGGGGCGGTGACCCGGGCCGACACGTTGGCCACCGGGTCGCGCAGCGTCATGAACACCGTGCCGCCACGCGCGCTCAGGTCGGTGATCTGGCCCTCGACCCAGACCGTCCCCAGCTTGCCGATCCAGCCGCCCACCATCTGCAGGACGGTGCGGATCGGCAGCGGAGACTCGGGCGAGGTCTTCGAGGTCATGTCGGAAGACTACGGTGCCAGGGGGACTTATTCCCCGGCCTGCAGCTTGGCCAGGCGGTTCTCGTACATCCGGACGACCTCGGCGCGCGCGCTCGTTGCCTGCTCGTACGCGATGAGCGCGGTGATCTGCTCGGCCGACTTGCCGCGCATCCTGGCGCGCAGCGAGGCGACGGTCAGCTCGGAGTAGCCGGGCAGCGGCTCGACCAGGCCGTTGGCGGCCGGCGCCGCGGCGGCGGTTTCCTTGGTGGCGGTCGTCTCGGCGGCGGTCGCCGGCTCCGTGGCGGCCTTGGCCTTGGCAGCGGCCCTCGGCTTGGCAGCGGTACGCGGCTTGGCGGCCCGCTTGGGCTTGACCTCAGCGGCCTCCGGCGCGGCCACCGGTTCCGGCGCGGCCACCGGCTCGGCAGCGACGACGGGCTCAACGGCGGCGACCTCGGGCTCAGGGGCGGCCTCGGGCTCAGGCGCGGCGGCGGGCTCGGGGACGACAGCGGCCTCAGGCTCGGGGACGACGGTCGGTTCAGGAGCGACTGCAGGCTCGACGGTGGCGACCTGGGGCTCGGGAGCGACAGCGGCCGCAGGCTCGGGGGCGACGGTCGGCTCGGGGGCGACAGCGGGCTCGACCGTGGCGGCCGCAGGCTCGGGGGCGGCCTTGGGCTCCGGAGCGACGGTCGGCTCGGGGGCGGTCGCCGGGGCGGCGGCGGTTTCGGTGGTGGCCTCGGGCTTCGGCTTGGCCGCCGGGCTGAAGATGACCGGGTCCGGCTTGGTCTTGGCGGAGCCGTTGGGCGCGGCGGCGTCCGACGGGGTGGGGCGCGGCGCGAAGATGACCGGCTCCTTGCGAGCGGGCTTCGCCGCCACCTCCTCATCCGCCGGCGCGGGCGCGGCCACCTGGTCGGCGGCGGACGGACGGGAGTCGTAGTCCGCCTCCTTGTTCTCCTTGCTGCCCAGCCCCTTGATCGAGTTCTTCATCCGATCGACGACCAGCAGTGCCTGACCGGCCGCGCTCAGAGTGGTCTGGATGACGAGGAGCGGAAAGTCCTTCGCCTTCTCCTTCAGCTCGTCTTTGTTGGTGATGGTCTTCGTGATGTTGCGTATCACGTCGCTGAGGGACATGACGTCTCCCTGGGAGGTCTGTATTGGACGGCCAGTCTGGCACGGCGGGCAACCACGCACGCGCGGGCCTGTCGGCCGCTCCACGTAGCATAAGAAGTATGGAGCCCCAGACCCCCACTTCCCGCCGAGTCCTCGTAGCCCGGCCACGCGGCTACTGTGCCGGAGTCGATCGAGCCGTGGTGGCGGTCGAGAAAGCCCTGGAGCAATACGGAGCGCCCGTCTACGTGCGTAAGCAGATCGTGCACAACACGCATGTGGTCAAGACTCTGGAGGCCAGAGGCGCGATCTTCGTCGAGGAGACCGACGAGGTGCCTGAGGGCGAGATCGTGGTGTTCTCGGCCCACGGAGTCTCGCCCGCCGTGCACGACGAGGCCAAGCAGCGCGGGTTGCGCACGATCGACGCTACCTGCCCACTGGTCACAAAGGTGCACAACGAGGCAAAGAGGTTCGCGGGCCAGGAGTACGACATCCTGCTGATCGGCCACGAAGGGCACGAGGAGGTCGAAGGCACTGCCGGTGAGGCGCCCGACCACATCCAGCTCGTCGACGGCCTCGACTCCGTCGACCGGATCCAGGTGAAGGACCCGTCCAAGCTGGTCTGGCTGTCGCAGACCACGCTCTCGGTCGACGAGACCAATGAGACGGTGGCCAAGCTCAAGGAGCGCTTCCCCACGCTGATCGACCCGCCCAGCGACGACATCTGCTACGCGACCCAGAACCGCCAGGTCGCGGTGAAGGAGATCGCCGCCGAGTCGCAGCTGGTCATCGTGGTCGGGTCGGAAAACTCCTCCAACTCCAAGCGCCTGGTCGAGGTGGCCAAGGACTACGGCGCCGACGCGTCCTACCTGGTCGACAACGCCACCTTCATCCGCGACGAGTGGCTCGACGGCGTGACCACGGTCGGCGTGACCAGCGGCGCCTCGGTGCCGGAAGAGCTGGTCGCCGAGGTGCTCGCCCGGCTGGCCGCGCACGGGTTCGACGACGTCGCGGAGGTCGAGCCGGTCCACGAGAGCGTGCGCTTCGCCCTTCCCCACGAGCTCCGCAAGGACCTCCGAGTCTCCTAGCCCCGCCTGCGCGGCCGCGTCGGTCCCCGGGCGCTCCCGGGTGCCTCGCGCCGCGCGGCGTGGTCAGCCCTCGACGGGCGGCCCGTCGTGCCGCGTGGCCGGTCCTTGGCAGGCAGCGCGTCGTGTGGTGTCGCCGGTCCTCGGCGGGCGGCCCGCCGAGGACCGGTCGGTCCTCGATGGGCGGCTCGCCGGCTGGGGCGGGTCAGTCCTCGGTGCGTGGTGTGCCGTACACCTTGGGCTCGAAGTAGCCCTCCGGCTCCGGTACGAACGACTGGCGCGGGCGCGGCGCCTCGGCGCCCGCCCGTAGCTCCTCGCGCAGGTCGCGTACGTTGTCGCGCAGCCCGCGCCGCCAGGCGACGACGAGCACGATCGCCGAGCCCGCGAACAGCCAGGGAGCCCCCTGCGACAGCGAGGCGATCAGGCCGAGCAAGAGCGACTGCGTGATCGACACCGAGCCGAGCGCCCGGCCCAGCTCGACGAAGAGCGTCGCCACGAAGAACACCAGCGGCGGCGTGACCACCAGCGACAGCAGTTCGCGCGGGTTGACCAGGAGCACGCCGAGCAGGCTCGCCACCACGAAAACCGGCCCGACCACGATCGGCAGGTTGATCAGGGCAGCCACGACATAGGCCGCCAGTGTGGCGATCAGGGCGAGCGCGATGGCACCGCGAGCGGTCAGCCTGACGGCCGATCGCTTGCCTTTCTCACTCATTGCCCCCGCCCCCCTACTGCGACCCGTTGGCCAACTTACCGTTCGCGTGCGAGATCAGAGACGAGGTTTCCAGCAGTTCGGGCGAGGCCAGTGGCCTGGGCAGGCCCTCCAGCATCTCCGGAGAATCGAGCTCGCGGTCGACGACGCCCAGATCGTGCAGCTTGCGTGCGCTGACGAGTACGCGGCTTTCGAGGGATCCCACAGTCTTGTTGTACGCCTCGACGGCCCGGCTCAGGGACTTGCCCAGGGACTCGACATTCCTTCCCAGCGACGAGAGCCGCTCGTACAGCTCCTTGCCCAGTTCGAACACCGCGCGCGCGTTCTCGCTCAGCGCGGCCTGCTGCCAGGCGTACTGGGCGGTGCGCAGCATGGTGATCAGCGTGGTCGGGGTGGCGATGTGCACACGGCGCGTCATCGCGTACTCCAGCAGCGCCGGATCCCGCTCCAGCGCGGGCGCCAGGAACGCCTCGCCGGGGATGAACAGCACCACGAACTCCGGCGACGGGTTGAACCCCTGCCAGTACGCCTTGGCAGCCAGCCGGTCGACGTGCTCGCGTACGTGCCTGGCGTGCGCGTCGAGCCGCACGGAGGCCAGCGAGTCGTCGGACGCCTCCGCGGCCTCCAGGTAGGCGGCCAGCGACACCTTGGAGTCGATCACGATGTTCTTGCCGCCGGCCAGCCGCACGATCATGTCGGGCCGCATGGCGCCCTCGGTGACCTGCTCGTCGAAGTCGCAGTAGCGCTGCATCCCGGCGATCTCGGCGACCCTGCGCAGCTGCAGCTCGCCCCACCGGCCACGGGCCTCGGGCCGTTGCAGCGCCCGGACCAGCGCCGTGGTCTGCGAACGCAGCTCCAGGTTGCTCTGCCGGACGAACTCCATCTGCTTGGCCAGCTCGGCACGGCCGGCACGCTGCCCCGACTCGGTGTCGCGCAACTGCGCCTCGACCCGCGTGAGCGCGTCCTTCAGCGGCTCGACCAGATGCTCGACCGCCTGCCTGCGCTGGTCGAGGTCGCCGCTCGCCTCGGCGCGGCTGGCGGCCAGCCTGGTCTCGGCCAGCTCCAGGAAGCGGATGTTGTTGACGTCGAGTGCCCGGGTGGACAGGGCCTGGAAGCGCTCGGCGAGCTGCTCCTCGACGTAGACGAGCTTGTCGGCGGCCGATTTGGCCCTGGCGTCGGACTCGGCCACTCGCACCGCCGCCCGGGTGCGGGCGATCATGAACCCGATGGCCAACCCAACGGCCAGGCCGATGAGAAGCGAGACGACATCCACTCCATCGCTATCCACTCCATTGATGATTGCAGGACATCGGTCGTGGATCTCCCCGACACGCTTGGGCGTTCCGCTTGTGCGGCTCCCCGATCGTCACCCAGAGTACTTATATGATTACCGGATCGCGGCGTGCGCTGCCGCTCGTGGCGGCGATCGCGGTGACGGCCGGCGTGCTCGCGCTGGCGACGGTCGTCGTCCGCGCCCACTCCGCGAGCCCCGTCGCCGCCCCGGACCCCGGGCCGGCGTTGCGGTGGGAGCCCGGGGCGTGCGTGCGCAGTTCCGCGGAGCGCTACGACCTGACGCCGTGCAATGGCGGCGACTCCGAGGTGGTCGCCGTGACCGCCGATCCGCCGGGCCCCGGCGCCTGCCCCGACGACGTCGACGACGTCCTGCGCATCGACGGAGGACGCGCGGCCTGCGTACGCAACTTCCTCGACCCGCACCCCGGCGCACCGGGCGGCGGCGGGGGAGTGCTCAGGCCGGGCGACTGCGTCGCGCTCGACGGCCGCGAGCGGCCGTGTTCTCAGCCTGGCTGGTACGGCAGAGCCGTCGCGCTCGTCCGTACAGCGTCGAACTGTCCCGCGAACACCCTCGACACGCTCACCTTCGACCACGCGGCACCCGGCACGCTGACCGGGGACGCGGTGATCTGTCTCGGCGCCGGTGGCAAGGTGCTCGACCGGGGAATGTGCGTGGCCGAGCCGGGCCCCGGCGTGGTGACCAGGTCGGTGATCGACCGGGTCTCCTGCGCGTCGCGGCGGGCCTGGGCGCGGGTGGACGCCTTCACCGAGTCCGCCGAAAGCTGCCCCGACAGCTCCGAGCGCTACTTGGAGGCGCGAGGCGCCTATCGTCCCGTGACCTGTCTGCGTCTTGTGAGCAAGTAAACTCGGCGAACGTGAGTCTCTCCATTGGCATCGTCGGTCTGCCCAACGTCGGCAAGTCCACGCTCTTCAACGCGTTGACCAAGACCGGCAACGCCCTAGCCGCGAACTACCCGTTCGCCACCATCGAGCCCAACGTGGGCATCGTGGGCGTGCCCGACGACCGCCTGCCCAAGCTGGCCGAGATCTTCTCCTCGGCCAAGGTGCTGCCCGCCAAGGTGGAGTTCGTCGACATCGCGGGCCTGGTCAAGGGTGCGTCGGAGGGGCAGGGGCGGGGCAATCAGTTCCTCGCCAACATCCGCGACACCGACGCGATCTGCCAGGTGATCCGGGTCTTCACCGACCCCGACGTCACACACGTCGACGGCGAGATCTCCCCCAAGCGTGACATCGAGACCATCAACACCGAGTTGATCATGGCCGACCTGCAGACGGTCGAGAAGGCCGTCCCGCGCCTGCAGAAGGAGGCGCGGCACAACAAGGACAAGAAGGCCGCGCTGGAGGCCGCTGAGGCCGCCCTGGCCGTGCTCGAGACCGGCAAGACCATCTTCGAGAGCGGACTCGACCGCGACGAGCTTCGTGAGCTCCACCTGCTGACGGCCAAGCCGTTCCTGTACGTGTTCAACCTCGACGCCGACGAGCTGATCGACTCCGCGCTCCGAGAGCAGCTCTCCGCCCTCGTCGCCCCGGCCGAGGCGGTCTTCCTCGACGCCAAGATCGAGTCGGAGCTGGTAGAGCTCGACGACGAGGAGGCGCTGGAGCTGCTGCAGTCGGTGGGCCAGGAGGAGTCCGGCCTGTCGCAGCTGGCCAGGGTGGGCTTCGAGACGCTCGGCCTGCAGACCTACCTGACGGCCGGGCCCAAGGAGACCAGGGCCTGGACGATCCGCAAGGGCGCCACCGCTCCCGAGGCCGCCGGCGTGATCCACACCGACTTTCAGCGCGGGTTCATCAAGGCCGAGGTCGTGTCGTTCGACGACCTGGTCGAGGCGGGCTCCATCGCCAGCGCCCGCTCGGTGGGCAAGGCCCGCATCGAGGGCAAGGACTACGTCATGCGCGACGGCGACGTGGTGGAGTTCCGCTTTAACGTCTGATTTCCGGATAGGTGAGACGTCAACCACTTTGGGCCCCTACGCGTCGAATCGTCACAGCGTTTACGCTGACTCGGGAGGGCCCTCATGATCCGTCGCATCATCCGGAAACGACGTCCAGCACCTTCACTCGCGGGTATCAGCCTCGAAGAGGAGCTCGCCCTGTTGCGGGTCGAGCTCATGTACGGCCTGCGCGTCAATCGCGAGGCGTACTTGCGCAGGAAAGTGGACGAGCGCGAAGAGCTCGCCACGCGGATGCGTGACCAGGACGCCGCCACCATGCTCGAAGACCTCCGCGGCTCCCTGGAGCGGTCGGTACGGCCCACGGTGGTCGATCTGCGGAGTAGGAGACGACACGACCCGGGACAGGACTCAGAGCCTGCCTGAGGGCGCGCAACGCACCAGGCCGCGGACCCCTGAGGGGGTGTGCGGCCGTTCGCGTGCTATACCAATTCCGCAGGTCAAAGAGAGTCCATGGCTGCTTTGGACAGGAATCCATGGCCGCCGGGCTATGCCAATACCGGCCTCTGGCCTGGTCAAATGCCCATTTGGCAGGGCAAATTGCAAGGGTTGGCGCTCCAGCGTGTCATGCGCACCTGGTTTGCCCATGGACGGCGATGCCTGCAGCATGGGCGTGGCTTTCCTGGAACAATGGCGGAGGCAGGTAGTGTGACTGCTTTACCGCAGATGATGGGGATCGGCAACGGACGACACCGCGCCAGCCCGGGGGATCGGCGCGAGCGGAGGCGTGATGGCTCGTAGGTCAACCGTCCAGCAGGGTCCTCGGATCCCTGGCGACCCCGAGCTTTCGGCACGCCACGACATGGCTGATTTCGACGTGTCGCCTGCCCGCAGGCCGCGCCGGGGCGGTTGGTCGGGCGCCGGCGGGCGATGGCTGGTGTGGACCGGTCGCATCATTCTCTGGGCACTTATCGCGGTTATCGTGGTTAATGGGGTCCGTGCCCCATTTGAGAGGTTTACTCAGGGGAGCGCGGCGACTCCGAATGAGGCGCCCGTGGCCAATCACGGATTCCCGGTCGACCGTGGCATGGCGTTCGCCGCCCAGTTCGCCGGCGTCTATCTGAATTTCAGCCCGGCCGACGCGCAGAGCAGGGCGGGCAAGCTGGCCGCGTTCCTGGCCGACGGCATGGATCAGCAGATGGGCTGGGACGGCAACGGCAAGCTGGCCGCCGTCGCGATCCAGCCGTACGACATCGAGGCCACCGACGCCAACGACGCGGTCGTCACCGTGGCCTTCCAGACGGGCTCCCGCCGGATGATGCTGTCGGTCCCGATCTACTACTCGGCTGACGGGGCCGGCAAGTTCGTCGTCTCCGGCCGGCCCGCGATACTGCCGGCGCCGGGCCGGGCCGATCTGCCCCAGCTCGCCAAGCCCGAGAACGACGACGCCGTCGCCGCGGAGCTCAAGCCGCAGATGGAAGACTTCTTCAAGAACTACGGCTCGGGCGACACGACGGGTTTGCAGCGCTACGTCGCCGCGGGCAAGAGCATCGCGAGTTTCGGCGGGGCGTTCACCTTCGCCGAGCTCAAGGAGATCGTGGTGCCTGTGGGGGGCGCCACCAGAGAGATCCAGGTGGTCGTGGTGTGGACCGTGCCCAGTGGCGCGGCCCCGTCAGCCGACACGAGTAACACCGACCTCAACGCGGCCGGTGCCCGCCTGGAGCAGGCATACCGCCTCACCGTCGAGAAGCAGGGCGACAAATGGTACGTCGATGACATCCGCGGCGCCGGTCGGGCCGTTGGGTAGACGCACTCACGCACTGCTGATCGGTAACCCCGGGAGGACAAAGAAGTGATCTTGAAAACGATACTGCTCAACATGATGGAACTGGCGCCAACACCCGCCCCCACCGGGATCGACTCCGCGGGGCTCGCCAACTTCCTGCGGGCCTTCTTCGCTCCGCTCTTCCTCGTCGTCGTGTCCGTGGTCGCCCTCTTTTTCCTCTTCACGAGGGAGATCACGAGGTTCGTCCAGTTCCTCATCCTGGCCATCGCCATCGGCGTGATCTTCTACGTTCCCAACATCATTGAGGTGACGGCGAAGGCAATCGCGGGAGCACTGGGCATCAAGTAAAGGGTTGAGACCGCTCAGGGGCGGTCATTGTACGAGCGGGTGGAGAGGAGGACCGCGTGGACCTGCCCACGTATACCAATATTTGGCGAATCGAGAAGCGGCTCTACAAGCTGTACGACCTACGGCTGCCGATGCCGCTTCCCATCGTGTGGATCGGCGTGTTCGTCGGCGTCCTGGCTCCATGGTCCCTGCTCCTCATGCTCGTGGGCATCCAATTTCACGCACCATGGCACGTGCTTTACCTGGTGCCGCCGGGCATCGTCACCTGGCTGTCCACCCGGCCGGTGATCGAGAACAAGCGCCTGACCGAGCTCCTGCAGTCCCAGCTGCGTTACGTGGGCGAGCCGCGGGCCTGGTGCCGGATGGCGCCGACGGCCGAGCCGGAGGTGATCACCTTCGCGGGCCGCGTCTGGCGGGTCACGCCCAAGCGGGCCAAGGCACCACGCAAGGCGCGCCAGCCCCAGCGCAAGCGCCGCGCCGAGCTCGCCATCGCCGCCGAGTCCGTCGCCGGGGCCAAACTGTCTGCCGCCGGTAGCAATCTGTCTGTCGCCGGGACCAAGCCGGCTGTCGGCGCCGAGCCGGTGACGGGGCCGCGCCAGGTCCGCCCCGCGGTCGCGGCCGCCGCCGCGGCGGCGGCGCAGGCTCCGGTCGCGGAGTCCAGGCCCGCCCGTCCCGGCTGGGGCTCGGCCCCGCGTCGCGGCACCGCCCCCGCCCTGGGCGCCGACCTGGCCGAGACTCCCACGAGCCCGGACAAGACACTCGCGATGGGCTCCTCTCGGTCGACGTCGGGGCTGGGGTCGCGGGGAGGCACACGGCCGGAGGAGACGCCTCTGGTCGAGGGCGGCCGCGAGGTCCCCTGGGCGGACGAGCGGCGCCGGGGCGCCACGGGGCGGGGCGACGAGCCGTCCTCGGTGGTGCGCGGGAAGAGCGCGGCTCGGGAGGGCGTCTCTGACATCGCCCGTATGGCTGGGTTCGTGCCGGGCGCTGACGAGGCGCAGGCCGTACGGGAAGCGGACGCTGTACGGGGAACGCGGGAAGTACGGGAAGCGTCGGTTGAGTCGCTGTCGCTGTCGCCGGAAGGGGCGGCGGAGATTCGGAACGCGTCGCGTGAGGACCGGCCCGCCGCAGCCGGGAAGCCGATCGACACGGAGGCACTACGGCGGCTCCGCAAGCTCGCCGCGAGCGCCGACACCCCACCGTCCAGCGAGCCGGCGCCCGCCGAAGTCGCCCGCGCGGATGTGACCCACGCGGAGGCGGCTCGCGCGGATGCTGCCCGCGCAGAGATGACGCGTGCTGAGGCGGCCCGTGCTGAGGTTGCGCGCACAGAAGCGATCCACGGGGATGTGACCCACGGGGATGTGACCCACGGGGATGTGACCCACGGGGATGCGATCCACGCGAAGGCGGTCCGCGCAGAGATGACGCGTGCTGAGGCAGCGCGTCCAGAAACGGCCCATGCTGAGGTCGCGCGCACAGAAGCGGGCCGCGTGGAGGCAACCCGCCCGGAGACAGCGGACCCGGAGACAGCGGACCCGGAGACAGCGGACCCGGAGACGGCGGGCTCGAAGACGGCAAGTCTGGAGACGGCGGGGCCGGAGACGGCGCGCACTGAGGTGCTGGGTGGCGGAGTGGGGTCTCGGGATGTCGCGGCTGGCGGAGTCGTGGAGGAGGGGCAGCGAGCTGAGGCGGGCGAGTCCTCGGGTGTGGGCCGGGGTGAGGAATCGCGGCAGGACGAGGGTGACGGTCCTGAGGAGGTTCGCGCGGTTGGGGCGGACGAGGTGGCGCGTGATCAGCATCGGAAGGGGCAGCCGCCCAGGCAGGGGCCGTCGCTGGTGCTGCCGGACGCGCAACGGCTCTGGCCGGTCAGTCCAGACGGCAAGCCGGTGCGGTTCATCCGGCCGGTGACGGGCGATGACGAGGCGCAGGAGACCGAGACGGCTTCCGTCGGGCATGACGAGCCCACGACCACCGCGTCCGTCCACGAGATCGGCCCGGCCAGGAGCGAGCGAGCTCGTCAAGACGTCGGCCCCGCCAGGGGCGATCGGGCCCGTCAGGACGCTGGACCTGCCAGGGGCGGGCGGGCCGGTCAAGACGCTGGACCCGCTAGGGGCGGGCGGGCCGGTCAAGACACCGGTCCCGCCAAAACCGAGCGGGCCCGTCAAGACGTCGGTCCCACGAAGAGCGGGCGAGCCGAGTCGGATGCGAGCGAGTCCGGTAGCGCCGCCGCGTCCGGGGCCGAGCCGTCGGGAAGCGGGACGTTCGAGAGCGGGCCGTTCGAGAGTGGGCCGGTTGAGCGGGAGCCGGGCGGGCGGGCGCCTGCGGCCAGGCAGGTTGCCCCGGGACCCAAGCCCGGCGAAAAGGTGCGGCGGGTCGAGTCCGTGGTGGGCCGGGACTCCGGTGGCTGGCGGCGGATCGCGCAGGTGGTCGTCGGTGGCGGCAATGTGCGGACCGACGGATCGGAGATCGACGAGGCTAGGGCGCGGGCGGTGTTCAGCGGCAGTCGCCGGGTCGTGGTGCTCGGCTGCACCGGTGGCGCCGGGCAGAGCACGACCGCGCTGATGCTGGGCCACACGTTCGCCCAGTATCGGGACGACCGGGTCGTGGCCATCGACGCCAACACCGGCGGCAACACCCTGACCAGCAAGATCGAGCCGGAGACCCCCGAGACGCTGGCCTCGCTGCTGTCGGGGCTCGACCGGGTCAGCGGCTACCTGACCATGCGGGGCTACACCACCCGCACCTCGTCGGGGCTCGAGGTGATCGGCGCCGACACCGACGCGGGCGCCGAGCAGCGGTTGTCCGACCGGACGCTGTTCTCCGACCATCGGCTGGGCCAGGTCATGCACCTGCTCGACCGGCACTACAAGCTGGCCGTCATGGATCCGGCCGCCGCGCTCGCGGCCCGCGTGCTCCCGTACGCCGACCAGCTGGTTTTGGTGGTCCCCGCGAGTGAGGAGGCGGCGGAGGCGGTGGCGATGACGTACGAGTGGCTCGACGGGCACGGCTGCGCGGACCTGCGCAGGCGGGCGGTCATGGTGGTCAACGGCGTGAGCAGGCGTTCGATGGCCGATGTCGAGCAGGCGGAGTCGGTGGCCAGGGGCAGGTGCCGGGCCATCGTCAGGGTCCCGTGGGAAGACGACCTGGCGCCGAGTGGCGACGGGGTCGTCGATCCCGGGCAGTTGCGCGCGGCCGGGCGGCGGGCCTATCTCGCCCTCGCCGGAGTCGTGGTCGCGGGCTTTGCGGCAAAGACGGTCCGTCCGAGCGAAGAGGAGTTGGCGAGTGACCCCCCGGGCACGAGAATCGGTGAGCGATAAGTGAACGTGCGAGCAGGTCTGACTTGTTCATGCGCCGAGGGGGCGGCATGAGCAGGGCGTCCCGAGCGCATCAGCGCCTGGCGGTCCGCTATTTCGACGACCGCATCCTGCTCACCAACACCTCCGCATGGGCGTATTTCCGCCTTCCGACGGTCAGCTATGAGTTCGTCACGCCCGAAGAGCGTGAGGCGCTGGCCACCAACATCACGATCGCGCTGGCCACGATCAGGATGCCCGACGCCGAGGTACACCTCAGGGTCGCGCACCGCACCTATCCCGCGGCCGAATGGGCGATGGCGCTCAACGCCACCTCCGACGAGGGGTCGGGCTGGCGCGACTACCTGGAGGAGATGTACCGGCACGTCTGGGCCAAGGACTTCTGGTCCAAGGAGGTCTACATCGGCGTCCGCCTCGGCCCCCGGGGCAAGCAGATGGGCGAAGGCGTGCTGTCGCAGCTCTTCGGCTTCTACCAGCGTACGGAGAAGGCGCTCGGGATCGAGGACGACCATGTGCCGGACAGCGAGATCGGCAGATGGACCGAACAGGCCGAACGGCTGGGCCGAGCACTCGCCTCCAGCGCCCTCTACGCCAGGCACGCCACCTCCGTAGAGGTGGCGTGGCTGTTCCAGCACTCGGCCGCAGGCGCGCTCGGTGACCCGCCGCCGTCGGCGAGCCCGAAGCGGCGCTGGGGCAAGGGCGAGATCGAGTCGCTGGTCGAGGGTGAGATCCACAACGGCAGGTCGCTGCTGCGCATCGTGCAGCCGCAGGGCGACTCCTATGTCGCGCAGCTGTCGTTCGCCCGTTTCCCGGACATCATGCCGTTCCCGGACGGCGAGCCGTGGTTGCACTTCGCCGACCAACTGCCCTTCCCCGTCGAGGTCTCGTCGCGGATGCGGCTCATCCCGCCGGTCAAGGCGTCGAAGGACGTCGCGCGCAAGCTCGCGCACGCGCGCGACATGGACATCCACATCCGCGAGGCCGGCGCGGAGGCGCCGCTCGCGCTGGCCGAGCAGATCGACGCGGCCCGCATGCTGGAGCACGGCATCACGAAGGAACGACTGCCCTTCGTGTACGGCTGGCACCGGCTGATCGTGTCGGCCCCGACTGAGGAGATGTGCGTCCAGCGGGTCGAAGCGGTCGTCGAGCACTACCGTGACATGGGCATCGACGTGGTCAACTCGACCGGCGACCAGTTCTCGCTGTTCTGCGAGGCGCTGCCGGGGGAGAAGGTCAGGGTCAACGCCTACGCCCAGCGGCAGCCGCTGCGGACGATCGCCGGCGGCATGGCCACGGCGACCGTGGACCTGGGCGACCGGCTGGGCGACGGCAGCGAAGGCTGGCTCGGTCCCTACATCGGCGAGACCGTCGGCAGGGCCCGCAGCATCGTGCACTTCGACCCGCTCGTCGCGGCCACCCGCAACCGGCCGACGGCCATCGCGATCACCGGCGAGCCCGGCGGCGGCAAGACCACGCTCGCGCTGCTGATGATCTACCAGATGGCGCTGCGCGGCGTCACCGTCGCCGTGATCGACCCCAAGGGCGACGCCGAGTCGCTGGTCCAGCTACTGCAGAAGCGCGACCGCAAGGCCCGCGTCATCCCGCTCGGCTCGGCCGCGCCCGGCCTGCTCGACCCGTTCTCGTTCGGCGACGACATCGCGGCCAAGAAGACCATGGCCACGGAGACGCTGCGGCTGCTGCTGCCCCGGATGTCGGAGGAACGCGAGTCGGCGATGATCCAGGCCGTCGCGGCGGTGTCCAACGGTGTGGATCCGTCGCTCGGCAAGGTGGTGGAGTTCCTGGAGCAGTCCGCGGACGCCGCCTCCAAGAACCTGGGCGCCGTGCTCCGTTCCATGTCGGAGATGCGGCTGGCCAAGCTCTGCTTCGACCCTTCAGGAGGCGACCAGGTCGACACCGAAGGCTGGACGACCGTGTTCACGCTCGGCGGCCTGACGCTGCCCGACGTGGCCACGGGCCGTGATGACTACTCCTATGAGCAGCGGCTGTCGGTCGCGCTGCTCTACCTGGTCTCCCAGTTCGCCCGGCGGCTGATGAACAGCCTGGACCGCCGTGCGCCGAAGGCGATCTTCCTCGACGAGGCGTGGGCGATCACGTCCACGCCGGAGGGCGCGAAGCTGGTGCCGGAGGTCAGCCGCATGGGTCGTTCCCGCAACACCGCGCTGGTGCTCGTCTCTCAGAACGCCGGTGACCTGCTGAACGAGCAGGTCACCAACTGCCTGTCCTCGGTCTTCGCGTTCAGGTCCACCGAGCGGGTGGAGGTCGATCACGTCATGTCACTGCTCGGTGTGGAGGCGTCGGAAGAGCACAAGGCCGTGCTGAGATCGCTCGGCAACGGCGAATGCATTTTCCGCGATCTGGATGGCAGGGCGGGGCGCATCGGAGTAGACCTGATCTCCGATGACCTGCTTCGTTGGCTCGATACGAATCCGACACACGACAAACCCAGCGACAGCGGGCATCATGATCGTCAAGGGGGAGTAGGCGGCAGAGCGCAGGAGGTGCGGTCATGAAGTTCCGGCTACCCAGACGTTTCGCGCTCGCTTTGGCTCTGCTCGTGAGCATCCTCGTGGTGCCGATCGTGGTGGGCGCGCTCTCACCCGCCAGCGCCGCGGCTCCCTGCGACCTGTCCGGCGCGCTCGCTCCCGAGGTGATCGGCAGCGGCTCCGACGGCATGATGATGCCGCCCGTGCCCGAGGGCGGCCCGGCCGCGCCGACTACCAACTACGCCCAGTTCGGCATGAGCGGGCAGTTCTGGCACACGTACGACCTAGGCTGCTCCGACTTCGCCGCGGTGCTCGGCAACACCTGGGCCAACACGATCTTCCTGTGGGCCAAGGCGATCGACCGGGTGACCATCACCACCTACCAGGCCGCCGCCACGGAAGGGCCGCTCCAGTCCATCAAGGACGTGGTCGACGACATCGTGGTGAACCTGTCGAACGCCATGTACTGGCCGTTGCTCCGGCCCATCGTCATCATCGGCGCCATCTGGCTGGCCTGGTATGGGCTGATCCGCAAGCGGGCCACCACCACCGCCGAAGGCATCATCTGGATGGTGCTCGCGGTCACGGTCGCGACCTGGTTCTTCAGCAGGCCCGGCGACTTCACCGGCCTCGGCAAGATCGTCACGGACAAGACCGGCGAGGTGGTCAACTCGGCCTTCTCCGGCCTGCCCGGTGCGGGCGGCGCCTCCTGCCTGCCCGGCCCCGGCCAGACGAACCCGGAGGTCAAGGCGGGCGGCTACGGCCAGACCGGCACGCCGGGGGTCGACCAGAACGCCGAGGCGCTGTGGTCCACGCTGGTCTGCAAGCCGTGGCTGATGGGCCTGTTCGGCACCGCCGACCCCAACCAGCCGATCGTGCGTGACTTCGGCCGTACGATGCTGGAGACCCAGTCGATCCCGGCCGCCACGGCCAATCAACCGGCTCCGGACGTCGGTGCTCACCAGGCAAAATACGCTGAGATCGCGGAGAAGCTCAAGAACGACTCGCGCTATATGATCTTCTCTGGCCGAGACTGGACCAGCCGGCTCGGCGTGGCCATCGGCGCGCTGATCGCCGCTCTGGTCGCCGGGGTGCTCATCTTCCTGGTGGCGGTCTCGCTGCTGGTGCTGAAGGTCGGCTTCCTGCTGCTGCTCATACTCGGGCCGGTGTTCCTGCTGATCGGCGTGCATCCGGGCAGCGGGCGGATCATCGCCATGCGGTGGGTGGAGATGCTGATCGGCACGCTGCTCCGGCAGGCCGTGCTCGCGCTCGTGCTCGGCGTGCTGGTGTACGGCTACGCGCTGATCATCTCGACCGCCATGCCGTGGGGGTTGCAGATCCTGTTCATGGCGTTGCTGACGATCGCGGTGTTCTTCTACCGGCGGCCGTTCCAGCACCTGTTCGCCTCGATGAACGGGCACACGCTGACCACGCGGATGCTCGGCGAGGCCGCGAGCTCCTCCGTACTGGAGCGGTCGTCCTCGGCGCTGCCGCCGGTGGCGGCGGCCAGGATCGGCCGCTGGGGCGCGCGCAAGGCCGAGCCCCTCATCCAGGCGGCCGCGATGGGCGCTTCGGCGGGCACCGCGGCGGCCGCGGCCACGGTCGCCCAGGGCCGGGCCCGCGGGCAGGAGGGCGCGGAGGGCATGGCCGCCTCCGGCACCCGGGTGCCCGCCACGGCCGCGCCGCTGAACACCGACCAGCAGGGCGGGAAGGCCGCGGGCAGGCAGGTGCCGGCGCCGCGTGCCGGGGCCGCGCCACCGCTCAACCTGAGCGGCACGCCGACCCGTACCCGTGGCACTCCGGCATCCGGTGGATCACGGCCGTCGGGCGGCTCGTCAGGCGGTTCCGCTGGTTCCACGGCCGGCGCTGGGAGTAGTGCGGGCGGATCCGGTGGCTGGTTCGGCGGGCGTTCCGGAGGCGGCTGGGCTTCGCGCGGTGGCTCGGGCGGCTCCGGTGGCACCAGGTCGGGTGGCACCCGGTTCGGCGGATCAGGCGGGTCGGGCGGGTCTCGATCGGGCGGTTCCGGGTCGGGCGGGTCTCGATCGGGCGGTTCCGGGTCGGGCGGGTCCTGGCTGGGTGGCTCAGGTCGTTCTGGTGGCTCGGGTGGTTCCGGCGGTTCGGGCGGTTCGGGCGGGGCCCGGCCGGCGAGTCGTGGTTCGTCGGGTGGCGGGATGTTCGGTGGCGGCGGTGGTTCGGGTTCGCGTCGCCCGGCCGACGAGCCGGCGAGCCGCTCTTCCGAGGCGCCGCCGCTCTGGCTGCCGAGCAGCCGCCGCGGCGGCAGCTCCGGTGGTGACGAGCCGTCCGTGCCGTTCTGGCTCAAGCCCAGCAATCCGGACAGGGACTGATCATGGCGCAGCCGGGTGACAGGCGGGGCGTCGCCTTCGCCGCCATCGTGGCGGTCATCGCCGCCGTCGGCATCTACCTGACGATGTGGCCGGATTCCGGTGACACGGACGCCGGGCAGCCGTCCGCCGGCCGGACCACGACCGTCTCACCGGCTGCGCCGAGCAAGCCGCTGGCGACCGCCAGCGGCAAGCCGTTCGACATCTACTCCTATCTGCCGATGACGAAGGAGCAACTCGCCGCGGCGGCCGACCTGGCTGAGCGGTTCACCGCCGCGTACGGGACGTTCCGCTACGACGAGGAGCCGTCGGCTTACGCGAATCGGGTCAAGGTGTTCACCACCGCAGATTTCGGCAACGTGCTGGCCAGGACGCGCACCTCGCCCGGCACTGTCGACCATGACCGAGCCGACGAGGTCGTGGCCGCCGGGACGGCCAAGATGAAGGAGATCAGGCAGGTCGAGCAGTCGTCGGTCGTCTTCGTGGTCACCGGGACGCAGCAGATCACCGCCAAGAGCGGCAACAAGCAACTCGTGGACGACTACGCGGTCACGGTGAGTCAGATGGGCTCCGACTGGCGGGTCTTCGACCTGCAACCCGCCGCCGACGGCCAGGACGGAGACACCCAGGAGTGAACAGCTCCCGCGCCCACGTCGCCCTGGCGATCGGAGCCGCCGGGGTGCTGCTCCTCGCCGTCATCATCATGTCGCCGATGCTCATGACCTCGATCCCGTCGTTCCTCGGCAGCGGAGGCACCGGCCGTACCGACTGCCTCGATGGCGGCACCCCCGTACAGGAGGTGTCCGACACCGGAGCCGCGGACATCCCGGCCGACTACCTGGGGCTCTACAAGAAGTTCGGCAAGAAGATCGGCGTCCAGTGGAACATCCTGGCCGCCGTCGGCAAACGCGAGACCGACCACGGCCGTTCGAACATGGCGGGCGTCAAGAGCGGCACCAACTACGCGGGCGCGGCCGGGCCGATGCAGTTCCTGATCAGCACGTGGGGCGGCAAGGCGCAGATCGCGATGTCGTCGAAGTTCAGTGGGTACGCCTCCGACGGCAACGGCGACGGCGTCGGCAACGTCTACGACCCCGCCGACGCCATCCTGGGCGCCGCGAAGATGCTCAAGCGCAACGGCGCTCCGGAGAAGGTACGGCAGGCGCTGTTCATCTACAACCGTGCCTGGTGGTACGTCGACCAGGTCGAGCAGATCGCCAAGGGCTACGCCAAGTCCGGTGACGTCGAGGTGCCGCCGCAGGCCGACGACGCCTGCGACGATCCGCTGGTCGAGGCCGCGCCGAGCGACGTGGTGGCCAAGATCCTGGAGTTCGCGCTGGCCCAGCGCGGCAAGCCGTACCTGTGGGGCGGGACCGGGCCCGACGCGTTCGACTGCTCCGGCATCATCTACGCCGCCTACCGGGCGGCGGGGCTGCTGATCCCGCGGACCACGTTCGGGCAGTGGCCGTTCGGCGTGAAGATCTCGCAGGGCGAGGAACAGGCGGGCGACCTGGTGTTCTTCAACGCCGGGCCGGGCACGGGACCCGACAGCCCCGGACATGTCGGGATGGTCGTGTCGAAGGGCAAGATGGTGGAGGCGCGCTGCACGCTCTGCGGGCCGATCAAGGTGACGAGCTACCAGGCGCGCGACAATATCGTGGGTTTCACCCGACCGTTACAGAACCCAGACGTGCTCGAACAGCTGAAGAAGCTGCAGAATGCCGCACTATGACAGTGATCGTGGTAGCCGCAGTGATCGTTTCGTCGGACGGGCGCGTGCTCGCCGCGCAACGGGCCGAGCCGCCCACGCTCGCCGGCGGGTGGGAGTTCCCGGGCGGCAAGGTGGATCCCGGCGAGGCTGAGATCGAGGCGCTGATCCGGGAGTGCCGCGAGGAACTCGGGGTGACCGTGTCCGTGGGCGCGCGGGTCGGCGGTGACTGGCCGCTGTCCGAGGGGTACGTGATGCGGGCCTGGCTGGCCAGGGTGGTCTCGGGGGTGCCGGAGGCCAAGGAGCATCTGGCGTTGCGGTGGCTCGGGCCCGGCGAGTACTACGACGTGGCGTGGCTCCAGGCGGATCTGCCGCTCATGAACGCCGTGGAAGATCTGCTCCGGCAGGGTTAACCGTCTCCTCTGAGTGACATAACGATTACTGCGAGTAATGTCACTCGACCGGGGGGAGGCGACGTGGTCAGACATGGCTGGATCGTGGCGGGGGCACTGGCCTTCGCCGGGGCGTCGGTTGTGGTGGGCATCCAGTGCGAGCCCGTGGCGGCCCAGGTCTTCAGGGCCGCTGGAGCGGCTGGGATGGCGCTGGTGTTCGAGCGGCTGGGCGATCCGGCCGACTTCGGGAAGTGGGTACGGACCGGGGACGCGCTGCGGTTCCGGGTGAGTCTGGACGGGCTGGGGCATGACGCCCGGCTCGCGGTGGCGACCAGTCCGGCGCGAGCCCTCACATCGATGACGTGTCCTGGCTTGCCCGTCGCGACCCCTGGGGGATCGGGCGCGGGGCTGGGTGAAAACGGGCTTCAGGCAGGCGGACTTCAGACGGGTGGACTTCAGGCGGGCGGGCGGCCGGTCGGAGGACTTCAGGTAGGCGGGCGGCCGGTCGGCGGTGAGCCGGCACTAGACGGTGCCTTGGCGGCCCGGACCGCGGCGGTGAACGCGCTCGCGGGTGAGGCGGCTGGTGGACAGGCGGTTGACCGGGCGTCGACGGGTGGACAGGCGATTGGCGGGGCGTCTACGGGTGGACGGGCGGTTGGCGGGGCGTCTACGGGTGGGCAGGTGACTGGCGGACAGGGGTTCGGGCTGGTCGGGGCCGAGCCGGCATCGGTCGGTGTCCTGGCGTCTGGGCCATCGTCGATGATGACCGCGTCGGTGGTCACCGCGCCAGCCGCGACCGCGCCGACAGCGACCGTGCCGGGCAGGGTTGTGCCGGGCGGGGTTGTGCCGAGGGTTGTTCCTGAGGCTCGGGTGTGCGCGCTGGGTGACGCGGCGGAGGATCGGTCCGTGGACGTGCTGCTCACCGTGCCGCGCGGACCGCAGGAGGTCGTGCTCACGGCGGCTGCTCGGGCACGTGAGATGGCGGGCGGTGTTGTCACGACCGTCGTCGGCTCCACCGCGACACCCGTCAAACCGCCCGTTAAGGAGGCGTCTTTCGCGACCCTCTCAAAAGGGGCGAAAACCTCTGTCGAGGGCCTCTCGAACGGGACGAAGCCGACTGGTGAGAGCCTCTCGAACAGGACGAAGGCAACTGCTGAGGGCCTTTCGAAGAGAACGCGCGGTGAGGTGGCGGCCCGCGGGGAGTCCGCCGACGACCGCACGGGGACGTTCGTCGAGATCCCGCGTGGTGACGTCGCGCTGAACGGCCGGGCGGTGCGTGTCAGGCCCGGAGTCGACGACGCTCACCCGGCCGGCAAGGCACCTGCTGAAAGGCAGAGTCTCAGAAACGGCCATCCGGGCAAGTCCCACCTGCGGACCGTCTCGACCGGTCACGGGCACGCGTCTGGCGGAATCCCGGGCGGCACGACCGTACAGGCCCAGGTGCTCCCACCGGAGACGCACCGCGAGCCCGCACTGAGACTGCCTCAGGTCGCTCCCCCCGTGACGTCCGGAACCGTCCTTGGCGGCACCCCAGGGTTGGCCACTCCGGGAGTCGGCCCCGCAGGGACTTCGGGGCTCGGCACTGGCGTTACTCCGGGACCCGGCACCCCAGAACAAGGCACCCAGGGACTTGGTACTCCCGGTTTTGGCGCGGGCGCGGCGACCGGATGGGGCGCGATGACTTCGGCCGAAGAAGTCGGGGCGCCACTGCCTCTCGCCATTTCCGGCAAGCGCTTTCACCCGGCCGAGCGGGTGAATCCCCTGGCAGGCGTACGCGGGCTGCCGTGGGCCGCCGGCGGGATCGCGGTGCTGCTGGGAGGGCTGTGGCTGGTCGCCAGGGCACAACGCGCGCGATTGTGGCGAAAGGTGTTGTAATTCCGTCTTTACTGTTGCTTTTACCCGGCTAGGATTCCCTTGACCATGGTTTCGGGACTGCGCGGAGGGCACAGGTGGCACGTACGCGAGCGACGGCCGTGTCCGCACTGATCCTGGCCTTGGGATTGACCGGCGCCGGTGTGGTCCCCTTCGTCATCCAGAGCGCGAGCGCCTCCGCGGTGGCCTACGACCCCGCCGTCGATCCTTGCGATGCCGGGGAAGTGTGCGACACCACACCGGAGACCACCGTCACCATCACCACGACGCTGGGCACCCCCACGCCGGACCCGGAGACGACGATCACCAAGACCGTCACCGCGCCCACGAAGACGACGACGAAGACGTCCACCCCGAAGCAGTCGAAGAAGCCGACCGCGTCCAGCACCCCCAGCACCCCGAAGACCACGCCCTCGCCGATGCAGCCGCTCCCGACGCAGACTGGGGACGTGCCCTCCACGACCCCCTCGACCACGCCCGAGGACACGGAACCTGCTGTCGTCTTGCCCACCGTGGCGACCACCGAGACTCCCACGACGACGCCATCGCTGACCTCGGCGGAGAGCCCGACGGACGAGTCCGTCCCGCTCGAACTGCGTAACGCGGCCCCCGAGTACGACCAGCGGACGGTGGCCCAGCAGCTCAGCATCCCGGCGCTCATCCTGGTGCTGCTCGCGCTGTTCGCGGTGCTCATCTTCGAGGGGCGCCTGCGCCGGATGGCCCACGCGGCGGCCGTGCGCAAGGCGGGCCCGCAGCTCGGCCCGGGTCAGCCCGGCTTCCCGGGAGCCCCCGGTGGTCCTGGTGCCCCTGGTGGGCCGGGACCGACCGGTTACCCGGCAGGTCCCGGCTATGCCACGGCAGCCTTCCCGGCGCCCGGTTATCCGGGTGGCACGGCGTACGCGCCGATCATCAGCTTTGTCCCTGTACAGACCTATCCGGGCGGACAGGTCCAGTACGGCGCGGTCTATCAGGACCCGAACATGTACGGGCAGCCCGGCTACGGCACCGAGCAGCCGCCCATGGCCCCGAGTGAGCCTGTGGTGCTGCATCCGGATGAGTTCGACTCGTTCAGCCACGAGCCCGCCAAGCCCGACTTCGATGCCTTCAGCCGCCCCGAGGAGGAGCCGTATCGGGCTCCGTTCGAGGCTCTGGTGCCCGCTGAGCAGCCGCCGGCCGACATCCCACCCGGAGGCTCCGGCCCGTACGACGACTCGCCTGAGCGGCCCCTGGGCGCCGCCTCGGCCGCCGAGACCGGCGACGCCGAGCCGTGGGACGCTTTCGGCCCCGCCACCCCGGCCGACGCACCGCACGCCGACGCACCGCACGCCGAGACGCCGCTGGCAGAGACGCTGTCGGCGGAGGCGCCTCCTGCCGACGACGTGACCGCCATCCAGCCGCTTCCTCCGCAGGAGCCCAAGCGTCGTTGGGGTCGTCGCTCATAACTCGGTCATGCGCGAGTCCGAAGAAGGCGGCTGAGAACGAGTCGTTACGGCGAGCGCCCCGTGAGCGTTCACGACCGGCGCTGGAATGTCGCGCGCCGACGTCGGTGGGGCGGGTAACCCATGCGAAGCCGTACAGGATGAAAAGAAGCACGCCGACGCCAGCGGGGCGCATAAAGGCGGGTCGGGCGCTCAGGCACGGGCGACGGAGACTCTGCGGGGCGCAGAAATCGGGGCGAGGCGCGTGTGGGCGGCGGGAGTTCGGCGGTCAGCTCGGGTGCACGGTTGTTCGGTGGAAGCTTGAGATCGGATCACGGCTGTTCGACGAATACTCACGTCCGGGTGACGAGTTTGTCGAAGGTGCGGTCGGGGAGGAGGCTGTTCATTCGCAGGAGGAGTTTGGCCAGGTAGCCGACGGCGTAGCGCGGCTTCGGGGACGTGGACTCGATGGCGGCGCGGATGCACTGGGCGACCAGGGCCGGGTCCGAGGCCTTGCTTCCGGAGAAGGACTGTTCCGCGCGGTCCGCCATCGCGTTCGCCACGGCGGTATAAGCCCCCTTGCCGGAGACCTCTCTCAGGTCGAGGGGCGTGCTCGACTCGAATTCCGTCTTGATGAGGCCGGGCTCGATGAGCACCACCTTGATGCCGAACCGGCCGACCTCCTGGCGGAGAGTGTCGGTATAGCCTTCCAGAGCGTGTTTCGAGGCGTGATACCAGCCGCCGAGTGGGAGCGAGATCACCCCGCCGATCGAGGAGACGTTGACGATCGTGCCGGCGCCGCGCTCGCGCATCCGAGGCAGGACCAGCTGGATCAGCCGGGCGGGCCCGAACAGGTTGACCTCGAACTGGTGACGTCCGCTGTCGATCGGCACGTCCTCGGCGGCGCCGTACACGCCGACGCCGGCGTTGTTCACCAGCACGTCGATGCCCGGCTGTTCGTCGAGGACGGTGCTGACGACGCGCTCCAGGTCCTCCTCCTTCGTGACGTCCATCGCGAGGGTGTGACCGCCGGCCTGCCGGATGTCCTCCATCCGGTCGACGCGCCGGGCCACGCCGTAGACCGTGTGGCCGGCACGCAGCAGTTCGAGTGCGGTGGCGTGGCCGATGCCGGCCGAGGCGCCTGTGACGAGGCAGATCTTGGCTGCCATGGAACGACCTTTCCTCAGGTGTCACCTATGCGGTAGCGGAACAGCGACATGGCGTTCCGTATCCAGGCCATCCTCGTGAGGACCTGGAGGGTCAGGCGGTAGTGGGGGGCTGCGATCAGTTCGAGGTCCGACAGGACGGGGACGCGGTCGAGCAGGGTGAGCCCGCCGGTCCAGCGCTCCGGCTCGTGCGGATCGGCGAGTGACGAGAGCTTCCAGCCGAGCGTCCTGGAGAAGGCGGCGAGCCAGGGGGCGATGGCGTCGAAGGCGAGCTCGCCGTGCGGGACGCGTTCGGCCAGCCGGACGAGGAGCTGCCTGACGTCCGGTCCCATGAGGTACATCAGCAGTCCCTCGGCGATCACCAGCACGGGACGGCCGGTGGGGATCGACTCCAGCCAGCCGGGCTCTGTCACCGAGGAGGCGATCATCCGGTAGTGGTCGCGCTCGGGGTAGAGGCGCCCGCGCAGGTCGATGACCTCGGGGAAGTCGACGTCGATCCACTCGACGCCGGCCGGCGGGTCGATGCGCAGGACCCGGCTGTCCAGGCCGCAGCCCAGGTGCAGTACGGCGGCGTCGGGATGGCCGGCGAGGTACTGCCTGGTCCAGGTGTCGAGCCGCCTGGCCCGCAGCAGGCCCAGGTAGCGGTCGCCGGCCGCCATCTTGATCTTGAAGCGGTTGTAGTCGAGGCGGGCGAGCGTGTCGGCGGCCCAGGGGTCGTCGAGGATCGGTCGCGCCGAGCGGCTGTCGAGTGCCCTGAAGTACAGCGTGTACAGGAGGGTTTCCTTGGCGCCGGTGAGTTCCACCTTTTCTGTGCGCATCTGTCAGTCCTGTCTGATGGGGTACGCGCCGTAGAGCAACTCCCGATAAGGGGGGATCAGGGTGTCGTAGAGGGCGATGATCTCCGCGGCGGCGGCGGCGATCATCTGCGGGCCTGGCGGCACGGCCGGTTCGTACGCGTGCCGGACGATGTGCGCGAGCGCCTCGGCCTTGGCCACCAGGTCCGGCTCATCGGGCACCGGAGCCACGGTGTCGAGGAGGTAGAAGCCCGCCTGCGTCGCGGTCAGGCCGTACATCAGGTGCTCGACGTCGTCGCGGAACAGGCCGTATCGGAGCATCACCTCGTGGAAGCGCGCGGTGGCGAGCAGCTCGTTGCCGCGCGTCGCGCTCTCCGCCATCCTGCCCTGGAGCAGCGGCAGGTTGCCGGTGAGGAGCGCGCGCAGCACCGGCCTGCGGCTGACGACCAGGAACAGCGTGCTGATCATGCGGTGCGGCAGCACCACGGACGGGTCGCGGCGCAGCTCGCCGAGCAGCGTCTCGATGTAGATGACGGCCTCGCGCACGAACAGGGCCTCGAAGAGCTGCTGTTTGGTACGCCAGTGCAGGTAGACGGTGCCCTTGCCGATGTCGGCCCGCTGGGCGATGTCGTCGATCGTCACCTTGCGGGAGCCGAGGCGCACGGTCAGCTCGGCCGCCGCGTCGAGGATCCGGTCGGCGCGGTCGGCGGCTTCGCTCGGTCTTCCCAGCATCCGACCTCCATGGTGACTTGATGACCAGTTTAGCAAAACCAGTCAACAAGTCACACCCCCGGGCGACAGAAAGGCCGGTGAGGGGAGCCCTCACCGGCCTTGGTCTCGCTGTGACGTTACTTGGCGCGCTTGAAGATCTTGTTGCCCAGCCACACGATCGGGTCGTACTTCCGGTCCGCCACGCGCTCCTTCATCGGGATGAGCGCGTTGTCGGTGATCTTGATGTGCTCGGGGCAGACCTCGGTGCAGCACTTGGTGATGTTGCAGTAGCCCAGGCCGTGTTCCTCCTGGGCCGACTCCTGCCGGTCCGCCACATCGTACGGGTGCATGTCGAGCTCCGCGATGCGCATGAGGAAGCGCGGCCCGGCGAAGGCGGGCTTGTTCTCCTCGTGGTCACGGATGACGTGGCAGATGTTGTTGCACATGAAGCATTCGATGCACTTGCGGAACTCCTGGGACCGCTCGACGTCGACCTGCTTCATCCGGTACTCGCCCGGCCGCACACCCTCCGGCGGAGTGAACGACGGGATTTCCCGCGCTTTTTCGTAGTTGAACGAGACGTCGGTGACGAGGTCCTTGATGACGGGGAAAGTCCGCATCGGGGTGACGGTGATCGTCTCGTCCTCGGTGAAGGTGGACATCCGCGTCATACAGCCCAGCCGCGGCTTCCCGTTGATCTCCATCGAGCAGGAGCCGCACTTGCCGGCCTTGCAGTTCCAGCGGACCGCCAGGTCGGGTGCCTGCGTGGCCTGCAGGCGGTGAATGATGTCGAGGACGACCTCGCCCTCGTTCACCTCGACGGTGAAGTCCTCGAGCTTGCCCTCACCGCCCTCACCGCGCCACACCTTGAACTTTGCCTTGTAACTCATGACTTTGCGATCCCGTCGAACTCGGTCATCTCTTCGTCGGTGAGGTATTTCGTCAGCTCGTCCCGGTCGAACAGCTTGATCAGGTGGTCGGCCATCGAAGGCTGGACCTTCTCCTCGACCGTGACGGACGAGCCGTCCTCCGTCGAGCAGACGAGCAGCTTGCGGCGCCACACCGGGTTCATGCCGGGGAAGTCGTCACGGGTGTGTCCGCCACGGCTCTCCTCGCGCAGCAGCGCGGCCCGCGCCACGCACTCCGATACGAGGACCATGTTGCGCAGGTCGATCGCGAGGTGCCAGCCGGGGTTGTAGATGCGCGAGCCGGCCGCGCCGACCAGCCGTACGCGCTCCTTGAGCTTCTCCACGACCTCCAGGGCCTCGGACACCTCTTCGGCCTTGCGGATGATGCCGACCAGGTCGTTCATCGTCCGCTGGAGCTCGTGGTGCACCTCGTAGGGGTTCTCGCCGGAGCGGCCCAGCGGCGCCAGGGCCTCGGCGTGCGCCTCCTCCACGAGTTCCTGGACCACCTTGGGCCTGGCCGGCAGGGCGTCGATGTACGCGGCGGCCCCGGCACCCGCCCGGCGGCCGAAGACCAGCAGGTCGGACAGCGAGTTGCCGCCCAGGCGGTTGGAGCCGTGCATGCCGCCCGAGACCTCGCCCGCGGCGAAGAGCCCTGGCACGGCCGCCGCACCGGTGTCGGCGTCGACCTCGACCCCGCCCATGATGTAGTGGCAGGTCGGGCCCACCTGCATGGGCTCGGCGGTGATGTCGACGTCCGCCAGTTCCTTGAACTGGTGGTGCATCGACGGGAGCCGCCGCTTGATCTCCTCGGCCGGGAGCCGGGTGGACACGTCGAGGAAGACGCCGCCCTGGGGCGAGCCGCGGCCCGCCTTCACCTCGGCGTTGATCGCGCGGGCCACCTCGTCACGCGGCAGCAACTCCGGGGGACGGCGGTTGTTGGCCTGGTCGGTGTACCAGCGGTCGCCCTCCTCCTCGGTGGTGGCGTACTTGTCCTTGAACACCTCGGGGATGTACTTGAACAT
Organism: Nonomuraea sp. NPDC049141; assembly: GCF_040648415.1. Classification (NCBI taxonomy): domain Bacteria; kingdom Bacillati; phylum Actinomycetota; class Actinomycetes; order Streptosporangiales; family Streptosporangiaceae; genus Nonomuraea; species Nonomuraea sp. NPDC049141. Next base: position 290,595 of record NZ_JBEZDR010000012.1, read on the forward strand.
GAAGCGCTCACCGTCGGAGTTGCGCAGCACGCCGCCGTCGCCGCGGACCGACTCGGTGACGAGGATGCCGCGCACGGACGGCGGCCAGACCATCCCGGTGGGGTGGAACTGGATGAACTCCATGTTGATCAGCTTCGCGCCGGCCAGCAGGGCCAGGGCGTGGCCGTCACCGGTGTACTCCCAGGAGTTGGAGGTCACCACGTAGGACTTGCCGATGCCCCCGGTCGCCAGCACCACCGCGGGTGCGTCGAAGACCACGAAATTTCCGGTCTCGCGCCAGTAGCCGAAGCCACCCGAGATACGGTCGCCGTCCTTGAGCAGGCGGGTGACCGTACACTCCGCGAAGACCTTGATGTAGGCCTCGTGATCGCCGTGTGTCTCGAAGTCCTCCTGCTGCAGCGCGACGACGCGCTGCTGCAGCGTGCGGATCAGCTCCAGGCCGGTGCGGTCGCCGACGTGGGCCAGCCGGGGGTACTCGTGCCCGCCGAAGTTGCGCTGGCTGATCTTGCCGTCCTTGGTGCGGTCGAACAGCGCACCCCACGCCTCCAGCTCCCAGACCCGGTCGGGGGCCTCCTTGGCGTGGAGTTCGGCCATCCGCCAGTTGTTCAGGAACTTGCCGCCCCGCATGGTGTCACGGAAGTGCACCATCCAGTTGTCGTCCGGGTTGACGTTGCCCATCGCGGCGGCCGCGCCGCCCTCGGCCATGACCGTGTGGGCCTTGCCGAACAGCGACTTGCAGACGATCGCCGTCCGCTTGCCCTGCTGGCGGGCCTCGATCGCGGCCCGCAGTCCGGCGCCGCCCGCGCCGATGACGACGACGTCGTATTCGTGACGCTCGATTTCCACAGAATGTCCTAACAGAAGAGGCCTTACGCGTACGGGAAGGCGATGATGCCCTTGGCGACGAGGCGGACGTACAGGTCGGCGCCCATGACGGAGAACATCGAGGCCCACGCGAGGGGCTGGTGCTTGGCGTTGAGCTTGGAGACGAAGGTCCAGGCCCGGTAGCGAAGCGGATGCCGGGAGAAGTGGTTGAGCCGGCCCGCGGTGATGTGCCGGCAGGAGTGGCACGACAGCGTGTAGGCGACGATCAGGACGGCGTTGGCGATCAGGACCCAGGAGCCGAGGCCCAGCGGCTTGTGGATGACCGCGAGGATCGCGTCGTAGCTCAGGATCGCGCCGATGACGATGGCCGCGTAGAAGAAGTACCGGTGGATGTTCTGCATGATCAGCGGGAAGCGGGTCTCGCCGCTGTACTTGCCGTGCGGCTCCTGTACGGCGCACGCGGGCGGCGACAGCCAGAACGACCGGTAGTAGGACTTGCGGTAGTAGTAGCACGTCAGCCGGAACCCACCGGGCAGGCCGAGAATCAGCAGGCCGGGCGGCAGCGTGTACCAGTCGCCGATCGGCGCCCAGCCGAACAGCCGCGCTCCCTCAGCACACGAGGTGGTGAGGCAGGGCGACGAGAACGGGGCGATGTACGGGTCGAAGTAGTAGCTGCCGTCGATGATCGCCCACACGCCGTAGACGAGGAAGGCGCTGAGCGCCAGGAACGTCAGCAGCGGGGCCAGCCACCATCTGTCGGTGCGCAACGTGCGCACCCTGATCTGCGCACGCTGCCTTCTGACAGGAGCATCGGGCGTCGTCTGGGTCATCGCGGACCTCTCCACCTCCCGCGGACCCTGCTCACAGGGAATCCGGGTCGTTCGGTTGGCGCGTACACGGCGGGGCGGGGCCTCCGCTCGCGGCGCGCATTTGGTGGGGGATACGTTACGACGACCGCCTCGGGATTTGTGAGGAGGGTCACTCACTTTTTCGATGACTCGCTGTGATTCCTGTCACGTACCCCTGTCACGTGGGCTGCCCTTTGCTCGGCAGCTTAACCACAGTCACGAAAAAATCATCTATTTGGCGGACAACCCGGATAAATTGCTCAAAATCCACCGGCTTGGAGACGTAAGCGTTGGCGTGCAGCCGGTAGCTGTGCAGGATGTCCTCCTCCGCCTCCGAGGTCGTCAGGATCACCACCGGGATCGTCCGCAGCTCGGCGTCGGCCTTGACCTCGCTGAGCACCTCCAGGCCGCCCATCCTGGGCAGGTTCAGGTCGAGCAGAATGAGGTCGGGCGTGGGGGCTTCGTGGTAGTCGTTCTCCCGGCGCAGGAAGGCCATCGCCTGCTCACCGTCGTTGACCACGTGCAGGCGGTTGCGGACCTTGTTGAAGTCGAACGCCTCCTTGGTGAGGAGCACGTCACCCTGATCGTCCTCGACGAGGAGCACCTCGATCGGCCGCCAGTCAGTCGTCATCTTCATCTCCAGCCGCGGGCAGGGTCCAGCGGAACGTCGCGCCCGGCCCGTCGGCCTCGCCGTCGAGCCAGAGCTGCCCACCGTGATACTCGACGATCTTGCGGCAGAGCGCGAGCCCGATGCCAGTCCCTGGATACACGTCTCTCGCATGCAAACGCTGAAATATCAGGAAGATGCGGTCCGCGTACTTGGCCTCCACCCCGATCCCGTTGTCCGCGCAGCTGAACTCCCACATCTCCCCGGCCCGCTCGACGCCGATGTGCACGCGCGGCGGCAGGTCCGAGCGGAACTTGACGGCGTTCTCGATCAGGTTCTGGAAGAGCTGGGTGAGCTGGCCCCGGTTGCCGACGACCTTGGGCATGGCGTCGTTGGTGACGACCGTCCCGGTGTCCTCGATCGCGGCCGAGAGGTTGTCCAGGGCCGTGGAGAGCGCGGCGCCCGTGTCGGTGGTCACCCGTTCGCCGGTGACCCGGCCGACCCTGGAGAAGTCGAGCAGGTCGTTGATGAGCAGCTGCATGCGCTTGGCGCCGTCGACGGCGTAGCGGATGTACTCCTTGGCCCGGTCGTCGAGCTTGTCCCCGTACCTCTGCTCCAGCATCTGCGTGAAGCTGGCGACCTTGCGGAGCGGCTCCTGCAGGTCGTGACTGGCGACGTAGGCGAACTGCTCCAGCTCCCCGTTGGACCTGCGCAGCTCGTCGGCCTGCTCCTCGGCCCGGCGCCAGGCCGTCAGGACACGCCGGCGCATGGAGTCGACGTGGCTCGACAGCTCGGCCAGCTCCGCCGGCCGCTCCACGCTGAGCTGATGGTCGAAGTCGCCCGCCGCGACCTTGCGTACCTGGTCGGTGAGCTGGGCGATGGGCTTCAGTACGGCGAAACGGACGATGAACACCAGCCCGACCCCCGCCGCGGCCATCACGGCCAGCAGCACGATCAGCGCCACGTTCAGCCGGTCGAGCTGGGCCGCGACGTTGGGCCGCGGCCCCTGCGCCCGTACGTCGGCGACCAGCATCATGATCAGCACAGAGCCCATCACGAACGCCACGGCGGTCACCACGCCGATGGCGACGAACCAGCGGGCCACCGGCAACTTGCCGAGGCCCGTCGCCGGCTTCGGCGGGGGCAGCGGATGGATCCTCACTCCGGCCTCCTGCTGACGAGTATCGCGGCGAGGTCGTCGCTGAGCGTGCCCACGTGCCTGATGAGCCGGTCGAGGTCGATCGAGCCGTGCTCGCGTACCAGGTCGACCAGTCCCTCCACGCCGAGCAGTTCCTTCTGCTCGCCCACCGCGGCCTCGATCAGGCCGTCGGTGTAGAGCATCATCGACCATTCGTCGCCCAGGGGCACGTCGAGGACGGTCCATTCGGCGTCGGAGAAGATGCCGAGCGGCGGCCCCGAGGGCGCGCCGTCGACCACGCTGACGACCCCGTCGCGTACCAGGACCGGCGGTGGATGGCCGACCACCCGCATCCTGGCGTTGCGCAGGTCGGGCGTGATCGTCGCCATGCAGAGCGTGGTGAAGATCTCCGGGGCCTGGCGTTCCGCGCGCAGCACGGCGTCGAGCGTGCGCAGCAGCCGTTCGCCGGTCTGCCCGGCGAGCACCAGCGTGCGCCAGGCGATGCGGAGCGCCACGCCGAGCGCGGCCTCGTCGGGGCCGTGCCCGCAGACGTCGCCGATCACGATGTGCACCGAACCGTCGGGCGTCTGCACGGTGTCGAGGAAGTCGCCGGCCAGCAGCGCCCCCTGGCTGCCCGGCAGGTAACGGGTGGTGTGGTCCAGCGCGTCGGTGTGCAGCAGGGCGACGGGCAACAGGCCGCTCTCCAGCCGGGAGTTCTCCTTGGCGGTCAGCTCGGCCGCGACCAACCGGAGCTGCGCCAGATCGGCCCGCTTGCGTTCCATCGCGTAGCGGATGGCCCTGGCCAGGAGCCGCGCGTCGACATCCTGCTTGACCAGGTAGTCCTGCGCGCCGGCCTTGACCGCGGCGACCCCCACGTGGGCGTCGCGCAGCCCGGTGAGCACCAGCACGGCCGCGTGCGGTGCCGCCGCCAGCACCTGCTCCAGCGCCTCCAGGCCGGTGGCGTCGGGCAGCGAGAGGTCGACGAGTACGCACTGGATCCGGGAGTCGAGCTTGGCCTTGCCCTCCTCCAGACTGCGTACCCAGGTGATCCGAGGTGGGGCCTCGGCCTGCTTGAGTAGCTCCTCCACCAGGAACGCGTCACCGTCGTCGTCCTCGATGAGGAGGAGCGTCAGCGTTTCGTTGAGCGTTGCCGTCACACGCGCCTCTTCATAGATGTTGGACCTGTTCTGGTTCATTCTGCGATGAGCTCGACCCCTTGCGGAAGCGTGTGATCGTGACCGGCCTCGACGACGAAGGAGAGCAGCGTCGCCCGGAACGCCTGCGCCGCCCTCGTCGGCTCCACATCCTTGCGGTGGGCCAGCGCGATGGTCCGGCTGAGCCCCGGCGGCGCCAGCGGAGTGCCGGTCAGCCCCGGCCGCCCGTCGAGCACCATGGACGGCACCACGGCCAGCCCCAGCCCCGCCTCCACGAACCGCAGGACCGCGTCCATCTCCCCGCCCTCCACCGCGAACCTGGGCTCGAACCCGGCCTGCCGGCACGCCGCCAGCGTCGCCTCGCGCAGGTCGTAGCCACGCCGGAACATCACCATCGCCCGGCCGCGCAGATCCTCGATGCGCAGGTACGGCTTGCGTTCCGGCTGGTGGGACGGTGTCACTACGACCAGGTTCTCGCGCAGGATCTCCTCGGTCACCAGCGACGGGTCGTCGCCCTGCAGCGGCGTGATGATGAGCGAAAGGTCGAGCTGCCCGCGGGCCAGCGCCCTGACCAGGTCACGCGAGCCGTCCTCCTCGACCAGCAGCTCGATGCCCGGGTAGGCGCGGTGGAAGCGGGCCAGGGCGTCGGCCAGCAGCCCGGCGCAGAGTGACGGCGTGGCGCCGAGCCGTACCCGGCCCCTGCGCAGCCCGGCGAGCTCGGCCACCTCCTGCCTGGCGGTGCCGGCGTCGGCCAGCATCCGGCGGGCGAGCGGCAGCAGCGCCTCTCCCGCCGGGGTCAGCGTGACGTTGCCGCGCGCCCTGGAGAACAGCGGGGCGCCGAGGTCGCTCTCCAACGCCTTGATCTGCTTGCTGAGTGACGGCTGGGCGACCCGCATCCGCTCGGCGGCCTGAGTGAAGTGCCTGGTCTCCGCCACCGCGACGAAGTAGGCGAGTTGCTGCAACTGCATGTGATTTTCCTCGCACCGGCTGACGGGATTTCCTTACGTCGGCCGTACAAACCAAGCATCATAGCTGAAGGCTATGGAAACCAGGCCCGTCATGACTTGGACGGATCATGGCTGGATATCTAGCGTCTTAAGGTGTGACAGCCACGATTGAGCGGGGCGCCGCTACCGCGCCAGTCTCGAAGCCCGCACCGAAGAAGCCAACGCCCGGAAAGCGCGGCGGGTTCCTGCGCTCGTCGAACGGCAAGAAGGTCATCATGGCCGTGACGGGCGCCGCCATGGTGCTCTTCCTGGTCCTCCACATGCTGGGCAACCTCAAGATCTTCTTGGGCAAGGACTCGTTCAACGAGTACGCCGAGGCGCTCCGCACGCTGCTGGAGCCGCTCGCGCCGTACCGGACGGTGCTGACGATCCTGGAGGTCGGCCTCGTCGTGTCGGTGGTCCTGCACATGTGGGCGGCGATCTCGCTCGCGCGGCGGGCTCGCCACGCCCGGCCGGTGAAGTACGTGGCCAAGAAGTCGCAGGCCCAGGGCTACACCACGCACATCATGCGGTGGGGCGGCGTCACGATCCTGCTCTTCCTGGTCTGGCACCTGCTCGACCTGACCTTCGGCGTGGTGAACCCCAAGGGGTTCGACTCCGCGCCGGCCGACCGGATGATCGCCGGGTTCGACCTGTCGCGCTGGTGGGTCACGCTCTTCTACGTCGTGGCCGTCGTCATGGTCGGCCTGCACCTGCGGCACGGCATCTGGAGCATGTTCCAGACGCTCGGCTGGGCCGCCCGTTTCAAGGCCCTTCGCCCGGTCGCGGCGCTGGTGTCCGCGGTCCTGGTCATCGGCTTTCTCGCGCCGCCGCTCGCCGTCACGTTCGGAGTGATCAAGTGAAGTACACCGAAGGCCCCGAGATCCAGGACACCAAGGCTCCTTCGGGTCCCATCGAGGACCGGTGGGAGAAGCGGAAGTTCGCCGCCAAGCTCGTCAACCCGGCCAACAAGCGCAAGCTCAACGTGATCGTGGTCGGCACCGGCCTGGCCGGCGGGTCGGCCGCCGCGACGCTGGGCGAGCTGGGCTACAACGTCAAGTCGTTCTGCTACCAGGACACACCGCGCCGCGCGCACTCCATCGCCGCGCAGGGTGGGATCAACGCCGCGAAGAACTACCGCGGCGACGGTGACTCGATTTATCGCCTCTTCTACGACACGGTGAAGGGCGGGGACTTCCGGGCCCGCGAGTCGAACGTCTACCGCCTCGCCCAGGTCTCCGTGAACATCATCGACCAGGCGGTCGCCCAGGGCGTCCCGTTCGCCCGCGAGTACGGCGGACTGCTGGACACCCGCTCCTTCGGCGGCGCGCAGGTCTCCCGCACCTTCTACGCGCGCGGCCAGACGGGCCAGCAGCTGCTGCTCGGCGCCTACCAGGCACTGGAGCGGCAGATCGCGGCCGGGACCGTGGAGATGTTCACCCGGCACGAGATGCTCGACCTGATCGTCGCCGACGGCCGGGCGCGCGGGATCATCGTCCGTGACATGGTCACGGGCGAGATCGAGCGGCACGTGGCCGACGCGGTCGTGCTGGCCTCCGGCGGCTACGGGAACGTGTTCTTCCTGTCCACGAACGCCAAGGGGTGCAACACCACGGCGATCTGGCGGGCGCACGAGCGCGGCGCGTACTTCGCCAACCCCTGCTACACGCAGATCCACCCGACCTGCATTCCGGTGTCGGGCGAGTACCAGTCGAAGCTGACGCTGATGTCGGAGTCGCTGCGCAACGACGGCCGCGTATGGGTGCCGAAGGTCGGGGGTGACTCGCGGCCCGCCGGGGAGATCCCGGAAGCCGACCGCGATTACTACCTGGAGCGGATTTATCCGGCTTTCGGGAACCTCGTCCCCCGGGACATCGCCTCCCGCGCCGCCAAGAACGTCTGCGACGAGGGACGCGGCGTCGGCCCCGGTGGGCTGGGCGTCTACCTGGACTTCGCCGACGCGATCGGCCGCCTCGGGCGGGAGGCCGTGGAGAAGAAGTACGGCAACCTCTTCGAGATGTACGAGCGCATCACGGGGGAGAACCCCTATGAGACGCCGATGCGCATCTACCCGGCCGTCCACTACACGATGGGCGGCCTGTGGGTGGACTACGACCTGCAGTCCACCATCCCCGGCCTGTTCGTGATCGGCGAGGCCAACTTCTCCGACCACGGCGCCAACCGCCTCGGCGCCTCCGCGCTGATGCAGGGCCTGGCCGACGGCTACTTCGTGCTGCCCACGACGCTCGGCGACTACCTGGCGGCCGGGCCGTTCGAGGAGGTCTCCGACGAGGCCGTGGCCGAGGCCGAGATCAAGGTGCGTACCAAGATCGACAGGCTGATGGCGGTGAACGGCACGCGCACCCCGGACTCCTTCCACCGCGAGCTGGGCAAGCTCATGTGGGATTACTGCGGCATGGAGCGCACCGAGGAGTCGCTGCGCAAGGCGCTGGAGCGCATTCCGGAGCTGCGCGAGGAGTTCTGGCGCGACGTCAAGGTGTCGGGGACCGCCGAGGAGCTGAACCAGGTCCTGGAGAAGGCCGGGCGGGTCGCGGACTTCTTCGACCTCGCCGAGCTCATGTGCCTCGACGCGCTGATCCGTACCGAGTCGTGCGGCGGCCACTTCCGCGCCGAGTCGCAGGACGCCGAGGGCGAGGCCCTGCGCGATGACGAGCACTTCGCCCACGTGTCGGCCTGGGAGTTCTCCGGGGACGGACCGGTGCTGCACAAGGAATCGCTCGAGTACGAGTACGTCAAGATGACCCAGCGGAGCTACAAGTGAACCTGACCCTTCGCGTCTGGCGCCAGAACGGCCCCTCAGCTCCCGGAAAGATGGTGACTTATCGGGTTGAAGAGGTCTCGCCGGATATGTCGTTCCTGGAGATGCTCGACGTGCTCAACGAGCGCCTCATCCTCTCCGGCGACGATCCGGTGGCCTTCGACCACGACTGCCGCGAGGGCATCTGCGGCATGTGCGGCATGGTCATCAACGGCGTCGCCCACGGCGAGCAGCGCGCCACCACCACCTGCCAGCTCCACATGCGCCACTTCGAAGACGGCGCCACCATCACCATCGAACCGTGGCGCGCGGCACCGTTCCCGGTGGTGAAGGACCTGGTGGTGGACCGGTCGGCGTTCGACCGCATCATCCAGGCCGGCGGCTTCGTCTCGGTCCCGGCGGGTTCGGCCCCCGACGCTCACAGCATCCCGGTCCGCAAGGAGGACGCCGATGACGCCTTCGACGCCGCCACCTGCATCGGGTGCGGCGCCTGCGTGGCGGCCTGCCCCAACGGCTCGGCGTCCCTCTTCACGGCCGCGAAGATCACCCACCTGTCGCTCCTTCCCCAGGGACAGCCGGAACGGCTGACGCGGGCCAAGGCGATGGTGGACCAGATGGACGCTGAGGGGTTCGGCGGGTGCACGAACACGGGTGAGTGCACCGCTGTCTGCCCCAAGGGGATTCCACTGGACACGATCGCCCAGATGAACAGCGACTACCTCAAGGCCAACTCGGCCGGTTGATCTGCCTGACCCTGGGGGCGGAGTGCTCCGTCCCCAGGGCCCCCGCCCGGCATCCGCCAGGTCCGCCCGCCCGGCACCCGCCCAGTTCGGCCACCCGTCCGGCACCGGTCCGGCACCGGTCCGGCACCCGTCCCGTCCGGCCACCGGTCCGGCACCCGTCCGGGCACCCGTCCCGTCCGGCCACCCGTCCGGCCACCCGTCCGGGCGTCCGTCCGGTCGCGGGGCAGGAGTTGCCGACGGAGGTGCCGTCCCTGGTGGTGTCGGGGGAGCCGGGCGTCAAGGGTGGGCGCCGTCAAGGGGCGTCGGCCACCACCATGAACAGCGTGCAACTGACCACGAACGGTGCCGAGCCGACATCGGCGGGATCCAGGTAGCCCGCGTCCACAGCCCTGGAGAGGGTCCGGCGGAGGCCGAAGAGTTGTTCGGCCGTCTCCATGTCCCGGATCACCGGGCTGAACACCGCTGCGGTCCGCACCGTCAGCCCGGCCTGTTCGGCGAGGCGGACGAGGCTGCGGCCGATGGCCGGGTTCCGGATCACTTCCGTGGTGATGTACCGGACGAGGCCCTGGCCTGCCGGTGAGTCGATCAGCAGGCCGTGCCAGTCGGGTTCGGCCATGGCGATGACGGCGCCCGGTCGGGCCACGCGGCGGAACTCCGCCACCACTCGCCCCGGATCCGGCACATGTTGCAGCATCCGATCCGTGCGAGCCCGGTCGACGCTGTCGTCGGCGAGCGGCATCGCGTGGGCGTCGCCGACGAGGATCTCGACGTTGGTACGGCCGGCGAGCCGTACCCGGGCCCGGTCCACCATGACCGGATCATGGTCGAGGCCGATCACCGTACCGGAAGAGGCGACGCCGTCGGAGAGGTCGGCCAGGTCGGTGCCGGGCCCGCAACCGATGTCGAGCACGGTCTGGCCGGGCCGCAGGTCCATCATGGTCAGCAAGTCACGCTTGTACGCGCGACCGGGGGCGCTGGCGGCGAGTTGGTCAAGGTACGCGATGGTCGTCATGATCTGAGCCAAGCAGGGGAATGTGCGGTTTCTGAGGAGAGAACGGCAAGATCCAGCGCATTGTCGTACTGCCTGGACCTGCAAGACGTCCAGTGCGCTCTCCACGTCATGCGCTCTAAAGGCGTCGGCCGATGGTGAGGACGACCGACCAGTGGCGGGTGAGCCGTCCGTCCGGGCGTGCGGCGAGGCGGCGGCGTATCTCCTGGTAGAGGTACTCGTTCTTGGCCGGCTCCATGGCGATGTGGCCGGAGAACGTGTCGAGCAGGGCGATGTATTCGTCCGCCGTGTAGCGCAGAGCCCATACGTAGAGCTTCGTCCCGACCACCGTGAAATGCCCGGAGGCCTCGAACTCGGCGGCGACGGGGTTGGGCAGGTCCTCGGGCGGCGGCGGTGGCCACGGGCCGTCATGGACTTCGCCGATCTCCTCGTAGACCTGCTGGATCTCGGTGAAGAACGGGTCGAAGCCGACCGGCATCGCGTGGTCGGCGTTCCACACGGCCAGGTGGCCGCCCGGGATGAGGAGCTTGGCGGCTTTCGCGTACTTGACCTCCGGGTCCACCCACTTCCACGCCGTGGCCGCATAGGCGAGATCGAAGCGGGTCCCTGTCGGCGGCTCCCAGTCTTCGAATGACGACGTGATCACGGAAGTGTCGCCGAATTCGGCGAGGCGGTGCCGTGCCTCCGCCGCCAGGGCGGCACCGAGTTCGATCGCGGTGATCTGGAATCCCATCCGCGCCAGGGGCAGCGTGGCCTTCCCCGGACCGCATCCGACTTCGAGCAGGTGCGCGGGTGGCGTGATCGCCGTGATGGCGAGCAGGTCGGAGTACAGCTCGGCCGGGTAGTCGGGGCGTGCGTCCTGATAGGAGTCGGCCGCGCTGTCGAAGGTGGCTCGCAGCCGAAGATCGCGGGACATACTCCGATCCTGACACTACGGCGACACCGCTGTCACCGGAGCATCCTGCTCTGATCGGACGCCCGGTTGACAGTCTTGATCCGGGCGTTGAAAACTTCGCCGGTACTGTCCGTTCCGGCTCAACCCTGTCAGCGGGTGACGCGCTGGGCTGTGGGTTGAGGGCTTGGTCCGTACATCGGCAGCGGACCTGTACACCGCATCTTCGGTGGATAGCGCGTGAGGCCGCCTCGCCCGGGGAGGACGAGGCGCCGGGTCAGCGGAGTTTGGCGAAGAAGGTACGGATGTCAGCGGCAAAATGATCTGGTTGGTCCATGGCGATGAAATGGTGACCGGCAGGGTTGTCCGTTGGCCAGTGGAGGATGGTGTTGTGGCGTTCCGCGAGCCGGCGGATGCCGGGCGGTCCGCTGTAAACGCCGGTCGGCACGAGGTCCTGCCCTTCCGGCCAGCCGAAGCCACTACTCTCGTAGTACGGCCAGGCCGACGTCCCGAACGTCCCGGTGAACCAGTACAGGCTCACGTTGGTCAGGAACAGGTCCCGGTCGATCGCCTGCTCCAGGGGCCGGCCGGAGGCGTTGAACTCGTGGAACTTCTGGGTCATCCAGGCCAGTGCCGCGAGCGGGGAGTCGTTCCACCCATAGGCGAAGGTCTGCGGGGCCGTACGCAGCAGCGCATGGTGGTCGACCCCGTTCATCCAGTCCTGTTCCATCAAAAGGGTGAAGGCGGCCTGCTCCTTCTCCGTCATCTCCGGAAGATCCTTCTCGGTGGGGAAGCCAAGACCACCGATGACATAGACGCCGACAACATGGTCTGGGGCAATCTTGGCCACCTCTGGAGCAACATACGCTCCGAAATCTCCGCCTTGCGTGCCATATCGCTCGTAACCTAGGCGGCCCATGAGTTCTGCCCAGATCCGCGCCACGCGTGTCGCGGTCCAACCGGTCCCGCGCGGCGGCGCGGAGAATCCGAAGCCTGGCACAGAGGGCACGACGACGTGGAAGGCCTGGGCGGGATCACCGCCGTGCGTGCGGGGATCGGTGAGGCGGCCGATGAGCTCGGTGAACTCCACGAACGAGTTCGGCCAGCCATGCGTGAGGATGAGTGGCAGAGCGGCGGGGTCGGCCGAGCGTATGTGGAGGAAATGGACGTCCTGACCGTCGATCTCGGTCATGAACTGCGGAAACTCGTTCAGTCGCGCCTCGTGTCGGCGCCAGTCGTACTCGTTGCGCCAGTAGCCGGCAAGTTCTCGCAGGGACGCAGTGGGGACACCACGGCTCCATCCTTCGCCGGGCAACTGCTGGGGCCACCGGATGCGATCCAGGCGCTCGTTCAGGTCATCCAGATCTGCCTGGACGATGTCGATTTTGAATGGGCGGATCTCGGTACTCATGCTTCTCCCGATGGGTCGCGACAACGGGATCGACGGTAGAAGCCATTGCGGTCGAGTTCTTTCCTAGATGACGGGCATGCGTGGATGCGGTGGGTCTTGTTGGTGGGCGCCAAGATCCGGGGTGTTGGTGCTTCCTGATGCTCCAACCCGCGGATGTCCAGCCGCTCGGCAGGTGTGCTGTCGGCCGTACGGCCTCGGGTTTCGGGAACGGTTTGAGACGTTCGGTGCCGAGTGCTCCATGCAGCCAAGGCCCTCGCCGGCCAGTCGCCGGTGACGACGTTGGGCGTCGGGTAGGTCCGGGACGTGGTCGCTCAGCCGTCGCGGGTCAGGCACCGCGCCGAGAGGCTCGACGGTGCCCAGGCAAGGTTCACCCGGACGAGACAACAGCATCATGGTTGTCAGACTCGTTGAGTACCATCCGCGAGATGGAGATACCTTTTGTCCGGCTTGAGCCCTGGTCGCAGGGTGACCTCGAGCTACTGCGCCGCCTCAACGACCCCGAGATGACCGAGCACCTGGGCGGTCCCGAAACCGAGGACCAGGTGGTCGCGCGGCACGAGCGCTATCTCAAGCTGGATGCGCCGGGACTGGGTGCCATGTTCAGCGTGGTCGTCGAGCCTGAGCTGGAGTCGGCCGGCTCGATCGGCTACTGGGAGCGGGAATGGCAGGGCGAGACCGTGTATGAGACGGGCTGGGGGGTGTTACCGGAGTTCCAGGGGCGGGGCATCGCGACGGCCGCCGCCATCGCCGTGGCGATCAAGGCTCGGGCGGAGGGCAGGAACAAGCATCTGCACGCCTACCCGTCCGTGGGACATCCGGCATCCAATGCGATCTGCCGCAAGGCCGGGTTCACTTTCGTCGGGGAAGTCGACTTCGAATATCCGGCCGGTCATCCGATGCGCTGCAACGACTGGCGATTGCAACTGCTGCCCTGACTGGGGTCGGGTGTGTCAGGCGGTCCAGGAGGCGGTGATGTCGAGGCGCTCACGCCACAGCTTCTCGCCGTCACCGCCCGGCTCCCACCGGCCGGTGAAGTCGAGCAGGGCACGGCAGCGCGCCAGCATGGCCGCGTGACGATCCGGCCACGACGGCACCGGCCCGCCGTACGCGTCGAAGAAGGACGGCAGGCGCGGTACGTGTTCCGGGTGGTGCATGCGCACGATCCATTCGCACCAGGCGAGATCCTCGGTCGGCTCGCCCGGGTGCGCCCATTCCCAGTCGAGGATCGCCGCCGTCTCGAACGTGGCCGGGTCGAACAGCAGGTTCTGCGGCCCGTAGTCGCCGTGCACGATCCCCAGCCGATGGATGCGGGCGAGCGTCTGCCCGCATCCGGAGAGGACCTCGATCACGCGGCCTTCGTCGAGCAGGTCCTGGCCGTGCGCGCCGCGTACGTACCGGGTGGTCACGCTCGTGGGGGTCACCTGATGTACGGCGGGCACAGGCAGTCGCCCGCGCAACCGGCGCAGGAACCTGCTCTCGGTCCTGAGGCGGATCGCCGCGTCAGGACCCTCGTAACACTTGACGACCCAGGTGTCGTCGCCGACCGTGCTGTTGGTGTACCCGTGCTTCACAGGGACCGATTCTGGCGCACCGCGGAGGTCCCCGGAATCACCTGAGCCACCCTCGATACACGGTGTAAGACCGGGCCCGCCGTAGAACGGCGCGGAAACCGCAGGCACCGGGCGGCTGAACGGCGAAAGCACTACGAAGTGTCATCCCGATGCGAACATGCGCCCTGTAAAGCGCTTCGGCGTGTCTCGGGCTGCGGCATTTAAGAGGAAGCCGTCCGAACGAGTGATCGGGTAATGGATCATCGCCCCGGAACCCTCCGATCGCGGATGGAGGGGCCTCATCGACCCCGGGAGGAGACGGGATGGCCATCCCGTCCGAGGGAGGAACGCCGGCCCCCGGCCTCCGGTCCCCGGTCCCCGCCGCGACGGTGGCGGTCCCGGCCCCAGGTCCCGGTCCCGGCCGCGACGGTGGCGGTCCCGGCCCCAGGTCCCGGTCCCGGCCCCCGGTCCCGGCCGCGACGGTGGCGGGCGATCCACGACGGTGACCGGCGATGCGAGGTGGGGCCGGGCGATGCGAGGTGGGGCGAGGCGGGCGATCCCGACCGAAGTAGGGACGGGCGATCCTGCTCGGAAGGGGAACGGGAACGGAACGGGGGATCGCGGCCGGAGCGGTGACGGGCGATCCGAGGTGGGGCGGAGCGGGCGATCTTTCCGAAGTGGGGCCTGGGTGGTGGGCGTCGGCGTGGCTGTCAGTCGGAAAATGGTTTGCCGGGTCAGCAGGTCCCTTGTCAACCTTGATGAGCTATGCGCTCCCTTCCTGAAGCCGATCCAGGCATGCCCGATATCCGCAGTCCGCTCCGGTACCTGTGGTGGAACGCGCGCATGCAGACGCCGGCACTGCTGACGGGCATCGGCTTCGCCACCGTCTGGTGGCTGGTGCAGGCGCTGGTCCCCGCCGTGCTCGGCAACGGCATCGATGCCGTCACAGCGAAGGACACCCAGGCGCTGCTGATCTGGTCGGCGATCATGCTCGGGCTCGGCCTGATGCAGGCGTTCACCGGGATCATGCGGCACCGGATGGCGGTCTACAACTGGCTGGCCGCCGCCTACCGCACCGTACAGGTCACCACCAGGCAGGCCACCCGGCTCGGCGCCACGCTGCCCAAGCGGGTGTCGACCGGTGAGGTGGTCAGCGTCGGTAACTCCGACATCGCCCACATCGGTAACTCGATGGACGTCCTGCTGCGCGGCACCGGCGCCGTCGTGGCGATCATCGCGGTCACCGTGATCCTCATCTCCACCTCGCTGCCGCTGGGCCTGCTGGTGATGTTCGGGGTGCCGTTGATGGCCGTCGCGGTCGGGCCCCTGCTCAGGCCGCTGCACAAGCGGCAGAAGATCCAGCGCGATCTGGCGGGTGAGCTGTCCACCCGGTCGGCCGACATCGTGGCGGGCCTGCGGGTGCTGCGCGGCATCGGCGGCGAGCAGGTGTTCGCCGCGCGCTACCGCGAAGAGTCCCAGCGGGTACGGCACGCGGGCGTCAGCGTGTCGAAGGTCGAGTCGCTGCTCGAAGGCGCGCAGATCCTGCTGCCCGGCGTACTCATCGCGGTCGTCACCGGGATCGGCGCGTCGTTCGCGATCGGCGGTGAGATCACCGCTGGACAGCTCGTCGCCTTCTACGGCTACGCGGTCTTCCTGATCGGCCCGATGCGTACGCTCACCGAGGTCGCCGACAAGCTGACCAAGGGTCACGTCGCGGCCCGCCGCGTGGTGCGCATCCTGTCCATCGAGCCCGAGGTGTCAGGGGGCACCGGCACCAGCGAGGGCGGCGTGCTGCGCGACTCCTACAGCGGCGTCACCGTACAGCCGGGCGTCCTGACCGCGATCGCGGCCGGTGCGCCGGAGGACGCCATCGCCATCGCCGACCGGCTGGGCCGCTACTCCGACGGCGACGTCACCTTCGGCGGGGCCGAGCTGGCGACGCTGCCGATGGCCGAGGTCCGTACGCGCATCCTGGTCGCCGACAACGGCGCCCGCCTGTTCGCCGGCAGGCTCCGCGACGAGCTCGACGTTCGTGGCGGCTCCTCCCACGAGCGGGTACAGCAGGCGCTGTACGTCGCCTGCGCCGAGGACATCATCGAGGCCCTGCCCGACGGGCTGGACGCCTTGGTCGCCGAGGCGGGCCGGGAGTTCTCCGGTGGGCAGCAGCAACGCCTGCGGCTGGTCAGGGCACTGCTCGCCGATCCGGAGGTGCTCATCCTGGTCGAGCCGACCAGCGCCGTCGACGCGCACAGCGAGGCCCGCATCGGCGAGCGGCTGGCCAAGGCCCGCGCCGGCAAGACCACCCTGGTCTGCACGACCAGCCCGCTGGTGCTCGACCGCACCGACCACGTGATCTACGTCGAGAACGGCAGGGTGCTCGCCGAAGGCGCGCACCGCGACCTGCTGGCGACCTCGCCGGAATACACCGCGACCGTGACGAGAGGGGAGGACTGACATGGCCCGCGAGATCCTGCCGGTCGCCGACCAGAAACAGGTGCGCGCCTACGCCAGGCGGCTGACGCTCAAGTATCCGCGCCGGCTCGCCATCGCCCTGGCCCTGCACGGGCTCGCGGCGATCGTCGGGCTGGCCGTGCCCTGGCAGCTCGGCAAACTGGTGCAGAACGTCCAGGACGGCGGCCACGTCAATGTGCTGCTCGTTGCTGTCGGCATCGGAGTGTTCCTGTTGGGGCAGGGCGCGCTGGTACGTTACGCGGTGCTCGCCTCGGCCAGGCTCGGCGAGAAGGTCCTCGCCGAACTGCGTGAGGACTTCGTCGACCGAGTGCTCGGCCTGCCGCTGTCTACGGTCGAGCGGGCCGGCTCGGGCGACCTGATCACCAGGACCTCCCGAGACGTCGACTCCCTCTCCCGGACCGTCCGGCACGCCGTACCCGAGACGCTGATCGCGATCGTCACCTTCGCGATCACCATGGGCGCGGTGGTGCTGGTCAGCCCGCTGCTCATGCTGCCGATGCTGATCGCGGCGCCGCTGCTCTGGATCTCCACCCGCTGGTATCTCAACCGAGCCCGCGACGGCTACCTGCGCGAGAACGCCGCCTACGCGGAGATGACCGAGGGGCTGGCCGAGACCGTCGAGGGCGCCAGGGCCGTGGAGGCGCTCGGCCTCCAGCGGCGGCGCGAGGCGCGGACCGCGCGCGACATCGGCGGCTCGTGGGCCGCCGAACGCTACACGCTGGGGCTGCGCACGGTCTGGTTTCCCATGGTCGAGCTCGGCTACGTGATCCCGGTCGTCTCGACGTTGCTGGTCGGCGGCCTGTTCTACACCAACGGCTGGGTCTCGCTGGCCCAGGTCACCGCCGCCACCCTGTACGCGCAGCAGCTCATCGACCCGCTCGACCGGTTTCTCATGTGGATCGACGAGTTGCAGGTGGGCGGCGCCGCCATGGCCCGGCTGCTCGGCGTGGCGAACGTGCCCGACGACCGGACGGCCTCCACCGCCCAGCCCGCGGGCGAACTGCTGGAGGCCGACGATGTCCGCTACGCCTACCGCGAGGGCCGCGATGTGCTGCATGGCGTATCGCTGACCGTCCGGCCGGGGGAGCGGCTGGCCATGGTCGGCCCCTCCGGCGCGGGCAAGTCGACCTTGGGCAGGCTGCTGGCCGGCATCCACGGCCCGCGCACCGGCTCGGTGTCGGTGGGCGGCGTGCCCCTGGTCGAGCTGCCCATCGACGACCTGCGCGGTCACGTCGCGCTGGTCACCCAGGAGCACCACATCTTCAAGGGCACCCTCCGCGACAACCTGTTGATCGCCCGTCCGGACGCCGACGACCCCGCCGTGCGCACGGCGCTCGCCGCGGTCGACTCGCTCGACTGGGTGCTCGCCCTGCCCGACGGACTCGACACGGTCGTCGGGTCCGGCGGGCTGGCCGTCTCTCCCGCCCAGGCCCAGCAACTGGCGCTGGCCCGCCTGGTGCTGGCGGACCCGCACACGCTGGTGCTGGACGAGGCCACCTCGCTCATCGACCCCCGCGCGGCCCGGCATCTGGAGCGGTCGCTGGCGGCGGTGCTCGACGGGCGCACGGTGATCGCCATCGCCCACCGCCTCTACACGGCGCACGACGCGGACCGGGTCGCGGTGGTGGAGGACGGGCGGATCAGCGAGCTGGGGTCGCACGACGAGCTGGTCGCTGAGGGCGGCTCGTACGCGGCCTTGTGGAGTAGTTGGCATGGTGCTCCGGTTGTCACTCGCTCCTGACCTGTGAGCGAGGAGCAGTTGGTGGTGAGGTGGGTGGTTCGTACGCGCCTTGTGGAGTGGCAGGTGTGGCGCTCCGGTTGTCACTCGCTCCGGCCCATAGGTGGGAGGAGTTGGTGATGGGTGGTTCGTACGCAGCCCTGTGGAGTAGCTGGCATGGATTCCTGCTGCCACTCGCTCGTGACGACAGGAGGGGGGACGAGCGAGTGAGGGCGGGCCGTACGGAGCCTTGTGGAGCGGTTGGTGCGCCGCTCCGGTCGTCACTGGCTCCTGGCTGCGGGTGAGGTGGCCAGCACTTCGACCGTGGGTTGGGGGCTTCCAGTGGGTGGGGGGCTTCCAGAGGTCAGCACTTCGTCGATTCAGAGGGCAGGGTGCGGTCCGTGAAGTAGCGGATGATGTGGGTGCGGGCGCATTCGTTGAAGGCGTAGAGCGTGTGTCCCGGCCCGTCGTGGTGGATGGTGGCGCTGCCTGGGACCTGCGTGAGGATGCGGGCGACCGCGTCCGACTCGCGCCAGGCACCCGCGCCGAGCATCGGCGGCAGGCCCTTGGGGAGGGGTGCGGGCGGGTTGGTCACCGATACCGGCCAGCCGATGCAGCCGAGCGTGCCCGTCGCCAGTGTGTTGGCCGCGCCCGCGTTGGGGGCGATCTTGCGGAGCCGGGCGATCGTCTTGTTGAGCTCGGCCCGGCTGGCTGGGCGCGGCCAGTCGGTGCATTCGGTGACGCCCGTTGACTGGTCGGGGTAGCGGGAGCCGCGGGCAGGGACGAAGCCGGAGGCGTCACCGTGCACGGCCTTGCGGATGGCGTCCGCCAGCTTGGGGTAGCCGGGGGCGCCCTGCTGGGCGAACCCTAGGGCGAGAGACTGCAGGTCGCGGCCCGTGTAGGCGATGCCGGCCGACTTGGCGGGGATCGGGGAGCGGTCGGCCTTGGCCACCAGGCCGCGCCACTGAGCGGGCACTTCCTGGCACTTGCCGGCACCGGCGCACCAGGTGGAGAAGCGGGTGAACGACGTCTCGTTGTCTCTGGCCATGTCGGCTATGTCGGCGGTCCAGTCGGTGCCGCTGTGGCTGATCGTGCCGTCGAGCACCATGGTGCGCACCTGGCCGGGGAAGAGCCGGGCGTAGTCCTGTGCGTAGATCCCGGCGTAGGAGGCGCCGTAGAAGTTGAGCTTGGCCTCGCCCAGGGCCTTCCTGATGGCCTCCATGTCTCTGGCGTTGTCGGCCGAGCTCATGTTGGCGAACAGCTCCGGGTCCTTGTTGCGGCAGGCTTCGGCGTAGCCGCGGTTGGTGTCGGACAGCCGCCCGAAGTCGGCGTCGTCCTCAGGGAAGTCCGGCAATGGGACGCGGGTCCAGGTGCAGGCCAGGCCGGTGCTGAGGCCGCCGAACTGCTCGCCGTAGCCGCGGGTGTCCCAGGTGATGACGTCCATCCGTTCGCGGAGTTTGGCCCAGAGGTCCGCGTAGGTCTGGGTCAAGGCGATGCCCGGGCCGCCCGGGCCGCCGTAGGCGATCAGGACCGATCCTTCGGAGGACGTGCCGGTGGCCTTCAGCCGGCCCAGTTTGAGAGTGATCTTGCGGCCGTCGGGTTTCTGCCAGTCGGCAGGGACCTGGAGGTCGGCACAGGTCATCCCGACCTTGTCGTTCGGGCAGGTGGCCGCCCAGGTGAGGGTGGGTGTTCGCTGGGCGGCGAGGGCAGGCGCCGCCTGCTGCGTTTGGAAGCCGGAGGCGAGGAGGGTGAGGGCGAGGACGGTGGGTTTGAACATGGGCACGACGATCCCGCGGAGGGGGCTTGGGCCGCATCGGACCACGGGCTGGTCTGCGGGGAGGCAGATCAGCCCGTGGCATGTCATGCCACGGGCTGATGACACCTACCACGCGGGGAATCAGCTCACGGTTGTCAGTCCTGGTTTGTGGGCGAAGGTCGCGTCACCCGTCTGAGGGTCCAAGGAGCCGCCGTCGGCGGTGAAGCCGCGTCACGCGCCCAGGGAGCGCTTCAAGAACTCGACCTGCAGCAGCAGCAGGTTCTCCGCCACCACCTCCTGCGGCGTCATATGGGTGACGCCGGACAACGGGAGCACGCTGTGCTGGCGTCCGGCCGCCAGGAGCGCGGACGACAGGCGCAGCGTGTGCGCGGCCACGACGTTGTCGTCGGCGAGCCCGTGGATCAGCAACAACGGCCGCTCCAGCTTGGCCGCGTCACCGAAGAGCGAGGAGTTGTCGTACACATCGGGCTGCTCGTCCGGATGCCCCAGGTAGCGCTCGGTGTAACACGTGTCGTACAACCGCCAGTCCGTGACGGGCGCCCCCGCCACCGCAGCGTGGAACACGTCGGGCCTGCGCAGCACGGCCAGCGCCGCCAGGAAGCCGCCGAACGACCAGCCCCTGATGGCCACCTTCGTCAGGTCGAGGTCGTTGGGATATTGCTCGGCCACCCCTTGCAGGGCGTCGATCTGGTCCTCCAGCGCGGGGGTGGCCAGGTCGTTCAGCACGGCGCGTTCGAAGGCGGGGCCCCTGCCGGGGGTACCGCGGCCGTCGGCCACGATGACGGCGAAGCCCTGCTCGGCGAACCACTGGCTCTCCAGGTAGCCGCCGCGACGGTTGAGCACCCGCTGCGCGTGCGGCCCGCCGTAGGGATCCATCAGGACCGGGAGTTTCCGGGAGCCCTGCTCGTGCCAGGAAGGCAGCACCACGGCGGTGGAGAGCTCGCGGCGGCCGGAACGGCCGAGCGAGACCCGGAGGTCGAGGCCGGGGGGCTCGGCCATGGACGGGATCGGGATCGCCATGCCGTCACGCCGTACGACGGTGGTGGACACACCCTCGGTGTCGAGGCTCTGCTCGGTCAGTACGCCGACGCCGCCGGACATCCGCCCAGAGAACACGCCGGAACGGGTCGAGACGGGCAGCAGCGAGTGGCCGTCCCAGGTCCAGAGCTGGATCTCGGTGGGGTCACCGCTCGCGCTGAACAGCACGCTGTCGTGGTCGACGTCGAGCACCGCGCGTACCTGCAGGGTGGGCGGGGTGACGGCGCGGTCGCCCACGAACAGCCGGTTGCCGCCGTCGGCGGAGGCCACCCAGACCAGCGAGCCGTCGTCGAGGTGCGCGGGCACGCCGGTGACGATGTCGACCCAGGCCGGATCGGTGTTCTCGCGGACCAGCGTGGACCGGCCGGTCGCCGGGTCGACCGTGTACAGGCGCAGGCGCTTCTGATCACGCGGCATGGTGACGATCGACAGCGCGTGGGAGCTCCACGCGGCCGTCGTGAGGTATTCGTCCTCGTACGGCACCGCCACCCGCGACCCGTCGAGACCGAGCACGAACAACTGCGTCACCGCGTTGGGCGTGCCGGCGGCCGGATAGCGCTGAGCCACCGGGGGCCGGTCCGGGTTGGCCGGGTCGGCGATGTGCCAGGTGTGGACCGGAGCCTCGTCGGCCCGCTCGACCAGGAGCGCGTCGCTCGACGGCGACCACCAGTGGCCGCGCATCCGGTCCATCTCCTCGGCGGCGATGAACTCGGCCAGGCCGTACGTGACGGTCTCCGACTCGGGCTCCGCGAGGGCGCGGTCGGCACCCGTCACGAGGTCCTGCACTCGCAGGGCGCCCGCGCTGACATAGGCGATCTGCTGCCCGTCAGGGGAGATGCGGGGGTCGATGACCGCGCCAGGCGTCTCCAGCCGCCGCGTGTCGCCGCCGGGCAGGTCGGTGACGTACAGGCTGCCGGACAGCGCGAAGGCGGCCCTGGACACGGTGGAGTCGGCGGTGTAGCCGACGACGCCACCCGCCTGCTCACGGCTGCGCTCGCGCCGGGCGCGCTCCTCGGGCGGGAGGTCGCCGTCGTCGGCGTCGAGCGTGCGCGGGTCGACCACGAGGCGCTCGATGTGCGTCTCGGTGTCGAGCTCCCACAGACACGTAACCGGGTCGGTGCCCGACTTCGTCCGCAAAAAGACGACCTTGCCGCCGTCGGGGGAGATCGTGAAGCCCCTGGGCACTCCGAGGGTGAACCTGCGGGTCCTGGCCGACAGGCGAGGGAAGCTCTCACTCATGGCTCTAATCCTGCCAGTACGCTCGAACTCATGACTGACCGACGGCTGCTGCTCGTGCACGCCCACCCCGACGACGAGTCGATCGGCACCGGCGCGACGATGGCCAAGTATGCGACGGAAGGCGCGCACGTCACGCTCGTGACCTGCACGCTCGGCGAGGAGGGGGAGGTCATCCCCCAGGAGCTCGCCCACCTGGCCGCCGATCGCGACGACACGCTGGGACAGCACCGCATCGCCGAACTCGCGGCGGCCTGCGAGGCGCTCGGCGTCGAGGACCATCGCTTCCTCGGTGTGCCGGGCCGTTGGCGCGATTCGGGCATGATGGGCGTCGCCTCCAACGACCGGCCCACCGCGTTCTGGCAGGCCGACCTCGACGAGGCTGCGGGCGAGCTGGTCAAGGTCATCCGCGAGGTACGGCCCCAGGTCCTCGTCACGTACGACGACAACGGCTTTTACGGGCATCCCGACCACATCCAGGCACACCGCGTTTCGCGTCGGGCGTACGAGCTCGCCTCCGACCCGCGCTTCGGCGAGGGGGAGCCATGGCGGATCGCGAAGTTCTACCACACGGCCGTCGCCAAATCGGTGATGCGCCGCGCGGCCGAGGCGCTGCGCGCCGCCGACGTCGACTTTCTCGTCGAGGACGTCGATGACATGCCGTTCGGCAGCCCCGACGACGTCATCACCACGGAGATCGACGCGCGGCCGTGGGTCGGCAACAAGCTGGACGCCATGCGCGCGCACGCCACGCAGATCAGCGTCGACGACCCCTGGTTCGCGCTGTCGAACAACATCGGCCAGGAGGCGCTGGGCGTCGAGCACTACATCCTGGCGATCGGGGCGCCCGGCCACGCGATGCCCGGCGCGCCGATCGAGTCGGGCGGCATAGGAGCTCCGCACCACCGCGAGAACGATCTCTTCGCGGGCATCCACTAACCTCGTGCTTCATGGAGCAACGCAGCCAGGCCGAGTCGGCGCTGGGTGGAGCCGCCTACGGCATGCTGTTCATGCTGGGGCTGGTCATGGGCATCGTGGGCGGGTTCACGCAGGCGATGTGGCACGTCGGTCCTGTCCCGTTTGTCGGGATGATCCCGGGCTCGGCGATCGGCTGGCTGCTCGCGCTCTTCGTCGTCTGTCTCGGGGCGGGCAAGCTCATGGGTGCGCGCCTCGGGGTGTCGGTGACGGGGCTCGGGTGGCTGCTGGTGTCGATGCCGTTCTCGCTCAAGCTCTCGCAGGGCGACCTGGTGATCTCCGGCAATCCCGCCGGGTACGTCTACCTCTACGGGAGCATGGCGGCAGTGATCGTGGCCTTCTTCCTGACGCCCTCGTCGAACAGCGGCTCGTGGTTGCTGCACGGCCAGCAGCCAAGGAACCCGACGTAGCGGCATAAAGTAGCGATCGTGCACCATGGTTCCACAGAGCGGCATGTTGAGCGGGATGCCTACCGCGAGGTGGTCGGCCGGTTCGCCACCGGAGTCGCGATCGTCACGACCAGGCTCGACGGGATCGATCACGCGATGACCGTGAACTCGTTCACGTCCGTCTCACTGGATCCGCTGCTGGTGCTGTTCTGCGCGGAGAAGGTGGCCCGGTTCCACGACGCCGTGCTGGAGGCGGGGGTGTGGGGGGTGTCGGTGCTGCCGGCGTCCATGGAGGACGCGTCGCGGTTCTTCGCGCATCGGGGGCGGGAGCTCGACGGGCAGCTGGATCGGTGGGCGCATGATCGGGGCGAGTCGGGCGTGGCGCTCTTCACCGGCGCCCTGGCGACCCTGGAGGTCCGTACGACCGCTGTTCATGAGGGCGGTGACCACTCGATCGTGGTGGGTGGAGTGACTTCTCTCGGCGGGCCGGTTGATGGCCGTCCGCTTGTTTACCATCAGGGCCGCTACAAGACCTTATGAGCAGCTTTTACGGCCAGCCCGGTGGGCCCCACCCGCCATACGGGGCTGGGCCCTGTCCAGGGACACGCTCCTCCGGTGGAGATCGCTGGGCGCCGTGACGTGCGCATTCTTGACCCCGGCCGTGGTCGTTCGTGGACCGGTGCCGGTGGAGCGCGGTGTGACCGCCGACCCGGCGCCGGAGGGGGAGCCGGGTCGGCGGGGTCGCGGTTACTGCGCCTCGGCAGTCGGGGTCGTGACCGTCGGCGTCGGTGTTCCTGTCGCCGTGACGGTTTCCGACGGCGTTTCAGACGGTGCCGGGCAGGTGGGGACCGAGGCCACGGCGGACTCGGTCGGTGCCACTGTGTCCGCTGGCGTCTGAACGAGGGTGTCCGTCGCGGTCGCGGTCGGCGTCGGTGTCGGGGTGGGTTCTAGGGTTTCCGTGGTCGATGGGGTCGATGGGGTCGATGGGGTCGATGGGGTCGCGGTGGGAGCCACCGGCTCCGGCGCTTCGGTGCTTGGTTGGCAGGTGAAGGTGACCGTGGCGGTGACCGTCGCCGCCGGGGCGGTTTCGGTGGCCGTGACCGTTGCCGCCTGGGTGACCGTGGTGGTCGCCATGGCTGTTTGGGTCACTGTCGCGGTTGCCGTATCGGTCGCCGAATTGGTGGGGTCAGCGGCGTCTGTGACCGTCGCCGTTGCCGTCGCTGTCGGTGAGGCTGTCACGGTGCGTGTGGGCCAGGGCAGGACCTTGACCTTGATGCTGGGTTTGCCCTTGACCTTGTAGCTGCCTTTGCCGATCTTCTTGCTGCTCTGGCCGGCACCGGTGGTCACGGGGAGGTCGGCGGCCGTCGTCTTGCACGACTTGGACTTGCAGACCTTCTGCTTCACGCTGAACCGGGCCGCGCCGTCGTACTTGATGGATACATCCAGATACGAGACGCCCTTCTTCTTGACGACCTTCGTCTTCGCGGTGTACTTCCCGACATTAGGAGTGGGAGTCGTCGTCGGGGTGGTGGCTGGTAACGCCACTTCGACGCGGAGAGGAGGGCCAGTTGAGTTGAGGGGATCTGACGCTGACGTCTGGGTGATCGCGACGCCGCCGACTCCGGCCAAGGCCATGGTGCCGACCAGCGCACCCACGATGGTGAATCTCATAATCCTGCTCTTGGGGAGATTTCAGGACCCGGATCATTATTCCGTCTTGTCAAGATTGGTCAAGGCTCAGACGCATGAACAAGCGCTACCGGTTCCGGCGGGCGGTGAACTACGTCAACCTCTCCACCCCGCTCGGTCTGCTGATCTCCGTTTTAGGCGGTGCCGCCAGGCAGCACGGGCCCAATGGCCTCGTCCTCGCGTTCGGCTACCGCTATCGCTTCCCCATCGCCGGGGCCTTCACCGTCGGGAACGTCGTGCTGACCAGGCGCGACTCGCTCGATGACCAGCTCATCCTGCACGAGGGCCGGCATGCGACCCAGTGGGCCTGGTGCGCGGGCCTGCCGATGCTGCCGCTCTACCTGGTGGCCATGCTCGTCTCCGTACTGGTCTGCGGGCATCAGGCCTCGTACAACGTCTTCGAGCGGCTGGCCGGGCTCGACGACGGCGGGTATCCGCGCGCACCTCTGTGGTGGAGAAGGGGCGCAGGTCGCGATCGGTCCGGGTGACTGATCCGCTACATAGGGCAGAGGGCGCGCATGACGCAGACGATCGATGTTCCCCGCTGGCCGGACAGCTTCAAAGATCGCCTCACCGCGCCCCTTCCCGAGTTTCGCGAGCTGCTGAGCGTCACCTGGCACGGCGCGTTCGTGCTGTCGGGGGAGCCGCTGCTCGCACCGATCGAGAACGCACGGTCGGCCTGGCATGCCCAGGGACTGCCCCGGGAGGGCCTGTGGGACCTGGCGATCGGAGAGTCGCGCTCTTTCCTCTCCTGATAGCTGTGGGTCTATGAGCCCGTGAGGCTGTGCCGCTGGGTGCGGGGGAGGAGCGTGCCCAGGGTCAGGGCGCCGATGGCCAGGCCCGAGATCGCGCCCGCGCAGAGCACAGAGGCGGTGGACGGGCTGACGACGGTGATGCCGAAGAGGGCCAGGCCCGAGACGATCGCGGAGACGGTGATGTAGATCCAGATCGCCAGCCGTACGACACGCAGGCGGATCTGTTCGGACGGCTGGGTGCGGGAGAGGAGCCAGGCCAGGGCGGGCAGGAGCAGCACACCGTGCATGAGGATGGCGTGGGCGGGCTTGAGCGAACCGGCCACCGTGTAGGCGAGCTGCTGGGAGCCGGCCATGACCTCGACCACCCCACGGGCGATCATGATGCCCCCGAAGGCCATCGCGGCCAGGAACGTGCCGAACCCGGCCTGGACGGCCAGCCGCATGCTGGTCGGCGCGGCGGGGTCGCGGCGGAAGGCGGAGAGCGTCATGAGGACCACGACGGCGATCAGGGCGAAGCCGCCGGCGGCCAGTGTCCTGGCGATGAGTGCATCCACGCTGGTGGACATGTTGAAGTGCGAGGGCACGCCGCGCCAAGCCTGCACGGTGATGAGCGCGACCTCCACGACCGACGCCATGGCGAAGACGCCCAGCAGCAGGTCGCGACGACGCAGCCGGACGAACTGCGCCACCCAGGTGAGCGAGAGCACGCTCAGCCCGAACGAGACCCCGAACGTGAACGGCTTGCGGAACGACACAGGGCCGTCCCACGGGCCGCCGTCGACCACGAGCACGCCCAGATGGACGAGCCCGGAGACGATCAGGAGCAGTCCGATCAAGTACCAGAGGCGAGTCATGTCCGCCATGCTGACGTGGTGAAGGGGTCGTCCGCGTCAGCCCACGGTCTGGAATCCACGTACGTCCGTGGTCGTAGTCAAGAAGATCAGGGAGTGAGGCGCAGGGTGTGGACGGCGGCCTTCTGGACGGTCGACGGCTTCGAGTACATCGGCAGCAGTTCCCCCTTCGCCCACAGCGGCGCCTGGTCCCAGTAGTTGTCGTGGAACGCGTGCCCCGAAGCCCCCGTCAGGTTGATCCACCCTGACTTGTCCAGATCCCCCAGATCGACGACCATCCGCATGGACGGCACCGACGTCACCGTGTAGTCGCGCTGCACGTTCCACCCGGTGGCGTTCGGCGCGTCCTTGCTGCCCGGCACCTCGAACGGCCCCCGGTTGAACAGGGCCTCGATGGGCGCGATGCCCGAGGTGCCGAGCGAGCCGTTGGTGAGCGTGAGCTGGTGCAGGTCGCCCCAGCGCCAGGCCGCCAGGTCGGTGCCGAGCCGGTCGGCCACCTCCTGGTACGCCGCGGCCAGCGCCTGCTGGAGGATGTCGTCGCGGGTCTCGGTACGGCCCTTGGTGGTGGTGTCGTCCCAGAACGGGTCGTCGGGGGCGTCGAGCAGGCGTTTGACCACCTCGTACCAGCGGTCGCCGCCGCTCGGCCGGGCCCCGGCGGGCAGATCGTCGTCGAAGGTCAGCTTGAGCAGGTGCCGCCAGACCGCGTTGAAGTAGGCCGCGGGGGTCGAGTTGACGCCCTGCGAGCCGTCCCAGTCCTGCAACAGCTTCCTGGCCTGTACGGCGGGCCCGGCCAGAGGCACCCGCATCAGCGCCGGGACCACGTCCTTGGCCAGGCCGTTGTACGTGTCCTGCTGGATCTTGGACATGGTCGCGGCGTCGACCTTGCCCTTCGCGATCTCCTGCTTGATCCGGTCGAGGATGCGCTGGGAACGGTAGCCGTACGCCCAGTCCTTGGTCAGGAGCGGCCGGTAGCGCTTGGGGTCGATGACGGCGTTGTTCGCCGTCACGATGTAGCCGTCGGCGGGGTCCTCCACGGAGGGCAGTTGGTCGTAGGGGATGGGGGCGGTGCGCCAGTCGTACTCGCCCGTCCAGCCGGGCACCGGCCACGTGCCGTCGCCCTTCTCGCGTACGGGGATCCGGCCGGGCGCCTGGTAGCCGATGTGGCCCTCGGTGTCGGCGTACACCAGGTTCTGCGCGGGCACGTCGAAGAGCGAGGCCGCGGCGCGGAACTCCGGCCAGTCGGTGGCCGCGTTCATCGCGAAGATCGCGTCGACGGTGGTGCCGGGGGTCAGGGCGGTCCACTGAAGGGCCACCGCGTTGGCGCCGTCGCTCGGTTTGACGTCGCCTATGACCTCGTTGATGAGCGGGCCGTGCCGGGTGCTCCTGACGTTCAGGGTGACCGTGCCGCTCCCGGCCACCTTGATCTTCTCCTGTCGGGTCTCCAGCTTCACCGACTCGCCCTTGTACAGGTACGTGTCGCCCGTCACCCGCTCCAGGAACAGGTCGGCCACGTCGGGCCCCAGGTTGGTGAAGCCCCAGGCGATCTTGTCCGTGTGGCCGATGATCACGCCGGGCAGGCCGGAGAAGCTGAACCCGGTCACGTCATAGGAGCAGGATTCGGTGATCTTCCGGCAGTGCAGCCCGACCTGGTACCAGACGGACGGCATTTGCGCCGACAGGTGCGGGTCGTTCGCCAGCAGCGGCTTGCCGCTTGCCGTGTGCTCACCCGAGACCACCCACGAGTTCGACCCGATGCCGTCGCGGTCCGCGGCGCTCATCGTGCCGGGCACCGCGTCGAGCGTCTTCGCGGCCTGGGCGAGCGCGCCGGTCACGCTCTGGCCGCGGGTCGTGGTGCCGCCGGTCAAGTTCTGGCCGCGGGTCGTGGTGCCGCGCGCGCCCAGCCGGGCGCGTTCGTCGAAGCGGTCGTCGGCGATCGTGCCCCGGGTGACGATCGGCGCGTGGCTGTCGTACGGGTACTCCGGGTACAGCTGCTCGACCCGCTCGCGGGGCAGCTTGGTGAGCGCCAGGGCGCGGTCGATCTCGTCTTCCATGTTGGACCGCAGATCCCACGCCATGGCCTTGAGCCAGGCCACGGAGTCGGCCGCGGTCCACGGCTCGGGCCGGTAGGCGCCGTTCTGCACCTTGAGCACCGAGTATTCGAGGCTCCGGTCGGAGGCGTTGGGGTTGGCCTGGAGCCAGGCGTTCACGCCCTTGGCGTACGAGTCGAGGTAGCGGCGCGTACTTTCGCTCAGCTCGGGCAGCTCCTGCTCGGCCACCCTGCGCCAGCCCATGGTCCTGATGGCCTTGTCGTTGTCGAGCGTCGCCTTGCCGAACAGCTCCGACAGCCGCCCGGAGGTCACATGCCGCCGGAAGTCCATTTCCCAGAACCGGTCCTGCGCGTGAACGAACCCCTGCGCCATGAACAGGTCCTCGGAGCTGTCCGCGTAAATCTGCGGTATTCCCGCTTTATCGCGATAAATCTCTACATTCCCGGCTAAACCGGGCAGGCGGATGGTTCCGTCCACCTGGGGGAACGACCGCCGGGCGGTGTAGACGAGCACACCGGCGAGCACCAGCGCGAGCACGAGGACCACGGTCAGCATCCGAGCCACCCACCGAAACGGCCAGGGCAGCCAGGCATAGGGCCGCAACCTCACAAATACCTCCTTCTCTCGCGCAGCCCCTCAAGTCTGACAGCAACGATCACTACTCCCGCCCTGCGAACAACACCGGAAACCTCGCCGCCCACGGCATTCCAGCACGCCAGGAGACGGTCGCCGACCGGCGACCGACAGGGAAAAGAAAGCGTTTACTCCCACACCTGCCCAGAAGGCGAGTCGGACACCCGGACCCCCATGGTGGCGAGCGAGTCGCGCAGCCGATCCGACGCCGCCCAGTCCCCGGCCTCCCGAGCCCGCTCCCGTTCGGACAGCAACTCCGCCGCCCCCGGCGGCAGCACCGTCCCCCGAGGCCGCCCGATCTCGATGGCCAGGTCCAGCCCCAGCACCTGATCCAGATGCAGGAACGACTCGAACTTCGCCCCCGGCGCCACCGACTCGTCCCGCTCCAGCTCGCGCAGCACCCGTAGCGCGGCCGGCGTGTCGAGGTCGTCGTCGAAGGCCGACTCCACCCGCCGTACGTGCTCGGCCGCCATCGGCGCGCTGGGCGACTCCGACCACTCCGCCACCCGGGCCCGCCACCGCCGTACGGTCCTGTCGGCGGCGCGCAGGGTGTCCCAGGTGAGGTTGAGCTGCTGCCGGTAGCGGTGCTCCAGGAACGCCAGCCGTACGGCCAGCGGATCGAGGCCCGCCTCGGTCACGTCCGAGAGCAGGACCACGTTCCCGGTGGACTTGGCCATCTTCCGCCCGTCGAACAGCAGGTGCTCCCCATGCACCCAGTGACGCACCACCTCGTGGCCGGCCGCCGAGTTGGACTGGGCTCGTTCGTCCTCATGGTGGGGGAAGCGCAGGTCGATGCCGGCGGTGTGGAGGTCGATACGGTCGCCGAGGTAGCGCAGCGACATGGCCGAGCACTCGATGTGCCAGCCGGGGAAGCCGCGGCCCCAGGGGGCGTCCCAGGACAGTTCGCCGTCGGAGGGCTTCCAGAGGGCCCAGTCGGCGTGGAAGCGCTTGCGGGGGTCGGTGGTGTCGGGTCGGAGGGCATCGAGCCGGTTGCCGGAAATTTCACCGTAAGTTGGGAAGGACGTGGCGTCGAAGTAGACCGACCCGTCCGGCAGCGCGTACGCGTGTCCCCGCTCGGTCAGCTTGGCGATCAGCTCGATCATCAGGTCGATCGACTCGCTCGCGCGGGGCATGTGCTCCGGCGGGCGCAGGTTCAGGGCGGCGGTGTCCCGCTTGAAGGAGTCCTCGTAATAGCGGGCCAGGTCTCGCGCCGAACGTCCCTCGGCCCGCGCCCGCACGAGCACCTTGTCCTCGCCGGACTCGCCGGACCCGCCTGCCTCCGTGTCGTCGGCCAGGTGGCCCACGTCGGTGATGTTCTGGCAGACCACCATGCGGACCCGCTGCCGCTCCAGCACCCGCCGGATCAGGTCGGACAGGAGTTGTGAGCGCAGGTTACCGACGTGCGCGTGACGATAGACCGTCGGCCCGCAGGAGTACATGCGCATCGCGCGGGCGGGGGCGATCTCCTCGACCTGCCTGGCGCGCGTGTCGTAGATCCGCAACATCCCCCGAGCCTAGCCCCCGGACTCCGGGAAGCCCGAAAGCGCCAAGCGCTCAGGAAACGGTCAGCCGCCCAGGAAGCCGATGATGTCCCGGTCGCCGCGCTCCCGCAGCCGCGCCAGGACCTCTTCGCGGATCGCCGTGTCCGGCAGCCCGATGCGCGCCCCGATCAGCCGCAGCCCCTCGATCTCCGAGGTGACCGGAGCGGTGTAACCGATCAGGTAGAGCGCGCGGTTCAGCGGCGGCATCCCCGGCGCGGCCGCGGGCAGGTAGCGGGTCAGCAGCTCGCCCCCGTCGGACACGGTGAGGAAGACGTGGTCGCCCTCTCCGGCTTTGAAGTCCGCCAGCACGTTCCTGATCGACCCCATCGTCGGCTGGTTGTGCCAGCTGACCACCACGTCTCCGGACGGTGTCGAGGCCGTGAGCTGCCCGCCGGGCGCCATCCCCAGGTACGCCGCGAAGCCCGTCGGCAGCGGCGACCCCGACCCGCGCAGGTGCTCGGCGTTGACGTCGACGCGGTGCCACCATCGGCCGTCGCGGCTGCGGAAGCTGCGCCGGGTCTCCGACACGTCCTTGCGCGGCTGGTACGGCTCGGCCTCCCCGGTCGGCGAGGTGCCGGCCACCCGGATCCAGCCCCGCTGCGTCCGCTCGAACCCGGGACCGCCCGAGTAGGCGCGCACCGAGCTCTCGCTGACGTCGTAGCGGGAGGTGAGGCTCGTGACGATCGTGCTGACCGACGCCTCGCCCCCGGCCCGTTCGATCTCCCTGGCGATCATCTCCCTGATCCCCAGGTACTCGTCGCCGCCCCATCTGGTCAGCCCGTACTTGTTCCGGTCCACGCGGCGGAACCGCTCGTCGGCGGTGAGCTGGTTGCGGATGCCGACCAGGCTGTAGTCCTCGCCGATGCGCTCCTGGATCTCCTCCGGCGTCAACGGCCGCTCGGCCACCGCCAGGACCGCCTCCGCCTTCTCGTTGATGCTGCGCGGCCACGGCACCACGTGCTGGTCCAGGACGCGCAACTGCGGCACGGCCAGGATCCACCGCTCGGCCACGTCCTCGCGGATGCCGAGCTGCGTGACCATGCCGACGGCCTCGGCGAGCGGCCGTGGCCCGTCGGTGAACAGCTGGCGCGTCTTCTCCCTCAGCTCGTCCGCGCCGCCCGCGATCAACCACCCGTCGGCCTGCTCGTACCCGGTCAGCAGCGTGCGCACGAAGCGCCAGGCGGGGATGCCCAGCGTGCGCAGCTCGCCGCGGTGCCACGGCGCCGCCGCGGCCAGATCGTCCGCGGGTACGGCCGAGCCCAACCGGCCGCGCAGCCAGGTGACGTGCGCGACGAGCGCGACCGCCTCCGGACCGCCCAGCCAGGCTTCCACATGGTCGCGCAGATCGCGCTCGATCTGCCTGATCCGCTCCCGCGTCACCGAGAAGCGCTGCGCCAGCTCGTCGAGTGTGGCCCGCTGCGAGGCGTAGAGCCGGTCGCGGGCGATCGCCCGCTGCCGCTCGTCCAGCGCCGCGAACAGGCCGTCGATCAATTCGGGCAGCGGCTTGTCCGGCCGCGCGGCGGGCGCGGGGAGCGTCTCGGACGGAGGTTCGAGCAACCGCTCGAACACCCCGCCGAACAGCTTCTGCACCACGTCCTTGCCGAGCATCTCCGGAGTCCGCTCGGCCTCGGCCGGGTCGGAGAAGCGCAGCAGCGGCAGGATGTCGCCGACCAGCAGGTGACCCCAGCAGGTCACGGCGAGATCGGCGAGATGGCCCGCCACGGTCTGTGTGGTGATCACGGCGCATGCGCGGTCAAGTGGGATCGCCTGCCACCACGCCTCGGGCAGCTGGGATTCCTCCAAGATCGGCGCGATCTGCACAGGAGAAGTCCAGCGCAGCGGTGGCGCTAGGTCGCTCAGGCTGAGGTTCATTGGGGTCCAACCGGCAAAGGGAAGATATCCGCAGTTCAGACTATGTGATCAGAGCGACAGAAAGGGGCTACCTCTTCCGGAATGGGAGATATAGAGCATGGATCGGGCCCGTGTGCAAGCCACGAACAGCATGCTCCGCTCCCGCTGCAGAGCTCTCGCCCGAGCGCTCGGATCGTCGGGCGGCGGTTCGGGCACCACGCCCTCCGCCACGCCGATGAGCGCGACCCGCTCGAACTCCAGCCCTTTCAGATTCTGGAATGCCGCCACCCGTACATCTGCCCGCCCGAGAGCTTTTCGTGCCTCACGGACCAGTTTCGTGGTACGCGCGCCGACGGCGATCTCGCCGGCCGGGACACCGTCGTCCAGCCAGGCGGCGATCGTGGCCACCAGCCCGGCCAGCTCCGCCTCCGGCGAGTCGTACATCCTGACGACCGGCCGATCGCCGTTGTGCAGCGCGCGGAACCCGTACAGCGGGGACATGCCCTTGACCAGCCCGTCGGCGGGCCCGCCGCCGCGCAGCCGGACCGCGAAGGACAGCACCTCCTGCGGCAGCCGGTAGGACACCTTGAGCGTGTGCTGCAGGGCCGGGATGCCCACCGAGCTGAGCGTCACGCGCGTGTCGGTGATCCGCTGGTGCGGGTCGCCGACGATGAACATGTCGTCGTGCGCCCTGGGCGCCACCGCGCGCAGCAACCGCCACTGCGCCGGGCTGATGTCCTGCGCCTCGTCCACCACGACGTGCCGGTACGGCTTGCGCCCCGGCTCGATGTCGTCGAGCAGGTCGCCCGTGCTCCTCGACAGCAGCCGGAGCGCCTCGTCGGTCAGCTCGGCCAGGGTGCGCGCGCCGGGGCCCATCAGCGCGGGGCGCTGGCCCTCCGCGCTGGCCACGATGCGCATGGCCAGCCGCTCGGCGTTGTCCACGTCGACCCGCTTGCGCGTCACGCCGTCGTCGATCAGCTGGTCGAGCCGGGCGGACAGGTCGTCGCCCAGCCCCTGTGAGTACGTCACCAGCAGCACCGGGCCGCTCCCGTGCGCGGCCAGATGAGCCGCCCGGTGCAGCGCGATGATCGTCTTGCCGGTGCCCGCCCCGCCGATCAGCAGCACCGGGTGCTCGTAGCGGGTGGCGTGGGCCAGCCGGTGCTGTTCAGGACGCGGGAACGCGCACCATTCCGGCGCCGCGAGCACCCGTTCCAGCTCCACCTTGTCGGTGGCGAACACCGCCCGGTCCGGGCTGCGCCGCAGCGCCGCGTGGAGGTCGTCCACGTCGATCCGGTCGATGGCCTCATCAGAGGCGCGGCACGCGTCCAGCTCCCGCCAGGCCTCGGACAGCGAGCCGCCCCGGGCCAGCACCGCGAGCGGCATGTGCTGGGTCGGGGGGAGCAGCGGTTCGAGCGCCTCCACGTCGGCCTCGTTGGTGATGAGCCGCACCAGCGGCAGGGCGCGCACGTCGATGCCCAGCGCGAGCAGATCACCATCGCACACCGGGTCGAACAGCCCCGTGGTGCCCGCCGATCGGCGTAACGCGGGCTCGACCCGTTCGAGGGCCTCGGCGTCCCACTCCTCGATGACGCCGATCACCGGGTTGATGCCGTACCTGTACCGCTGCGCGTACGACCACGCCTCGGGATTCGGGAGCACGGTACGCAGCCAGTACACGTCCCGCTGACGCACCACCACGCCCCGGTGGCCCGGAGCGAGGCGGAGCGTCGCGACGCGGGCGTCCCTGGCGCCCCTGACCCGCTCGGGGTGCGGCGCGCCGGAGACGTTCAGCAGCAGGCGGCGGAGCGCGACCACGGCGTCCCTGCGCACCGGCTGTGCCAGTGCGCTGAGGTCCCTGGGGAAGTCAGGGGCGATCGCGAGCCGCGGCACGGCTCAGTCCAGGAGTTGCAGCAGATCGCGGTCCCCGCGTTCGCGGAGCCTGGTGAGCAGGTCGGGCAGTCCGACAGGTCCGGTCATCCCGATCCTGGTGGCGATCACCCTGGCGGCCTGGTCGCGGGTCCCGCCGGGGGCGGTGTAGCCGACCAGGCGGAGCGCCTTGGTGATCTTCTCGGCCCCCTGCGCGGCCACCGGCAGGTGCCGGGCCCGCAACACGCCCTCGTCCGACAGCGTGAGGAACAGGTGCCCGCCCTCCTTGGCGCCGACGTCCGCCAGCAGCCGTTCGACGGATTCGAGCACCGGCCGGCCGTGCCAGGTCATGGTCAGCTCGCCGGCCGCGCTCCGCACGGTTCTGCTCTCCCCGGGCGACAGACCCAGGTACGTGGCGAACCCCGTGGGCAGCGCGCACTCACCTCCGGTGAGCTGCTCGGCCGTCACGTCGATCCGCAGCCACCACCGGCCGTCCGGCTGGCGGAAGCAGCGCCTGGTCTGCGAGACGTCCTTCAGCGGCTGGTACGGCTTGGGCTGCTCGCCCGACGCCCCGTTGCCCTCGCCCGCCTTGACCTCGACGGCCGGGGCGAATGCCTGGAACTGCGGCGTCCCGGGCGGCGGCGACGGGATCGGCGGCACTTGGGCGAACGCGGACGCGGGCCGCTCGACGGCCGGAGCGACCGGCTCCGGAGCGGGCTGCGCCGCGGCCGGTGCCTCCGACGGCAGCGTGGCCAGCACGAACTGCCAGGCGGGGACCTCCAGCGCGCGGATCTCCAGGGCGTGCCAGTCGGCCGCGCCGATCAGCCGCTCCTTGGGGGCGGCCGGGCCTATCGTCCGGCGTAGTTCGTCGAGATGCGCCCGGTACGGGGCGGCCTCCTCGCTGGCCAGCCATTGGCCGAGGCGGGCCCGGAACTCGGTCTCGGTGGCGGAGATCTCGGCGGCGGGCACGGCGAACAGCTTGGCGAGCTGGTCCACGGCGGACGGCTGGTCGGTGAAGACCCGGTTCTGGGCGACGGCCCAGCTCTTGTCGTCCAGACCGGCGAACGCGGCCTCGATGAGCTCGGGCAGCTCATGACCGCCACGCTCATCTGGCTGCTGCTGCTCCGGCTCGGCCTCGGACTCCTGGTCTTCGGATTCGGCTGCCTCGAAGTCCGCCGGTGTGTCGTATCTGGGCTTCGCCTCTTCGGCGGCAGGCTCAGGTTCGGGCTCCGGTACGGCTTCGACGGCCTCCGGTTCGGGCGCCGCTTCCGGCTCCGCGCCCTCGGCTTCGAGAGCGGCGGCCTCTTCGGCGGCGGGCTCCGGCGCGGGCTCGTCGGCGGCGTCCAGGACGGGCTCGGGCTCCGGCTCCGGCTCGGCGACCTCCTCGACGACCGGCTCGGCGTCGGCGTCCAGCACCGGCTCCTCGGCCGCTTGTTCGGCCGCCGCAGCCTCCTCGGGAACCTCCCCCGCGGGCTCCGGCACTTCCTCGGCGGGCGGAGCCTCCCCACCCGCCGACACCTCCACCGGCGGGACCTGCTCGGCAACCGGGGCCTGCTCAGCGACCGGCGCCGCCACGGCGAACGGAGCCTCCGCGGCGAACAGGGGCTGCTCGGCGAACGGGGCCGGGCGTTGGTGGAGCTGGGGCGCGAGCCGTACCAGGACCGCGGAGAACAGCGTGTTGAGCACCGGACGCGCCTGGATGAACGGCTGGTCCACCAGCTCCCGGCCGGTCAGCGCGAGCAGCCCCGTCCACGACCCGGCGCGGTCGAGCGCGATCGCCACCTGCGGCTCGTCGGCCTCGTCCGGGTCCAGTACGTGCAGCGCCGGCAGCACATCGCCCACGGCGGCGGCCGGCCAGTGCTCAAGCGCGATCTCCGTGAGCAGCTCCCCGAGCGACTCGGGGCCGATGGCCGCGAGCACCCGCGGCATGGGCAGGCTGCGCCACCAGGCGTCCGGAAGCTCCGGCTGCCCGGTGAGCAGCGTGATCGTGGACGCGTCGCTCCACCTCAACGGTGGTACGAGGTCGCTCAGGCAGAAATTCATCCCGTTCCGTTCACCAGCCCCTCACGCCGCCGTGTCGTCGCAAGGCTCCTCAACTTCGTCAGCGGTGCAGCCTTACGCTCTCCGCCCCCCACGGAACAGACCATAGTCCGGCAAAACTCCCCTACGCATCATCCCCTACGGATCAGCGCCGGACAGCGGCAAAGCGTAGACGGACATAGTCGGCCATCCAGCCGGTCTCCCTGCGCAGAGCGGGCGCGGCGAGTTCGTTGACCCGCTGGAGCAGCGGTTCGACGATGTCCCGCGGCAACCCTTCGACCACCGAGGAAGCGAACATGCGTACCCAGTCGGCGGCCCCCTGCGGGCATTCGGCGAGGGGGGTCGGCCGGTCGAAGTATTCGAGCAGCCGGACCACGAAGCCCTCCTGCTCCAGTCGCCGGGCGTATTCGGCCGGGGTGGGGAAGTACCACGGCAATTCGGGCTCGCGCAGGCCGTACTCCCGCCAGGCGGTCAGCATGGCCGCGGTGAGTTCCGCGCAGTTGCCCGCGCCGCCCATCTCGGCCACGAACCGGCCACCGGGCGTGAGCGCCTCGTGCACGTTGGCGATGACGGAGACGGGGTCGCGGCTCATCCAGTGCAGCGCGGCGTTGGAGAAGACGGCGTCATAGGCCAGCGCCACGCTGAAGTCGTGCCCGTCGCCCACGATGAAGTCGACGCCCGGATGCTCGGCGAGGGCTTTCTCGATCATCGCGGGTGAACCGTCGATCCCGAGGACGTCGGCACCCCGCGAGGCGATCTGGGCGGTCAGCACTCCGGTGCCGCAGCCGAGGTCGAGCACGCGCTCTCCCGGCCGCGGATCGAGCAGGTCCACCAGAGGCGCGCCCTGCGTCGAGACGTAGCCGAAACTGCCGTCGTAGGCGCGACTGCTCCACCGTTCCAAGCTCGGTGTGTCGTATCGCAAGACGATCAGCTCTCATTCGTCAGACATCGGGCCCCCTGCGGCCGTGCTGTCTGTTCACTTTAGAGGCTGAATGTCTCCGCGACATATCAAGTCACAATGGTCTCATAGCCCACTTTGCGTCCATCGCTTCTTCAGATAGGACTTTGCTGCGTCTGTCTGCGGAATCGTGAGCAATACCGGCGATCCTGGCGCAACGGGAAGCTTGGCAGCCTGCTCCTTGTCGAGGGTGCCCCGCATCAGCATCGCCTCCTCGCGGGCGGGGCGGGCCCAGCCCTTCTGCAGCAGGTTCTGGCCCTCGTCGGAGAGCAGGAACTCCTCCCAGAGGCGAGCCGCCGCCGGATGCGGCGCGTCCTTGCTGATCGCCTGTACGTGGTAGTCGCCGAGCGGCGCGTCGCGCGGGATCGTCACCTTCCACCCCTCCGCGTCGCGGGCGCCGCGGGCGGCGTTGAGGTAATCCCAGTCCACGATCGTGTTGGCCTTGGCGGGATCGGTGAGCCGGCCCGCCTGCTTGAGTTTGGCGAACAACTCGACGCCACGCTGCGGCTGCGGCGTGCCCGACACCAGCGAGGCGGCCATGACGCCGCCGAAGGCCGCCGCCGAGTGCAGCGGATCGCCGTCGAGCGCGACCAGGTAGCCGGGCTTGGCGGCCAGATCGGCGAACGAGGCGGGAGCGGGGACCTTGCGCGGGTCGTACCCGATCGACATGTAGCCGCCGTAGGCGCCGTACCAGGCGCCGGTGGGGTCCTTGATGTGATCGGGCAGATCCTGCCAGCCCTGCACCTTGTACGGCGCGAACTTGGCGGCCTGGGCCACCGCCACGTCGAGGGTGAGGTCGAACACGTCGGGTTTGAGCTGGGCGGCCGTGTCGATCTCCCGCCGGCTGCTGGCACCGGGTTCGAGCTCGTTGACCTTGATGCCGTACTTGTCGGTGAAGGTGTCGATGATCTCGCCGTAGTTCACCCAATCCCGGGGAAGCGCGATCACGGTGAGCGCGCCTTCCCCCTTGGCGGACTCGACGAGGCGGTCCAGGGACGTGAAGCCCTGTTTCATGGAGGTCGCCTTGACGTTCACCGGCGAAAGCGGCTTGGCGGCCGGCGGCGGCGACGCGCCGCATCCGGCGCTGGCGAGAAGGACGGCTGCGGCGGCGCAGGTACGTACGGTCACAGAACGAATACTTACCGTTACTTCCGTCCAGGTCGAGGAGGCGCGGCCGGAACGACCTTGGCCGCCACCAGCATCTCTTCGGCGATCTCCACCAGGGTGCCGTCCCTCTTGCGGACGCGCAGCACGCCGCCGTCCCAGGATTCGAGGATCCCGACGGCGTCCCGGAAGCCCTCCGGGTCCCGTCTGCGGGTGGTGATCCGGGCTCCGATGTCCGCGGTTGTGATCGCGATTACCAGGCGAGCCGACACGAGTTTGCCACCCTCCGTTCCGGCCAGTTGGCAAGCACGGCAATACTAGGGCTAGCAGACCGCGGTCAGAGTCATGCCATGGTGCGGAGAAGAAGGAGCTCGAGGTGACCTACGTCATCGCGCAGCCTTGCGTGGACGTCCTGGACAAGGCGTGCATCGAGGAGTGCCCCGTTGATTGCATCTACGAGGGCGAGCGCATGCTTTACATCCACCCCGACGAGTGCGTGGACTGCGGCGCGTGCGAGCCAGTGTGCCCCGTCGAAGCGATTTTCTATGAAGACGACCTTCCGGAGCAGTGGAAGGACTACTACAAGGCGAACGTCGACTTCTTCGAGGATCTGGGCTCGCCAGGCGGTGCCTCAAAGGTGGGCAAGATCGACAAGGATCACCCCCTCATCGCCGCGCTGCCGCCCCAGGCCGAGGAACACTAGGTCGCATCCCGCAGCCGGGGCGCTCTATTGGCGCGCCCCGCTGCCGGGTGTACGGCGCGCCCAACCGATACCTGGAGAACCGTGAACAACCTGCCCGACTTCCCCTGGGACCGGCTGGAGCCGTACAAGGCGCGTGCGATGGCACACCCCGACGGCATCGTCGATCTCTCGGTCGGCACGCCCGTCGACCCGGTGCCGTCGCTCGTCCAGAGCGCGCTCGTCGAGGCCGCCAACAGCCCCGGCTACCCGCTCACCCACGGGACGAAGGCGCTGCGCGAGGCCGCCGCAGGCTGGCTGCGGCGCAGGCACGAGGTCACCGTCGATCCGCGTGACGTGCTGCCGCTGATCGGTTCGAAGGAGTTCGTCGCCTGGCTGCCCACCTACCTGGGCGCCAAGACGGTCGTCTTCCCCGAGCTGGCCTATCCCACCTATGACGTGGGCGCCCGGCTGGCCGGCGCGGCGGCGACGGCCTCCGACGGCCTGTTCGCGCTGGGGCCCCAGCAGGTGGACCTCGTCTGGGTCAACTCGCCGGGCAATCCCACGGGCCGGGTGCTGCCCGTCGAGCACCTGCGCAAGGTGGTGGCCTGGGCGCGCGAGCGCGGCACGGTCGTCGCCTCCGACGAGTGCTACATCGAACTGGGCTGGGAGGAGCGACCCGTCTCCATCCTGCATCCCGACGTCTGCGGGGGCTCCCACGAGGGGCTGCTCGCGGTCCACTCGCTGTCCAAGCGCTCCAACCTGGCCGGTTACCGTGCCGGGTTCGTGACCGGCGATCAGGCTCTGGTCAAGCGGCTCCTGGAGATCCGCAAGCACGCGGGGATGCTCATGCCGGCTCCCGTACAGGCCGCGATGACGGCCGCGCTGGGCGACGACGCGCACGCCGACGAGCAGCGTGAACGCTATGCCGCACGCCGCGCCGAGCTGCGGCCGGTGCTGGAGAAGTCGGGCTGGCGGATCGAGCACTCGACCGCGGGCCTGTATTTCTGGGCGACAGATGGGACAAGTTCGTGGGAACAGGTCAGTAAACTCTCCGAAATCGGTATTTTGGTGGCCCCCGGGGAATTCTACGGATCGGCTGGTGGGCGGTATATCCGTATCGCCGTGACTGCCACTGATGAACGCATCAGTGCGGCAGTGCGCCGCCTCCAGTAGGATCCCCCGCGAAGCAGGGCACGCATAAGTTGATAACGGCGTTTGCTGAGGCAGACCGCGAGTGGAGCGAGCTGATCGATGAGCATGACCTCCGTGGTCGTACTCGGGCTGAGCGTCGCCACCGTCCTCCTGCTGCTGGGTGCCTTCCTGGCGACCATGCGCCAGGACCGGAAGGGCCGCACGACCGCGCCGCCGGTCGAGGTCGCGTCCATCGAGGCCCCGCTGCCGGCACCGGTGAGCATGCCCGGGTACGCCGGATCCGACTACGCCGATCCCCGCACCATCAAGGTCGGTGACCGGATAGAGGTGCACGGATCGCCCGCGCGGGTGCTCGGCGCCATGTACATCTCGTGGCAGGGCATGCAGTGGACCGAATACCGGCTGCGCGACGGCTCCCGCCGCCTGCAGTGGCTGTCGGTGGAGGTGCTTCAGGGCACGGCCGAGGGCGAGCCGTCGCACCTGGAGGTGCTCGTCTGGACCGAGGTGCCCACCGAGGGCATGATCCCCGCCAAGAGCATGCTGATCATGGAGGGCGTCGAGTTCCACCCGCTGGAGCGGGGCACGGCCGCCTTCCGGTCGGAAGGCAACACCGGCTACCCCGAGCGGGGGCTGCTCGACTTCGCCGACTACCGCGCCTCCGACGGGCGGCTGCTCTCCTTCGAGCGGGTCCAGGGCAGCAGATGGACGGCCAGCTATGCCAGGCCGCTGCCGCCCGGCTCGATCAGCATCGTCAGCCGCGCCGCGCCTTAGACCCGCCCCGCCCGCTCAGGAGATGTCCACCTGGGTGTCGGACGCTTTGCCGCCTGACTGCCAGCCGTCCACCCGCCACTCGTTGGTCCAGGTGGCGCCGCTGAACCCGACGCGCTGCAGGCCGTACTTCTGCGCGTAGGCGACCGACCAGGCGGCGACCAGCCAGCCGCGCTTCGGCGTCGAGATGGCCGGATCGCCGAGCGCCCGCGCGAGCTGGCGCCGCGCCTCGGCGGTCTTGGCCTTCGGCGCGGGCGTGCTCGCCTTGGGGGGCGGGTACCAGCAGTGGACGGACTTCGGGACCCGCCCGGTGAACGCCGACGCGAGGAGCTTGGCGTCCTCCTCGTGCTGGGCGTAGGCGTAGCCGCCCGCCGACCGCTGCACGGCCTGAGCGGCGTCCGCCAGCGGGATCTTCCGGTAGTGCTTCACCTTGACCAGCGCGGCGAAGAACTTGTTGCTCGCGTAGACGGGGTCGAGGAGCTGCTTGCGCTTGCCCCACCCCTGCGACTCGCGCTGCTGGAACACGCCGACGGAGTCGCGGTCGCCGTAGGCGAGGTTGGCCAGCTTCGATTCCTGCAATGCGGTCGCGTAGGCGATCACCACCGCTCGTTCGGGCAGCTTGCGGCGCTCCGCGACGGCCGCGATGGTGGCTGATATCTGGGCCTGCTCGATGTCGAGAGCCAGCTCTCCTTTGGGAGTCTTGACGCTGCAGTAGGCCTCGGGGATGGCCAGCGGCTGCGTCTTTTTCAACAGTTGGTAGAGACCTACGGAGATTGCCACCGCGAGAAGAAGAACTATGACCGCGATGGTG
Organism: Nonomuraea sp. NPDC049141; assembly: GCF_040648415.1. Taxonomy (NCBI): domain Bacteria; kingdom Bacillati; phylum Actinomycetota; class Actinomycetes; order Streptosporangiales; family Streptosporangiaceae; genus Nonomuraea; species Nonomuraea sp. NPDC049141. The sequence continues at coordinate 332,890 of NZ_JBEZDR010000012.1, forward strand.
ATGACTCCGCGAGAGAAGCGCAGGCGCACGCTGAAAAACCTACCCGGCCAGATAAGCTCCCTGGCCATGAAGCACGTGAGCAGTCTGTCACCGATCGACTCCGCGGTGGATGAGCTGTGGGAGCGGCGCGGGGAGTTGTCCCCCCGCGACCTCGACGCGCGCAACGTGGTGGTGAGCGCGATCGACCTGCTCGACAGGGGACAGGCGCGGGCCGCCCGGTTGTCGGACGGTGAGGTGGTCGTGGACGAGCGGGCCAAGCGGGCGATTCTGCTCAGCTTCCAGGTGCTCGGCATGGCCAGGTCGCAGGTGGGCGACTTCCAGCACCATGACCGGCATCCGCTCAAGACCACGTTGGACGGGGTGCGGGTGGTTCCGGGAGCGATCGCGCGCTGGGGCTCCTACCTGGCGCCCGGCGTGGTGTTGATGCCGTCGTTCACGAACGTCGGCGCGTACGTCGACGAGGGGACGATGGTCGACACCTGGGCCACGGTCGGCTCCTGCGCCCAGATCGGGAGGAACGTCCATCTGTCGGGCGGTGTGGGCATCGGCGGCGTGCTGGAGCCGCCCAACGCCGTGCCGGTGGTGGTGGAGGACGACGCGCTCATCGGCAGCCGTGCGATGCTCGTAGAAGGCGCCCGGGTGGGGCGTGGCGCCGTCGTCGGGGCGGGCACGATCCTGTCGGCCTCCATCCCGGTGATCGACGTACGGACCGGCGAGGAGCTGGCCCGTGGCCGGATCCCCGACTGGTGCGTCGCCGTCGGCGGCACCCGCCAGAAGGAGTTCCCCGGCGGCACGTTCGGGCTGCCCTGCGTGCTGGTGATCAAGCGCCTGGAGCCGGGGCAGCGCCATGACAAGGCAGCGCTCAACGAGGTGCTGCGCGAACACGGAGTGAACACCTGATGCTGGACCTGACGCAGGACGTGCGGACGCTGACCGCCGCCATCGTGGACATCGAGTCGGTGAGCGGCAACGAGCGGGCGCTGGCCGACCTGGTGGAGCAGGCGCTGGGGGCGTTGCCGCACCTCAAGGTCGACAGATCCGGCGAGACGCTCGTCGCGCGTACGGAGCTGGGGCGCGGCGAGCGGGTGCTGATCGCCGGGCACCTCGACACGGTGCCGGTCGCCGCCAACCTGCCCAGCCGCGTCGAAGGCGACCTGCTCTTCGGCTGCGGCACCACCGACATGAAGGCGGGGGTGGCGGTCGCGCTCAAGTTGGCCGCGACCGTGCCCGCACCGAACCGCGACGTCACCTACGTCTTCTACGACTGCGAGGAGATCGAGGCCGAGCGCAACGGGCTGACCAGGGTGGCGCGCGAGCACCCCGACTGGCTGGCGGCCGACTTCGCGGTGCTCATGGAGCCCACCGACGGCGTGATCGAGGGCGGCTGCCAGGGCACCCTGCGGGCCGAGATCACGGTGGCCGGCAAGCGCGCGCACAGTGCCAGGTCGTGGTTCGGGGTCAACGCGATCCACGGCATCGAGCCGGTCCTGGCCAGGCTCAACGCCTACGAGGCCCGGCAGCCGGTGGTCGACGGCCTCGCCTACCACGAGGGGCTCAACGCGGTCGGCGTGCGCGGCGGCGTGGCCGGGAACGTCATCCCGGACGAGTGCGTGGTCACGGTCAACTACCGGTTCGCGCCCGACCTGTCGATCGACGAGGCACAGGAGCACGTACGCGAGGTGTTCGACGGGTTCGAGGTCGAGTTCACCGACGGCGCCCCGGCCGCGCGGCCCGGCCTCACCCATCCGGTGGCGGCGGCCTTCACCGCCGCGGTCGGCGGCACGCCGCGGGCGAAGCTGGGCTGGACGGATGTCGCGCGCTTCTCCACACTGGGGGTTCCGGCCGTGAACTACGGTCCCGGTGACCCGAACCTGGCGCATCAGCAGGGAGAGTACGTGTCGCTCACGAAGATCGTGGAGAGCGAGCGGGCCCTGCTGGACTGGCTGACAAAGTGAAAGTGGCTTTCCTCGCCGGCCATTTGGCGGGGAAAGCCACTTTCAGTCCCGAGCAGCACCCTCGGCAGTTAGACGCAGGCAGGTCGAAATCTGGTTCCTGCTTCTTACAAGATTTTTTACTCGGCTTCTTCAGGCCATCTACCAGGGCATTTGCCGCGAAGACCGTCTGGCCGGTGACCGGCTCTCGTTGTGCGCAGGGCCGGGGGGCGTTGGGCTAGCGTGACCGGCATGAAACAGAAACGTCCGGAACGCCGTCAGGGGCAGGCTGTGATCCGTGGCAGGCTCGCACCCAGCACCACCCATGATCAACGCCTGCTCGACCGCCAGGGCCCCGCCGACTGGGTGCACATGGACCCGTGGCGGGTGCTGCGCATCCAGGCCGAGTTCGTGGAGGGGTTCGGGCAGCTGGCCGAGCTGCCCCGGGCGGTCACCGTCTTCGGCTCGGCACGCACTCGCGAAGACTCTCCGGACTACGGCATGGGCCGCGAGCTCGGCCGGGCGCTGGCCCGCGCCGGCTACGCGGTGATCACCGGCGGCGGCCCCGGGATCATGGAGGCGGCCAACCGGGGCGCGGCCGACGTCGACGGCGCCGTGTCGGTGGGGCTCGGCATCGAGCTGCCCTTCGAGCAGAAGATGAACGACTACGTGGACCTCGGCATCGAGTTCCGCTACTTCTTCGTGCGCAAGACGATGTTCGTCAAATACTCGTGCGGGTTCATCGCGCTGCCCGGCGGGTTCGGCACGCTCGACGAGCTGTTCGAGGCGCTCACCCTGGTGCAGACGCAGAAGGTCACGTCCTTCCCCGTCGTGCTGATGGGCACGGAGTTCTGGGGCGGCATGCTCGACTGGATCAAGAACGCGCTGCTCGGCAGCGGCAAGATCGCCGAGCAGGATCTCGACCTCATCACCGTGACCGACGACGTGGAAGAGGCCGTACGCATCATCGCCGACGCGGACCTTGCGCGGTCCAAGCAGCTCCAGGAGGAGCAGGAGGCCGCTGCCGTCCAGTCCGCCGAGCCCCAATAAGCTCCGGTGCGTGAATATCTGCGTCTTTTGCGCCTCAAGTCTGAAAATTGAGGAGAAATACCTCGAACTCGCCACAGAGGTCGGCGCCGAGCTCGCCCAGCGTGGGCACACGCTGGTGAGCGGAGGCGCCACCGTCTCGTGCATGGGCGCCGTCACCACGGCCACCCGCGCCTCCGGCGGCCGGACCATCGGCGTGATCCCGCAGGTCCTGGTCGACATCGAGGTCGCCGACACCGACTCGGACGAGCTGATCGTCACCACCGGCATGCGCGAGCGCAAGGCCCTCATGGACGAGCGCTCCGACGCCTTCCTCGTGCTGCCCGGCGGCATCGGCACGCTGGAGGAGCTCTTCGAGATCTGGACGGCCCGCGTGCTCGGCATCCACGACCGCCCCCTGGTGATCCTCGACCCATGGGGCTTGTACACGCCGCTGCGGCAGCTCATTGAGAACATGTACGAGGCGGGTTTCACGCGCGCCAACGTCTTCGACGCCATCTCCTGGACCAGCACGGTCGAGGAGGCGTTCGCGCACCTAGAGGCCACGGCCAAGCATGTGCGGCCCAGCGTCGAGGAGCTCGGGGAGTCCACCGGCTGACCCGCCGTGGGGAGTCCCAAGAGGTAACAGGCGCGGCAAGTGCGAGACTCGTGCCTCGATCGTATGAGTACGATGCCAATGTGCTGGTCGTACTCGCCATTGCCGCGCTCGCCATTCTGGCCTGCGTGGTCCTGGTCTCCCTCGGAAGGGGCGGGGAGCTGACCGAGTTCCCGCCGGACGTCCCGCCTCTCGATCTGCCCGAGCCAGGGCAGCTCACGGCGGTCGACTTCATGGCGCTGCAGCTGCCGGTGAACCTGGTCGGCTATCACACGCAGAGCGTCGACGAGACCCTGCGAAGGGCGGCGACCGCGATCAGCGCGCGTGACACCAGGATCGCGGTGCTCGAACAGCGGGTCTCCGAGCTGCTGTCGAGCCGGTTGTACGCCCGCCAGGAGGTCTACGCGGCTCCGGGCGGCGAGCTACGCACCGAGCACGAGCCGCCGGCCGCGCCCTTCGCCTTCTCCCAGAAGGGGGACTCGGCCGCCGAGCCGCACGGGCTGGGCGACCGACACGCCTGGCCGTACGAGGACGAGCCTCAGGACGCGGACGAGCCTCAGGACGCGGACGGACCTGAGAACGTGGACGGGCCGCAGGACGCGGCGGTGGACCCGAGCGCGGCGGTAGCGCCGAGCGCGGCGGCGGAGCCTGGCGCGGCGGTAGCGCCGGAAGACGACGCCACGCCACCCGGCGCCCAGCCGAATGCCGAGGTCCACGCCCATCCCGGCTCCCATCTCGGCGGGGCAGACGTGCGAGTGGAGGCTCACCCCGATGCGACGGCCGCGTTCGACGCCGCGGCCGCGGCCGGCGAGCACGGTCGCGAGGCAGAGCCGCTTCAGGCCCGCCCGGCCGAGAACAGGCAGGAACGCGACCCGGAGCCAGTGCCGGTCCCGCAAGGCGAGAACGGGCAGGAACGCGACGCCGATCCAGTGCCGGTCCCGCAAAGCGGGGACGTGCGGGAGCGCGACGCTGAGCCGGTGCTGGTCCCGGCCGGCGAGGACGCGGAGAAGCACGAGAGTGAGCCCGTGCGGGCCCTGTCGGGGGAAGACAGGGAGCACGGGGCAGAGCCGGTGCGGGTCGCGCCGGGCGAGGACGGGGACGAGCGCAAGTGACGGAAGTGATCCGCTGCACCTGGACGGGCATGGCGGACCCGATCTACATCACGTACCACGACGAGGAATGGGGCCGTCCGGTCCGCGGCGACGACGGCGTCTTCGAGCGGGTCGCCCTGGAAGCCTTCCAGTCGGGCCTGTCGTGGCTGACGATCCTGCGCAAGCGGGAGAACTTCCGCGCGGCCTTCGACCAGTTCTCCATCCCCAAGGTCGCCGCCTACACCGAAGAGGACGTGACCCGGCTCCTCGGCGACCCCGGCATCGTGCGCAACCGCGCCAAGGTGGAGGCGACCATCAACAACGCGCAGGCCGCGCTCGACCTCCCCGGCGGCCTGTCCGACCTGGTCTGGCAGTACGCCGACGACGCGTCACCGGTCCCCAGGTCGATGGCCGACGTCCCGGCCATCACCCCGGCCTCCAAGGCACTGGCCAAGGACCTCAAGAAGCGCGGCTTCAAGTTCGTCGGCCCGACCACCGCCTACGCCCTCATGCAGGCCATCGGCCTGGTCAACGACCACATCGAGGGCTGCGTCGCCCGGCAGGCATAAAGCGATCAGCGGCCGTGGAACGACGGCTGCTCCTTGGCCAGGAAAGCCCGCGTGGCGTCGACGTGGTCCTGGGTGGCCGCGCACGCGTCCTGCAGGTCGGCCTCCAAGGCCAGGGTCTCCGGCAGCGAGTGCGTCGTGGCGTAGGCCAGCGCCCGCTTCGTGGCCGCGAACGCGACGGTCGGCCCCGCCGCCAGTCGTACGGCCAGCTCCTGGGCGGTCTTGAGCACGTCGTCGGCGGGCACCACGCGCGTGACCACGCCCAGTTCGAGCGCGCGGGCGGCACTGAGCGGCTCGCCGAGCAGCAGGAGTTCGGCCGCCCGCCCCGGGCCGACCAGGCGGGCCAGCGTCCACGACGCGCCCGAATCGGGTGCCAGGCCGATTCCGGTGAACGCCATCGCGAACTTGGCCTTCTCCGAGGCCACCCGCAGGTCGCAGGCGAAGGCCAGCGAGGCGCCCGCCCCGGCGGCCACGCCGTTGACCGCGGCCACGACCGGCTTGGCCATGGTGGTGATCAGCTCCACAATCGGGTTGTAGTGCTCGCGGACCGTGTTGGCCAGGCCGCGGCCCGCCTCCAGGTCGTCAGCGTGCTCACGCAGGTCCTGGCCCGCGCAGAAGGCCCGTCCGGAGCCGGTGAGCAGCACTGCGCGGACCCCGGGGTCGGCGGCGGCGCGGTGCAGCGAGTCGAGCAGGGCCGTCTTCAGCTGGGCGGTCAGCGAGTTCATCGCGTCGGGCCGGTCGAGAGTGATGGTGGCGACGGAATCGGTCACGTCATAGCGGATCAAGGTAGCTCCCTGTCGACGAACGCGGCGGCCGCGGGCAGCAGGCGGCTCGCCTCCTGCTCGAAGTAGGCCCTGGCCTTCTCTCCCGGCCAGCCGGACGGCAGCAGTTCCGGAGGGAGGCCGGGATCCCGGAACAGGAAGTTGCGCCATCCGTGCACGAGTTTGCTCCTGGTCGCGAACACCTGATCAGCCGGGGCGCCGCCGGGCAGCGCGCCGACCAGATTGACAGCTTCTGACAGCCAGTCCTCGTACGCCGCGCCGATGGCGGTCAGATCCCAGGCGCGGGCCACCAGTTCGCGCGGGTCGCCCTCAAGCGCCGCGTCGAATCTGTCGGCGCGCACGCCCTCACTGTCCAGCAGGTTGTCCAGTTCGATCGACGAACGCGGGCCGATCCAGGTCGTCTCCGACAGCGCGGCGTAACCCAGGAACGTCAGGTCGGCGCGGATCCGCTCCCGGCGCGCACGGTCCTTGACCGGCCCGAACACGATCACGTGCCACCGGCCACGCCAGCTCAGAGTTCCGGCTCGGTAAATTCTCAACGCCGCCTCGTCCAGACGTCTGACGCACTTCGGGGTAAGTCCGTAACCAGCGCCTTGGGGCAGCCTGACGGGCTGCAGCCAGCCCTGCCGCACCATGCGGGAAACAGCGGTCCGTACGGCTGGAGCGGCGATTTCCAAGGGCTTCATGAGCCGTACCAGCGCGGCCACGGACGCCTGCCCACCGCGCGAGCGCAGGTGGTCTCCATAGAGGTCGAACAGAGCGGCGCGAGCGTGCACGAAGTCCAGTTTGGACGCCTTCGCCAGCCAGGACAACGCATTCTGGGAGGAGATCGTTACCCATGAGCGCTCTCGATGCGGGAGAATAGGACATCACAGATGACGTGAATGCGTCGGCCATCCTCACGGGCGGTCGAAATCGCGGGCCGCGGGAGCCCAAGGCAGGAAGGGATGCACGCATGGCGGCGATGAAGCCGCGGACCGGCGATGGTCCGCTGGAGGTCACCAAGGAAGGGCGCGGCATTGTTATGCGGGTCCCCCTGGAGGGTGGCGGCCGGCTCGTCGTGGAGATTTCCGCCGACGAGGCGAAGGCGCTCGGCGAGGCGTTGAAGAACGTCGTCGGCTGAGAGTTCCCGAGACACAGGTCGTTTCCCGGCCCTGGCGTGCATCCGCGCCAGGGCCGCCGACGTTTGAGGTGGATTTGCGTGCCCATTGAGACCACGGCATCGGTGGTGGCCGACGTCCCAGCGGACGTCGAGCTGCTGGCGGTGCCCTTTGACGCCGATCTTGTTCCCGCCATCGAGCTCGACCTGCACGTGCCGGCGGCGGCCCTGCTGGCGCACTACGACGCCAAGGGCGAGGCGGGTGAGGTGATCGAGGTCCCGGTGGCGCGGGAGGGTGGTGTCGGCCGGGTGCTGCTGTACGGGGTCGGCGACGGCTCGCCGCGCGCGCTGCGCAAGGCGGCGGCGGCGCTCACCCGCAAGGCCAAGGGCAAGCAGGCGCTGGCCGTGGTGCCGCCGCGGGGAGACGTGACGGCCTTCGCCGAGGCGGCGCTGCTGGCGGCCTATACCTTCAAGATCGGCGCGCCGGGCAAGCTGCCCGTGCGCGCGCTGGCGTTCGTGGGCGCCGACGAGGGCTCGGTGCGGCGGGGCCAGACCGTGGCCCAGGCGGTGGCGCTGGCCCGCGACCTGACCAACACGCCCGCGTCGGTCAAGAACCCGGCCTGGCTGGCCGAGCGCGCGGCCGAGCACGACGTGCCGGTACGCGTCTGGGACGAGGAGCAGCTCCAGGCGGGCGGCTTCGGCGGCATCCTGGCCGTCGGCCAGGGCTCGGTCAATCCGCCCCGCCTCATCCAGCTCTCCTACACCCCGGCCGAGCCGAGCGACCGGCATGTGGTGCTGGTGGGCAAGGGCATCACGTTCGACTCGGGCGGCCTGTCGCTCAAGCCGAACGAGAACATGAAGACCCAGAAGACCGACATGGCGGGCGGCGCCGTGGTGATCGCCGTCATCTCCGCGCTCGCCCGGCTCGGCGCGCCGATGCGGGTCACCGGCCTGATCGCGTCGGCCGAGAACATGCCTTCGGGTACGGCCCAGCGGCCCAGCGACGTCATCAAGCACTACGGCGGACGCACGGTCGAGGTGCTCAACACCGACGCGGAGGGGCGGCTGGTGCTGGCCGACGCGCTCGCCTACGCCGACGCCGAGCTCGACCCCGACGCGGTCGTAGACATCGCCACGCTCACCGGGGCGATCACCGTCGCGCTGGGCCGTGGCTACGGCGCCGTCTACGCCACCGACGACGACCTGGCCCGGCGGCTGGTCGACGCGGGGCAGGTCAGTGACGACCGGCTGTGGCGGATGCCGCTGATCGACGACTACGCGCCGGCACTGGACTCGCCCATCGCGGACCTGGCCAACGTGGAGAGCGGTTCCACCTATGGGGCCGGGTCGATCACGGCGGCGTTGTTCCTGAGGGAGTTCGCGGGCAAGCGGCCGTGGGCGCACCTCGACATCGCGGGCGTCGGGCGCAGCACCGTGGACGACGGTGTGCTGACCAAGGGCGCGACCGGGTTCGGGGTGCGGGTGCTGCTGGAGTGGCTGACGCGTTAGGACGCGGTCTTGACGGCGGCGAGCAGCCCGTCGCCCAGCGGCATCAACAGCGAGCGCAGGCGGTCGTCGGACTGCACGAGCTTGCCCAGTTCGCGCAGCGCGACCGTGTCGGGGTCGCGCTGCGCCGGGTCGGCCACGCGGTTGTGCCAGAGGACGTTGTCGAAGGCGACGATGCCACCCACGCGCAGCAGCCTGACGGCCTCGGCCAGGTAGTCGGCGTACTCCTGCTTGGCGCCGTCGGCGAAGACCATGTCGTAGCCGCCGTCGGAGAGCCGGGGCAGCACGTCGAGCGCCCGTCCGCCGATCAGCCGCACCCGCCCGCCGGAGAACCCGGCCTCCGCGAACGCCTGCCTGGCCAGCCGCTGGTGCTCCTGCTCCACGTCGACGCTGGTCAACGTGCCGTCGGGGCGCATGCCGCGGAGCAGCCAGAGGCCTGAGACGCCGCAGCCGGTGCCGATCTCGACGACCGACTTGGCGTTGACGGCCGTGGCGAGGAAGCAGAGTGCCGCTCCGCCCCCGGGAAGGATGGGTGTGGCACCCATCTCCAGGCCGCGCAGCCGCGCCGCGTGCAGGATCTCATCTTCGTGATGGAACTGCTCCGCATAGGCCAGAGTGGCCTCTACCGGACTGGTCATCGGCCTCCTCCCCCCACTTTCGTGCGATTGGTCACCGATCGCAGCCTAGGGGAGACACGCCGGGACGGGAACTCAAGACGGCCTTGAGGCGTTGCAGGTTTAAACGGGCTTTGCCGGTCCGGAAGGCAGGCAGTACGCACGAAGGGACGAAACCAGGCACTATGGCGGTAGCGGTGGTCCCAATGAGAGGAGTTCTGGTGGACGAAAGTGACCACCAGGCCGATACTCCCGTGTCTGACTGGACTCCTCCCACCTGGGAGGAAGTGGTGCGGACTCATTCCGCACGCGTATACCGGCTGGCGTATCGCCTGACCGGCAACGTCCACGATGCCGAAGACCTCACCCAAGAGGTTTTCGTGCGGGTCTTCAGGTCCCTATCGAGTTACACCCCCGGAACGTTCGAGGGCTGGCTGCACCGGATCACGACGAACCTGTTCCTCGACATGGCGCGGCGCAAGCAGCGCATCCGGTTCGAGGGGCTCGCCGACGACGCGGCCGAACGGCTGCGCGGGCGCGAGCCGTCACCGGCGCAGGCGTTCGATGACGCTCACCTTGAGCCGGACATCCAGGCCGCGCTCGACGCGCTCGCACCGGAGTTCCGGGCCGCGATCGTGCTGTGTGACATCGAAGGTCTGTCGTACGAGGAGATCGCGGCCACGCTCGGCGTCAAGCTGGGTACGGTCCGAAGCCGTATTCACCGTGGCCGGGCGCAGTTGCGGGAGGCGCTCGATCACCGGGCCCCCCGTAATTCCCAACTCCCCCCGCCATCATTCCCATCGGGAACCCGTGGGGAGGAAGTCTGATATGTCGCATCTTGGAGAACGTGTTTCCGCGCTCGTGGACGGTGAGCTGAATCACACCGAACGCGACCGCGCTCTAGCCCATCTGACCTTTTGTGGCGACTGCCGGCGGGAGGTCGAGTCGATGCGGGCGCTGAAGTCGCGCCTGCGGTCGCTCGACGGTCCGGTGATGCCGGCCGATCTCACCATGTCGCTGCTGCGGATGTCCGAGCCCGGCGGCCCCCTGCCGCCCAGGGAGCGGCCTTTCCCTACCCGGACGTTCGGCGGGGTCCCCATCCCTGGGCCGCACAGCATCGCCCCGCTGGACAACCGCCCGCGCAGGGACGCGACTGGTGGCGCTTCGGGCCCTGGGCGCGGGACTAGGCGGCGTAGCACCTATGTGGCGGTCGGTGTGGTCTCCGCGGCCGTCGCGCTCGGCACCTTTTTCGCCGTCTCCGGCGTCGGCCAGACCGCCCAGGCTCCGCCGGCCGAGATGTTCGAGCAGGCGCGGCACACGCCCACGTCGTCGCCGACCACTACTCTGCCCACCGCCACGCCCTGATCTTGAGGTCCGCTCCCAGGATTGCCTGGGATACTCGGTGTGGCGTAGTCGATGGCGTCAGGGGCATACGATCTGAGTTCGGGAATCTGTCAGGTGTCCACATATGTTGCAGGATTGCCTGACAATTGCTTTACAACTCTCGTATGCCGTTAACACCATGATTGCGGTGTCCGAGGCAAGGAGTGGTGAGATCTAGATGACCGACGAGTCGCGCCCACCTGAAGGACGCATGCCGTCGGACTTCCCTGAACCACAGGGGCGGCCGGAGTTCCTGCCCGCCGATGATCAGGCGGAGCAGTCTGGATGGCGGTCCGAGACCGCCTCGTTCGAGAGCAGCCGGTGGGGTGACCCCTCAGGCCGTCCTGCGGACACCGCGTCGTACGGCACCCCCTCCTACCCTGGCCCGGGCCAGGCACGGGCCGAGGAGACGCCGCACAACAGCACGCGCGCCTACGAGAGCCCCTACTTCGGCAACTCGGCGGGGGCGCCGCCCTACGGCGGCGACAAGCGCCCGCCGCCACCGCCCAACGCGCTCGGCATGGGCGCGGGCTGGGCACCACCGCCCAGCGGTCCGCAGGGCGGCTTCGGGGGAGCGCCGGGCAGGCGTGGTCCCGGCACCGGCGTCCTGATCGTGCTGGCCGTCGTCATCGCCCTGGTCGCCTCGGGGCTGGGCAGCGTCGGGACCTACCTGATGACCAGGTCGAGCAGCAGCGGCACCGACCCTTCCTACAGCCTCGGCCCGATCCCGAGCGCCGCCACGAACCGAGCCCCCGACTCCGTCGCCGGCGTGTCCGCGCGGGTGCGGCCCAGCGTGGTCTCGCTGGAGGTCAACGCCAGCAGCGCAGAGGGCGTGTCGGGCTCCGGCTTCCTGATCAAGGACGGCTACGTGGTCACCAACAACCACGTGGTGGCCCCGGCCGCCAAGGGCGGCGACATCCAGATCATGTTCAACAACCGCAAGACCACGAAGGGCCGCATCGTCGGCCGTGACCCGGGCTCCGACCTGGCCGTGGTCAAGCCGGAAGAGACGTTCGGCACGCCCGAGATCACCCTCGGCAACTCCGACCAGGTGGTCGTGGGCGACCCGGTCATCGCGATCGGCTCCCCGCTCGGCCTCACCGGCACGGTGACCACCGGCATCGTCAGCTCGCTCAACCGCCCGGTCATCGCGGGCGACGAGAGCGGCACCAGCACCGAAGAACCCGCCTACATCAGCGCGATCCAGACCGACGCCGCGATCAACCCCGGCAACTCGGGCGGCCCGCTGGTCAACGGCAAGGGCGAGGTCGTGGGCGTCAACTCCGCCATCGCCACACTGAGCCGCTCCATGAGCAGCCAGGGCGGCAGCATCGGCCTCGGCTTCGCCATCCCGGTCAATCAGGCACGCCGCGTCGCCGAGGAGATCATCACGACCGGCAAGGCCAAGCGCCCGAAGATCGGCATCGTCCTGGACAAGGACTACAAGGGCCAGGGCGTCCGCATCGCCTCGGACCGCGTCGAAGGCCGCGCGCCTGTGGACGAGAACGGCCCCGCCGCGAAGGCGGGTCTCAAGGCGGGCGACGTGATCCTGGAGATCGACGGGCTGATGCTGCAGGACGGCAACGAGCTGATCGCCCTGATCCGCAGCAAGGCTCCCGGCTCCAAGATCACCATCAAGTACCAACGCGCCGGCCAGGAACGCACCGCCAGCCTCGTCGTCACTGCTGATGATGGTCCCACCCCGACCCCATCCTGATTTTTGAAGAACTCTTTACAGTTTTTTGCTTTACGGCAGGCACGGTGGGCCCCACCCACCCTGCGGGGCTGGGCTCTGTCCAGGGGGACGCTCCTCCGGTGGAGGTGGTTCGGCGCCGTGACGAGACGGTGAGACCGTCCGCGTGCTCTGCGATTGACCAGTTGGGTTTCGGTTTTTCTGGGATGTTGTGGTTTTGAGGTTGTTTGGTCAGGGGCTGGCGGCCGGGGTGAGGGTGATTGCCCTTAGTCTGGAGGGGTCGGGGTCGTTCCCGGATTGGTTGGACTGCGGTAGGAGCTCACGGTGTTCGGACTCGGGTGGTTGGAGATCGGGGCGCTGGTCGTCATCGCGCTGCTCGTCTTCGGTCCCGACAAGCTGCCTCAGGCGGCCTCGCAGGCCGGTAAGACGCTGCGCAACCTGCGCCGGATGGCCAACAGCGCGCGAGACGACCTGCGTGCGGGCCTGGGCCCGGAGTTTCAGAACTTCGACCCCAGCGACCTCAATCCCAAGAACTTCGTCCGCAAGCACCTGCTCGAAGACGAAGACGACTGGACCAACAAGTCCCCCCAGCTCGAACCGGCCACCGCTCCCTACGTTGCGGAGCCGGTCGAGGAGCTGGGCTATGGCGAGCTGCCTCCCTATGACGCGGAAGCCACCTGAGGCGCGAATCCCACGCGGGCGGTCTCACCGTCTCGTCACGGCGGCCCGCCACCTCCACCGGAGGAGCGTCCCCCTGGACAGAGCCCGGCCCCGCACGGTGGGTGGGGCTCACCGGGCCTGCCGTAAAACAAAATGCTGGAAAGACCGTGCCTGCCGTAAACAAAGGCGTGAAAAGACTGTAGGGCCCGCTCTGAGAGCGGGCCCTAGCTATGTCAGTCCGCGCGTCAGCGGTTCGGAGATAGCCCCAGCTGGAGCCCCTTGAGGCTGCTGGAGCGCTTGCTCAGGCCGGTGGCGATGGTGCGGAGTTCGGCGGCGGCCGGAGAGTCGGGGTCCGTCAGCACGAGCGGCTTGCCCTCGTCGCCGCCCTCCCGGAGGCGGAGGTCGATGGGGATCTGGCCCAGCAGGGGGACGCGGGTCCCCAGAGTACGGGTCAGCGCGTCGGCCACGGTCTGGCCGCCGCCCTCGCCGAAGACCGAGATGCGCTCGTCGCAGTGCGGGCACGGCAACCAGGACATGTTCTCGATGACACCGGCGATCTGCTGGTGCGTCTGCGCGGCGATCGAGCCCGCCCGCTCGGCCACCTCGGCGGCGGCCATCTGCGGGGTGGTGACGACGAGGATCTCCGCCGACGGCAGCCGCTGGGCCACCGAGATGGCGATGTCGCCGGTGCCCGGCGGCAGGTCGAGCAGCAGGACGTCGAGGTCGCCCCAGTAGACGTCGGCGAGGAACTGGTGGAGCGCGCGGTCGAGCATCGGCCCACGCCAGACCACCGCGCTGTTGCCCTCGGGCTTGAACATGCCCACCGAGATGACCTTGATGTCATGCGCCACCGGCGGCATGATCATGTCTTCGACCTTGGTGGGACGCTCCGAGGCGCCGAGCATGCGCGGGACGCTGTGGCCGTAGATGTCGGCGTCGACGATGCCGACCTTGAGGCCGTTGGCGGCCATGGCGGCGGCCAGGTTGACGGTGACGGACGACTTGCCGACGCCGCCCTTGCCGCTGGCGACCGCGAAGACGCGGGTCAGCGAGCCCGGCTGGTTGAAGGGGATCTCCTTCTCGGGTCCCCGGTCGCCGCGCAGCGTGGTCTGGAGCTTCTTGCGTTGCTCGGTGCTCATCACGTCGAGTTCGATCTCGACGCCCGTGACACCGTCCAGTTTGGTGACCGAGGTGGCGACGTCGCGGCGGATGGTGTCCTTCATCGGACAGCCGGCCACGGTGAGATAGACACCCACGCGCACGACACCGTCGGCACCGATGTCGATGCTTTTGACCATGCCGAGATCGGTGATCGGGCGACGGATCTCGGGGTCGATGACGGTGGCGAGGGCCGCCGTCACCTGTTCCTGTGTTGGTGCCATCGAAGTCTCGGCACGAGGGAGTGCCGTCCCTCCTTAGTCGTATATGTGTGACCGGGCGCTGCACGCCGGTGAGGATGCCCCTCCATCGTATGAACCAGGGACCCCGCGCGGATAATCCGAGCTGTGTTAGGTGTCCGTGCAACGTTCTAAGGTTACTCCGTGACTCTTCAGCGTGACGAGGGCCTGACCACCGAGGAGCTGACGGTCTGGCGGATGCTGCAGCGGGCCCAGGTGCACATCACCCGCCATCTGGAGGCCGAGTTGCTCGTGGCCCACTGCCTGCCGCTGGCCTCCTATGACGTGCTGACCCAGCTGTCGGAGGCGCCGGGGTGGCGGCTGCGGATGAACGATCTGGCCGGCCGGGTGCTGCTCTCGCGCAGCGGTCTGACCAGGCTCATCGACCGGCTCCAGCGCGACGGGCTGGTGGCGCGCGAGGCGTGCGCGAGCGACGCGCGGGGGTTGTTCGCGGTGCTGACGGACCGGGGCGCGGCCCGGCTGGCCGAGGCCACCCCCACCTACCTGCGCGGGATCAGGTCCGAGTTCCTCGACCGGCTGGGACCAGGTGAGATCCGCCTGGTCCGCGAGATGCTCGCCAAGCTGGCCATCACCGACGCTCCTTGAGCTCCTCCGCCAGCCGCTGCAGCTCCGAGCGCAGGTAGTCGCGGGTGGCCACCTCGCCGATCGCCAGCCGGAGCCCGGCGATCTCACGGGTCAGGTATTCGACGTCGGCCTGGTTGCGGTCGGCCGCCCCGCGGTCCTGCTCGTACTGGACGCGGTCCCGGTCGTCCTGCCGGTTCTGGGCCAGCAGGATGAGCGGCGCGGCGTAGGAAGCCTGCAGGGACAGGATGAGCGTGAGGAAGATGAACGGATAGGAGTCGAACTGCAGGTTCGGCGGGGCGGCGATGTTCCAGGTCACCCAGATCGCCACGAACACCGTCATGTAGACGATGAACCGGGCCGTGCCGAGGAAGCGGGCGATCTGCTCCGACAGCCGGCCGAACGCTTCCGGGTCGTAGTGCGGACGCAGCGAGCGGCGCAGCGCGCGTGGCTGGTCGAGGCGTTCAGTCGTCACGATGGGCCCTTTCTCGCCAGTCCTCGGGAAGCATGTGGTCGAGTACGTCGTCGACCGTTACCGCGCCGACGAGCCTGCCGAGCTCGTTCACGACCGGTGCCGCCAGCAGGTTGTAGTTCGCCAGGTAGGAGGCGACCTCGTGCACGGTCAGCTCCGGCCTGATCGGGTCGATCGAGGGATCGATGACCGAGCCGAGCAGCGTGGACGGCGGCTCGCGCAGCAGCCGCTGGAAGTGGGCCACCCCCAGATAGGCGCCCGTCGGCGTCTCGGTGGGCGGCCTGGTCACGTAGACCTGGGCCGCGACGGCGGGCGTCAGGTCCTTCTGCCGCATGTGCGCCAGCGCCTCGGCGACCGTGGCGGTGGGCGGCAGGATCACCGGTTCGCTGGTCATCATGCCGCCCGCGGTGTCGTCGGCGTAGGTGAGCAGCCGCCGCACGGGCGCCGCCTCCTGGGGCTCCATGAGCGCGAGCAGCTGGGTCGCCTGTTCGTCGGGCAGGTCGTGCAGCAGGTCGGCGGCATCGTCGGGGTCCATCGCCTCCAGGACGTCGGCGGCGCGCTCCACCTCCAGCGCGCGCAGGATGGCGGTCTGGTCAGTGGGTGGCAGCTCCTCCAGGATGTCGGCGAGCCGGTCGTCGTCCAGGGCGCGGGCGATCTCGATCCGGCGCTTGTCCGGCAGGTCGTGCAGGGCGCTGGCCAGGTCGGCGGCCCGCATCGACTCGAAGGCGGCGATCAGCCCGGCGGCCCCCTGGTCCTTCTGCAGCACGCCGAACCCCGTCACCTCGCCCCAGTCGACGATCCTCGTCTCGCGCCGCCTCCTGCCCCGGTAGACGGCCACCTTGGTGATCTGCCAGAACGACGGCCTGGTCTCCTCCATCGCCACGTCGTAGACGGTCACCGGCTCGCCGTCGAGCCGCACGGTGAGGTCGAGCATCTGCCCGATGACCAGTGTCTCGGTGTCGCGCTGTTCGAACCTGCGCATGTTCAGCCGTCCCGTGAAGATCACGGAGCCCGCTTCGATGCCGCGCACCCTGGTGATGGGCAGGAACACCCGCCGCCGCGGCTGGATCTCGACCACCATGCCGTGGACGCTCGGCGGATTGCCGTCGTGCGGCCCGACCACGACGTCTCGGATGCGGCCGATCTGATCGCCTGCGGGGTCGAAGACCGGGGTCCCCGCCAGGCGGGCCACGAAGATCTTCACGTCAGCAGGCTAACAGTGCGGGTGCGTTGCGCTTCCGACGCCTGCCATGACAGTATCAAAAGCGTCTTACGGTAATTACGGATTTGAGGTTGGTCGTGAAGTACCCAGGGCTTGCGCTGGCTTTCGTGTCCTCGTGCTGTTTCGCCTTCTCCGGCCCGATGGCCAAGTACCTGATAGCCGCCGGGCTGGCCCCGATCGAGGCCGTCTGGGTGCGCATGGCGGGCGCGGGACTGTTCCTGGTGGCCGTGCTGGCTTTGGTGAAGCCGCGAGCGTTGCGGATCCCGCGTTCCCGGCTGCCGTTCTTCGCCCTGTACGCGCTGGTGGCGGTGGCCGCGGTCCAGTCGCTCTACTTCGTGGCCATCACGCGGCTGCCGGTGGGGATCGCGCTGCTGCTGGAGTTCATGGCGCCGGTGATGGTGGTGCTCTGGGTACGTTTCGTACGCCGGCTGCGGCTGCACCGCGCGGCCTACGTCGGCGCCGTGACCGCGGTGGTGGGCCTCGCCATCGTCGTGGAGGCCTGGCAGGGCCTGCGCCTCGACGCCCTGGGCCTGCTGCTCGGCCTGCTCGCCGGAGCCTGCTGCGCGGGCTACTTCCTGATGAGCGACAGCTTCGGCGACGACATCGACCCCCTCGGGCTGATCGGCTGGGGCCTGGTCGGGTCGGCCGTGATCCTGGTGCCCTTCTCCCGGCCGTGGAACATCCCGTGGGACGCCTTCACCCGCGCCTCCGCCCCGGAGGGCGGCCACACGCTGCCGGTGCTCGGGGCGTACCTGTGGATGGTGCTGATCGCCACCATCGCCGCGTACATCCTGAGCGTGAACGCGGTACGGCGGCTGACGGCCGCGGTGGGCGCGACGGTGGCCTCGCTGGAGGTGATCGGCGGCGCGGTGGTGGCGTGGGCGCTGGTGGGGGAGACGCTGGGCGTGTTCCAGATCGTGGGCGGCCTGATCGTCCTCACAGGCGCCCTCCTCGCCCAGACCGCCACCGCCCACCATCCGGAGCCGAGCCCGCCGCTTGCTGGCCCGGAGCCTGGCAGGGAGTTCCCCAAGGACGAGCTCGAGCGGCCGGTCGGCGCGGTGTGACTTTTGGAAGCCCGTTGGTCGGCGGGGCGTTCGTCTTCGTGCGGCCGGGTTAGCGCGGTGTGAGTCGCAGTACGGTCGACTCGCGTGCCCAGCGGTCCGTCAGGTGTTCGCTGTCGGGGGCGTTGAGCCGTCCTTTGGCCAGCGCGGCGATGGCCTCGGGCGCCGCCGCCTGGTCGACCACCTGGACGTCGGCCTCGAAGTCGGCCAGCCTGGCGCCGTTGTCCTTACTACGCAGGATGACCTGGACGGTGTCGAGCCCCACAAGGCCCGGCAACTGCTGCTCGCCGCCCCCGGTGACGAGGTAGATGGCACCCTCGTGCCAGGCGTGCCAGGCCAGGCGCGGGCGGTCGAGGGTGAGCCAGAGAACGTCGGACTTCTTCGCGCCCTCTTCGATGGCCGCGGCTATGTCGCTCACGCCTCGACTGTACTCGGACAGACTCTCTCTGATCGGCACGGCGTGGTCGGGGCCAGAACATGGAACGGCGGCGCCGCCCGGAATCCGGACGGCGCCGCCCTTGCCTGTCGGGACCTATTTGACCCAGAGGTCGACCTCGCTGCCCGCGATCAGCACACACTTGAACGCGTCCCAGCCTTGACGCTGGTACGACAGGCCGGCGTTGATGCACGCGGACTTGCTGGGGTACGCGCCGATGTAGGTCCAGGTGGCGGCCTGTGCCGGAGCGCTCATGCCGGTGACCGTCAGAGCGGCCAGCCCTAAGGACAGGAGGGTGGTACGCACGCGCATGTGTCTTCCTTCTGCTGGGAGAGACAAGGGGTGACGAGGAAGATCATGTAAAGGATTCTTTCTTTACGCAAGGTTGCACGGAAAGAATTCACCATCGGCCCCTGCTGTTAACCAGACCCTGCCTGGGCCCCGTCACATCCAGCACGACAGCTTGGCCTTCTTGGCTTGGAACTCCTCCTCCGACATCGTCGGGGCGGCGGCGTGGATCGCGGCTAGCACGGATGCGGGATCCTTCAGGTCTTCGCGCGCTGTCCGGTACGAATTGAGCCCACGCATACGGTCGACCATCGCGACTGATGTTCCTGGCGCTATCAGCCCGTCCAGGCCGCGTTGAAGATCCAGATCAACTCGGCGGCGTCGTCGACCTTGAAGTACATGATGCCGAAGTCACCGAAGGTCGTCTGTCGATACTCGGGCTGATCCGCGTACAACAGCATGCGGGCATCCCACGGCTTCTCGACCAGATCCACGGTCTTGGCGAGGAGCGCGTCGAATTCCTTGCTCGGCAACCCCTTCATCTGGGCCAGTGCTGCGACGTGGAGCTCCACGCGATAGTTCACTGGCGGTCGGCCCAGCCCGGAAACGCCATCTCCATCGAAACGAACTCATCAGTCCGTCCCTCACGCACCACCCGTTCGGCGTGATCGAAATCAGGGTTGGAGACCGCAATCGCATGCAACCGCCAGATGTGCAGGAGCTCCTGAAGCTGCTTGAAGCGCCACAGCTCGTGGGCCGCGTCCAAGTCAGTGTGATGGTCACTGAGGAACTGCTCGTGCCACCTCTCCGGCAGGAGACGCAAGATCTCCGCGGGATCATCCCCGATCTCGTGCGGCGGCTCAGCAGCCATGCCCATAGCCTAGGCACGCCCTCTCGGTATGTGTTGATTTCCCGTCGGCCGCCGCGGGAGATGCTCTTGAAGTGCGGAGTGCCGAGCGAATGCCGTAGCCGTCTAAGGGAAGCACACCTGCCAGCTGGTTGAGGACGAGAAGCGGTGCGGTCGCGTTCCTTAAGGTGACGTGGTCGAAACGCTAACTGAGAGAGCGCGCTAGTTCCGCCGCCTTGGCGCTGATGGCTCCGACGTCCTGTGAGGCGTGCACCTCGGCCCTGAGGTTCTCAAACACCTGCTCGGCTTCTTCGTATGCCTTCGTTTCCTCAGGTGTCTCCGGCGGAGCGATCACGACCTCGAGGTCTACATCTGGAGCGATACTGCTCACATTTCCGAACGCGTCTACCACCCGAGCATCTTCTCCGTCTCGGAAGCGCCCGATCGCGTAACCCCATGACTTCACCCTGTCGGGCACTTCGTCGACTTGGGCCAGGCGGAACGACCAGGTCTGGGTGAGCTGTACGACTCTGCCGTTGGCGATGGCGAAGTCCATCGGAGACTGCAACCTCGCTCCCACATGGAGTTGCACCTTCGAGCGCACCAGGTGATCGGCGATGTTCGCCTCTTGGTAGGCCTTCCGCAGTTGACTCTGGAGCGCGTGACGAGTGACCGAGCGATGCCTGGGTGACTCGACTGGATCGACTATGAGGTGCTCGAAGACGAACGCGAGTGCATCCTGAGCATCATCTGCGATCACCGGTGCCGGAGTGCTGAACTGCACGACGTTGCGGTAATCACGGTGGAGTCGGTCCAGCCAGTCCTCGCCCAGGGGCTCGCCTGCGTCTTCCAGGAGTGCCGCCTGGTTGCGTTCGATGTCGTCGTACAGCTTGAGCAGGCACCCTGTGGCCGTTTCCAGGATGGGACGGTCGACGAAGCGGCGGACGCGCTGCAAGTTGCTGAGTTGACGCAGCGACCAGTCGCCTGTCGCGGGATCTCCCGCTATTGCGCCGATGTTGACGAACTCTCCCGTTTTTGGATCGGGGAGACAGCGAACAATCGAGTACAGGTAACGACTCATTGGACTGACCTCCCAGTACTCGGATCAGCGCTATGACGTCGGTCACCCTAGCGCGCGGGCCTGGCTGTACGGCATCGTCTCCAACTTGGTCGCCGAGGGCGAGAGTACAGGTGAGCCCGGGAAGAGTTCGCGATCACGCCACCATTCGGCGGGCCGTCTTTAGCATGGAGTCGTGGCTACGATTGGCGAACGCCTTCGCAGCGTCCGGAAGCGCCGGGGCTTGAGTCAGCGGGGTCTGGCCGACCTTGCCGGCGTGTCCGTCTCTCTTGTCCGCAAGCTGGAACAGGATGCGCGGAAAGACGTGCGGCTGGAGACGTTGCGCAAGATCGCAGTGGCTCTCAAGGTGCCGACGACTTCGCTGATGATCAGGCTGGACGCGGAGTCGGCGGACGAGGAGGCGCTAGACCTTTGGGCGCCGGTACGGCGGGCGCTCTACGGGCTTGATGGTCAGCCCGCAGAGGCGCCAACGCGAGAAGGTCTGGGAGAGGCATTGGCAGCGTCGATGCCGCTGTGGAAACAGGATCGCTACTCGCAGCTTGCCGCGATGCTGCCCGTGATGCTCCGGGACGCGGACGCGTTGATGGAGATAGACCTGTCAGCGCGCAACGTACGAGGCAGGCTGCTGCACCTCGTCGGCTGGTTGATGACCCAGACGCGTCAGTTCGACGAGGCTGAGTTCGCGCTGTCGCGGGCCATGGATGACATGAACGACTCCCTGGACGTGGCGGCGACGATTAGTACGCATTGCTGGCTTCTCCTGCGGCAGGGCCGCCTCGACGAAGCCCGCCAGCTGGCGACGCATTGGGCTGATGAGGTGGAACCTCGTATCTCCCGCGCGACGCCGCATCAGCTGTCCGCTTGGGGCTGGCTGCTGCTGCGCTCCTCTGCCGCCGCCATTCGCGACAACCGGCCCGGAGAAGCGGACGACACGATTCGCCTCGCGCGCACCGCGGCCGTGGCCATGGGCTGCGACCTGACGCCGGGCGAAGACTTCCTTCGGACGTTCGGCCCGGTAACCGTCGCGATGAAGCGCGTGGAGAACGCCATGATCGAGGATCGGCCGGACAAGGTCCTCCAGCTCTCACAGACGATCCCGGTCACTGACCTGCGCCCGACCTCCAACAACCGGAACCGGCATCTCCTTGACGTGGCCGAGGCCCACCGACGCATGCACCGGCACAATGAGGCCTTTGAGATCTTGCAAGGTGTTCGGCACGATGCCCCGGAGTGGATGACGAATCAGCGCTATGCCAGAGACATCCTGGAGCGGATCATCGGCAGGCGGCGTACTCTCACCGATGAAATGTGCGATCTCGCGGACTTTGTGAGACTTGAATACTGAATTGTGGCACCTCTCGTGTCACTTCGGTTGGCGGCCATGAGGAAGTGACACGAAGTCGCACTTCCGGGCCTGTCGGGCCTGCTCATAGCGTTGAAGCATGCATTCCACTGCTACGGGATTCCGTGCACTAAACGCGCATAGAGAATCGCCTGTAATGCCGTCGCAAGCCGCTAGGCGATTGCGTGATGAATTGGCGGGGCTTGGCATCCAGACCGATATCCACGAAGGACATGGGCTCGCTCTGGTGTCCGTATGGGTCGACCTGGTGGTCTGGACCGACGGCTGGTGCTACCGCTGGTGGTCGGGTCGGAAATCCTCGCGCACCGGGCGATGGGTCTACGCGTTTGCTCCGGTCGATGACCCGGTGACCACTGCTCGTCGGGTCGCTCTTCGGTACGCGGAACTCCGCCAGAAACCGCTTATGGGCGGCTCATCGTGATCGACTCAGACGCGTGCCTGGGGCCGCACATACCTGTGCCACAACACGAGCACATGGAACTGGTCTGGCATTCGCCGTTCTGCGGGGTGAGCCGGGTCCGGGTCCTGGCCTGGACCTGTGAATGCCGCGCGACGTTCTACGAGCTCTGTCAGGCCGGCGGCCAGGCATTCATCCGCCGCACCCTCCAATGCGCGCCCCAACATGAGATCAGGGAGACCTTTCGCTGGCCGCTACGTCAGGCTTACGAGGTGTGGGCAGCGCTGCTATGCGGCGAGGCACGGTAGCTCCGGCTGCACCACTCCCGAGATGAAATGCTGCGATGCAGGAGAATCCCGGGCGACGCCCGGGCCCTCGATCGCTGACGAACATTGTGGCCAGCGCGAGGCGGCAATGCTGTCTTCCGTGTCCGTCCACCAACGGCACCCCGCATCCACCGGACGGCGTTGACGCCAACAGAGGATCACGAACAATGGCGCAGCGGGAGCGGGGGCGGGGGACGGACAGCAACCATGCCGCCTCAGCGGAGGACTGACGAACCTAGGTGGATCTGCCCGTAAGAGACCACCAGTCCTTCGGCATCCGATGCCATCTTCCGTGTCAGGAGCGGAACCGCACACAACGTACGGTCCGACTTCCGCAAGATCCTCGATGGTGCCGATCTGGGTGGTAGGGACTGTCCTCGTGAGAGATGCGGCACAGCTTCGTATCGCTGCCGCCGGACTCCGGCGCTCCTGTTGAGGGCATCTCGTGCCTCGATGTGGAGGTGTGCCGCTGGCAGGGCTCGTTCGCGGGCGTCGTCGCTCAGATAGTCACCCAGTACGGCCGTGTAGGCAGTCAACTGGCAGCAGCGTGAAGCATCACCAGCAGTTACGGTCCCCGCCACGGAGCGCGATACAGATCCGTTAGGTGCTCATCGCTCACGCATCATCCGGGAGATCGCCCACGTAACCCAGTTGACCTGCGATCGTGCCCACCTGTGACGGGGTCATCTTCGCCCCCTGTCCGCAATGGGCTTTCGAAGCAGGTGGCCGGGTCCGGAAGGTGCGCGGGCGGAGCCCGCGCCAATAGGGCGTCCGAGCGGAGCGAGGGCCTGCAGGGGTCGGGGCTTGGCCCGACTGGGAGAAGCGTCTGAGCCCAGTGCGCGAAGCGCTTCAAGGGCGAAGGCCTTTGTGTGGGGCGGGCGTCAGATGGTCAAGCCGGTAAATGGGTAACGGGTGGGCGGTAGGCGGGTGGGTGCGACGAGCCACGGGCAGGGCATTAGCGTGTGCGCATGCGCTCACGTCGATCTGTTCTCGCTGTCCCAGGTAGCAATCCGAGGTTCCTGGAGAAGGCCCAGACCCTTGCCGTCGATGAGGTGTTCCTCGATCTGGAGGATTCCGTCGCGCCGCTGGCCAAGGATGAGGCCCGTAAGAACGTCGTGACCGCGTTGCGGGAAGGCGACTGGACGGGGAAGACGCGGGTCGTACGCGTGAATGATCTGTCGACGCAGTGGACCTACCGTGACGTGATCGAGGTGGTGGAGGGTGCGGGGGACAAGCTCGACTGCCTGATCCTGCCCAAGGTTCAGGACTCGACCGAGGTCGTCTGGCTCGACACGCTGCTCACCCAGATCGAGAAGACGATGGGGTTGCGGGTGGGGCGGATCGGGATCGAGGCGCAGATCGAGAACGCGCGCGGGCTGGTCAACGTGGATGCCATCGCGGGAGCGTCGAGGCGGCTGGAGGCGCTGGTGTTCGGGCCGGCCGACTTCATGGCGTCGGTGAACATGCGCACGATGGTCGTGGGGGAGCAGCCGCCGGGCTACACCGAGGGCGACGCGTACCACTACATCCTGATGCGCCTGCTCATGGCCGCGCGGATGCATGATCTGCAGGTGATCGACGGGCCTTACCTGCAGATCAAGGACGTCGAGGGCTTCAAGCGGGTGGCCAGGAGGGCGGCGGCGCTCGGGTTCGACGGGAAGTGGGTGCTCCACCCGGCGCAGGTGGAGGCGGCCAATGAGGTGTTCTCGCCGTCGCAGCAGGACTATGACCACGCCGAGCTCATCCTGGAGGCGTACGACTACTACACGACGGTCGAGAAGCGCGGCGCGGTCATGCTGGGGGACGAGATGATCGACGAGGCCTCGCGCAAGATGGCGCTCGTCGTGGCGGCCAAGGGGCGGGCTGCCGGGCTGAGCCGTACGAAGACGTTCAGCCCGGAGGACTAAAGCCTTCAAGCCGTCAAGGCCTTCAAGCCGTCAAGGCCTTCAAGCCGTCAAGGCCTTCAAGCCGTCAGACCTTGAAGCCGATCGTGGTGAAGAACCAGAACGATGACGTGAGCCAGAGACAGGTCAGCGCGGTGAACGCGAACCCGCCGAGCACGGGCAGCGTCCAGCCGGGCGTGCCCCGCTTGGGCAGGACCAGCATCTTGGCCGTGAACAGCCCGTAGAAGAAGCAACCGAGCAGCGAGTGGGCGAGCACCCTGGGCACGTCGTACTGCAGCCCCAGGGCGTACAGGCAGTGGAAGGCGACGGGGATGGTCAGCAGGAAGGCCAGCCGGCCCGACCAGCGATGTACGGCCGGCGGGATGGAGATCCCGAGCCTACCCCACATGGAATATGCGGAGACGACCTGGACGACGGCGAGCACGAACGCGCCCGTCGTCAGCCACACCTTCATCGGCAGCGCCGCGGAGAAACCGGCGGGGCCGACCGCGAAGCCGGTGGGGGTGTGGATACGACCGAAGACGCCGAGGGCGACCGCCACCAGACCGCCGACCAGCAGCGGGACCACTAAGGGAGTGATGCTGGTCGGCTTGTGCGCCGTGGCGGTCATTGCATCTCCTGGATGAAGCCGTCGACGTCCTTCGGGTTGAGGGTGGTGTCGTCATCGAGCGGCACCGGGGAAGTCGGCTGGTAGACGTTCAGTTCGGGGATCCGCAGCTGCTTCTCGTCGGAGAACGCGGCGCCGACCTGTCTGAAGCCGCCCTGCGGTTGCTTCAGTACGATCCAGCCGGCGCGGATCTTGGCGCCTCTCACCTGGGCGGTCGCCCGGTAGAGGCCCGAGGGCTTGACCACCTTGGCCGCGGAGAAGGTCCACTTCTTGCCGCCGACCTTCATCCAGCCGGTGGCCTTGCCGCCGCTCAAGGTGCCGCCGACAGCCGCGGCGCCGAAGCCCTTAAGGGTGATCTTTCCGTCTTTCTCGTTGCCCTTGAACCAGGCTTCGGTCTTGCCGTCACAGAAGTATCCGACGGTCTTGCCGTCGCGCGTGGAGATGGCGATCAGGCCGCCGTTGCCCCGTACGTAGCCTCCGTAGTCCGCCTTGTCGATGGTCTTCGCGGCGGTTTGGGTGGGTTCGGGTTCGGGGGTTGCGGCGGCGGCAGTGGGTTCCGCCGAAGGTTCGGCGGAAGGCTCAGCCGCGGCGGCGGTCTCGGTCGCGGGGGGTTCGTTGGAGGTGGCGGCGGCCGTGTTGTTCGCCGCCGGTGTCGCGGTGATGCTGGCGACACCCAGCCCGACGGCGAGCGCGGCGCCCGCTGTCAGGGTGATGACAGGTCCCAGCCTTGACATGAACTGCTCCCAGGGTCGAAATGCTTACTCCACCGAGCATCCGCTCAAACTAACGGATCGTCTGTGAACTAATGCTCATCTCCCGGACAGAATGTAGAGATGCAGGAAAATCCTGGACCCCAGCTTCCGTACGGAACGCAGCCGCCGGGCCGACCGGCTTACCCCTACCAGCCGCCGCCCGTGCCCGCTCGGGAGCCCTGGTTCCTGCCGATGCCCCAGGGCGCGCGGTACGACCACCTGGCCAGAGTGAGTGACCGCGGCCCGTGGCGGGAGGTCGTCGGGACGATCGTGGTGGCCATCGCGTTCGTCGTCATCGGGGCGGTGGTGCTGTTCGTCGGCGCGGTGCTGGCGACGATCTTCGGCATCCCCGCGCCGCTGCGGCCCGATCAGCTGTTCGGCGATCCGGTGTTCGGGCTGGTCGTGGTGTTGCTCTCGATCGCGGCCGTGCTTCCCGCGGTGTTCGGTACGGTCGCGCTGGTCCAGCGGCGGCGGCCCGGGTCGCTCTCCTCGGTCGCCGGGCGGTTGCGCTGGCCGTGGCTGCTGCGCTGCCTGGTGCTGGCGGTGATCGCCCTGGCGCTCGGGCAGGCCGCCCAGGCCGTCGCGATGATGGTGACCGGGAAGCAGGTCACGGACATGTTCGGCTGGGCCGGGTGGAGCGCGTTCCTGCCCTCGCTGATCGCGATCGCGCTGCTCGTGCCGTTCCAGGCCGCCGCCGAGGAGTACATCTTCCGCGGCTGGATCCTGCAGGCGTTCGGGGCCCATCTGCGCAACCCGATCTGGGGGATCCTGCTCGGTTCGGCGCTGTTCGCGGCCCTGCACGGGTACACGTGGGCCGGGCTCGTCGACGTGTTCAGCTTCGGCGCTCTCATGGGGTGGCTGGCGGTGCGGACCGGGGGGTTGGAGGCGCCGATCGCGCTGCACGTGACGAACAACGTTCTCGCGTTCGGGCTCAGCGCGGCCGCGGGGGAGTTGGACAAGGCGCTACAGCAGGGGGAGGTGCCCTGGCAGGCGCTGGCGGGGACCGTGGTGCAGTTGAGCGTGTTCGCGGTTGGGGTGATGTACCTAGCTAAAAAGCGGTCAGTTGGCACTGTTTCGGGATAAATAGATAGCTGGTGCCAGGAATCTCGCTAGAGAGGTCTCGCCATTCGGGCTCAGTCGTGTTGCTCTGGATCCTGTGAGTGGGCGAGGATTCTGGAGGTGATCATCTCGGCGAGGCCGCCCTGGAACGATCCGGCAAACCTCTACCGGGCTCGTTCGCTCAGTTCGATCGGTACGTACTAGGAGGTGCGACGCGTGGCCTCCGGCCCCAGTGACCCGCCGGGTGACGACCCGCAGCCCGCGAGCGAGCCCCGGATCCGGCACTCCCCGCCGGGTCCCACCGATGATCGGACTCGGGGCTTACCCGTGTC
The DNA here is from genome assembly GCF_040648415.1 of Nonomuraea sp. NPDC049141. Classification (NCBI taxonomy): domain Bacteria; kingdom Bacillati; phylum Actinomycetota; class Actinomycetes; order Streptosporangiales; family Streptosporangiaceae; genus Nonomuraea; species Nonomuraea sp. NPDC049141. Next base: position 359,980 of record NZ_JBEZDR010000012.1, read on the forward strand.
CTCCCCCTGGGGTATGCCGCCCTTCTCCTCCCCCGTCCCCGAGGACGAGCCCCCGGACCCGCCCAAGGGGCGCCGGCCGTACAGCTCCCCGACGGTGGAACCCGAGACGGAGCCGCGCAGCCGCCCCCGCCGGGTCGTGAACCATCCTGACAAGCTGGTGGCCAGTGGCCCGCCCCGCCCCGAGGCCGAGCCTCAGGCCGAGGACGAACCCCGATCCTGGTTCGAGACGGAGGACCAGCCCCAGCACAAGGCCCCGTACAGCACGCCGGACCCCGAGGCACCTCCAGAGGAAGCCGAACAGGAGGAGGAAGGCGAGGTGCGGCGCGTCGGGCGCCCGCCCGCCGGACGGCCCACGAGGCCGGACCTGCTCGTCGCGTCGGGCCCGCCCCGGCCGGGCGGCTCCAGTGGCAGGCACCACCGCGGCCCCGCTCCGTCGGCGATCCGCAGGGCGAGTCCGGTACGCCGGCGCAGCCTGGCCGCGCCGACCGCCATACTCCTGGCGCTGGTCCTGCTCGTGGCCGGCGGTGTGCTCGTGTGGCAGTGGCGCTCGTCCGACCAGCCGGGACTGGCGCTGTCCGACGGCACGGAACGCTCGGGAGACGAGCTGTTCACGGTGCCCTCGGCGGGTGACGGCTCCGACCAGAAGCTCAACGACATGACCTCCGTGGGCCGCGCCGTGGTGGCCGTCGGCAGCGACACGACGAGCCCGACGCCGCGGCCGCTGTTCCTGTTCTCGCCGGACAGCGGCAAGACGTGGCAGCTCGGCCAGGTCAGCGGGGCGAGCACCCCGACGGTTCAACGGGTCGTGGGCGGCGCCGGTCGCTGGCTGGCGAGCGGCGGCGACGGGGTGGGCGGCGAGCGCGGCCTGTGGACGAGCACCGACGGGTTCAGCTGGTCGGCCGTGGAGCAGAGCGGCCTGTCGGCGTTCAGGAACGGTGACCTGATCTCCGGCATCGCCAGGACGTCGTCGGGGTTCGTCGCGGTCGGCCGTACGACGCTCGGAAACGGCGGAAGCGGGCCCGCGGCCTGGCACTCTCCGGACGGGCGCGCATGGGAGCGGGTGGACACGAGCGGTCTCGGCGTACGCGAGCTCACCGCGGTCGTGGCCAAGGGCGACACCGTCGTGGCCATCGCAGAGTCCGGCCAGGGCGACGGCTCGCGGGTCGTCAGGTCGAGCGACGGCGGCGCCACCTACCAGGCCACCGCGTTCCAGCTGCCCGAGGCCAGGACCGGGTCGTCGGTGGCCGTACTGCCCAAGCAGTTCGTCCTCGTACCCACCAGGCAGCGTACGATCACCGGCGACGTACGCGTCTACTGCTCGCCGACCGGCGCGCAGTGGGCGCAGTGCGGCTCGATCCGCGGCTTGAGCGGTACGAGCCCCGGCATCGACTCGCTGGTCACCTATCCGTCCGGCATCGCCGCGGTCAGCCAGGCGAACCTCGGCAAGTACTCCATCCTGACCAGCTCCGACGGGCGTGGCTGGGCCAAGCGGACCGACCTCGGGAACCTGCCGGGCGCCACGCTGCGCGGCTTCACGATCTCCGACTCGGGCACCCTGTTCGCGGGCGGCGACCAGGCGACGGCGGACGTCGAGAACCAGCTCGTCCTCATGACCGCGCCCCCGCGCGGCGACGCCACACGCATCCGGCTCGCCGGTGTCGACGGCCTGTCGAGGATCGCCCGCCAGACCACCCGCCTGGCCGGTCATGACGGCCGGTACGTCGCGGTCGGCTCGGCCTCCGGCGACGCGGGCATCTGGACCAGCCTGAACTGGCAGTCCTGGACCTCCATGAGCCTCGGCGGGACGAACCAGCAGATCCTCGACGATGTCGCCTACGGCCGCCGCGGCTGGCTGGCCGTCGGCAGCACCCAGGCGGACACGTCGGTCACCGATCCGCTCCTGGTGTCCTCCGAGGACGGCCGCACCTGGAAGAAGGTGGCCGCCTCCGGCGACCTGGCCCGTACCCAGGACCACCCGTACCTGAGCATGCACGTCGTAGCCGCCGGCGAGGCGGGCTACGTGCTGGCCGGCGAGGACAGGAACGCGGCGGGCATGCCGGGCGCCGCGCTCTGGTTCACGCCTGACCTGCGCAAATTCACCCGGTCGAAGAAGCTGCCGCAGGGCGGCTCCGGTGTGCGCGTGTACGACATGGCCGCCACGCCGTCCGGATACGTCGCCATCGGCGGCTCGGGCGGCGGCGACCAGGAGAGCGCCGTGGTCTGGTTCTCGGAGGACGGCGTCAACTGGAAGCCCCGCCATCGCCTCTCGCCCCCGGAGGCGAGTTCCGCCGGATTGCGGCAGGTAGTGGCGTACCAGGACAAGATCATCGCGATCGGAACGGCCCAGACGCCCGGCGCGCGCCGCACCTTCGCCGCGGTCTCGGAAGACGACGGTACGACCTGGCGTACGGCGTGGCTGCCTGCTGACCAGGCGGCGGCCGTGTACGACCTCGCGGCGGCGGACCAGGGGCTGGTGGCGGTCGGCTGGCACGGCGCGCCGGGGGAAGGGGACAGCGCGGTTTGGCTGTCCGAGGATGGTCTGACGTGGAACCGGGTGGATCTGACGAAGGGACGGCTGGCGGGCCAGGGGATGCAGTGGCTGGCGGCGGTGACGGTGATGGGGTCGGAGGTGGTGGCGTTGGGACGCTCTACGACCTACAACGCCGACCACATGATTCTCTGGACGTCTTCGCTTTCCTCCGACCGCTGACCTTTTCTGGCCTGATTTCACCGGGTACGGCAAAGGGGGCTCGCTGGGCTCTCCAGATGCCACCTGGACGCCCCTGACGGAGGCGCTGCCGGGCTACGACCGCCTGCCTGGAGGCCTTGCACCCATGGAGGATCCAGGCCGCTCCGCAGCCCTTTCGAGCGGCGCCGGAAACCGCCTCTGACGTGGGCAAACGCGACGTAAAACCGGTAAAATCCAGGGGTCTGGCCGCGTGGGCGGCCGTGCCCTGAGGAGGCTATGCGTGAACCGCGATATCCGTACGGCGGACGACGTTCTCAGCATGCTGGACCGGCTTTTCGCCGCGGATGCCGACCGATGGACACCGAACGCCGCCACCTGGTGGGACACGTTCTACTCCGACCGCTCCACGCAGATCCCCTTCTTCGTGGCCAAGCCGGACGAGAGCCTGGTGTCCTACCTCGAGCGCGGCCTGCTCGCCCCGGGCCGAGCCCTGGACCTTGGCTGTGGACCAGGGCGCAATGCCATCCATCTCGCCTCACTCGGGTTCGAGGTGGACGCCGTCGATCTGTCCCCGGCCGCCGTCACCTGGGGTGAGGAGCGGGCCCGCGAGGCCGGCGTCGATGTCCGCTTCCACTGCGGCGACATCTTCTCCGTCGAACTGCCGCCCGGCCAGTACGACCTGGTCTACGACTCCGGCTGCCTCCACCATCTGCCGCCGCATCGCCGGGTGAGTTACCTGAGCCTGCTGGACCGGCTCCTCGTCCCCGGCGGTCAGCTCGCCCTCACCTGCTTCGCCGCCGGAGCCATGGGGTCCGAGCTGTCCGACGAGGAGTTCTACCGCCAGGGTCGCTTGGACGGCGGGCTGGCCTATACGCCTGAGGCGCTGCGCTGGATCTTCTCGGACTTCACCGAGGTCGAGTCGCGTCCCATGAAGGAGCAGTCGCCTGACGCGCCGGTCTTCGGCGTTCCCTTCCTGCTGACGGCGTTGTTCCGGCGCCCGGCCGCGCTCACCGACTCGTGATCGCACCCGGCTGGCCGCGGACGCCTCTACGGCCAGCCGGCGCCGGGCACCTCGACCTCGGCCGAGAGCACCTGGCCGGTGCCGGGCGGCACCATCTCGGGCATGCCGCGCCACTCCGCCGCGACGATGAAGAGCGTCGTGCGGTCCTCGCCGCCGAGTTCGCAGGCGAAGGCGCCGCGGTCGAGGTCGATGGTCCGCACCTTCTCGCCGCCCTCGCGTACGCGGACACACTGCCGGTTGGGCACGTCGGCGTACCAGACGGCGTCCTCGGCATCGACGCAGATCCCGTCAGGGACGCCGTCCCCGAGGTCGGCCCATACCCGGCCGTTCGAGAGACCGCCGTCAGCGCCGATGTCGTACCCCATGAGCCTTTTGCCGTACGAGTCGGCCACGATCAGCGTGGAGTTGTCCCGTGTCACGGCCATCCCGTTCGGAAAGGAGATGCCGTCGGCCACGTCACGTGCCGAACCGTCGGGGCTGACCTGTGTGACGGCCCCCGGAGCGAACGCCGCGCCGCTGAGCATGTCGAAGCCCACGCGGTTGACATAGGTGTTGCCACGGCCGTCGATGACGATGTCGTTCCAGCCGCGCGCGATGCCGGTCAGGTCGGCGTGGGTCGTCAGCGATCCGTCGGGTTCCAGGCGCAGCAGCAGTCCCCGCGCGGAGTCGACGATCACCATCCGCCCATCAGGCTGCCAGGCCGTGCAGAGGGGTATCGAGTCCACCCGGGCGACGACTTCGTGCTTGCCGTCGAGGTCGAGCGCGATCACCTCGTGCGCGGTCCAGTCCGAGAAGTACAGGCGGCCGTCGTGCCAGCGTGGCGACTCGAGCAACCCGAGATCGGTGAGCCAGGTACGCAGTTCGGACATCGAAGACTCCCTTCGCGACGTCTCTGAGCGTGACGTCTATGAGGACGAGTAGCACGCGTGCTGCCATTTGTAAGTGACGTAGAAGCCGAGCGGCTCGTTTCGACATCCTCGGCGGAGGTTGCTAACGTCGCGCCTACGCGAGAGGCGCGTGATCGCCGTGTGACGAGGGAGGTTGATGAATATGGCTGCCAGCAGCCGTCATCAGCATGCCCTTGTCCGGCCCGCGCGAAGCTAGCGCGGTCCGGGTCGTACCAAACGACCAGGAGTCACACGTGTCATCTTTCCCCACCGATCTGACCACTGCCCGTCTCATCCTGCGGACGTGGACCGACGGCGAGGTCGCCGCCGTCCTGGACGGCACCCGCCCGGCGCACTGGGCCGCGGACTTCCCCGCCGAAGGCGATCACGTCATCGCCGGCCTCTTCGCCGAGCACCCCGCCTGGCTGGGCGACTATGGCCACCGTCAGGTCATCGAGCGCGAAAGCGGCCTGGTGGTCGGCTCGATCGGCCTGTTCTGGCCGCCGAGCGACGGCACCCTGGAGATCGGGTACGGCATCGTCGCCTCCCGGCGAGGCCGCGGCTACGCCCCCGAGGCCACCCGGGCCCTGGCGGCGTTCGCCCTCACCGCGCCAGGCGTGCACACGGTGTGCGCCAACGTGGAACCGTCGAACCCGCCCTCGATCCGCGTCCTGGAGAAGGCTGGTTTCCAGCGGTGGAGCACTGAGGAACAGATCATCCGGTTCCGCGCCATAACCCCGGACCTTTCCTAGCGGTTACATTCGCCGCGCCGAGTGTCGAAGCGGCGGCCGACGGGCTTCGGCACTCGGCGCGGCGTGGTTCGGCCGTCCGCTCGCTGCGGACAAAAATTACAGTTGATCATGGACAATTCCCGCATGCCTCTAAGGGGCCAGCTTCTTCGCCATCACCAGCTCCCGCAGTCCATTCGGCAGCTCGTCGCCGATCTGGTCCGTGTTCTCGAAACCGTTCCGCCGATACAGCGCGATCGCCTTCTCGTTGAACGGCGCGACCGCCAGCTCCAGGACCTCGGCGCCTGCCTCCACGGCCCACGACTCCACGGCTCGGATCAGCCGGTCGGCGACTCCCTGTCCCCGCGCCGCCGGGTTCACCCACATCGAGATCATTTCGGCCACGCCTTCCCGCTCGCCCGGGATCCCGCTGGCCATCCCGACAGGTTTCCCGTCGAGAAGGGCGATCAGGTCCCGTGAGCCGGGGATGCTCAGGCGGGCTCGCCAGCGCTCCTCGCGGTCGCCGTCGCCCTGCCAGTCCGCGAGCGGGACCCCGAACGCGTACGGTGCCTCCTCCAGCGCGACGAGCCGAAGCTCTCGCCAGAGGGCCCAGTCATCCGCCGACAGCTCCTGCAATTCGATCATCCAGGCAGGTTGCCGCCCCGAACGTCCTGATCGCAACCGTATTAAGCGGTCGTTGAAGGTAATTGACACACTTATCAACATCTATGAAGCTTGTCGTCATTCCGGACGGCCGAAAGGGCACCAGATGACGGCGACGGCTCGTGACCCCCAGCACATAGACCCCGCCCGCTCCCGCCGGGCCTTGATCGCCGGTTCGATCGGCAACTTCATCGAGTGGTACGAGTTCGGCGTCTACGGCTATTTCGCCACCATCATCGCCGCCAACTTCTTCACCCCCGCAGGCGCGAGCGACGTGGAAGCGCTCGTCAAGACCTACGCCTCGTTCGCCCTGGCGTTCTTCTTCCGGCCGCTCGGTGCCGCGCTCTTCGGCAGGCTCGGCGACCGGATCGGCCGCAAACCCCTGCTCATCCTGGTCGTTCTGCTCATGTCGGGGGCCACGGCACTGATCGGGGTGCTCCCGACGTACGCCACTCTGGGCGCGGCGGCTCCGTGGTTGCTGACGCTCGTCCGGATCGTGCAGGGGCTGTCGGCCGGAGGGGAGTTCGGCGGGGCGGTTTCGGTCATGACGGAGTTCGCGCCGCGTGGCAGGCGCGGGCTGTACGGGTCGTGGCAGTCGTTCACCGTGGCATTGGGGCTGCTCGGGGGAGCGGGCGCGGCGGCCCTGCTCGCGACCGCGCTGTCTCAGCAGGATCTGACGGACTGGGGATGGCGGGTGCCGTTCCTGCTGGCCCTCCCGCTCGGCCTCGTGGCGCTCTGGCTGCGGTTGCGGCTGGAGGAGACGCCGTCGTTCCAGCGGGTGAGCACGGCGGAGCCGCTCACGAAGCCGACCGCCGGTGAGGTGACCAAGGCGATCGTGCTCGGCATCGGGCGGCTCATGGGCTGGTCGGCCGCCGGGTACACCTTCCTGGTCGTCATGCCCTCCTACCTCCAGACCACGTTGAACGCCACCTTCCAGCAGGCGTTGATCGCCACGGTGCTGGCCAACCTGGGGTTCGCGCTGGCGATCATCCCGGCGGGCGTGCTGAGCGACCGGATCGGCAGGCGGCCGGTGATGCTGGCGGGGGCGATCTCGGTCATCGTGCTCGCCTTCCCCCTGCTGAACCTGCTCCAGGACCCCGGCGCCCCGAGCTGGGCCAAGGGACTGGCCGTGCTGGTGGCCGGGGTCGCGGTCGGTCTGATGGCGGGACCGGGGCCGGCGATGCTGGCGGAGATGTTCCCGACCACGGTTCGCTACACAGGCCTGGGGCTGGCGTACTCGCTGTCGAACGCGGTGTTCTCCGGGTCGGCGGGTCTGATCATCACCGAGCTGATCAAGACGACCAAGGACGTCGACATCCCCGCCTACTACGTGGTGGCGGCCTGCGTCGTGAGCGCCGTGGCGCTGCTGAGCCTCCGGGGCGACGACCATCGCACGGACCTGCGCGCTTGAGGCGGGGCGTCATGCCGGTAGCGCGTCCCAGGCCGTCAGCGCCTCCAGCAGGCCGTCCGTGAGTACGAGCCGTGCCAGGTCGTCCCGGGAACACCAGCGGGCGTCGGCGGCGTCGTCGCCCGCGGCGAGCGTGCCGTCCGTGACGGTGGCGCGGTAGTCGCGGATCTCGTACGTCACGCCGTCCGGCCCGGGGCGGTCCACGGTGCCCACGAGGGGGCCGACCGTGACGAGCAGGCCGGTCTCCTCCAGGACCTCGCGTCGCAGGGCGTCGGCGTCGGTCTCGGCGGGCTCCACCCGGCCGCCCGGGATCGACCACAGGCCCGCGCCCGGCGGGTGACCGCGCTTGATCAGCAGGAGCCGGTCAGAGGCGTCGACGATGATCGCGCCCACGCAATTTACGCGCACACGGTCAAGATTATGACCAGACACCGGATGCGGCCTTGACGTGGCGGTACCCGAGGACGCAGCGTGAGTAGCTGTGAGAGCGGTTCCAACCTGCCCACGGTGTTTTGGTCCGCTTCATGGACCGAGTGCCTGGTCGAGTGCGTGGCGATGTGATGCGCACGGTGATGTCCTGCCCTACCAGCCGCCCTGGCCGCCGTCCGCCAGAGCGGTCGAGGTGTTGCGGAAGAGCTCGATGGTGCCCGTGTGGCTGCCATGGCCGTTGCCGCCCGGCTGGCTGGTCACCGGCTTCGCGGAAGCGGGCGACGAGCGTACCGGGGGGCGGGCCAGCGTGGTCGCGCTGTGCGGGCCTTCGCTGACCCAGGGGCCCGCCGACCTGCTGGTCATCGCCGAGGAACCCGGCGTCGGGCTGGGCGCCGCGTTCGCCGGGCTGGACGGTCCCGATCCCGGAGAGGGGTTCGACTCCGGGCCGCCGAACGCGAAGATCGGGGTGCTCGGGCACCCGACGGCGCTGTGGTGCGTGAGCGCGGCGGCCGACCGGGCCGTCTACGCCGGCGAGGCGAGGGGCAACTGGCTGTGGACGATCGCCTGGCCCGCCGACGCCGGCTGCCTCATCGGGCTCGCCGAACTGAGCCTCCACGACCTGCGCGATCTCGAGCTCGACCTGCCTTTCGGCGCGTTCTCGCCGAGGCTGGGACACTAGGTACCCGACGAGTCACCGTCAACGCGATTCGCGTCGTCACTCAGACGGACTAGAGTTCGGAGACGTGACAGCGCGTATCGAGCGAGTGGTGAGCGAGGGTGTCGTCGACGTCGACGGCACCGAGCACAAGGTCGAGAACAACATCTGGATCGTCGGCGACGACGAAGAGGTGATCGTGATCGACCCGGCGCGTGACGCCGACAAGATCCTGGAGAAGGTCGGCGAGCGAGAGGTGCTCGCCGTGATCTGCACCCACGGTCTGCCCGACCATGTCGGCGCCGCCATCGAGGTGGCCAGCAGGGACGAGGCGGTGATCGCCCTCCACCCCAAGGACAAGCCGCTCTGGCGGGAGACCTGGACCGAGACCTGGCCCGACATCGACATGGAGGACGACGGCATCTTCGCCGTCGCCGACGTGCGGCTCGATGTCATGGAGACGCCCGGCGTCACGCCCGGCGGGGTCTCGCTCTACTGCGAGGGGCTCGGGGTGGTGTTCACCGGCGAGACGCTGCAGGCCGACGGGCCCGGCAAGATCGGTGGCGAATACCCCGACCTCAACTACCAGCTCAACGCGATCGGCGCGCGGCTGTTCACGCTGCCCGCCGAGACGCGGGTGCTGGCCGCCCACGGCGACGAGGTGACGGTCGGCGACCTGGAGCCGCACTTCGGCGACTGGCAGCTCAGCGAGTCGTCCGACACGGACGAGGGCCCGCTCACCGACGGCACCAAGGCCGCCGGGATCAGGCTCGATCCGGGTGATGGCCGGAGTGTATGACCAGCTTCCGCTGGAAGGGATGCCGCGACGGCTCTATTCGTGCACGCCGTCGCGGCTGAACGCCTGGCTCGACTGCCGCCGCCGCTACCGGTTCACCTACCTGGACCGGCCGCAGCCGTCCAAGGGGCCGGCGTGGGCGCACAACAGCGTCGGGGCCAGCGTGCACAACGCGCTGGCGGCCTGGTGGCGTGAGCCGTACGAGCGGCGGACGCCACTGACAGCGGCCATCCTGCTGACCAACGGGTGGATCACCGAGGGGTTCAGGGACGCGGACCAGTCGGCGCAGTGGCTCGGGCGTGCCCGCGACCTCGTGTCCGGATATGTCGGCACACTGGATCCGTCGGATGATCCGGTCGGCGTCGAGCGTACGGTGGCCACCCGCACCAAGATCATCGCTGTGTCCGGCCGGATCGACCGGCTCGACCGGCGGGGTGACGAGCTGGTGGTGGTCGACTACAAGACCGGGCGGCGGCCTCTCACCCAGGACGACGCGCGGTCCTCGCTCGCGCTGGCCGTCTACGCGATCGCGGCCTCCAGGATGATGCGCACCCCGTGCCACTCGGTCGAGCTGCACCACCTGCCGACCGGCGAGATCATCGAATGGCGCCACACCGAGGAGTCCCTCGCGCGCCACCTGGGACGCGCGGAGGAGGTCGGGGTCGAAGCCGCCACCGCCGATGAGTGCTACCGCGAGGTGATGGGCGCACCGGGTCCCGTACGCGCCCGCTCCTCCGGCGCGGCGAGCCGCCGGATATCGGGTACGGCGTCTGATCCGGTCCCGGGTACGACCGGAAACGGCGGCTCAGGTGCGACCGGTGGGTCTGCCGGAGAGCGTCCGCACGTCGGGCCCCCGGCCATGTCGCCCGAGCTGGACGAGATGTTTCCCCCCAACCCCGGCCCGCTCTGCGGTTGGTGCGACTTCCGGCGCCACTGCCCCGAGGGCATGGCCGCCGCCCCCGAGCACCGCCCCTGGGACGCCCTGGCCGAATAACGACGGCAACCCGGCCATGACCATGGTTGGACATATCCGGTTATGGTCGGGTTGTGGGTCGGGTGGGGCGTCTGCCGGTGGCTGTGGCGCTCGGCGCGTTGTTCAACCCGCTGAACTCGTCCATGATCGCCATAGCTCTGGCCCGCATCGAGGCCGAGTTCCACGTCGGCGTCGTCGCCGTCACCTGGCTGGCCGCGGGCTTCTACCTGACGGCCGTCGCCGTGCCGCCGGTCATGGGCGCGCTGGCCGACAGGTTTGGTCCGCGGCGGGTGTTCTGCGCCGGGCTGATCATGGTGGGACTGACCGGTGCCCTCGCCGCCGTGGCCCCCACCTATCCCGTCCTGGTGGTGGCCCGGCTGCTGCAGGCGTTCGGGAGTTGCGCGACGCTCCCGGCCGGGATGGCGATCATCACGGCGACGGCGGAGAAGGGGCGGCCGCCGCCCCGCGTCATCGCGATGATCTCGATGGTGCTGACGGCCAGCGCCGCCGCGGGGCCGGTGCTGGCGGGGTTCCTGGTCAGCTTGTGGGGTTGGCGGGCCATCTTCCTGGTCAACGTCCCGCTCGCGGCGCTGGCGCTCGTGCCGGCGTTGCGCTGGCTGCCCAAGGTGGCTCCGGTTCGGCGGCGGCGGGCGTGGCTGCCCAGGCCGCGGCCCGCGCTGCTGGCGACGTACGGGTTGTTCGCGCTGGTCAATGTGGTGTTCTATCTGGCGTTCATCATGGTGCCGCTCTGGGCGCAGCGCTCGGGCGGGCTGCCGCCGCATCTCGCGGGGCTGCTGGTGCTGCCCATGGCCGTGTCGGCGATCGTCATGACGCCCGTGGCGGTGGCGCTGGCCGCGCGGGCGGGGTTGCGGGCCGTGCTGCTGGCGAGCGCGGCGCTGCTCCTGGCCGGATCGTGCGTGATGTTCTGGGCCGGGCCCATCGGTCTGGTGCTGGTGACCACGTCGCTGATCGGCCTGGCGTCAGCGTTCAGCCAGTTCGGCCTGAACTCGCTGGTGTTCGTCCACACCGACCGGAACGAGACCGGCATGGCCGTGGGCCTGTTCCAGGCGTCGCGGTACATCGGAGCCGCCACGGCCGCCTCGATCACCGGTGTGCTGTTCGACCCCGCGAGCATGGGCCCCAGCGGCTGGGTCATGGTCACGGCCTCGACCCTCATCCTGCTCGCCGGATTTATCATCCCCGTCGAGACATCGGATGAAGAATCCCGCCAAAACCAATAGAAACCGGCTATAAGCCTAAATTCCCCTGGATAGCTCCGACCTAAGCCATTGACGGCAAGCGCCGTAGGCAGTCATATCGGGTGTAACCCCCTACTGAAAGGCAGGTGCGCATGTCCCAGCCGAAGGAACAGGGTAAGCAACCACCCAGGATCCACGCGAAGAAGGTCAAGGCCCGCGGCGAGGAGACGACCTGGCACAAGCCCGACTACCAGGTGGTCGAGGCGTCGATGGAGATGACCGCGTACTTCCTGGCCACCAGGTAACCGGACACCGCCATGCGACTGCAGGTGCTCGGCACCGCGGCCGGTGGCGGCGTGCCCCAGTGGAACTGCGCGTGCCCTGGCTGCTCCGGGGCACGCGCTCATCCGGGCCGCCGCAGGCGCCACGCCAGCCTGGCCGTACAACTGGACGACGGGTGCTACGTCGTCAACGCCACGCCCGACATCGCCGACCAGATCGAGGCGTGCGCGTGGCTGCGGCCGGGACCGGGGCCGCGCGAGTCGCCGCTGAAGGGCGTCATCCTCACCGACGCCGAGCTCGACCACACGATCGGCCTGCTCAGGCTCAGGGAGGCGGACGAGCTGGCGGTCCGCTGCACCCCGGTGGTACGGCAGGCGCTGCGCCCCTTCGCCGACATCCTCCGCCCCTACCTGCGGCTCTCCTGGGCCGACGCCGACCTCATCCCGATCTCGGCCAAGCGCCCCCGGTACGCCGCTTCCCCGGAGGCTCCGGACTGGGTGTCCGCCCTGCGACTCATGGGGGGAGCGGTGGTCTACGCCCCCGCCATGGGCGTGTGGCCCGACGAGCTGGACGAAGCCGAATGCGTCATCATCGACGGCACGTTCTGGGACGACGAGGAGCCCCGCCGTACCGGAATCTCGGAGAAGACCGCCACCCAGATGGGCCACCTGCCGATCGAGGCGACCATGGAGCGCCTGTCCCGGCTGCCGGGCCGCCGCCTGTACACCCACCTCAACAACACCAACCCCCTCGTGGACCCGGCGGCCGAGCAGCACAAGGTGCTCGCCGAGCTGGGGATCGAGGTGGCCGCCGACGGGATGGTGATCGACCTGTGAACGGCTTCGAGGCCGAGCTGCGTGCCGTACCGGAGAAGCGCTACCACCACCTGCACCCCTTCAACCAGCGCATGCACGCGGGCGAGCTGACCCGTGACGAGCTGCGGGGCTGGATACTCAACCGCTTCCACTACCAGCGGCACATCCCGATCAAGGACGCGTTCATCCTCGGCAAGCTGGAGACGCCCGAGCTGCGCAGGACGTGGCTGCGCCGGATCCAGGACCACGACGGCACCGCGCCGGGCGAGGGCGGCATCGAGCGGTGGCTGCGCCTCGGCGAGGCGGCCGGGCTGGAGCGGGCCCTGCTGCTGTCGGGCGAGGGCGTGCTGCCGGGCGTACGGCTGGCCGTCGACGGCTACGTGAACCTGTGCCGCAACGGCTCCGCGCTCGAAGCCGTGGCCGCCTCGCTGACGGAATTGTTCGCACCGGACCTGATGCGTACGCGGATCGCCGCTTTCGAGCAGCATTACCCGTGGATCGACCCCGAGGGGCTGCGTTACTTCCGCGTACGCGTCTCTCAGGGCCGCCAGGACAGCGGCGAAGCCCTCGCCCTGGTCCAGGAGTGGGCACGGACCCGTACGGACCAGGAGAAGGCCATCACGGCCCTCGGCTACAAGTGCGACGTGCTGTGGGCGCTGCTCGACGCGGTGGACGGGGCTTACTGATGACCTGGCGCCCCGCACTGTCCCGCGCGGCCATGCTCCGCCACGATCCGGTACGGCAGGCCGACCTGCTGATCGTGCCCGAGCGGATCGTCGTGCTGAACGAGGAGGCGGCGACCATCGTCGGCCTCTGCGACGGCGAACGGACCGTGGCCGACATCGTCGCGGAGCTCCCCGAGGGCGTGGCGGCGGATGTGGTGGAGTTCCTCGACCGGGTGCGCGGGGAGGGGTGGCTGCGGTGAGCGCGCCCTGGGCCATGCTGGCCGAGCTCACGCACGCGTGCCCGCTGCGCTGCCCGTACTGCTCCAACCCGGTCGAACTGGCGGCCAGGTCGAGCGAACTGAGCACCGGCGAGTGGCAGCGGATCATCGCCGAGTCGGCGGGGCTCGGCGTGGTGCACGCGCACCTGTCCGGTGGCGAGCCGCTGCTCAGGCCGGATCTGGCGCCGATCGTGGCGGCGGCCGAGGGGGAGGGCGTCTACACCCAGCTCGTCACCAGCGGCGTCGGGCTCACGGAACGACGGCTCGGCGAACTCGCCGAAGCGGGGCTGCGGAGCGTGCAGCTGTCGGTCCAGTCGGCGACCGGCGCCGAGTCGGACCGGATCGCCGGAGTCGCCTCGTTCGCGTGGAAGGAGCGGGCGGCCGCCGTCGTGGCGGCGAGCGGGCTGCCGTTCGGGCTCAACGTGGTGCTGCACCGGGAGAACCTCGACGCCGTCGGCGAGATCATCGAGCTGGGACTGTCGTGGGGGGTGGAGCGCATCGAGCTGGCCAACACCCAGTTCTACGGGTGGGGGCTGCTCAACAGAGCCGCGCTCTTGCCCACCAGGGAGCAACTCGCCCGCGCCGCGGCCACAGTCGTGAAATATCGGGAAAAAACGGATGTTGAGCTGATCTGGGTGATCCCCGATTACTTCGACGGCGTGCCGAAGCCCTGCATGGGCGGTTGGGGCGCGATCTCGATCACCGTCGCGCCCGACGGCCGGGTGCTGCCCTGCCCGGCGGCCTACGACCTGCCGCTGGAGCCGCCGAACGCCCGTGACCACTCGATCGGCTGGATCTGGGAGCACTCACCCGCGTTCAACGCCTACCGGGGCACCGGCTGGATGCGCGAGCCCTGCGCGAGCTGCCCGCGCAAGGAGCTCGACTTCGGCGGCTGCCGCTGCCAGGCGTACGCGCTCACCGGCGACGCCGGCCGCACCGACCCGGCCTGCGGGCTGTCGCCCGACCACCATCTCCTCGACGAGCTGGCCGGCGGTGGCACGTGGACCTTCAGGCGGCCAGCCCCTTCGGCCGGCGCCGCGGATCGGTCAGCCCCCTGAGCCCCTTGGTGGTGTCGTAGCCGGCGGCACCGAGCCGCTCGCGGGCGGCCCGCAGCATCTCCCTGGTCGACGGCATGAACGCGTGGTCGTGCAGCGGCTCGGGCAGGGAGTTCATGGCGAGCCTGAACGCCTTCAGCCCGGCCGTCACCGTGGCCCTCGGCACCTCCGGCAGCACGCCGTACATCTGCCTGGCCCAATCCGGCAGCGTGTAGTAGCACAGCGCGCCGAACGGGAAGTAGGCAGGTTTGCCCGGAGTGAGTGCCCTCAGCTCCTGCGGCAGCCTCGGCCAGAGCAGGAACCGCACGGTCGAGGCGGCCTCCTCGGTGACGCGCAGGGTGAGCCGTACCTGCTTGAAGTAGGCGTCCATCTCCGCGCACGAGCCGGGCACGTCCTCGGGGTGCAGGCCGACGTAGGAGGCGCTCCTGCGCTGCTCCCGCAGGTAGGAGTCGGCCTGGCGCTCAGTGAGCCCCAGACCGCCGCGCCTGGCCACCTCCAGGTAGGACGAGACCTCCGCGCAGTGCACCCAGAGCAGCAGCTCGGGGTCGTCGACCCGGTGCGTCCTGCCGGTGTCGGGGTCGCTGACGCGCAGGCTCTTGTGGATGCCGCGCACCCGGCGGCCGATCTCGTCGGCCTCGGCCGGGCTGCCGAACGTCGTGCGGCCCACGAAGTCGGCGGTGCGGCGCAGCCGGCCGAACGGGTCCTGCTGGAAATTGGAGTTCTGCCAGACGCCGCGCATCGCTATGGGGTGCAGCGCCTGGAGCATCAGGCCGCGTACGCCGCCGACCCACATGGAGCGGTCGAGGTGCACCAGCCAGGTCGCGCTGTGCGGCGGCTGGACGACGATGTCTTCGCTACTCGTCATAGTAAGTAGATAATTACACGGCATTAGACCATGTGTCCAAGTGCGGGCTCTCGACGGCGTTCCAGAACCGGATCAGCGCCGCGGCCGTGGTCTCCGGAGCCTCGACGGCGGGCGAGTGGGCCGCGCCGGGCAGGACCACGCACTCGGCCTCCAGCCTGGCCGCCATCTCCGACTGCAGCTCGGCCGGCCAGCCGTCGTCGTGCTCGCCGTACAGGACGAGCGTGGGCACCTCGATCTGCCTGAGCTCGTCGGTACGGTCGGGCGCGTTCAGCGTCTGCTCGGCCATCCGCGACAGGGCGGTCGGCGAGTTGGCCAGCAGGCGCTTGCGCAGAAAGGCGATGATCTCGTCGGGGACGCCGTTGGCCAGCGCCTCGGGCTCCATCTTGGTGGCCCAGACGTGCTCGAGCCCCCGGACCGGGACCTCCTTCAGCAGGGCCCTGCCGTTGCGTGCCCGATCGCCCACGATGGCGGACGGCCCTGAGCTCATCAGGGTGAGCGAGGCGAACTTCGTCCGGCCGTCGATGACCGCCTCGCGCGCGACGAGCCCGCCGAAGGAGTGCCCGACCAGGTGCATCGGCTCGTCGCCGCCGCTGAGCGTCTGGGCCAGCAGGTCGACGTCGGCGCCGAGCGCGGCGCACGTGTAGGCGCCGGGGTCGTCGGGACCCGGCGTCTCGTACTGCCCGCGCAGGTCGACGGCCACCACCCGGCGGCCCGACAGGGCCAGGGTCTGCAGGACCGCGATGAAGTCTTCCTTGCTGCCGGTCAGCCCGGGGATCAGGAGGGCGGGCCAGCGCTCAACCACACCGCTGACCGGAAGCGCCTCAAGGGCCGCGAAGGTGCCCTGGGCCGTTTCGATCTTGTGCGGTGCAACGCCAGGAGGCAGGTCGAGGAATCGCGGCGTACTCACGTGAGGCAACAATACCCAGAGGTCAGGGCCTAGACACCGGCATACTCCGTACGCTGGTGCGAGTTCGCGGAAAGTTGTCCGGTTATGTGGTGAAAACGCGGCAGGCGCGCACCGCGGGATGCGGTACGCGCCTGCTTCTGTTCAGCCTTCTGTCCCCGCGTCTGCCAGGTGTCTAGCCGACGCGGCGGCGGTTGCCACCGCCATTGTTACCGCCACTGCCGCCGCGCGGCTGGCGGCGCGCCTGCTTGCGCTCGGTGGCCGCCGACGGGGCGATGTCGTCGTCGTCCGTGGCCAGATCGGGTGACTGGAAGATCACCATGAACGGGCTCGCGGGGACGATGCGGTCCGGCTCCTGGCGCACCGGGGGCGGGGGCGTGGAGAAGCTCGTCTCGGCGATCGGCGCCCGTTCCATGACCCGTTCCTCCACGACCTGTTCCTCCGTGATCCGCTCCCCTGCGGGAGCCTGCTCGACGACCTGCCTGCGCTCGGCGGCGGGCTTGCGCTCCCTGGTGGGCTTCCGCTCGGCCACGGGCTTCCGCTCGGCCTGCTGCTCGACAACCGGCTCGCGGTCGGTGAGCGGGGCCTCCGGGGCGTCGGCGAGGGCGTTCTCGATGGCGGCCGAGGCGGCCCCCCTGCGAGTGCGACCGCGCCGCGGCTCGGTGGCCGCCTCGATCTCGTCAGCTGAAATGATGGCGGGTGTCTCCTCCGTCTTTCTGGCGGTCGACTTGCTGGAGCGACTGGGCACGGGCTCGACCTCCGGCGTCTCGACGGGTGCGGTGCCCTCTTCTGCGGGCAGTCCGCCGCGGGTGCGGCGGCGCTGGCGCGGCGTGCGCGCAGGACGCTCCTCGCGCTCGTCACGGCGCTCGTCACGGCGGCGACCGCCGTTGCGAGTGCGCGTCCTGCCGGTCTCGCCGAGGTCCTCGATGCGCTCCGCCGACAGGCCCGCCCGCGAACGGCTGGCATGCGGCAGGACGCCCTTGGTGCCCTCGGGGATGTTGAGCTCGGTGAAGACGTGCGGCGAGGTGGAGTAGGTCTCCTCGGGCTCGGCGAAGTCGAGCCCGAGCATCTGGTTGATCATCTTCCAGCGGGTCAGCTCCTCCCACTCCACGAACGTGACCGCGATGCCCGTGCGCCCGGCCCGGCCGGTGCGGCCGGTGCGGTGCACGTAGGTCTTGTCGTCGGTGGGGCAGTCGTAGTTGACCACGTGGGTGACGTCGTCGATGTCGATGCCGCGGGCCGCCACGTCGGTGGCGACCAGCACGTCGATCTTGCCACTGCGGAACGCGCGCAGGGCCTGCTCGCGCTGGCCCTGGCCGAGGTCGCCGTGGACGGCCGCGACCGCGAAGCCGCGGGTCTCGAGCTGCTCCGCGACCATGTCGCAGGCCCGCTTGGTCTCACAGAAGACCATGGTGAGCCCGCGGCCCTCGGCCTGGAGCAGCCGGGCGACGATCTCGATCTTGTCCATCCGGTGGGCGCGCCACACGATCTGGCGTACCTGCGGGTGCGGGATGCCCTCGCCGCCCTCGCCGTTCTCGTGCTCGGCCCGTACGTGCGTGGGCCGGTTGAGGTATTTGCGGGACAGCGCGACGATCTCGCCGGGCATGGTCGCCGAGAACAGCATGGTCTGCCGCTCGTCGGGGATCAGCTTGAAGATCCGCTCGATGTCGGGCAGGAACCCCAGGTCGAGCATGCGGTCGGCCTCGTCGAGCACCAGTGAGGTGATCTGGCTGAGGTCGAGGTGCTTCTGCTTGACCAGGTCGAGCAGCCGTCCGGGGGTGCCGACGATGACGTCGACGCCCGCCTTGAGCGCTTCGACCTGCGGCTCGTACGCCCGGCCGCCGTAGACGGTCAGGACCCGCGAGCCGAGCTTGCCGGCGGCGGTGACCAGGTCTTCGCTGACCTGTACGGCCAGCTCGCGGGTGGGCACGACGACCAGCCCGCGTGGCTTCTTACGGTTCTTACGCGGTTTGCCGATGCCCTGGAGCATCGCGATGCCGAACGCGTAGGTCTTTCCCGTGCCTGTGCGTGCCTGACCGATCAGGTCCTGGCCGCTCAGCGCGAGCGGGAGTGCCATCTCTTGGATGGGGAACGGTGTGGTGATGCCCTCGGTCTCGAGGGCATCAGCGATCTCAGGTGTGACTCCGAGGTCTCGGAAAGTCGTCAGCGTGGCCTGCCTCAGTCTCAAATGAAGGCGGGCCTGCCGGGACCGACGGGCGGAAAACAAACCCCGTGCCTGGGTCCTCGCGGTAGAGCCAGCCCTCTCGCGTCATCGCGACCGCAGACCCGGGAGTGGGGGGTTAACGGGGAATTCCCCCGAATTAACACAGTGCGGTCGCACTTTCACAGAGCAGTGTACTCGATACCACAACGTTGGCCGAGTTTCCGAATGTTCCCGAAGTACGCTGCCTTCCATGAACGAGTCTCCAGGAGTCGTCGATCTGCTCGGTGTGCTGGCTTATGCCGAGCTCAGCGCCTTCACGCGGATGACCGAGGACGCGGCGTCCCTCGCCCCCTCCTTGGCCGATCAGGTCGCGCTGAGCGAACTGGCCGTGGCCGAATACGCCCACTTCCGTCTGTTGCACGACCGGCTGACCGAGCTCGGCGCCGATCCCGAACAGACGATGTCCCCGTTCGTCGAGGCGCTGGACGCCTGGCACACCCAGACGGCTCCGGGCGACTGGCTGCAGGCGCTGGTCAAGGCGTACGTGGGTGTGGGCATCGCGCTCGACTTCTACCGGGAGGCGGCCAGGCACCTCGACCCGTCGATCGCGAAGCTGGTCGATGAGGTGCTCGTGGACGAGGGGCGCTCGGAGTTCGCGGTGGAGCGGGTCAGGGCCGGTCTCGTGGCCGACCCGACGGCGAGCGGCCGGCTGGCGCTGTGGGCGCGGCGGCTGGTCGGCGAGGCGCTCAGCCAGGGGCAGCGGGTCGCGGCGGCCCGGCCGGAGCTGGCGCTGCTGCTGGTCGAGTCGGCGTCCGACGACCAGGCGCAGATCTCCCGGTTGTTCGCCAAACTGACCGAGGAACACGGCAAGCGGATGGCCGCCCTCGGCATCTGAATGTCTGGATCGCTTCGCTCAAGCGAGGGTACGGCGCTTGCCGCCGCACCCCGCTCGAGCCGCTAGAGGGTGCCTCCGAAGCCGACGGGCCTTGACTCGTCCTCGCCGATCTCGATGAAGCCGATCGACGCGACCGGCACGATCACGCGCCGCCCCTTCGCGTCGGTGATGGAGAACACGCCGCGATCGGCGGCGAGCGCGTTTCTGATCTCCTCTTCGACCTGCTCGGACGATAGTTCGGTCTCGACGACGAGTTCGCGGTGTACGGAGCGTACGCCGATCTTGACTTCCATCATGCTCCCTTTCGACGGGGCCGGCTCACCCCATCGTCGCCGCTGACCGGCCGGGAAACGCAGTTGATCGCGCCCAGCGAACGGGTTTAAGCCGTACGCGGAAAACCGCTGATGCCGCGCCAGGCCAGCCGGGCCATGAGCTGCTCGGCCGCGTCCTTCGGAATGGAGCCGTGCGTGGTCACCCAGTAACGGGCGCTCACCTCGGCCATGCCGACCAGCCCGACACCGAGCAGGTGGGCCTCGTCGCTGGTGCAGCCGGTGTCCTCCTGGATCACCGCGCTGACCATTTCCGCGCATTCCTGCAGCGAGCGCTCCACGCGCTGGCGCACCGGCGCCACGTTGCGCAGGTCCGACTCGAAGACGAGCCGGAACGCCTCGCCCTGGGTGGAGACGAAGGAGTAGAACGCGCTGAACGTGGCCTGCACGCGGAGTTTGTTCTCGTGCGTGGACGCCAGCGCCTCGCGGCAGCGGTTGACCATGTCGTCGACGTGCAGGTCGAGCAGCGCGAGGTAGAGCTCCAGCTTGCCGGGGAAATGCTGGTACAGGACGGGTTTGCTGACTCCTGCCCGGTCGGCGATCTCGTCCATGGCGGCCGCGTGATAGCCGTTCTCCACGAACACTTCCTGCGCGGCGCTGAGTAGCTGCCGGCGGCGGGCCAGTCGGGGCAGCCGAGTGCCCCGGGGCTTGGCGTCCGGGGTTGCGGTCACGCTGGTCTCCATGGGTCTCTGAGTCGGCTGTTCGGACATCCTACGTGCGGCTCAGCGGCTCATCAGCGATAGTCGTCATCATCGAGGTCCACCTCGCGGGCCTGCTCGGCGGCGTCGGCGGGATCGACCTCCAGCGGGGTCTCCCGGAGCGTCCCGCCCCCGGTGCCGCGAATCAGGACGTGCTGTTCGGCGGCGTCGGCCTCGGGAGCCTCGACCGGGAGTTCTTCCATCATCTCGTCGAAGGGGAGGTCGTCCCCACGTACGTCCATCTCCGACATTGCAGTCCCCTTCTAGGTGCGGACGGAACCAGACTACGCCTGACCGAAAAGGTCGCCGTGTTCCTCGACCCTGGCCAGTACGTCGTGTGTCGCGAACACCAGGTCCTCCGGATGCTCGCAGCCTTCGACCTCCTTCCACAGCAGCGGCGTCGAGACCGTGGGCCGCTCCCCGGCCCGCAGCGAGTAGGGGGCCACGGTGGTCTTGGCCGGGTTGTTCTGGCTCCAGTCGATGAACACCTTGCCGGGGCGGGCCTTCCTGGCCATCACGCTGACCACCTGCTCGCGGTGCGCCTTCTCCAGCACCTGGGCCAGCCTCTTGGCGTACGCCGAGGGCTCCTCGCGGCCGTCCCAGTCCGCGTACAGCTGCATGCCCTTGTTGCCGCTGGTCTTCGGCCGGGCGGTGAGGCCGTCGGCGCGCAGCACCTCGCGGAGCATGAGGGCCACCCGGCAGCACTCCACGATGGTCGCCGGCAGGCCCGGGTCGAGGTCGAACACGAGCGTGTCGGGCGGCAGCGCCTCGCCGTCGGCGGACACCCGCCACTGGGGCACGTGCAGCTCCAGGGCCGCCAGGTTGGCGTAGTAGACGAGCGAGGGCAGGTCCTCGATGACGGCGAAGTCGATGGTCTCGCGGTTCTTGGTGCTGCCCGGCACGGGCAGGGTGACCCTCCTGATCCAGTCCGGGGTGTGCTCGGGCGCGTTCTTCTCGAAGAAGGACTGGCCGGTCACGCCGTTGGGGTAGCGCTTGACGGTGAGCGGCCGGCCTTCGAGGTGCGGCAGGAGTACGGGGGCGACGCGGCTGTAGTAGTCGATCACCTCGGCCTTGGCGAATCCGGCCTCGGGATAGAGCACCTTGTCCAGGTTGCTCAGCGTCAGCTGCCGCCCGCCGACCTTCACCGGCACCTTCTGGGGACTCACAACGTCACCTCCGAAGGGAGTTTGTCCGGGCGCAGCCCGCGCCACACGGGGTGGCGCAGTCGCAGATCGTCGGTCCACATCGTGTAGGCCACCTCCCCGACGAGCTCGGGTCTAACCCATCGGTTGCGCCACGGGACCTCGTTCTGGAAGGGACTGCGCGGGATCTCCAGCGGGCGCAGGAACGCGTCGAGCTGGTCGAGCACGTCCTCGGTGAAGCCGGTGCCGACGTGCCCGACGTAGGTCAGGCCGGGCTCCGTGAACACGCCCATGATCAGCGAGCCGACCCCGCCCGACCTGCGGCCCTTGCCGGGTTTCCAGCCGCCGATCACGACCTCCCGCGTGCTGAGATGCTTCACCTTGATCCACCATGGCGAGCGGGTGCCCGGCCGGTACGGCGAGTCGAGCCGCTTGGCGACCACGCCTTCGAGCCCCTGCTCCTTGGTGGCGGCGAGGAGGTCGGAGTCTCCGGGGAAGTACGGCGGGGCGCCGACGTCCAGCTCGTCGAGGAGGCTGCGCCGGTCGCGGTACGGCAGGTCCAGCAGGGTGATGCCGTCGAGGTAGAGCAGGTCGAAGGGCAGGTAGGTGACCGGATACAACTTCAGCATCGTCTCTTCCGGATCGGTGAGATGCATGCGGTGCTGCAGCCGGACGAAACTGGGGCGGCCGCGCGGGTCCAGCGCGACGACCTCCCCGTCGATCACCGCATTCTTCACTCCGAACCCCGAAATTTCGGGATACCGGCGGGTGTAATCGGCTCCATGCCTTCCCGTCACCTTCAGGGCACCGTTGCGGTGGAGGATGGCGCGGATGCCATCCCATTTGACCTCCAGGCCATACCGCTCGCGATCCGGGGGTAGTTGCCCAGGTGCGGCGAGCATCGGTTCGATTGGGTATGGCATTGGCGACCCCATGAGGGGGTATGTGCCCATATGGCGAGCCCGCTAGAGCTGAGGAGTGCCCATGCGGAGCATCTGGAAAGGGGCGATCTCCTTCGGCCTCGTGACGATTCCCGTCAAGCTCTATTCGGCGACCGACCAGAAGGACGTCACCTTCCACCAGGTACACCGCGAGGACGGCGGCAGGATCCGCTACAAGCGCGTGTGCACGCTCGACGGTGAGGAGGTCCCCTACGCCGACATCGCCAAGGGCTATGAGCTGGCCACCGGCGAGATCGTGGTGCTGACGGACGAGGACTTCGAGGACCTGCCGCTCAGCACGTCACGCAGGATCGACGTCCTCCAGTTCGCGCCGGCCGAACAGATCGACCCGATCTACTTCGCCAAGTCGTACTACCTCGAACCGGACGCGCAGGGCGCCAAGCCGTACGTGCTGCTGCGCAACGCCCTGGAGAGCTCGGGGCAGGTCGCGGTCGTCAAGGTGGCGCTGCGGCAGCGGGAGTCGCTGGCCACGCTCAGGGTGCGTGACGGGGTGTTCGTGCTGGAGACCATGTACTGGCCGGACGAGATCCGCGTGCCCGACTTCGGTTTCCTCGAAGAGGACATCGAGGTACGGGCCCAGGAGCTCAAGATGGCCGAGTCGCTCATCACCACGATGGAGGCGGACTTCGACGCGACCGAGTACCACGACGCCTACCGCGAGGCACTGCAGCAGGTGATCGAGGCGAAGGTGGAGGGCAAGGAGGTCGTCGCGCCGCCGGCGGGCGAGGAGGAGGCGGGTCCCGCCGTCGACCTCATGGCCGCGTTGCGGGCGAGCGTCGACGCGGCCAAGCGCGAGCGTTCCGGCGCGGCCGCCAAGCCCAAGAAGACCGCCAAGGAGTCCAAGGACGAGGGGGAGAAGGCCGCTCCCAAGCGTAAGGCTCGCAAATCCGCCTGATCGGGCGGTGCGCCCGGCAAAGGCAAGGCGCCTTCGGCTTGATTGCCGAAGGCGCCTTTCATGTTCACACATCCAGGAGGGAAGCGACTTTATCGGCCGCTCCCCTCAATGCCATGGGGAACGAATTCCCGCCGAGTCCGTACGCGTGGGCGTGGCGACTTTTCTGAGTGCCTGTATTCCTTTATGAGAACACGGGCACTCAGCACGCGCCCCGGAACTCACCCAAACCGGAGAACCGGTTGCATGGCTATCTCCTCGGACCGTATCCGGCGACCCTTATTGGAGTGTCCCCGGACGGGTCGTCTCCGCGTTGTTACTCAACCCCGCGCTGGGCGAGCTGGCGCGCCAACTCGTTCTCGCGCTCGCGCTCGAGCTGGGCCTGGGCCTGGAGCTGGCGGGCGTCCGCGTCAGCGTCGTTGCGGTTGAAGTTGCGGGCGTCCGCGTCAGCGTCATTGTCGCCGCGGACGCTGTTGGTGTTGTTGTTGTGCAGGTGGATGTGGACCTTGACCCGGCCGCCGCGGTTGTGCCTACGGCCCCAGCCGCCCCAGCCGCCCCAGCCGCCGCCGCCCCAGCCGCAGCGACGGTGGCAGCCGCCCCAACCACCGGCGACGACGCCGGCGTTGGTGGCGGCGGAGGCGGTGGCGCTGGCGGACGTTGCGGTGGTCACTGCGCCCAGGCCGATCACGCTGCCGGCCGCTGCCGTGCTGATCGCTAGCCCTGCGAGGACACTCTTGAACTTGGGCATTGAATTCCCCCCTAAAGGATCGGTTGCCCCGTTCCAGATATTTACCGGACTGAACGGTAAATATCTTGGATGTCGTCTAATGCGTCATCCGTGCGGATTTATTTCCGACGAGCCAGCGGATAAACGGGCCTTGTTCTGTTTTGCTATACGCTAACTCTCTCATTGCTCTCATTAAGCATTTATGAAATGAAATGAAATGATTTGTCCGTTTTGCGAACGGCGGCACCGCGTGCTTCTGCGTGAATTGCGTACTCATAAATGCTAATAAAGGGGCATTTGCCCGAAATGTAGGCTGGAAGGCGAGGACGGCTATCGTTGGGTGAGCGAGGAGGACGCATGGCAGCAGCGCCGATCCCGCACTGGCCAGGACGCATGTTCGGCTCGGTGCATGTACGAGTGACTCCGGAAGGCGCCCCTGAGAAGGCGGTCTTCGTCCACGGCCTGGCCGGTGCGGCCACCAACTGGACCGACCTGATGGACGAGCTGAAAGACCTCGTCACCGGCTACGCCATCGACCTGCCAGGAGCGGGGTTCTCGCCCGAACCGGCCGACGGCGACTACACCATCGCCGCGCACGCTCGCGCGGTGATCGGCCTGCTGCGGGAGACCGGTCCCGCGCATCTGTTCGGCAACTCGCTGGGCGGCGCGGTCGCCGTCAGGGTGGCCGCCACCCGCCCCGACCTGGTCCGCTCGCTCGTCCTCATCTCGCCGGCGCTGCCCGACCTGCTGCCCAGGTACGGCCCGATACGCGTCGCCGCCGCGGCGTTGCCCAGGCTGGGTGAGTGGGTGGCCGACAAGCTCCGGCTGATCCCCGCCGAGCAGCGGATCAAGGCCTCCTTCGCCATGGTCTGGGCGGACGTCGCCGCGGTCCATCCGGTACGCCTCCACGACGCGGTCGAGGAGCAGCGCAGGCGCGACGAACTGGCCTACGCCGCCGCCGCCATGATCGGCTCGGCCCGCGGCATCGTGGCCGAGTACTTCCGCCGCGGCGAGGAGAACCTGTGGCGTCAGGCCGCCCTCATCGAGGCGCCCACCCTGATCGTCCACGGCAGGCACGACCGGCTGGTGCGTCCCGCCATGGCCGCCAAGGCAGCCCGTACGTTCAGGCAGGTCAGACTGGTGCTGTTGCCGCGCGCCGGGCACGTGGCGATGATGGAGACGCCCCGTGTGGTGGCCGCGGAGGCCCGCCGTCTGATCGGTGAGACGCGGTTGGGGAATGCCCGACTCGCCAACTAGGTTTCACAGGGGGATAGGTCCCCCTGGAACGGGAGCGTAGAAAGTGTCGTTGCCACCACTGGTCGAGCCGGCCGCGGAGCTGACCGTCGACGAAGTGCGCCGCTACTCACGCCACCTGATCATTCCCGACGTGGGGATGGCCGGGCAGAAGCGGCTGAAGAACGCCAAGGTGCTCTGTGTGGGCGCCGGTGGCCTGGGATCGCCCGCGCTGATGTACCTCGCCGCGGCTGGCGTGGGCACGCTGGGCGTCATCGACTTCGACGTCGTCGACGAGTCCAACCTGCAGCGCCAGATCATCCACGGCCAGTCCGACGTGGGCAGGCCGAAGGCCGAGAGCGCCGCGGCCACGGTCCGCGAGATCAACCCGCTGGTCGACGTCGTCATCCACAACACGGCGCTGACCAACGACAACGTGATGGAGATCTTCTCCGGCTACGACCTCATCGTCGACGGCACCGACAACTTCGCCACGCGCTACATGGTGAACGACGCCGCGGTGCTGCTCGGCAAGCCGTACGTCTGGGGCTCGATCTACCGCTTCGACGGCCAGGCGAGCGTCTTCTGGGCCGAGCACGGCCCCTGCTACCGCTGCCTCTACCCCGAGCCCCCGCCTCCCGGCATGGTGCCGTCGTGCGCCGAGGGCGGCGTGCTGGGCGTGCTGTGCGCCTCGATCGGCTCCATCCAGGTCAACGAGGCGATCAAGCTGCTCACCGGCATCGGCGACCCGCTGGTCGGCCGACTGATGATCTATGACGCCCTGGAGATGAAGTACCGCGACGTCAAGGTCCGCAAGGACCCCGAGTGCGTGCTCTGCGGCAAGAACCCGACGGTCACCCAGCTCCTCGACGACTACGAGGCGTTCTGCGGCGCGATCTCCGACGAGGCCGCCGAGGCCGCGACGGGCTCGACGATCACCGCGCGCGAGCTCAAGGCCATGCAGGACAACGGCGACGACATCTTCCTCGTCGACGTCCGCGAGATCAACGAGTACGAGATCGTCTCCATCCCCGGCGCCACGCTGATCCCCAAGGGCGAGTTCCTCAACGGCTCGGCCCTGGAGAAGCTGCCGCAGGACAAGCGGATCGTGCTCCACTGCAAGTCGGGCGCGCGCTCGGCGGAGGCGCTGGCGATCGTCAAGAACGCCGGTTTCTCCGACGCGGTGCACGTCGGCGGCGGCGTGCTCAGCTGGGTCAAGACCGTGGACCCCAGCCTGCCCTCCTACTGAGTCCGGTCCTTTCCCCGAGGGTCCGGTTTCTGCGGATGGCGCCCGGTCGCCCGCATAAAGGTCGATGGCGTGGACGACGCTCGCCCCTGGCCCGCCCTGGTGATGGCCTCCGTGCTGACGATGGTCTGCGCGGTGGCCGCCGGGGTCTCGGCCAGTGCGGCGGGCTCGGAGCTGTCACGCGGCCCGAGCACCGCCGAGCTGCACGCGGCGGCCAAGCGGGAGGTCGCCGAACGCTGGCGCACCTGGGCGACCGGGCGCATCTTCCCGGCCAGCCTGCCCTACTCCGCCGAGCAGGGCGGACAGGAGCGGGCCAGCCGGGTCGGCATCTCGCCGGGTTTCGCCTGCGCCGGCTCCGTCGACTCGAAAGCCGCCAAGGCCCTGCGCAAGGCGGGCTGCCGGGGAGTGCTGCGCGCCACCTACATCGACGCGCTGCAGGGCGTGCTCGTCACGATCGGCGTCGTGGCCCTGTCCGACGAGTTCGAGGCCGCGCACGCCAAGACCGCCTTCTCCGCCGCCGGCGCGCCCGTGCCCGGCCTGCGGCCGCTGGCCTTCAAGGGCACGGTCTCCGACCGTTTCGCCCCTTCCGTACGCCAGGCCGGCTCCGTACGTCAGGCCGGCCCGTACCTCGTGCTGACCACGGCGGGCCAGGTCGACGGCCGGCCGGCGCGCTCCGTCGGCGAACAGCGGCCGGCCATCTTCGCGTTCGCCAGCGAGATCTCCGAGCGGGTCCTGGCCGACCTGAGCACGCCCCGGATGCCCGACTGCGCCTCCCAGGAGTGGCGGTGCTGAGCCGCGCGGTGCTGGCCCGTGCGGCGCTGGCCCGCAGGGTGCTGGGCCGCGGGGTGCCGACCCGTGCGGGCGTGCTCGTCGCGGCGGTGGTGTTCTTCAGTGCGGGGCCGGCGCTGGGTGTCTTGGGGGCCGGGCCCGCGCCGGGGCTCATGAGTGCCGAGGCGGCCCTGGCCGACGACGTGCGCGGCGGCCAGCAGCCGGTGATCAGCACGCTGGAGCTGAACAAGGCGTGGCGGGTCAGCAAGGGCGCGGGCGTCACCGTGGCCGTGCTCGACTCGGGCGTCGATCCCGGCCACCGCGACCTGGCCGGCTCCGTGACCGTGGGCCGGGACTTCACCGAGGGCGCCAACCCGCCGGGGGTGCCGCCGCGTCGCCTGCACGGCACGTACATGGCCTCGCTGATCGCCGGGCACGGCCACGGCCACCAGAGCAAGCTCGGCGTGATCGGCGTGGCTCCCAAAGCGCGGCTCCTGTCGGTCCGGGTGATACTGGAGGACGAGGAACCGGGGTTCAGGGAGTTCAACACCGCCGCGCGCTTCGAGAACGTGGTGGCCAGGGGCATCCGCTACGCGGTCGATCGGGGGGCGCGCGTGATCAACATGTCGATCTCCAAGGAGCTGGCGACCCAGGAGGAGCGGGCGGCCGTACGCTACGCGATCTCCAAGGGCGTCGTGCTGGTGGCCGCCGCGGGCAATGACGGTGCGGGCGAGCCCGACGAGACGGGATTCGCCCCCTATTCGTACCCGGCCGCCTTCCCCGGCGTCGTGTCCGTGGGCGCGACGGACCGGCGGCTGCGCCGGGCGACGTTCTCCAACTGGAACTCCTCGGTGCTGGTGGCCGCGCCCGGCGTCGACATCATGGGCGCGGGCCCCGGCGACGAGTACTGGGTCGGCAGAGGCACCTCCCAGGCCACCGCGCTGGTCTCCGGAGTGGCCGCCCTCATTAAGGCCAAATATCCGGAAATGTCGCCGCCGCTGGTCGCGCAGGCCATGACCGCGAGCGCGACCGACCGGCCGCCGGGCGGCTACGACACCGGCACCGGCTTCGGCGTGGTCAACGCCGCCAAGGCGCTGGCCGAAGCGGGGCGGCTCGCTCATTACACCGAGACGGCCGCGGGGGCCCAGGCACAGGACCCGGCCCGGCCGCTCGGCGGCGGATCGGCGGGCCGGATCGAGGTCGTCAGCCGGGACCAAGCGCGGGTCAAGGTCTATGGGACGATCGCCTTGGCGGCCGCCCTCGGCGCGCTCTCCTCCATGTGGGCGATATTCGCCCTGGTCAGGCGTGTGCGCCGCGCTCAGAGCGGTCAAGGCGCATGATCCGTCCGCTAAGGGGGACGAAATAGACACGAACCGAGCCTGGGAACGAGGCGGTGGTGAAGGCACGTAGGTCCACCTCAGGGTTGCCGCGCGCCGGGGGAGCCACATCGGGACGGAAGAACCCGCTCGGTGCTCCAGCCGGTCGCCGATCTCGCGTGCGCGCGTGGCCGGCGGCCAACGGCCGCGACAAGGCGGCGTCCAAGGAGCGCGTGGAGCAGGCCATGCTCCGGCAGGGTGTGCGTTTCCGCCGCCTGTTCGTGACGCTCGTCGGCATCGTCGTGGTCATGTCGGCCGTCCTCGTGCTCCTCGGCACGATCGGGCTGCTTGAGGAGACCAGGTCGCGCCCGCTGACCGCGGCAGAGCAGAACCAGTACAAACAGGAGGAGATCGCCAGGCGCTGGCAGGCGTGGCCCGCGACCGGCGTCTTCCCGGAAGAGGTGAAGTACGTCGGGCTCGACAAGGCCCAGCAGTACGCCCGGCGCGTCGGCATCGCACCCCAGACCGAGTGCGGCAAGGCCGTCGACCCCTCCGTGGCGGGCATCCTCGACGACCACGGATGCGTGACCATGCTCCGCGCCACCTACGTCGACCAGACGGCCACGTTCGTCTTCACGGTCGGCGTGGCCGTACTGAAGGACGAGGAGTCCAGGCTCTCGGCGACCGAGCAGCTCACCCAGGACGACCGGGTCGGCGTGCTGCCCGTGGCCTTCTCCGGCACGGTGACCGAGCGGTTCGGGGTGGAGCAGCGCCAGCGCACCGGCTGGGTGGGCGCCGGACCGTACATCGTGTTCTCGACGGCGGGCTACGCGGACGGCAGGACCCGGGCGGCCATCCCGCCGGAGGAGATCCTCCACAGCGAGCTGTGGCCGGCGGCCAAGTCGATCGGCAACCAGATCGCCTATTTCCTGGCGGACCCCCCTAAGGTCCCGCCCTGCACTCAGGGGAACGTGTGCTGACCGTTGTACGCGCGCTGACCGCCGCCGTGGTCATGCTGCACGCTCCCGTGGCCCCGCCCGTCAGGGACCAGCAACAGTGGGTGCTCGACGCGCTCAACGTCGAGCAGGCGTGGACGGTCACCAAAGGCAAGGGCGTCACCGTGGCCGTGGTCGACAGCGGCGTCGACGGCACGCTCAAGGAGCTGCGCGGCCGCGTGACCGCCGGTCCCGACATGACCGCGGCCACCGTCGAACGCGCGGCCAAGCCCGGCAAGCACGGCACCGCGATGGCCGCGCTCATCGCCGGGTCCGGGGCCGGCAAAGGGCTGATCGGCGTGGCGCCCGAGTCGGGCATCCTCTCCCTGGCCCTGGCCCTCGACGACGACCCCACCGGCGACACCATCGATCCCCAGCAGGAGGAACGGACCTCGCTGGAGAGCCCGCTGGCCCGTGCCATCCGCTACGCCGCCAACCACGGCGCCAAGGTCATCAGCATGTCGATCGGCACGTACGGGCCGCTCAAGTCCGAGCGCGAGGCCGTCTCCTACGCGCTCGAAAAGGGCGCCGTGCTGGTCGCCGCCGTCGGCAACGACGGGCAGACCCAGTACGCCAAGGACAACGGCACCTCGTTCTGGAGCTTCCCCGCGGGCTATTCGGGGGTCATCGGCGTGGCGGCCGTCGACAAGCAGGGCAAGGGCGCGACGTTCAGCAGCGACAACCTGTCCGTCCTCGTCTCCGCGCCGGGCGTGGGCGTGCCCATCGCCAAGCGCAAGGGCGGCTACGAGCTCTCGGAGGGCACCAGCGCGGCGAGCGCGCTGGTGGCCGGGGTGGCCGCGCTGGTCAAGTCGCGCTATCCCACCATGGCGCCCGAGCAGGTCGCGCAGGCCCTGGCCGCGAGCGCCAGGGGACGGCCCGCCGCGGGATACGACGACAAGACCGGGTTCGGTGTGGTCGACGCCGGTGCCGCGCTCAACGCGGCCGAACGGCTGGCGGGGGAGCAGCGCGACGTCGCCGTGCCCGACGACCAGCACTTCGGCGTCGGCGAGGACTCACCGGTGCCATCGCGGCCGGGGCCCGATCCGTGGCGGCTGTGGCTCTACGGAGGAGGCGTCCTGGTGGCGTTGATCATGTTCTGCGGAGCCATCATCGTGCTCAATCAGCGCAGCGAGTAAAGATCCGCTATGGTCGCGCGTCATGGGATACGAGCTGCGCGTAGTTCGTGAAGCGCCCCTGGCGTTCGCCGAGCTCGCGAAGGCGATCGCGCCGGCCGGTTTCGGGCTGCGCGGGCCGGACGAGATCGTCGCCGGACACGCCGGTGACACGCACGTCGTAGGGCACTGGCGCGATCAGGTGATCGGCGAGCCGGGCTCCGACTGGCAACTGGCGCAGCTCATCCGGCTGGCGGCCGCGCTCGGCGCCCGGCTCGTCGGCGAAGACGGCGAGAACTACACCGTGCGCGACGGCATCGTGGAACTGGTGACCGGCGGTACGGTGGTCGAAATCGGCAAATACCACGAGATCATCGAGGCGGGGCCCAACGCATGGAGTCCGTGAACCCGTTCGCCGAACGGGTCCTCGAGGTGGTGGAGTCCATCCCGCCGGGCATGGTGATGTCCTACGGCGACATCGCCGAATACCTCGGCGAGGGCGGCCCGCGTCAGGTCGGGCAGGTCATGTCGACCTGGGGCGGCGGCGTGCCGTGGTGGCGCGTGGTGCATTCCGACGGCACCGGCGCGGCCCCTGACCACGTACGACGCTGCCTGGAGCACTGGCGAGACGAGGGCACACCGTTGCGCGGCGAGCGCGTCGACATGCGGCAGGCTCGCTGGGACGGGCGTTCAGCCGATTCTAAGAAATGAGTTTGACCTGCGGATTCGCTCGTTAGGCGAATCCGTTGCACGTTAGTCCCCTTACGATGGCATGAACCAGTGATGGCGGTTCGAAAGGCGGTGCCTTACCGATGGCAACCGGCGTCACAGCCCTGAGTCAGGGCGGCGATCAGATCGCCGATCGCCTGAAGGCTGTCCAGGATCTCTGTGACCGGGGTGAGCCGCTCGACGCGGTCATGCGGGCCGTGGGATCGGGCGGCCACGACTCGGCGTTCGACGCCGAGGTGCTCAGCGGGCCGCTGGGCGCCCGGATGGACCTGGCGGTCAAGCGTGGCGCGGCCCGCAGGCGCGAGCTCGTCACTTTGGTGCGCCCCTACCTGGCGGCCGTGGACGCGGGGGTCAAGCGTGACCTGCCCGTCGCCCGGCGCCTGATCTGCCACCTCATCGAGCACCGCCCGGACGACGAGCTGGTCGACGGCGACACGCTCACCAAGGTCGTGGCGGCGGCGGCCGAGCCGTCCAAGCGGATCCGCGAGGGCCTGCGCTGGTACGCCGACCTTCCCTTCCGTGACGAGCTCCCGGCCGGCCTCTATCGGCTGCGGCGCGCCGACATGGTGCCCGTGACCCACATCGACGACATCGTGTGGGTCAACGGCAAGCTGCGCGTCACCGGCTTCGCCTACCTGGCGGGCCTGTCCGTGCGCAGCCGCCGGTTCAACTGGGCGACCGTGGTGCTGCGCGGGCCGCGCTGGCTGCCTCCGGTGCGCATGCGCACCCGCCGGGTGCTGGCCCCCGAGGCCACCCACGGCGCGCGCGAGCCGGGCTGCAACTACGACTGGTCCGGGTTCACCGCCGAGCTCAGCCCGTGGTCCCTGCGCTGGCGCGGAGCCGTGCGCGGCCTCGTGCACGCCGTACGCAGGCGGCTGCGCCACCGGCCCGCCGTGCACGACACCACGACGTGGCGGGCCGAGATCGTCTTCTACAGCCGCGGCGCGCGGGCCACCGGTCTGCTGCGTGGCGCGTCCCCCGGCCGCACCGAACGGCCCGCCGGTCTCAAGCTCCAACCGGGCCTGTGGGTCAGGCCGGTGTGGACCTCCGACCGGGCGCTCCAGGTCGTCCTCCAGCCCAACCGCGCCGAGCTCGCCGGGGTCTCCGTCGAGGGCGAGCGCCTGGAGCTGAAGATCTTCCTGGCCGGCCGTACGGTGACCAAGGGTCATGCCCGGCTGGGCGGCCACCGCATGGCCGCCGAGTTCACGCCGGTCGCCGACGGCACCGAGGTGCTGGTCAGCCTGGCCGTGCCCGCGCTGCTGCAGGAGAAGGACGGGCGGCGGCTCTGGGTCGAGCCGAAGGGTGACCCCGCCGCGTCCGTCATGCTCGGCGACCTGGTCGAGACCAGGGCACCCTCCGGAGACCGCGAGATCACCGTGCTGGGCGACCGGCGCGACCGCGTGCTCGTCTCCGCGCACCGCATCCGCCCGGTGATCACCTCGGCGGTGTGGGAAGGGCCCGCGCTGGTGCTGCGCGGCGGCTACCCCGACGCCGCCGGGCCGCGCGTGCTGACGCTGCGCCACCGGTCGGGGCTGTCCTACCACGTGCCGATGGTCCGTACGGGCGACCAGTTCACCGTACGTCTCGAGCCCGCCTCGATGGATCGTTTCGGCGAGGTGGTGCCGCTGTCGTCCGGCACCTGGAACATGTCGGTCCGGCACCCGTCGGGCGAGATCGTCCCCCTCCGCATGGACCACGCGACACTGCCCGACCTCGACGAGAAGCCGCGCGCGTTCGAGGGGCGGTCCTTCCGGATGCTCTCGACGCGCTTCGACGTGCCGGTGGTGGCGGTCGAAGAGGAACGGCCGGCCGACGAGAAGGGCGTCGCGGGCACCCACGTGCTGCGGCGGGTCTTCTACCCGGCGCAACGCACCGAGCCGCTGACCGACGCGACCGTCTACGTGGTCAACGACGGGCGCCTCTACGCCGACAGCGTCCGGGCCATCTACGAGGAGCGGGTGCGGCGGGGCGACGACCGCGAGCACATCTGGATCGTCAAGGACGGCGCGTTCACCCCGCCTCCGGGCACGACCTCGGTGCGGGCCGGCAGCCGTGAGCACCACGCTGCGCTCGCCCGGTCCCGATTTATCGTGACAAATGCGTTTTTGCCGGTCTGGTTCCGCTCCCGCGAGGACCAGGTCGTCCTGCAGACCTGGAACGGCACCCCGGTCAAGCGCATCGGCAACGACCAGCCCCACATGACCCGCGACCCCCGGCCGCCGATCTGGCACCGGCAGGCGGCCGAGGTACGCGGCTGGGACGTGCTGCTTTCGCAGTCGCCGTGGGCCACGCCGGTGCTGCGGCGGGCGTTCGGCTACCAGGGCGAGATCCTGGAGAGCGGGCTGCCGCGCAACGACGTGCTCTGCTCGCCGGACAGAGACTCGCTGGCGGCCGCGGTGCGGGCGCGGCTGGGCTTGGTCGAGGGCAAGCGCGTGGTGCTGTACGCACCGACGTGGCGCGACTATGACCGCAAGAACGCCATGGTCAAATTCGACCTGGCCAAGGCCCGCGAGGCACTGGGCGCGGACCACGAGCTGCTGGTCAGAGCCCACCCCATGCAAGCCATGCCCGCCGTCCCCGACATCGCCCACGACGTCACGACTTATCCCGACATAGCGGATTTGCTGCTCGTGGCGGACGTGCTGGTCACGGACTACTCCTCGGTCATGTTCGACTTCGCGGCCACCGGCCGGCCCATGGTCTTCTATGGGTACGACCTGGCGAAATACTCGTCGAAGCGAGGCCTGTACATCGACCTCCCGGAGCAGGCGCCGGGACCGGTGCTGTCGACGTCGGCGGAGGTGATCGACGCACTACGCTCGATCGACTCGGTGGCGGCGGCCCACGCGGACCGCTACGACGCCTTCCGCGCCACCTTCGCCCCCAGGGACGACGGCAAGGCCACGGCCCGAGTCGTAGACCGCCTGTTCTCCTGAGGCTCTTCTCCTGAGGTCCCCAGGGCGCTTCGCCCTGGGGCCTCAGGCATTGCTACCTTCCGGCCCCGCCGCCGAAGGGCTTCGTAGGGGGCGGTGGGATCGGCCGAGTACGAAGATCGCTAGGTGCTGCTAACCTCACGGATTTGATCAGCTCATTTCGCTGTCGACATCAACATCCGGTCCGAGGACAAGGACAATCATGCCGCTGTTGGCCCGCATGCTCTCCGCTCCCCTGTTCGTCGACGTCCGGGCCGGTGCGGTCGCCAGCCTCGGCACGCTGCTGACCGACCTGCAGATCGCCCGGCAGGGCAGGGTGGCCGTCGCCGTCGGGCCCAGCCAGGGTGACGGCATCTGCGAGGAGTTGCGGATCGATGGGGCCGAGGTGCTCCGCATTCCCGACGGCACCCTCGCCGCCGCAGCCGAGCTGGGACAGCGACTGCGGGCCGGGCAGTTCGAGGCGATCGCCGGCATCGGCGGCGGCAAGACCATCGACGTGGCCAAGTTCGCCGCGCACATGGCGGGCATCCCGATGGTGGCGGTGACCACGAGTCTGGGCCACGACGGTATCGCCTCGCCGGTCAGCACGCTGCGGCACGAGTCGGGCACGGGCTCCTACGGCGTCGTGATGCCGGCGGCCGTCCTGGTGGATCTCGATCGCGTCCGGTCCGCCCCGGCGTCGTTGTCCACGGCCGGGATCGGCGATGCGATCAGTGACCTGTCCGCGGTGGCCGACTGGGAACTGGCCGCCGCCGAGGTCGGCGAGCACATCGACGGGCTGGCGGTGGCGATGGCCAGATCAGCGGCGCTGGTGGTCCTGCACCAGCCGGGGCAGGCCCGGACCGACGAGTTCCTCACCGTGCTGGCCGAGTCGCTGATCCTGTCCGGGATGGCGATGGGAGTGGCCGGGTCGAGCCGGCCGGCCAGCGGCGGCGACCACGAGATCATGCATGCCGTCAACGAGCTCCACCCTGGCACGGCCAGCCACGGAGAACTGGCCGGAGTGGGGGCGCTGTTCTGCACCTACCTGCGTCAGGACGAAGACAAGGTCGGGCTGATCTCCGCGTGCCTGGAACGGCACGGGCTGCCGCGCACTCCCGGCGATCTCGGCTTGTCAGACGCCGACTTCGCCAAGGCCGTGGCGTACGCGCCGCGGACCCGTCCGGGCAGGTACACCATTCTCGAACACCTCGACCTGCCCGAGGCTCAGCTCGCCGATCACGTGGCCGCCTACGTCAAGGTCATCGCGGGCTGACGTCGATCTGGTACTTGATGAAGCCGCGGTTCTCGGCCACCTTGTCGTACAGGCGTCGTGCGGTGATGTTCGACTCGTGGGTGTTCCAGTACACGCGGCCGCACCCATGGTCCTTGGCCCAGTCGGTCACGGCCGCGATCAACGCGCGTGCCACGCCTTTGCCCCGTACGTCCTCAGCGGTGAACAGGTCCTGCAGGTAACAGACATCGTTGTCGGGCGCCGACGTGCTGGGGTGGGGAAAGAAGTGCGTGATGCCCACAAGCCGTCCGTCCAGCGTCGCTCCAAGGGCGTGTAGGCGCGTGTCAGCCTGGAACTCCTGCCAGGCCCTCTCGTACATCTCGTCCGGCTCGACGCGCTGGTAGAAGTCGATGTAGGCGCGGAACAGGCCCTCCCAGGCGATCCGGTCGGACGGGAGGAGCCTGCGGATGTCGATCATGTTGCTCCTCCTGGGGCGGCTTCGCGTGGCACGCCACAGGCTAGGTACAAGTGGTCTGCCGCGATACGGCCACTCTCAGGGGAAAACCAGGGGCCACTTCACGCCGCGGTCAGTCCGGCGAGCAGGTCTTTGACCCCGTCGAACGCGATCGCGCCGTCGAGTGGGTTGGAGTAGCTGCGGGACCAGGTGATCAGCCCGTCACGGACGCGGGTGACCATGATGATGGAGAAGGCGAACCGCTTTCCGGTGGGCAGGACGGTGCCCTGAAGCTGGTACTCGGCGATGACGATCTCGGGATCGGCCGTCTCGTGGATGTGGGCCCCCTCCACGGAGTCGAACTTCTGGATCTGGGCGCCCTCCCTGAGGTGGCGCCGGAAGGGCTCGCGGCCGACCTCGGGGTGCGGAACGCCCGGCGGCAGGAACGGCAGCTCGAAGACGGCGTCCTCGGCGAACAGATCGGCCGTCTCCGGCACTGGACCCATGGCGTAAAGGGCGAGAAGACGCTCGATGACCTCGCGGGGTGCGGCAGTCGACATGGCATACTCCTTCGGAGAGAATAAGCGGGGCGTCCGCACCGGTTAATATACGGGGCGCCCGCCCCGTTTGTCCACGAAGAGATTGGGACGGGTGACGTGAGCGGCGAGCGGCCACTACGGGCTGATGCACGGCGGAACAGGGAGCGGGTCCTCGAAGCGGCCCGAGCGGCCTTCAGCGCCGAGGGCGGCGGTGTGTCGCTGGATGAGATCGCCCGCCGGGCAGGGGTGGGGCCGGGCACGGTCCACCGTCACTTCCCGACCAAGGAGGCGCTCTTCGAGGCCGTCGTCGTCGACCATCTCCGGCAACTGGCCGACGAGGCGGAGGCCGCGCTGCGGGCCGAGGACATCGGCTCGGTCTTCTTCGCCTTCCTGCTGCGGATGATCCGCGAGGCAGGTGTCAAGAAGGACCTCACTGACGCGCTCTCCGGCACCGGGGTGAAGCTGAGCGACACCACCCAGAAGGTGGCCGCCGACCTGCGGGAGACCTTCGCGAAACTGCTCGCCCGCGCTCAGCGGGCCGGCGCCGTACGGGCCGACGTGGCCGCCGGGGAGGTACAGGCGATCGTCCTGGCCGCGCTCACCGCTGAACAGACCGGCGTCGCGCACCCCGGTCACCTGGCAGCCCTCGTATGCGACTGCCTGCGTCCCCGGTCGGGGTCACTTGTTCAGTTCGATGTCGAGTGAGAGGGGGGTCTCCTGGATGTCGAACGTTCTGAAGTCCGTGTGGGAGATGAGGGCCGTGAACTGCCTCTTGTCGTACGCCTGCCTGGGCAGGACCGAGCTCAGGACATAGCGGGTGATCGCCCGGTTCACCGGGCCGAGGCGCATGCCGGCGACGTCCGCGTGGACCGCCTCTTTGGAGACGTCGCGGCGCAGGTCGTTGATGTAGGCGCGGCCGCCGGGGCGGAGTACGCGGTGCATCTCGCGTAAGGCGCCGACCGGGTCGGAGAAGTTCTTGAAGGCGGCGCAGCAGACGATGAAGTCGAAGCTCGCGTCCTCGAACGGCATGGCCGAGACGTTTCCGTGGCGGAAGTCGACCTGGACGCCCGCCTCCGCGGCCTTCTGCCGGGCGATCTGGACGAAGGACGTGCTGACGTCGAGGCCGGTGACCGTGTAGTCGCCGGTTCTGGCCAGTTCGATGGCGAGGTAGCCGGGGCCGGGAGCTACCTCCAGGAGATCGGCGCCTGCCGGGGCGCGTGCCACCACGACCCGGGTCTGCTCGGCGAACCTCGACAGGTCCTTGCCGGTGTTGCTCGCGTACCAGCGGGCGATCGTGCCCTCCATGCCGATGCCCTTGTAGCCCTTGTCGGTTCGTGTCATGACCTCTCCAAGGTGTCGTTGTCTACAACTCACGATATATCGCATTAGTCGTCAGTCAAGATATGTCGTGAGATTGCCGACTCCGCGATGCTGCGTTCCTGCTTCGGCGACAGCACGACGTCCAAGGCCAGGCTCACGCCTCACCCCCGGCATCGTCGTAGAGGATGTCGCCTTGGACGATCTCGGCCTGGAGGATCACGTCGGTGTCCGGGTCGGGAACGTCGTGGCGCTGCTGAAGCTGGAGGAGCATGTTGCCGAGCAGGCTCGCCATGTCGGCGTCGGCGACACCGTTGCGGTTGATCTGATCCAAGCCGAGCAGCATCGCCCGCTTATTGATGATCTTCAGGACGGTTTCGGCGGGCTGGACCTCGCCCTTCAGCACCTTCGGCCACAGCGCGGCCATCACCCGGTCCAGGCGTCCGATCTCCAGATGTAGCAGCTGCTCGGCCGCCATCGCCTCGGCCTTGGCGGCCCGCTTCAGCGCGTCTGTGATGTCCTTCGACACCGCCTGCGGGCTGGCGTAATCCAGCCGCTCCGCGATCACCGTGGGACTGACGCCCGCGATCCGCATCTGCAATGCCTGATAGCGGCGCTCGTGCCGCGCCAGCTTTGCCTGTGGATCGTCAGCCATGAGGGGGCCGCCTCCTTATGCCAGCGTTACCGCTGTCGCTCTGCGTGTGTCCGAAGTGCCGCCATCACCACCTCCGCGAGCGGCGCTTCACCGTCTCGGCTGCGGATGTCCGCGATGAGGCCGGTCACCTCGTCGTGTTGCGCCGCCGTGAGGGGCACGATCAACTCGACCGTCGAACCCGCTTTGGGCCGTGGAGGAGGAGGAGCGTCCGTGCGGACCGACCCGTCGCCGTCCGCTGACTCCTCGCCGTCCTTGCCATCGGCCGTGTCGTCCTCGAGTTCGTCGTCGAGGTCTTCCCCTGCGAGGGCTGGCGTCCCGGCCGGTGCGGGCCTGGGTTGGGTCGGCTCGTCATACACGATCTCGATGTTGTTGCCGAGGTCGTCGAGCAGATCCGCGAGGTCATCGTCCCTCCACCCTGTGCCATCCAGGTCTGGGAGAGACTGGAGCAGCTCGGCGAGCTTGGCGTCGTCATACTCGCCGTACTCCGCGAGCCGGTTGTCCGCGAGCATGATCCGCTGGGCGGTCTCATCGTCCACGTCGATGATGACCACAGGAACGTGCTTGAGCCCGGCCTTGGTCGCGCCACGCCAGCGGTGCTCACCGACGACGATCGGCATCCGCGACTTCTGGGCGACGACGGACCCATAGAAGCCGTTCTTCTTGATCGACGCGACGATCACACCCACGTCACCGTGGTGTGGGTTATCCGGGTGCGGCTCCAGGTCGCCGACCGCGACCATCCGATACTCCTGTGGCGCGATCTTCGCCATCAACCCTCCCTTGCCGCCCTCGGGAGGGCCAAGTGGTCGACCGTCCTGACCTGTGGCTTTGTGCGTTTCCGCAGGTCAGATTTCGAAGTGGTCGTCATCGGCCGCCAGCGTCTCCAGTACGGGCGGCTCGACGATCTCGACCGTCTGCTCCGTAACCCCAGCGCGCGGGTGCCCGACTGCTCCGCGAGCGTCTACTCGCTGGCTGCGTCGCCGGCTGGCACTGGTCCACGATCAGCGCGAACGGCCCTCATGGAGGCCCGCCGCCGCTCGAGTCGCTGAGGCCGGACGCAATGTAGCTCTGCGTAGTATCGATGACCGTGGGGTGCACCCCCCGACCGCTAGCTGTACTGACCACAGAGGTTAGGTACGGGGCGACACGGCAGCGCGGGCATGGCCGACCGCAGCTCACGCCCGCACCACAGCCCACGCCGTACACCCACCCGCACCGAACGGCGCATCATCAAGGTCCGTGTGCTGCGCCGGGGGGGCCCAGCCCGCATCGCCTACCTGCTCGGCCTGCACCCCTCCACCGTCCACCGAGTCCTGACCCGCTACCGGCTCGCCCGCCTGACCCACCTGGACCGCGCCACCGGCCGGCCGATCCGCCGCTACGAACACCCCGCACCCGGCGACCTGATCCACGTCGACATCAAGAAACTCGGCAACATCCCCGACGGCGGCGGCCACAAGGCGCACGGCCGAGTCGCAGGCGGGCGCAACAGCTCCGCCCACCGCGACCCCAACCGGCCCCGCACCCACCACGGACGACCCAACCTCGGCTACGGCTACCTGCACAACGCCATCGACGACCACTCCCGCCTGGCCTACACCGAAATCCTGCCCGACGAGACCAAACACAGCGCCACCGCCTTCTGGCAACGCGCCCACGCCTACTTCACCAGCTGCGGCATCACCGTGCGCAGGGTCCTGACCGACAACGGCAGCTGCTACCGCTCCCACCTATGGCGCGACACCCTGCACGCAGCCGGCATCACCCACAAACGCACCCGCCCCTACCGCCCCCAGACCAACGGCAAAGCCGAACGCTACAACCGCACCCTGCTCGACGAATGGGCCTACGCCCAGCCCTACCCCTCAGAAACCGAACGCCGCGCCGCCCTACCGGCCTGGCTACACACCTACAACCACCACCGCGGACA
Organism: Nonomuraea sp. NPDC049141; assembly: GCF_040648415.1. Classification (NCBI taxonomy): domain Bacteria; kingdom Bacillati; phylum Actinomycetota; class Actinomycetes; order Streptosporangiales; family Streptosporangiaceae; genus Nonomuraea; species Nonomuraea sp. NPDC049141. Next base: position 400,541 of record NZ_JBEZDR010000012.1, read on the forward strand.
CACCTCGCTGAACGGCCTGCCACCCGCCAGCCGCGTACCCAACCTCACAGGACAGAACAACTAGCCGAGCCCGTCTGATCTGACAACGGGATCGAGAGGAACGAGTCGACCAGGCAAGCCCTGGTCGCTGCCGTCACCCTGATGTCCAGGTTGCCGGACAGCGGATAACCATCCGGACCGAAGCAATCGGATATGCCCGGCAAATGTCCGGAGACTGTCCTGGATCAGTTAATGAACCGGTGGCATCCTGATACAGGAAGGACTTCCGTTGATCGGGCAAGTGAAATACTGAGCGCCCCAGCGATCGTCACCAACAGTTATTGCGGGCGATTCTCTTACTCCCGCGTGCCATCGCGTCTCTTCGGAATCGCAGTGCGCGAACTTTGAGCCCGTTCATCGATGACGCGCACCGGGTCGGTAGCGGCGCCCATATCCAGCGTACGACGCACTAATGAGTAAGGAGAAGAGTTTCTTGCACCCTACGGAGCGCAGCCCGTTATCACCACAGCGATGGTTCGTTAGTCGGCCCTGAAGGAAAGGAAACCGTCGTATGCGACTACCACAGAAACTGGCAACCGCCGTCGTGGCGGGTATCACCATCGCAGCCGCACTTACCACGCCGGCCTACGCCGCTGGAGGCACGAAATACTGCCCGGTAAGCGGCACTCTAGAGCCATGGTGCGACCTTCAACTCTATCCGACCCGATTCCCTGGCGGGACGATCTCGGTCGACGTCGACGTAACCGGACCCAATCCCGTCGTCGGGCACTGGACTCTCTACATCGATGGCGGTTCGGTATGCGGGGCGGACTTTGCCTACAGTGACCCGCCCCGGTCATGGGTCTGCAGAAACGTGCGAGCGGGTTACCCCACTCTCTCGGTGCCAAGGGGTTACGAGGCGGCACGGATAGGTCTCCGCTGGTGATGCCGGCCCTGCCACTGTGCCGCCCCTGCCAGGTCCCTTCACGAAAGGTCTGACAATGATGAGACGGGCCACGAAATGGGTGCCGCTCATGGGCATCGCTTTCGCGCTCACCGCCGGGCCGCTCACGGCGGCTCCGGCTTCGGCATCCTCGGCGCTCGCCGCCGCTGACTGCGTCATCAACCCATACAAGGACCGGATACCGCCCGAGGTGCATGTACGCTGCGCCACGACCGGACCGTACAAGGCAATCGCCCTCTGTTCCAACAAGTTCTACAAAGACAAGTGGTTCGAGTCGCCCTGGACCAGCGCCGGCTCCTGGGCACAAGTTTCATGCCCACTGGGATACACGCTGACGGGCTGGGGGAAACAAGGCGGCGGCAGCGCCTGACCCGAGCGGTCCGCTGATACCCCGTAAACCCCGTGGTTGCCGAAGCGCAACCACTCAGCGAACCCGTTGCATGCCTCTACCTTGAACCCATTTCAACCTCACGCGGTCTGGGCGACGCGATGGTTTTGAAGGACGGCAATGGCCTTACAGAGGTGGCCGGCCTTGGACGGGCTGCAG
>NZ_JBEZDR010000013.1:0-348866 GCF_040648415.1 Nonomuraea sp. NPDC049141
TGCAGCCCGTCCAAGGCCGGCCACCTCTGTAAGGCCATTGCCGTCCTTCAAAACCATCGCGTCGCCCAGACCGCGTGAGGTTGAAATGGGTTCAATGAAGTGGATGTTCTCCAGACACTTGCTGACCCATACCTCCTTGCCAAAATATCTGGCGTGAGCCTGGTAAAAGGCTAAAACGGCGTGGGCAAGGCTAGATCCGCCCATATTTGCCAGAACCGCTTGGCTCCGATCCGGGATGCGAGGCCATGCGAGGGCATTCAGATCGACGAGCCGGCCCATGTCCTCAGCCAGGCGCCTCTTGTTCGAAGGTGCCTCTAACGAGCCATACCGGGAGACCAAGTCTTGGAAGTCCCGCAGCTTGTGCGCCGAAGGCGGAGCGAAGACGCTCGGGAGCGACCCCAACAGCAGGCGAAGTAAGTTCGATCCGGAACGCTGGGTCCCGACGATCTGGACACGCTTCATGGCGGGCACCTCCGCGCGCCCGGCAGTACCTCGCGAAGAATCCCGGCAGCGACCTCGGGGAGAAGTGGGTTGAGGTAGATTCCCAGGCCCAGCTCCATGCCACCCGGCCGCTTGAGCGTCCTTTCGTCCTTGTGCAGCGGAACCAGTTCAATCCGCAGGTGATGAGATGTGTCGCCCCTGGGGGCCTGCATTACGTTGATCAGGTAGGGCGGCATCTCGCCCCCATGGGTCAACCGGCACAGCCGCAGGCCCGTGTGCAAGCAGTCCGCCATCGCCGTGGTCTCCTCGGCGGACAGCGACGCGAGATCCGGCCGATGCACTCTCGGCAAGATGATCATCTCAAAGGGCAGCCTCGACCATGCGGGCACCTGAACCAGTGCGTGGCTCGTGATCATCACTGTGAGGTCTTGTCTGATGACGGAGTCGCAAACCGCACACGATTCAGCGGCTTGCGCGAGAGTCAAACGTCTTGGGACGAAGGGCAGTCCGACGACCTGACCGTGTGGATGCGCGACCGTGGGCCCGAAGTGGTCCCCCACGGACTCGAAGGCGAAAACGGCCTTCACCGAAGGGTGGGCGAAAAGGCGCGAGGTCTTGTGAGAGACAAGTTCCAGGAATTCCTGGGTGACCGTGGCCGGAAGGTCGCCTAACCGCCGGGAATGAGAGCTGCCGTAGACGAGCACCCAGTGCAACTGTTCCTGTGTCAGGGAACCTGGCTCCGTCAAGGCAATCATGGGATGCTTGCTCGGCACCAGCCGGACGCCGCCCCCTGCCAGCGCACCCCCTGCCCCGGTGCAGAATGGACAGGCGGTAATTAGGTCGGCACTGGAACGAATATCGGCTTGGGGTGCCAGATCGCGGCGGCCGGGCACCCGAAAGACCCGCTCATGCTCAACAGGGCTCCACGTCGCCGTTGGTTCGCTAGACATGCGTCGTCCTGAGCATTCAGGCCTTCCAGCCAGCCCGGCGTTACTTCCGACCGTGCAATCAATCTTGAGTGTAGCAGCGGACCGGTATGTGTAAAGAAAGCTAAATCTGCGACCAATCTCGCTCGGACTTGGCCTGCCCTTGGTAGGGTCAGCTATGGCCTCCCTGATCAAGGACCAAGCGGTAGGCATTCAGGACATCGACGACATCTATCCACCGAACGGGACGCCGCTCCCGTTGAGCGTCGACGTCGATCAGCTGCACCTCTGGAATGAGTACCATCGCAAATACTGGAACAGCGCGGAGCGAATGAGCCCGACTCCGCTCGCTCGCCTTCTCGCCGACAGTCTCAGCCGTAGTCAGCGGGTGCTCGAACTGGGGTGCGGTAGCGGAAGTGATGCCGTCTTCCTGCAGAAACAGGGGCATGCGGTCACCGCGACGGACTTCTCAGAGTTCGCCATCCATGAGAACACGCGCTTCCAGGAAGTGTCCGGGGTCCACTTTTCCGTCCAGGATCTGCGAGCGTCCCTGGCTTTCCCGGACGGAGCCTTCGACACGGTCTACGCACGACTTTCGTTGCATTATTTCTCCGACACCGTGACCCGGGAGATCTTCCGTGAGATACATCGCGTGCTACGCCCTGCCGGAAAGATCCTGTTCACCTGCAGGTCAACCGACGACCCACTCTACGGCGAAGGCGACGAACTCGGTCCTGACCTCTTCCTGAGCCGAGGCCAGATCAGGCATTTCTTCAGCGAGGAGTACACACGGCACGTCCTCTCCGCTGAAGGACGCTTCACGGTCGACAGCCTTACGCTGTGCGACGAGCTCATCTACAATCATCGCGCAAGTGTAGTGCAGTGCTCCGCGCACCGTTCGCAGGGGCTAAGCACGTAGTTTGTTCCTGGCATTGAGAAGCTGCTCGCGGACCGAGAGGGCATCGGCCCAGCGAACGCAGTCACGCCAGTTCCACATGACTTTGGACTCGGCCGCTTCAGAGACCAGACGTCGGAGGTATTGTGTGATGCAGGCGGGGGCGTGCGCTCCGTATGCTGGGCCCGCCTCCCGTCCGAACATGAGGTAGGCCTGGCCGGCGAGGTTGTCGAGCGCGTCCTTGTGCGAGACGAACGATTCGATATTCGGGTAGTCGCGAGCGACGCGGGGAGCATGTCGATGTCCCCCGGGACCAGGTGCAGATGGGCATGGTCGATGCACGCCCCGGCGTGCCGGGTGAAACTCTCCGCCCCATGCTCGAAGTAGGTGATCGGGCCGTAAACCTCTCTGAGTTTCGATTCCGCGTCGCGCTTGACCGCGTGGAGTTCATCGCGTTCGGTTTTCGACAGGCCCGCGAGTGAGGGCATGTGACGATCGGTGATGATGAGCAGGTGCCCTTCCGCCAGTGGCGCGGTGTCGAGGACGACCAAGAAGGATTCAGTTTGGAAGATGACCTCATCGCCATTTTCGGCATGAAATAAATGGTTCCAAACGGGCGATCGCCCCTCTGCTATCAGGACACAGAAAGGACACTCAAGAGTCCGGTCAAAAATCCCCACGTGACGCCACCTTAATGCGGATGCCGATCGTCTCACCCCGATGCGCACTTGTGTCACTTCTCCTGATACGGGTAATGCGGCGTAAGGAATAGTGCTGGGATTGCCACCTTGAGATGGCGTCATGGCTATATTTACGACTTCCGCAGCAGCGGTATGGCGGCGCCTGCATATCTGGATGACTCAGCACGCAGGGCAAGCGACATCGCGTCTCCTGACCTGCTTGAAGCCCTCATACGGCCGTCTCGACGGCCTGGGACATGCGACAGCAGATGTTGCGTTCCCGGAAACCGAGGACCGCGGCCTCACACCCGGAACGTGCGGCGATAGGCGTCCGGCGGTACGCCGACGGTGCGCTGGAAATGGCGGCGCAGTGTCGTCCCCGTGCCCATGCCCGCAGCCGAAGCGATGGCGTCGACGCTGTCATCCGTGGTCTCCAGCAGTTCCTGCGCGCGGCGGATCCGCTGCGTCAGCAGCCACTGCAGCGGGGTGGTGCCGGTGACCGCGTGGAAATGGCGGGCCAGGTGGCGTGAGCTCATGTTCGCCTGGCGGGCCAGGTCCTCCACGGTGAGTGGCTGGTCCAGTCGTCGCATCACCCAGGGGAGCAGCTCGGCCAGGGGGTGGCCGTCCTGGGCGGGCACCGGAGTGGTGACGAACTGGGCCTGGCCACCGGCACGGTGGGGTGGCACGACCAGGCGGCGGGCGACCACGTTGGCGATCGCCGAGCCGTGGTCGCGGCGGACCAGATGCAGGCACAGGTCCATCGCCGCGGCCTTGCCCGCGGACGTCAGCACGCTGCCGTTGTCGACGTAGAGCACGTCCGGGTCGACCTCCACCCGGGGATAGCGCGCGGCCAGTTGTTCGGTGTGGGCCCAGTGCGTGGTCGCGCGCAGCCCGTCCAGCAGGCCGCCGGCGGCGAGCACGAACACGCCCGTGCATAGGGAGACCACCCGCGCGCCCGACTCGTGGGCCGCGCGCACCGCCTCGACCAGGTCGGCCGGTGGGTCCTGGTCGACGTCCGCCAGGGCGGGGACGATCACGGTGTCAGCGTGCGCCAGCCGGTCGAGGCCGCAGTCCGGCTCCATCAGCCACCGGCCGACCCGGACGGCGTGCGTGCCGCACACCTTGACGTCGTACCAGGGGCCTGGCACGGCGTCCGGGGCGGAGCCGAAGACCTCGTAGGCCAGGGCCAGCTCGAAGTGCAGCATCCCGTCGGTGGCGGCGACCGCGACGGAGCGCGGGAAGGAACTCATGTCGGTAATTGTACGGATCGTGTCGTTCCGGACGCTGGGCATCGATGCTTCAACGGGACAGGATTTACGCACTGAAGCACTTCGAGCACTTCGAGTACGCAAGGAGCAGGCATGGGATCGGGTCGGAATGTGGCGGTGTTCGGCGCGTACGGGCACACCGGGCGGTTCGTGGTCGCGGAGTTGTGCGAGCGCGGATACGTTCCGCTGCTCCTCGGGCGCGACCAGGACAAGTTGCTGGCGCTGGCGCACGCCCAGCCGGGGCTCGAGGCGCGGCAGGCGTCGGTCGACGATCCGGCCGCGCTCGACCGCGCGCTGAACGGCGCTGTCGCCGTGATCAACTGCGCCGGGCCCTTCGCCGCGACCGCCGCCCCGCTGGTCGAGGCGGCGCTGCGGGCCGGCATCCCGTATGTGGACGTGGCGGCGGAGATCGAGGCGAACGCTGACACGTTCGCGCATTTCGCGGAGCGCGCCCGCGCCGCGGGCACCGTGGTAGTTCCGGCGATGGCCTTCTACGGCGGACTCGGCGACCTGTTGGTCACCACCGCGATGGGTGACTGGACGGCGGCGGATGAGGCGCACATCGCCTACGGTCTGAGCAGTTGGCACCCCACTGCCGGAACGCTCGCCGCGGGCGTGGTCTCGGGGCAGCGACGGGGTGGCCGCCGCGTCCGCTTCACCGGCGGACGGCTGGAGTACCACGACGACGCCCTGCCGACCCTGGAGTGGCCCTTCCCGGCTCCGCTCGGCCCCCAGAGCGTCATCGGAGAGTTCACCATGGCCGACGTCGTCACCGTTCCCAGCCACCTGGCCATTCCGGAGGTGCGTACCTACATGACCGCCAAGGCGGCCGCGGACCTGTCCGCTCCTGGCGCCTCGGCGCCGACCGCCGTGGACGAGCGCGGCCGCTCCGCGCAGACCTTCGTCATCGACGTCCTCGTCCGCTCCGGCGGTACGGAACGCCGCGTGGTCGCCGCCGGTCAGGACATCTACGCCATCAGCGCGCCGCTCGCGGTGGAGGCCGTCGACCGCATCCTCACCGGCCGGACCAGGACCACCGGCGTCGCCTCCGCTGGCGCGATCTTCGACGCCCCGGACTTCCTCCGCGCCCTGTCCGCGCATCTCTCGCTGACCGACCCGCCGACCGCCCCGCCGACCGCCCCGCTGACCGCCCCGCTGACCGCCCCGCTCGGCACACGCGGCTGACCGGCGACCCGTACCGGGATCCAGACCGTGGTCAGTGCGGTAGATGGACAGGCCGATCACCCCTGCGGGGCGGCCGTCAGCAGGGCCGGTGCCAGGAAATCAGCTGGAGATGGCTGTGTGCCCGCCGACCTCCTGGGCCGGTGCCGCCCGTGTCCGGTCATGCGGTCCAGGTCCCACCAGGGGACGTGAACGGCCGCGAACCGGCCGGGGACCGCTGAGGCGTTCCGGCTACAGGTGCCATAAGCGGGCCAGGCTCCGGGGCGGATCCACTGGACCGGCTACAGGTACCGTCAGCGGGTCGGGGTCCGGGGGCGGTTCCACCAGAGGGAAAGGGACAGGGCCGCGGCGATGAGGATGGCGCCGCCGGCGGCGAAGGCGGCAGCTGTGTCGACCTGCTGGCGGATGACGGTGAAGCTGCCGGGCAGGGCGTTGAGGGCGCTTTGGAGCTGGTCGGCGTTCTCCGCGCGGTGGTAGGAGCCGCCGGTGGTCTGGGCGATCTGCTTGAGTGCGGGTTCGTCGATGGTACGGGGGTTGCGGCCCCTGTCGAATCCGCCGCGGCCACCGAAGCCGCCGCCGCCCCAGCCGCCGTCGAACTGTGAGTTGTCGCAGACCATCGGGGCGGGGTTCGTGGTGCCGAAGCCGATGGGGAAGACCCGGACGCGGCGCAGGGCCGCCTCCTGTGCGGCGAGCTGCGGGTCGACGCCCTGGGTGTTGGCGCCGTCGGTGAGCACGACGATCGCGGCACCGGCGTACCCGGCCCCGCCGCCGCCGGGCTTCGCCCCGGTGGGGGCGACCGAGGGGTCGACCTCCGCGATCGCGTCGATCGAGGCGAGCATCGCCTGCCCGATCGCGGTGCCGCGGGACACGGTGAGGTTGTCCAGCGCCTTGATCAGCGAGTCGGTGTCGTCGGTGGGAGGGACGAGCAACCCTGCGGTGCCTGCGAAGGTGACCAGGCCGATGTGCGGTCCGCCCCGCTGTGACTCGATGAAGTCCGTGGCGGCCTTCTTCGCGGCGGTGATGCGGTTGGGGTCGACGTCCGTGGAACACATGGAGCCGGAGGTGTCGAGCGCGAGCAGGATCGTCGCCGACGTCTGCGGCACCGGCACCGAGGCCTGCGGTCGCGCGGCGCCGACCACGAGCAGGGTGAGCCCGGCGATGAACAGCGCCGGGGGGATCTTCCGGGTCCAGCGCGTACGGCCGGGCAGGGCAGTCCGTACGAGCGCGATCGAGGTGACGCGTACGGCGGCCCGCCGGCGGCGGCGCCGCGCCCACTCGCGGATGGCGAAGATCAGCGGGATGACCAAGACCGACAACAGCGCCCACGGCCATGAGAACGACATTCAGATCACCCGTCCAGACCGGAGCACGGTGAGCGCCGCGCCGCCGGTGAGCAGCGCGAGGGCGAGGCCGATCAGCCCGCCGGCGAGGGGCAGCGGCTCGTCGGAGACGGTGAGCCGCAGATTGATCGTGTCGGCGATCCCGTCGAGCCGCGCGGCGTCGGCGGCGGGGTGGTAGGCGCCGCCGGTGGTCTGCGCGATCAAGGTGAGGGTGTCCTCCTCGAGCGAGGTCTGCAGGAGGTAGCCGTCGACCTTCACCGTCGCCCCGGCCGTGGTGCCGACGCCGACGGTGTGGATGTGTACGCCCGCCTTCTGAGCCACGGCCGCGGCCTGTTCGATGTTCGGGCCCTGGTTCTGGCCGTCGGAGAACATCACGATCGTCGCCGACGGCCAGTAGCCGATGTCGGGCGCGGTGCCGTCGCGGCCGATGGCCACCGGCTTGCCGGTGATCGCCGACAGCGAGGCCGTGATGGCCGTCCCCAGCGAGGTACTGCCGGTGATCTTCAGCCGGTCGATGGCCTTGAGCGCGAGGGAGTGGTCGGCGTCGGGCCGTGCGACTGTGAGCGCGCCCCGCTCGAACGCGACGACCCCGATGTCGACGCTGCCGGGCTGCGCCGCCACGAACGCGCGGGCCGCCCGCTGCGCCGCCGCCAGCCGGGTGGGCGCCACGTCGTCGGCACCCATGCTGTTGGAGACGTCCATGGCGAGGATGACGGTGCCCGCGGCCCGCGGGACCGGCAGCATGGCCGTCGGTCCGGCGGTGGCGATCGCGAGCACCGCGACGCCGGCGACCGTCAGGCCGACGCCGAGCTGCGTACGCCGGCCGCCCGGCACGGCGACGCCGGCCGCGGCGAGGGCGGCCGTCCGGCGGCGTGCCGAGACGACGACCGCCCAGGCGAGCGCCGCCGTGACGAGCAGCCCGACGGCCAGCAGCAGCGGGGATGACAGGGTCATGGTGACCGCTCCCAGGTCCGGAGCACGAATTCGGTCATGACGACCGGTCCCAGGTACGGGCGACGAACTCGGTCATGGCGACCGCTCCCAGATACGGGCGACGGACCCGGTCATGACGACCGGTCCCGGGTTCGGGCGACGACCTCGACGAGCGCCTCGGCCAGATCGCGTTCGGTGTCGATGCGGTGGACGGGCACCCCGGCCCGGCGCATGCCCGCTTCGAGCCGGGCGTCGCGGGCGTCGACGGCCTCGCGGAAGCGGACCCGGAGCAGCGGGTCGGCGGAGTCGACGACGAGTTGCTCGCCGGTCTCGGCGTCCTCGACCACGATCAGCCCGGCTTCGGGCAGGACGTCGTCGGCGGTGTCCACGATCCGCAGGGCGACCACCTCGTGCCGCCGGGCCAGGCGCTGGAGCGAGCGTTCCCAGTCGCCGTCGCCGATGAAGTCCGACAGTACGACGATGAGTGCGCGGCGGCGCGCGATCCGTCCGGCCGCGTCGAGCATCTCCGCCAGGTCGGTGGTGGCGCCGCCGCGTACCGTGGAGGTGCGTTCCAGCTCGGCGCCGATCCGCAGCGCGTGCCGCCGGGAGGTGCCGGGGGGCACGACGCGCACGATCCCGGTGTCGAACAGCAGGGCGCCGACGCGGTTGCCGCCCCGGCCGAACAGCCGGGCCAGGACGAGCGCGAGGTCGGCGAGCACGTCGTGTTTGCCACGCCCCGGCCGACCGGCCGCCATCGACGCCGACCGGTCGAGTACGAGCCACACCGTCAGCTCGCGGTCCTCGGTGAACACGCGCAGGTGCGGCTCGTCCAGCCGTGCGGTCACGTTCCAGTCGATGTGCCGGGCGTCGTCGCCGTCGCTGTAGGCGCGCAATCCGGTGAAGTCGATCCCGGAGCCGCGGTGCGCGGTGCGGTGGGCGCCCTGGAGCCGGCCGTCGAGTCTGCGGACGACCTTCCACTCCAGGCGGAGCAGGAGCCTGTCGGGGGCGGTGGCCATGGCTCAGCGATTCTGCAGGACGACGTCGGGCGCCCGGACGGCCCCGAGCACCCTGGTGATGATCGTGTCGGCGTCGACGTCGTCCGCCAGGGCCTCGTACGACAGCACGAGGCGGTGGCGCAGCACGTCGAGCGCGAGCTCGGACAGGTCGTGCGGCAGGGTGTAGTCGCGGCCGCGCAGGAACGCCAGCGCCTGGGCGCCCTTGACGAGCGCGATGGATGCTCGCGGGCTCGCCCCGTAGGTGACGTACCGTTCCAGCTCGCCGAGCCCGGCCGTCGCGGGGGAGCGCGTCACGGCGACCAGCCGTACCGCGTAGTCGACGATCGCCGGATCGACGTACACCTCCTGAGCGCGGGCGCGCATCGCGATCAGGTCCTCGGCGGTCACCATCGGCTGCGGCGGCTCCGGCGGACGCAGCGCCCGGTCGACGATCGCCTGCTCTTCGGCCTGCGTCGGATAGTCGACGACCACCTTCATCATGAAACGGTCGACCTGCGCCTCCGGCAGGGGATAGGTGCCCTCCGACTCGATCGGGTTCTCCGTCGCCATGACCAGGAACGGCTCGGGCACCCGGAACGTCTCCCGGCCGATCGTCACCTGATGCTCCTGCATCACTTCCAGCAGGGCGCTCTGCACCTTGGCGGGGGCGCGGTTGATCTCGTCGGCCAGCAGCAGGTTCGCGAACACCGGGCCGAGCTCGGTCCGGAACTCCCCGGAGTGCTGGTGGTAGACCCGCGTGCCCACGAGGTCGGCGGGCACCAGGTCGGGGGTGAACTGCACGCGCTGGAAACTCCCGGCGATCGCGGCGGCCAGCGACCGCACCGCGAGCGTCTTGGCCAGGCCCGGCACGCCCTCGACGAGCAGGTGACCGTCGGCGATCAGCGCGACGGCCATGCGCTCCAGCAGCACGTCCTGCCCGACGATCGTACGTTTGACCTCGAACAGCACATGTTCGAGCGGATGGGCCGACTCGGGGGATCTGGTCGAGGTCATCTGGTGTTCCTTCTCGTCGGTCAAATCTGGGGCCCGTCGGGGCCGTCGCCTTCGCTGCCCAGGGCCACGCCGATCGGCACCGCGAACGCGATGCCGGCGAACGCGTCGTCGCCTCCCGGGTCGGCCATCGAGATGACGATCCCGATGACCAGGCCGCGAGCGTCGAGCAGGGGACCGCCGGAGCTGCCCGGGTTGACGGAGGCGTCGAACTGGATGAGCCCGCCCAGTTCGCCGTCATCGGCGGGCCGGCCGGTGGTCCGGTTCAGGCCCGACACGACGCCGGTGGAGACGCTGTAGGTCAGGCCCAGCGGATTGCCGATCGCCACGACGGGCGCGCCCACGGCCACGGCGCCGCCGATCGTCGCCGGCACGACGATCTCCGGCAGCTTGGCGGGCTTGAGGGTCGCGACGTCGAGCTTGGGATTCGACGACACGACAACGGCCTTCGCCTTGGTGCCGTCGGCGAACGTCAGATTGATGTCCTTCGTGCCCTTGATGACGTGGTGCGCGGTCAGAACCGTCCCATCCTCGGCCGCGATCACCCCGGTACCGAACGACTTCCCGGCCCGGATGACCACCACCGACGGCCCGACCCTCTTGTAGACGTCGGGCACCGTGAGCGTCGCACTGGGCGTCGGCGTCGCGCTCGGCCTGGGCGCGGCTGCTTCGCCGTTCCCACCGCTGCTTCCCAGCCAGTACGCCAGCACCGCCACGACGACAAGTACGCCGCCCCCGATGGCAAACCGCCGAGCCCTTCCGGCTTCGACTCCCTGAGCCTCGGCCGCACCAGCCTCCTGCGGCACGCGCTCCATCGCCCCATATTCATAAATCTCAGTCGAAAGTGCTACAAACTCCGCCTGTGAACTCCCTGGGAACCGGTCCCCGCAGCTCAACGCGGGCAGCGCGGGCGATGGTGCACGTACCGTCTGCGGCTGTTCGCGCCGTCAGGTCACGTTCGACGGCAGCAGGTCCGGTTCGCACCCATAGGCGGTCCACAGCACCTCGCCGGACAGCGCCAGGTCGGTCGGGCACGGGTACGCCGCGAGGTCGATCCGCCGGGTGACCACGAGGGTCGTGGTGTCGATCTCGACGACCTCGTGCGAGTCATGCAGCGCCGCGAACACATGGGCGCCATCCGGTGCCACCGCGAGACCTGCCACACCCGACAGATCGGTGACCGCGCCGATCAGCACACCAGCGGTGTCCGTGACCACGATGCGGTCCCCGGCGGCCACGAAGACCTTGCCTCCTCCCGCGACCACATCACTACGCGCAGGTGATGCCGACGGACACGCCGAGGTCTGTTATCGAGTCGGCGGCCGAGGCCACAGGCGCCACGGCGACGACGAGGCCGGCCGTCATGGTCATGGTGCTCAGAAGGGCGCCTAATCGGCGTATGGGCCGGACGACGTCCGACCATTTCGAGGGTGAGAAGCGCACGTGTACTCCACTCCGAGCAAGGCGAGAACGAAACGAGAACGCCATGATCGAGCCAGAGAACCCACGTCCGGTCAAGATCCGTAATCAGTCACCACCCGATCACGCGCGGGGACGCCGTGGGCGCTTGCCCTCCTACCGCGTCGGTGTGAAGGACGAGGCGATCAGCCAGACGCTGCCGGCCACGAGTACAACTGCGACGGCGAGATCCTTGGCCCGTCCGCGGATCATGCTTCGTGCCAGGCGGACGATCCCAGCCCAGGAGATTCGCACCCGGGGATCGCCGCCCACGCCGCCGTGCCCACGGCCCCTGCCCACAGGATGAGCCCGTACGGTCTCCGGTTCAGGGGTGACCGAGCCGTCAGGAGCAGCGGCCCCGCAGCCACCGGGTAACAGACGATCAAGGGCCAGGGCGGTAGGACGCACGTTCCTGTCCGGTGCACGGGTCGGGGCCCGGCAGGAGAAGCGCGGTGACCAGCCCGAACGCGAGCACGGTGCCGACCACGACGACAGCGGTGAGCGTGGCCCGGCGTGACCCGCGCAGAAGAAGGCCGGCCACGACGACCGGCTGCAGGAGAACGCCCCAGAACAGCAGCTCTCCCGGCACATTCTCCAGCGCGTACGGACCTTCCACCGGATGGGGAGCGGGGCCCGTCGCGGAACAGAACCAGCCGACGCTCTGCCTGCCAGCCGCTTGCTGATGGCGTTCGGCGTTATCCGTCCAGGAGGCCGGTGGGGACGACGGTTTCGTGCCGATTCCGCTGGGCGTGCATGTCCCAGAGGATGTCGGCCAGTTCGGCGGGGTCGGCGGCGGCCATGTCGGGCATGGGTTCGCCCTGGGCCCGGCGTCGCTCATAGTCGGCGTCGAAGGGGGTGCCCGCGATGCGTGCGCCGATGTAGAGCATGCCGACATAGACGCCCTTGCCGGAGACCTCGGCCGCGAGCGACTGAAGGTAGTTCCGCTGGGCGGCCAGGACCGTGGGCCAGCCGCTCATGTTCGGCCGGCCACGGACGGCGGCGGCCCCTTGGGCGCTGAGGATGGCGCCGTCGCGCCGCTCGACCATGGCGGGGAGGAACTCCCGGACCAGGGCCAGGAGTGTGTACATCGTGATCGGCATGCGGTCCTGAAGCCGCTCCGGGGTGAGGTCGACGGCGGGAACGAAGCCCGGGTCCGTGGGGACCGGGCCGTAATAGAGGGCCGTGGGGTTCCCGACGCTCGCGCGGATCTGCTCGGCGAGCGCCGGGACGGCGCTGGTCTGGTCGAGGTCGGCGGTGATCACGTGGGCGGTGATGCCATCGGCGGACAGATCCCGGGCGAGCAGGTCCAAGGGTCCCCGGCGGCGGGCGACCAGGACGACGTCGTACCCTTCCTTTCCGTATCGGCGGGCGACTGCCTGGCCGACACCTGGACCGGTTCCGAACACTGCGATGGATTTCGTCATGCCGTCCAGCCAACCTCACCGGTGCCGAGACGATCCATGGGAGAACATCTGCAATACCTTTGTGATCGTCTACGCTGAGCGGGTGGATGTGCTGACGGACTTGCTGCACCGGGCCCGCGCGCAGAACGCCCTGGTCAGACGACTGATCCAGCGGCCTCCGTGGGGGATGACGTACGCCGACGCGCCGCCGCTCACGGTCGCGGCCACGCTCGGCGGCCATGCCTCGATCCGGCTCGGGGATTCCGCTCCCACGCGCCTTGCCGCGGGTGACATCGCCCTGATCACCGACCCGGGCGGGTACACGATCTCGGACGCCCCGGCGACCGCGCCCCAGTTCGTGATCCGGGACGGGCGCAAGTATCTCCCCACCGGCGCACCGGCGGCCCCCCGCCCGATGCCGGCCCCCCGCACGTACGGCGCCGACGTGTCCGGGGCCACCATCATGCTCCGTGGCGCGTACGAGCTGCACGGCGATGCGGCCTCCCGCCTGCTGGGCCTGCTTCCGCCGCTGGCGGTCGTGCCCGCGGGGCCGCGTACCCGGGCCGCCCTCGATCTGCTCTCCGCCGAGGCCGCCCGCGACGAGCCGGGCCAGGACGCGGTTCTGGCCCGGCTCCTGGATCTGGTCTTCGTGATCGCGTTGCGGGCCTGGTGCACCAGGCCGGAGGCGACGCCGCCCGCTTGGTACCGGGCGCTGACCGACCCGGCGATCGGCGAGGCGCTGCGCCTCATGCACGAAGAACCCGCCCACCGGTGGACGGTCGCCTCGCTGGCCGCCAAGGTCGGCATGTCCCGCGCCGCCTTCGCCCAGCGCTTCGCCGCCCTGGCCGGTCAGCCGCCGCTCGGCTATCTCACCGACTGGCGCATGACCCTCGCGGCCGACCTGCTCCGCGACACCCGGCAGACCGTCGCCATCGTGGCCCGTCAGGTCGGCTACCAGGATCCGTTCGCGTTCAGCGTGGCGTTCAAGCGCGCCCGCGGACGCACGCCCTCGGCCTGGCGCGGCTCCACCTGACCGGCTGTACGGCCGCCGCCCTCGTGTATACGGTGTAAACGTGAACGTTTACGGTGTAGACAAGGTGGTTCGCCGCAGCCCCCGGTGGCGGCGGATCGTGCTGGTGGTCGTCGTTCTGGCCGTGCTCCTGGTGGGTGGGACGCTCGGTGGCGGCTGGTACGGCAGCGGCGTCATGCTCGACCCCGTTCACCCGACCGGCGGTGACCACGCCGAACGCGTGCTCGGCGTACGGACGGCCGGCGGCGGGAAGGTCGTCGCGCTCACCTCGTCCGCCGCCACCGCGCGCCCCGGCGCGTGGGGGCTGGTCTGGGACGGAGGCGCGGCCATGCTCGGCGACATCGTCGGCCAGGCGCCGGGGCGCGTGGAGCGCGAACTGCTAGGCGGTACCGCCCCGCCGACCGGCCAGCCGGTGAGCGTGACGTCCACCTTCCAGGGCGACCCGAAGACCTCGCTCGGCCTCGGCTTCACCGAGATCACCGTGCCCACCGAACTCGGCGACGCCCCCGCCTGGTACATCCCCGCCGCCGACCCCGCCGCCACGACCTGGGCCATCATGGTGCACGGCAGCAACGGCCGGCGCCAGGCGACCCTGCACGCCATCCCCGCGATGCACCGCTTCGGGCTGCAGGTGCTCGACATCACCTACCGCAACGACTTGGGGGCTCCGGCCTCTCCCGACGGGCTCATCCACCTCGGCGCGTCCGAATGGCGCGACCTGGAGTCCGCGGTCCGCACCGCGCAGGGCAGGGGCGCCCGCCGGGTGGTGCTGTTCGGGGGGTCCATGGGCGGGGCCGTCGTCGGCCAGTTCCTCACCCACTCGCGGTCGGCCGAGGTCGTCGCCGCCGTCGTCCTGGAGAACCCGCTGCTCAGCGCGCCCCTGACGAGTGACTTCCAGGTCGGTCTGATGCACATGCCGACGATGATGGCCCGGGCCGGCGACCTGATCGCCGGGTGGCGGGCCGGGATCGACGTCAGCCAGATCGACCTGCTCCGTCATCCGCCGAGGGTGAAGCCGCCGGCGCTGGTGCTCCAGGGGGACGCCGACGTCGAGGTCCCCGTCCAGACGTCACGGGACTTCGCCGCGGCGGGGGCTCGGCTGGGGTGGGCCATCCAGTACGTGGAGTTCCCGGGCGCCGGGCACACGCAGGAGTGGAACACCGACCGCGCCCGCTACGAGAGCTCGCTGTCCGGCTTCCTCGCTCGCGTACTGGGGCCCGGTCAGCATGCCGAGCCGACCACCTCGTAGTAGTTCTGCCCTTGTTCGCCGCAGCGTCGTGGTCACGAACGTGTTCCACAGCCCCATCGCCTGACCGGAGCCCTTGGCGTAGCCGGGGTGGCGCCGCGTTCCGGCCACTCCGCCGCCTCACATGGAGGTCGGCGGGGGAACCTCGTCAGCCGATCGGCGGGATCCCGTCAGTGGACGTCGAAGTGGATGCCTTCGAGGAGGTCGGCGGCGGGCCGGTCCAGGACGTACGCGCCGGTGGCCGGACCGGCCTGACCGCCACGGACCCGCGCCAGCAGCGCCTCCCAGCGGCGATGGTGCTGCGCGAACGTCCGCGTCGCCACGACCCGCCCTCTGGCCTGCTGACCGGCCAGCGCGTCCTCGGGAGGAGCGTCCAGCAACAGCAGGTGGAACGGCACCGCCGACCGTCGTGCCAGCCAGGCGAACCCGTGCAGCACGGCCGGCCCGCAGCCGCGATTGTGCGCGATCACCGCGGACCCGCCCCGCAACGCCCGGCCGATGCGCCACACGTGCGTCGTGAACACCACCGCCGTACGTACCGGCTTGGGCGCCCAGCCCAGGCTGACGCTCCACCGCAGCCGCGACTGCGACGAGTCGATCACCACCACCGAGCCCGCCACGACCGGGCGGCTCTCCGTGCCGTCCAGGGCGTACAGGCGGCGCAGCAATGTGGTCTTGCCCGCACCGGGCAGGCCGGTCAGGATCACCAGGGATCCGGCCGGATAGCGCAACGTCCCAGCGGACTCCGGAGCCGACGGCGCCGAGATTGCCAAGATCCTCACCTTCACCCCGATAGGACGGACACCCGCCTCGGTCACATTTTGCTGCATGTCAGGCCATAAGCGTGCAGCATTGGTGAGCCTGCTCCCCTTCTCCTCGCCTGATGACCTCGACTGGGGACCGATCTCGGCGATCGGCCGGGCTCGGTGTCGGGCTCATCGGACGGGTGACCGCTAGTATGGCGGGAAAGCGCTTTCAAGGAGGGCGTCCCATGATCCGCCAGGGCTCACACTGATGGCCCCCGTAACGCTGTGCCACACCGATCGCGGCGAGGGCGAGACCCTGCTGCTCGTGCACGGCTGGGGCGGGCACGCCCGTACCTGGGATCCCATCGCCGACGCGCTCCAGCCCGGCCACCGCGTGATCGCCGCCGACCTGCGCGGGCACGGGAAGTCGCCCGTGACCCTGGACGGCTACCGGCCCGCCGACCTGGCGGGCGACCTCGTCGCCCTGCTCGACCGCCTCGGCGCCGGGCCGGTCGTGGCGGTGGGGCACTCGATGGGCGCCCAGGTCGTCACCGCCATGGCCGTGGAGCACCCCGAACACGTCTCGGCGCTGGTGGTCGTCGATCCCGCCTATGGGGCCGACGCCGCCGAGGAGCGACTGTTCGCCAAACGGCTGGCCGCCCTGCGGGCCGACGGTGCGCGGGCCGCCGTCCGCCAGCTCGGCTCCTTGCCCGCCGCGGTACGCGACCAACTGCTCGCCACTCCCGGCCATGTGCTGGCCGCCTGCTACGAGGGCATGTACCTGGGCCCGGACGCGTTCGGCGCCCGCCCCGCGACGCGCCGGTACCTGGCCAGGCGCACCCGCCCGGTGCTCTGCGTCCGCTCACTGAGCGAGCCGGCCGCCTGGGAGTCCTCGATCCCCGCGCCTTCCGGGTCACAGATGGTCACGTGGGACGGCACGGGGCATTTCCTGCATCTGGAACGCCCCCAGGCGTTCGCGGGCCTACTCGGCCGCTGGCTCTCCACTCTCTACCCCCACGCCCGCACCCGCGCCTGACCTGCCGTCGCAGAACAGCCCGGCGTAAGCGCAAGCCGGAAGGCGTCTTCTCGCTGTCGTCACGGCCCAGCCGTCGATCTACCAGGTCGCCATCGACGCGTCCCCAGCCGAGATTCCTGCCGCCGACCAGCAGATCAGTGACACGCCGTAGCCGGTGATTGAACGACAGGAAGTGACCCCGGCGCGAACCGCTCAGGCGATCTGCAACGCCCCGAAGGATGCCGGACACTAACCAGGGTGTCCGGCACCTTGTGGCAAGGAGACTCTGTGACACACCGAGATCGCTTCGAAGCGGTCTATGACGCGTACTACCCGGCGATATATCAGTACGCCGCCCGCCGTACCGGCTCCCCCGACGACACCGCCGACGTCATCTCCGAGACGTTCCTCACCGCCTGGCGGCGTATCGGCGACGTGCCCGAGGGGGAGCGGGCGTTGCTGTGGCTGTACGGCGTGGCCCGCCGCGTGCTGGCCAACCAGAAACGCGGTGCCTCACGCCGGGCCGTGCTCGCCGAGCGGCTCCGTGACGAGCTGGCCGCCGACCGGACGGGCACACCGGTCGATCTGGAGTACGTCCGAACCGCCTTCGACGACCTGTCCGAGCGGGACCGGGAGGTCCTGGCGCTGGCCTGCTGGGAGGAGCTGACCAGCGAGCAGATCGCCAAAGTCGTGGGATGTACGGCGATCGCCGCCCGGACCCGTCTGCACCGGGCGCGCAAACGGCTGGCGGCGACGCTGGAGCGGCAGCCGTCCTCGACGATCGTGATGGGGGAAGCATGAAGGACATCGACCACCTGGTGAAGGCCATCGATCCCACACCGTACGCGCCGGATCAGGGGCCCGGCGCGCGCGAGCTGCGTGCGGCGATCATGGCGACCTCACTCCCGCGTCGCCGGCTGTCCTGGCTCCCCGGAGTGGGGGTCCTAGGCCGCTGGCCCGTATTGATCTCGGCGGTCACCGCCCTGGCCGTGGCCGTCGCCATCGGCATCGGTCTGCCGTCCGGCGGTCCGGCCACCGAGTACGCCAACGCGGCCGTCTCCATCAAGAAGGCCGACGATCATTTCAGCGTCACCATCACCGACCCCGCGGCCGACTACCGGCGCTTCGAGGAGGCGTTCCGCGCGGTCGGGCTGAACGTCAGGGTGAAGGTCATCCCCGTGGCACCGGACGAGGTGGGCACGCTGATCGGCCCGATCGTTCCGGAGGGCTTCAAATGGCACGGAAGCATTGGAGTACAGGCGGTGCGGCCGTGCGCGTCGGTCTTCTGCGGCAAGGTCTGGATGCCCGCCGACTTCCCCGGCTGGGTCGTCCTCGGGGTGGGTCGCCCCGCCAGGCCGGGAGAGCCTTACACCGACAACGATGACTACGCTCCCGCCGACGAGGCGCTGGACGGCTACAAGGTCCACGGCAAGACGGTCGCGGCGGTCCGTGCCGAGCTGCGCCGGCGCGGCCTGAAGGTCGGCTACCGCCTGCTGTGGAACTATCGCGAGGGCAGCTTCTTCCAGCAGCCCGTCACCGTGGACCGCGTCAAGGACGACTGGATCGTCGACGGCTCCCGCGACCACAGCTCGGACACGGTCGATCTCTACGTCGTCCCCGGTCCTGGCGCCGGGCCGGCCCCTGACCCGCTGAAGGTCGCCGCTCCCCATTGGTACGACGACCTCACCAACTGAGAGGAATCAGGCCCCGATGCTGCAGCTGATGGGAATGCCGGTGAGGTAGCGGTATCGCATGTGCGCGGAAAAGGTGCCTCCTACGCCAGGCAGGCATAGAAGGCACCTTTTCCTGCTATCTCACATTCGTCGGGCGATCAAGCTCGCTGCCAGCCCTCAGGAAGGCCCGGAAGGGTCGCTCGCTGCTGGCCGGGCGCCGCGTCGTAGTAAAGGAAGAGCGCCCAGTCTCGCCCGTTGGTCGCGCAGGCCGAATGGTCCCAGGTCCACCAGCCTTGACTGGCACCCCATCTGCGCTGCGCCTCGCAGGTCCCCTCGTCTGGGTAGAAATTGAAGATGTACCAGACTCCTGGTGTCGCGTTCGAGCTCACGGCGGACGGAGCGCTGTCCGCCCATGTGGGTGGCGCGGCCAGGGTCAGGCCGCCGGCTCCCAGCGCGACCATGATGGCGAGCGTCGTCGCGGCTTTCTTGGTTTTCTGCATAGTTCTCTCCTGGATTGTCGCGTCGTACGTCAGGGCGAAGGGTCGTAGATGACCCAGAGCGCCCACCGGCCGTCGAGTGGCCGGCAGGTGAATCCGATCGCGCCGTTCCCGTGCACGTAGTCCCGGCCGACTTCGGCGCAGCTCTGCGCGCTGGAATACCAGCCGCCAAATTCTTGATGGCTGGCCACCTGCGCGGGACCCGCCGACTGCCGGCTCGCCGAGTCGCTCTGCGTGGCGAATGCCGGGACCATGGGAGTCAACGCCAGGGCCAGGCCGGCCGCACCGGTGACTACTCGTCTTGCCATGCGATCGAGCATGTTTTCTCCCTTTTTTCGGTCAGCTCGGAATAGAGACGCTCAGGCGATCTCCTACCTGCATGGGAATCGTTCCCGGCGCGACGACCAGCGATGATCCCTGGCATTGCGCTCCTTGGTAGACGGTGACGAAGACGTCCGTACGATTGGTGACCGTGGTGAAGGCCGACGTGGTGCTGTGGCAGCCGGCCGTTGGATTGTTGAACACTATTCTTGGTCCGGTCGGACCGGAGGAAAGAATCAGCGTTCCCGTGGCGGCGTCCGCGGGTGCCGCGAAGAGCGCAATGCCTGCGGCCAGTGCTGTCATCGCGAGTAACCGGGCTGTCATTCTCAAGGCGGGCCGTCCTTTCGTCGCGGATCTCTCCAGGATTTCTTATGGGGTGGCCATTCCGGGGCCGCTTGTCGAAATCATGGTCGCTGTTCTGGCTGTCGTTGTGCTGGCGTATTACTGACATGGGCCTGGCGCCGACTGCTTATGCGATGAAATGGTGTCTTAAGCCGGAAAAAACCGAACGGCCGTCAGATCCGCAATCCGATGAGGGCAGGGGATGCGATGAACGGCGACACCGTGCTGGTGACCGGAGGGTCGGGCTTCCTGGCGGGCTTCTGCGTCGCTCGGCTGCTCCAGGAGGGCTACCGCGTGCGGACCACCGTGCGTTCCGCCGCCCGGGAGCGTGAGGTCCGCGAGGCCATGGAGGTCGCCGGAGTGGTGGCGGGGGACTCGTTGTCGTTCGTGGTCGCGGATCTGACCTCGGACGCGCACTGGGCCGAGGCCGTCGAAGGCTGTGCCTACGTGCTGCACGTCGCCTCGCCGTTGCCCGCCGTCGCCCCGAAGGACGAGAACGAGGTGCTCGTCCCCGCCGTGGAGGGGACGCTGCGGGTGCTGCGCGCGGCGCGGGACGCCGGAGTGCGGCGCATCGTGGTCACCTCCTCCTTCGTCGCGATCGGCTACGGACACCCCGCCACCGACCGCGCGTTCACCGAAGAGGACTGGACCGACACCGATGGCCCGGGCGTCACCCCGTACGTCAAGTCCAAGGTGCTGGCCGAACGGGCCGCCTGGGACTTCATGGACCGTGAGGGCGGCTCGCTGGAGCTGGCCGTGGTCAACCCGGTCGGCATCTTCGGGCCCGTAATCGGCCCGCACCTGGCCAGCTCCGTCGGTCTGATCAAGAGCCTGATGGACGGGCGGTTGCTGGGAGCGCCGGACCTGTCCTTCGCGGTGGTCGACGTCCGTGACGCCGCCGACCTGCACCTGCGGGCGATGACCGATCCCGGCGCGGCCGGCCAGCGGTTCATCGCCACCGCCGGGGACACCGTCTCCCTCCACCAGGTCTGCCTGACCCTGCGGCGGCGGCTCGGCGAGGGCGCCCGGAAGGTCCCGGCCCGCAGGCTGCCGAGCTGGTTAATCCGCTTCGTCGCCCGCTTCGCGCCCGCGATGCGCGGGATCGCCGGCGACCTCGGCCTCGTCCGGCACGTCGACAACGCCAAGGCCCGCACCGTCCTGGACTGGCGGCCGCGCTCCAGCGAGGACAGCGTCACCGCGACCGCGCAAAGCCTGCTCGACCTCGGCCTGGTCAAGCAAGCCAAGCGTTCCTGACGCCTGGCAGGGGTCCAAGGCGGCAAGTCTCAGGTTGCGCGCGGATTTCATTGACATGGCGCGGGCGTAATCGTACGGTCTGTCGTATGTCTAGTCAGTCGCGAATAGATATTCAAATGCCCTTGTTCGGTGCCGGCATCTGGCACTTCGGCCGGTACGTCGACCGCTACGCGACCGACGGCTACGGCCCGCCGGTGGACACCCTTGGCGCCATCGACCTGGCCGGGCAGGTGGGCGAGCTGTCCGTCGTGGACCTGACCTACCCGTTCGACCCGGTGGACCTCCCGGTCGAGCGGGTGGAGGAGGCGCTCAAGGGCAACGGGCTGCGGGCCATCGCGGTGACCCCGGAGATCTATACCCGGCGTTTCTCCCGTGGCGCGTTCACCAACCCCGACGAGGGAGTACGCCGCCAGGCGATCGAGTTGGTGTCCGAGGCCGCCGAGGTGGCCAGGCGGCTGGGCTGCGATTACGTGAAGCTGTGGCCAGGGCAGGACGGCTGGGACTACCCGTTCCAGGCCGACCACGCCGAGCTGTGGCGCCTGTCGCTGGACGCGGTGCGCGAGCTGGCGACGAACTTCCCCGACCTGCGGTTCGCCATCGAGTACAAGCCGCGCGAGCCGCGTAACACGATGGTGTTCTCCTCGGTGGCCAAGACGTTGCTGGGGATCGAGGAGATCGGCCTGCCCAACGTCGGCATCCTGCTCGACTTCGGCCACTCGCTCTACGGCGGCGAGTCGCCCGCCGACGCGGCGCGACTGGCGATCTCGCGCGGGCGGCTGTTCGCGATCGACGTCAACGACAACTACCGGGGCTGGGACGACGACATGGTCGTCGGCTCGGTGCACCTGACCGAGACCTTCGAGTTCTTCTACGCCTTGCGTGAGGCCGGCTGGGACGGGGTGTGGCAGCTCGACCAGTTCCCGTTCCGTGAGGACTCGGTCGAGGCGGCCCGCGCGGGGATCCGCGTGATGAAGGCCATTCACCGCGCCCTCGGCCTCGTCGACCGTGAGGCCCTGGCCGCCGCGCAGCGGGCACAGGACGCGCTGGCGGCCCAGCGGATCGTCCAGCGGGCGCTGCTGAGCGTCATGGCGGATCAGTGATGGCCCTGCTCCCCCCCGACGCCGAGCGGTCGGCCGGCTACCGCGAGCTGACCGCCCGGATCCGGCGGGCCGCCCGGCCCGACCGCGAGGCGGAGCTCGCCCGGGTGGCCACCGACGTGCGCCGGAGCGTCGTCCGCATGATCGACCGCGCCCGCATGGGTCACATCGGCGGCGACCTGTCGGTCACCGACATCCTGGTGACCTGCTTCTACGGCGTCATGTCAGTAGACCCCGAACACCCCCACTGGCCGGGACGCGACCGTTTCGTGCTGAGCAAGGGCCACTGCGCCGCCGCCCTGTACTCCACCCTCGCCCACTGCGGCTTCTTCGACACCGCCGAGCTGGACACCTTCATGGCCCCGCTGTCGGCGCTCAACGGGCACCCCAACAAGGTCAAGGTGCCCGGCGTGGAGACCAACACCGGCGCCCTGGGTCACGGCCTGCCCGTGGCCACCGGCTGCGCGATCGCCGCCAAGATGGACGGCGCGTCCTGGCGCACGTTCGTGGTGCTGGGTGACGGTGAGCTGCAGGAGGGCAGCAACTGGGAGGCGGCGATGGCGGCCGCGCACCACGGGCTGTCGTCCCTGACGGCCGTCGTCGACCGCAACCGCCTCCAGCAGGGGGCCAGGACCGAGGACACCAACGCCCTGGACTCGCTGCCCGACAAATGGCGCAGCTTCGGCTGGGAGGTACGCGAGGTCGACGGCCACGACCACCTCGCCCTGCTGGAGGCCATGAGCGGCTCGTCCACCGGGCGTCCGGTCGCGGTCATCGCCAACACGATCAAGGGAAAGGGCGTGTCGTTCATGGAGGACCGGGTGGAGTGGCATCACAAGGTGCCCACCGCCGAGCAGGTCGAGACGGCGCTGGCGGAGCTGGCCGGATGACCGTGACCGACCAGCGGGCGACGTTCGACTGCCGTCAGGCCTTCGCCGAGGAGCTCATCTCCCTGGCGAGCCAGGACGAGCGGATCGTCGCCGTCTGCAACGACTCTGTCGGCTCCAGCAACCTCGTCGGCTTCCGCGAACGCTTCCCCGACCGCCTCATCAACGTCGGCATCGCCGAGCAGGACCTCGTCGGGGTGGCGGCCGGACTGGCCAACGCCGGGAAGATCCCCTTCGTCTGCGCCGCGGCGCCGTTCCTCACCGGCCGCGCCATGGAGCAGATCAAGGCCGACGTCGCCTACAGCGAGGCACACGTCGTTCTGTGCGGTCAGAGCCCCGGCATGGCGTACGGCGAGCTCGGGCCCACCCACCACTCGATCGAGGACCTGTCCTGGCTCCGCGCGGTCGCCAACCTCGACGTCATCGTCCCCTCGGACCCGGTGCAGACCCGCGCCGCCGTCCGCTGGGCCGCGTCGGCGCGACGGCCCGTCTACCTGCGCGTTCCCCGCTTCAAGGTGCCGGAGGTGACGCCTCCTGACGCGCCCTTCGCGCCGCGCCGGGCCGTACTGCTGCGGGACGGGAACGACGTCACGGTGATCGCCATCGGCTCGCTCACCTCGCGCGCACTTGAGGCCGCGGACCGGCTGCGGGACGAGGGCGTGTCCGTACGCGTACTGAACACGCCCTTCCTCGACCCGATCGACGAGGACGCCGTCATCGCGGCGGCCAGGGAGACGCGCGGGATCGTCACCGCCGAGGAGGCCACCACCAGCGGCGGCCTGGGCGCCGCCGTCGCGGCCACGGTCGTCACCCATCAGCCGTGCCCGATGCGGATCCTCGGTGTGCCGCGCGTGTTCGCCCCCACGGGGGACACGGCGTTCCTGCTGGATCACTTCCGGCTGTCGGCCGACGGGATCATCGCGGCGGTGAAGGACGTGCTCGGCCATGTCTAGCGGACCGCTCGTCCTGGCCATCGACCAGGGCACCAGCTCCACCAAGGCGCTGCTCGTGGACGCGGGCGGCCGGGTGGTCGCGCGCGGCACCGCGCCGCTCACCGAGCGGCAGCCTCGGCCCGGCTGGGTGGAGCAGTCGCCGGACGAGCTCTGGGAGAGCGTACGGCTGGCGGTACGCGCGTGCGTCGACCCGTCGGAGGCGGGCAGGATCGCCGGGGTCGGCATCAGCAACCAGCGCGAGTCGCTGGTGCTCTGGGAACGCTCCACCGGCCGCCCCGCCGGCCCGCTGATCAGCTGGCAGGACCAGCGGACCGTCGCCCAGTGCCGGGAACTGGCCGCCACGGGCGCCGGTGACCTGGTGCGCTCGGTCAGCGGGATGCCGCTCGACCCGATGTTCTCGGCGCTGAAGGCCCGCTGGCTGCTGGACGCCTACGACCCTGACCGGAGCCGCAGCCTGGCGGGCGAGCTGTGCCTGGGCACGGTCGACTCCTGGCTGCTCAGCCGCTTCGGCGGCGA
This sequence comes from Nonomuraea sp. NPDC049141, assembly GCF_040648415.1. Taxonomy (NCBI): domain Bacteria; kingdom Bacillati; phylum Actinomycetota; class Actinomycetes; order Streptosporangiales; family Streptosporangiaceae; genus Nonomuraea; species Nonomuraea sp. NPDC049141. Next base: position 24,110 of record NZ_JBEZDR010000013.1, read on the forward strand.
CCACGTCATCGAGGCCGGGAACGCCTCCCGCACCCAGCTCCTCGACGTGCGGGCCGGGCAGTGGGACGAGCGGCTCCTGGAACTGTTCGGGGTGCCGCGGCAGGTGCTGCCCCGGGTGGTCGCCTCGGACGGTGACTTCCCGGCGGTACGCGGGCTGGACCCGGTGCCCGACGGGGTGCCGGTGCTGGCCGTGCTGGGCGACTCGCACGCGGCGATGTTCGCGCACGCGGGGTGGCGGCCGGGGGTGGTGAAGGCCACGTACGGCACCGGTTCGTCGGTGATGGCCATCGGCGACGGCGGTGACGCTCCCGGGCTGTGCCGGAGCATCGCCTGGGACCTCGGCGGCCGGGTGCTCGCCGTGGAGGGCAACATCCGCGCCACCGGGCGCGCGGTCAGCTGGCTGGCCGAGCTGTTCGGCGTCACCTCCGAGCGGCTGCTGGCCGAGACCGGGGACGACGAACCGGGCGGCGTGCACCTCGTGCCGGCGTTCGGCGGGCTGGGCGCGCCCTGGTGGGAGCCCGACGCGACGGCGGTGCTCACCGGCCTGACCGCGGGCACCCGGCGCGGGCAGCTCGTGGCCGCCGCGCTGGAGTCCGTCGCGTTCCAGGTGGAGGACGTGGTGGCGGCCGTCGAGCGGGCCACCGGGCAGGTACGGGTGCTCCTGGCCGACGGCGGTCTGACCCGCAGCGCCCGGTTGATGCGGTCGCAGGCCGAGATCTCCGGCCGCGTGGTCGTCCGGTCCGGCGAGCACGACCTGTCCTGCCTGGGCGCCGCCGACGCCGCCGCGCTGTCGGCCGGGCTGTGCACGTACGACGAGCTGGAGGCACGGCCACGGCCGGCGGAGGAGTTCCGCCCGGAAGGCGACCCGGGCGAACGCGCCGCGCGCCTGGCCGCCTGGCACGAGGCCGTCGACCGCGCCCGCCCGGCAGGAGACAGACCGGCCCGCGGCGAGAACGGGTCGGCACGCGGGGAGAACAGGTCAGCCCACGGGGAGAGGAGCAGCACATGACGGGCACATCGCCAGCCGCGCGCCGCCGATGGCCGGCGCGGTGGATCGCCGCCGGGGCCGTCGCCGCCCTCGTGGTGGCCATGGCGCTGAGCACCGAGTACCGCTCCGCGGAGTCGGCGAGCGCGGCGGCGCCGAAGAAGTTCGACCCCGCCACGTTCGGCGCCCAGAACTACGAGGCCAAGGTCGTCCCCGCCATCCAGGAGAGCGCCGTCGAGCTGCCCGTCCTGCTGAAGGCGATCACCGCCGACAAGGACGCGGCCGGCGCCAGGTACGGCAAGCGCCAGGGCACCAGCCCCTACAACTTCGCGGTGAAGGCCACGGGCGTGGCCGGCGAGGCGAAGTCGGGCCTGCTGCCGGTGACCGTGGACGGGCTGCCCGACGGCACCCGGGTGTCGATCCAGATCGGCCCGGCCGTCAACGGCACGGCCCTGCGCGACGCCGCCGGTTACATCACCTTCGGCCAGTTCGTGAACCAGGTCGAGTACGCCGACGCCGCGACCGCGCTCAACAACCAGATGCGGCAGAAGCTGCTGACCGGCCTCGACGCCGCCGGCCTGAAGGGCAAGAAGATCGCCTTCACCGGCGCGTTCACCCTGCTCACGCCCGCCACCGTGACGATCACCCCGGTGGCGATCTCGTGACCGGGCACGTGCTGCGGGCCTGCGACGTCACCAAGGTGTACGGCGGGACGCACGCCCTCAAGGGGGTCGATTTCGGCGTCGCCGCCGGGCGGGTGACCGCGCTGTTCGGCGAGAACGGCGCCGGCAAGTCCACGCTCATGAAGATCCTCGCGGGCATCGAGCACCCCACCACGGGCCGCGTGGAGCTCGACGGCCACCCGGTCGAGCTCGTCTCCTCACGCGACGCCGCCGACCACGGCATCTCGATCATCCACCAGGAGCTGAGCCTCTGCCCGAACCTCAGCGTCCAGGACAACCTGTTCCTGGCCCGTGAGCTGCCCGGCCGGTTCGGCGCGGTCGACAGGAAGGCCCAGCGCGAGGCCACCACGGCGGTCCTGCGCCGCCTGGAGGAGAACGTCGATCCCGACGGGCTCGTCGGCGACCTGCGGCTCGGGCAGCAGCAGGTCGTCGAGATCGCGCGGGCCCTGCTCCAGGACGCCCGCGTGCTGATCATGGACGAGCCCACGTCGGCGCTCACCGCGCCCGAGGTGGAGGTGCTGTTCCGGGTCATCAGGGAGCTGACGGGCGGCGGCGTCGCCGTCGTCTACATCTCCCACCACCTGGACGAGGCACTCGACATCGCCGACGACGTGGTGGTCCTGCGTGACGGCCGCCTGGTCGCCACGGCCGACGCCGCCGAGGTGGACATCCGCTGGATCGTCGAGCGGATGGTCGGCCGTGACCAGGACGCCCTGTTCCCGCGGCGCGAGCCGGTGCTCGGCGAGGACCTGCTGACCGTGCGCGACCTCATGGTCGCCGACCCCGCGAACCCCGACCGGCTGGCGATCGACGACGTCTCGCTGACCGTGCGCGCCGGCGAGATCGTCGGTGTGTACGGCCTGATGGGCTCGGGCCGTACCGAACTGCTCGAAGCGCTCGCGGGCCGGATCGCGCCCGCGTCCGGGCAGGTGGAGCTGGCCGGCGAGGCGCTCGACGGGAGCGGCATCCGCGAGCGCATCGGCAGGGGAGTGGTGCTGGTCCCCGAGGACCGGCAGCGCGACGGCCTGGTCCAGACCATGTCGGTGGGGGAGAACCTGTCCCTGGCGGGCCTGCGCTCGTTCGTCCGCGGGCTGTTCGTCTCGGCCGACCTCGAACGCGGCGCGGTCGAGCGGACCATCGCCGACATCACCGTCAAGGCCAGCGGCCCGAAGGCGGCCATCGGCTCGCTCAGCGGCGGCAACCAGCAGAAGGTGGTGATCGGCAAGGCCCTGCTCACCGGCCCCAGGGTGCTACTGCTCGACGAGCCCTCGCGCGGCGTGGACGTGGGCGCCAAGGCCGACATCTTCGAGCTCATGGCGGCCCAGGCCCGGCAGGGTCTCGCCGTCCTGTTCACCACCTCCGACGCCGAAGAGGCCCTGCACATCCCCGATCGGCTGCTGGTGCTCGCCCGCGGCGCCGTCGCAGGGGAGTACCGACGCGGCGAGCTGACCCGGGAGGAACTGATGAGCGTGTCCGACGGCGGCGCCGTATGAGCAGCCAGGGAACCACCACCGCCCGCGTCGCCCCGGACCCGCCCCAGCCGCCCGAGGCGGCCGCCAGGGCCCGGCGGCTGTCGCTGCTGAACGTCGCCTTCGAGCTGCGTGCCTTCATCGCGCTGGCCGTCCTCATCGTGGTCTTCGGCCTGCTGTCGGACTCCTTCCTCACCGTGGACAACCTGATCACGATGACCAAGCACGTCGCCATCAACGGCGTCATCGCCCTGGGCATGCTGCTGGTCATCCTCAAGGGCGGCATCGACCTGTCGGTGGGCTCCATCGTGGGCCTGTCCGGGGTCGTCGCCGGAGAGCTGCTGCAGGGCGTCGCGCTCGGCGGCGTGATCGCCTACCCGCCCGTGTGGGTGGTGATCGTGCTGTGCGTCGCGGTGGGCATGGGGGTCGGGCTGCTCAACGGCGTGCTGGTCACGCGGTTCAACGTCGCGCCGTTCATCGCCACGCTCGGCATGCTGTACGTGGCCCGCGGCGCGGCGATGCTCATCTCCAACGGCGCCACCTATCCCAACCTGGGCGGCAACCCCGCCCTCGGCAACACCGGCTTCGACCTGCTCGGCAGCGGGCGGCCGCTCGGGCTGCCCACCTCGATCTGGATCATGATCGTGCTCGCGGCGGCGGCCGTGCTGCTGCTGGCCAAGTCGCCCTTCGGCCGGTGGCTGTACGCGACGGGCGGCAACGAGCGGGCCGCGGACCTGTCCGGCGTGCCGATCCGCCGGGTCAAGACCATCGTGTACGTGGTCTCCGGCGCCTGCGCCGCGATCGCCGGCCTCATCATCGCCTCGGAGCTCACCTCGGCCGCCCCGCAGGCGGGTGAGACGTACGAGCTGAACGCGATCGCCGCGGTGGTCATCGGCGGCGCGGCGTTGAGCGGTGGCCGGGGCACCGTGCGCGGAACGCTCGTCGGCGCCTTCGTGATCGGTTTCCTCGCCGACGGCCTGGTGATCCTGGGCGTCTCGACGTTCTGGCAGATCCTCATCAAGGGCGCCGTGATCATCCTCGCTGTGATGCTCGACCAGGGCCAGCAGCGGTTCAAGCGCAGGGGCGCCGCCGCATCGGCGGTCGCCGCGAGCGCCCGGCCCACCTAGCCCGCCCACCCCATCTGGAGGTCGTCCATGTCCGCTGCACCAAGACCGGCCCGCCGCCTGCTCGTCGTACTGTCGCTCCTCGCCACCGGCTCCCTGCTGGCGGCGTGCGGTGGCGGCGGTGGCGGTGAGCAGAAGGCCGCCACCGCGCCGTCCGCGACCAGCGCCGGCACGGCCGGTGGGCTCGTCGCCATCATCACCCCCTCCCACGACAACCCCTTCTTCAAGGCCGAAGCCGACGCCGCCAAGGCCAAGGCCGAGGCGCTCGGCTACGAGACGTCCGTGGCCTCCCACGACGACGACCCCAACAAGCAGAGCGAGCTGATCGACGCCGCCATCTCCCGCAAGGCGAAGGCGATCATCCTCGACAACGCCGGCGCGGACGCCTCGATCGGCCCGGTCCGCAAGGCCGTCACCGGCGGCATCCCCGTCTTCCTGATCGACCGCGAGATCAACGCCACCGGCGTCGCGACCGCCCAGATCGTCTCCAACAACGCCCAGGGCGCGCAGCTGGTCGCCCAGTCGTTCGTGGAGAAGATGAAGAACAAGGGCAACTACGTCGAGCTGGTGGGCAAGGAGTCCGACACGAACGCCAGCGTCCGCTCCAAGGGCTTCGCCGACGTGATCTCCCAGTACCCGGACCTCAAGCAGGTGGCCAAGGAGAGCGCGAACTGGGACCAGCAGGAGGCCTTCACCAAGATGGAGACCATCATCCAGAAGAGCCGTGACATCCAGGGCGTCATCGCCGGCAACGACACCATGGCGCTCGGCGCGGTCGCCGCGCTCAAGGCCGCGGGGCTGCTCGGCAAGGTGACGGTCGTCGGCTTCGACGGCAGCCCCGACGCCATCGCCGCCGTCAAGGCCGGTCAGATGCACGCGACCGCGCTCCAGCCCGCCGCGCTCGGCGCGCAGAGCGCCGTCGAGCAGGCCGACCAGTACATCAAGACCGGCAAGGCGAGCAAGGAGGAGAAGCAGTCCATCGACTGCGAGCTGGTGACCGCCGAGAACGCCGACGACTACGGCGTTTTCGCCAGGAAGTAGCGGCCGCGAGGGGGACGCGCGAGAGTCCCCCTCGGACAGGCCGAACGGTAGGCTGAAACATCGATTCACGGGGTACGGGGAGGCGGTGGCCGGTGGTCCCGAGTCTGGGACGGGGGCGCGGTGTGAGCACGGAGCATCTGCGGCTCCTGGCCAGGGTGGCCCGCATGTACCACGAGCAGAGCATGCGGCAGCCCGAGATAGCCGCGGCGCTCAGCATCTCCCAGCCGCGCGTCTCCCGCCTGCTCAAGGAGGCGGTCACGCGCGGCATCGTGCGCACGGTCGTCGTCCTGCCCGATGGCGTGCACACCGAGCTGGAAGAGGAGCTGCAGCGCCGCTACGGCCTGCGCGACGTCGTGGTCGTCGACATCGAGGACGCCCGCGAAGACGCCATCCCGTCGCTCGCCTCGGCCGCCGCCGCCTACTTCGACGCCACCTTCACCGGCGGCGACGTGATCGGCATCTCCTCCTGGAGCGAGACGCTGCTGGCCACCGTCGAACGCATGCAGCCCAAGAACACCCAGGTCGCCGACCGGGTCATGCAGCTCGTCGGCGGCGTGGGCAGCCCCGAGGCGCAGGTGCACGCCACCCGGCTCATCGGCCGCCTGGCCGACATCACCCGCGCCCGCCCCGTCTTCGTCCCCTCGCCCGGCGTCGTCGGCACCGCCGCGATCCGCGACGCGCTGCTGGAGGACCCCGGCGTCGTCGATGTCATGGCCCAATGGCGCGAGCTGACCCTCGTGCTGGTCGGCATCGGCAGCCTCGAACCCTCGCCCCTGCTGCTGAGCAGCGGCAACGCGGTCAAGCAGGCCGACCAGGAAGAGCTGCGCTCGCTGGGCGCCGTCGGCGACGTCTGCCTGCACTTCTTCGACGCCAAGGGCAGCGCGGTCGACTCGGCCTTCGACCGGCGGGTGGTCGGCATCGACGTAGGGGCCTTCCGGGCCGTCGAGCGGCGGGTCGCGGTGGCGGGCGGCCTGCGCAAATACTCGGCGATCAAGGCCGCGCTGGACGGCGGCTGGGTCAACGTCCTCATCACCGACCTCCACGTGGCCGAGCGCCTGCGCGCCGAGGCGGGCTAGCCCGCACGATCACCGCCGAGGACCGCTGAAACCTGATTTTTCCAAGATCCGCCCTTTTCGGCCTCTCTTCCGTACACGTTTCGACAGTTGAACGCGGAAGGAGAAGCCATGACCCCACTGCGATCCGTCCCGCGAACACACACCCAGCATGCCTGGCCCCTGTGCGACGACGCGCAGGCCGTCCGGTATGCCCGAACGGTCGTCCGTGACGCTCTGACCGGACTGGAGCTGAGTCCCGATCTCGTCGATGACGCCGTGCTGATGGCCAGCGAATTGGTGACAAATGCCTTCCTGTATGGAGAGGCACCCTATGAGCTGGTGCTCCACACCGATCCCGAGGAGATCGTGTGCATGGTGGTGGACTGCGGTTCGCCGCTGCCGGTGGCCCGTGTCGTCGAGGCCGACAGCGAGCGTGGGCGGGGACTGTGCATCGTCGCCGCGCTCTCCGAGGGCTTCTGGGGATGCCATCCCCAGAAACACGTCACCAGTCCCGGGCGCATCGGGAAGGCGACGTGGTTCGCCTTGCCGTACCGGCGTCCCGGGATGCCGGCCGTACGGCGGGGCGGGATGTCCGTGGCGAGCGGGCCCGGTAGCGCCGCCTAGCGCTGGAGCGGGAGAGGAACGGGCGCTGTGGGGGCGCCTGTTCGATCCGCTGGTCGAGACGCGGAATTAATGCGATGCCAGGCCCGGGGCCGCGTGGTTGGATGTCATATGGACGCCACTCGCTTGATGGCCTGCCTGGCCGAAGAATACGCGTTGCTCAGAGCCGCGGTCCGCGCCGCGCCGGACGCGGCGCCGGTGCCGAGCTGTCCCGGGTGGACCACCGCCGATCTGGTCGCGCACGTCACCGAGGTCTATCTGCACAAGGCCGAGACGATGTTGCGCGGGGAGTGGCCGGAGCCGTGGCCGCCCGATCTGTCCGGTGAGGAGCCGCTGGCGGCGCTTGAGCGGTCCTATGCCGAGCTGGTGGCGGAGTTCGCCGCGCGGACCCCGGACGAGCACGCGCTCACCTGGTACGAGCCCGACCAGAGCGTCGGGTTCTGGATCAGGCGCATGGCGCAGGAGACGGTGATCCACCGCGTCGACGCCGAGCTCGCGGCCGGCCTGCCCGTGACGCCCGCCGCCGGTGACCTGGCCCTCGACGGGGTGGACGAAGGGCTCAAGGTGATGCTCGCGTACGACTTCGCCCGCTATCCCGAGGACTTCGCCGAGGCCGTGCCCGACGACCCGAAGGGGGCGGTCATCGCGGTCGTCGGCGGGGAGCGGGCCTGGCTCGTCCGGCCGTCGCCCACCGAGGTCGTCGTCGAGGACGAGACCGCCGACAGGGCGGTCGAGCAGGCCGAGACCGTCGTGTCCGGGTCACCCGACGAGCTGTTGCGCTGGGTGTGGGGCAGGGGCGGTGAGGTGTCGGTCACCGGTAACCCCGGCCATGCCGCCTACTTGCGCAAGCTCGTCTCCCTCGCGACCCAGTAGCACGGTCCCGGCCGCACCTGGTGCGGCCGGGAGGCGGCGGGGCTTACAGGCCGCAGAGCTCCGAGAGGCTCTTGGCGGACTTCTGGCTGTTCTGGGTGGGCGTCTGGGTCGGCTTGGCGGCGTACGAGCGCGAGGGCTTGACCGTGGGCGTTCCGGGGGAGGACGTGACGTCCGCCGCCTGCGCGGTCCGAGCCGTCCGGGTCGAGTCGGCGATCGCCTTGGCCGCGGCGTGGCGGATCTTCAGCCAGTCAGGACGCCCCGACAGAAACTCCGGCGGCACGAACTGCAAGCTGGTGATCTTGGCGCTCTTCACCTTGACGGCCAGCCCCACGAGCGGCTCCACCAGCTCCTGCGGGATGTTCGTCTGCGCGAGTCGCTTCGTCGCATTGGCGATCTTGCCGAAGTTGAGAATGATCTTGTCGGGCGTCGCCTGCTGCGCGAACGCGCCGATGACGCAGCGCTGGCGGGCCATGCGCGAGAAGTCGTCGCTGTCCACCCGCGACCGGCCGTACCACAGGGCCTGTTCGCCGGTCAGCTTCTTGTAGCCCGCCTTGATCGTGCCCGCGGTGCCGTAGTGGCCACCCCACTTGATGTCGCGCTCCACCCGGATCTTGAGGCCGCCGATGGCGTCGACCAGGTCCGCGAAGCCGTACATGTTCATCATGGCGTAGTAGTCGATCTTCAGGTTGAGCGTGTAGCCGATGGCGTCCATCAGCGCGCGCGGCCCCCTGCTCTTGCCGCCCATGACCTGCGGGTTGTCAGTGGCGTACTGCCAGACCTCGTTGAGCAGGCCGCCGTTGGGCAGCTCCGCCATGAAGCCGTTGGGGAACTGCTTGCGCAGCGGAGAGGTCGTCGGGAAGTGCACGTGCTGCAGGTTGCGCGGCAGGCTGAACAGGACTGTGTTGCCGGTATGGGTGTCCACGCTGGCGATCGTCATGCTGTCGGTACGCACGCCGGTACGGTCGCCGGCCGCGTCGCCGCCGATCAGCAGGAAGTTCACCCGGTCCTTGCCGTTCCAGGGATCGTCCTCCTTGACCGGCGCGATATTCGGGTCCGTGCTCTCGGCGATGGGCTTGAAGATCTTCTGGGACGCGTCGCGTACGGTCTGGACGGCGGTCGCGGTGAGAGCGAAGGGGGCCATGACCGAGACGCAGAGCACGCCGACCACGATGCCGGAGATGATCTGGCCCTGCTGGTTCAGCCGGTTCGGGCCGAGTGCCACGTACGACGTCACGATGACGGCGAACCAGCACAGCGCGAGCACCGAGGCGATGACAATGACCGTCATCTGCGCGTCGGCGCCGGCGAACACGGCGATGTTGGACGAGTCGCGCGTCAGCCCGTACGCCGCCCCGGCCGCCAGCAGCACCACGTAGATGCCGAGCAGGATCAAACCGGTTCGGCGGCGCCCGGCGCGTAGGTGGCCGACGCCGGGCGCGAGGGCGGACAGCAGGGTCCAGCCGAGCACGGAGCCCAGGGTGAGCGGCTTGGCGAACTGCGGCGCCCCCGAGCCCGGCCGGGACCGCGGCTTGGGCCGCCCGGCACCGGGAGACCCGGGACCGCGGCCGCCCTTGCCGCTCGGAGCCTTACCACCAGGGCCCTTACCGCCGGGGCCCTTCCCGCCTGGAGCCTTCTCGCCCGGACCTGTGCCGCTCGGGCCGGTGCCGCTCGGACCGGCCGGATGGGCGCCGGCCGGATGGGTGCCGTGGGTGCCCGCGACTGGGGGACCGTCCGTGGGGGAGCCGTCCAGCGGTACGTCGTCCGCGTCCGCCGTCTCGCCCGTGGGACTGGTGCCCGGACCGTTTCCCGGTCCGGCTTCGGATGCTGTGCCCGAGCGGCGGGGAGCGCGCCGTTTTCTGCCCTCGGGCGCGGTGTCCACCCCATCGCGCTTGCTCACACCGGCTCCTTCACACGCCTACCTGGCGAAACCCATGGGTTTTAGCGCCCCGTAGGGCACAAGATTGCCAGGAGTCTAGCCCCCATATAGGGACATCCAAGACATGTACCCAACCTGAGATGAACATGCCGTGACTTCACGAGGTCGTCGACGAAGCGGCCATCCAGGTGTTGCACTGGAAGGCCTGGTTCTTCTCCCAGCCCTGCCGGAACCACCGGTTGTTGTTCACTCTGTTCCCGTGGTCGCGGGGATATCCGGGATAGTCGCCCACCTGCCCGTAGAACCAGAAGAGGCGGGCGCGGTTCGAGGTGCTGACCGGATAGGAGGCGGCCACGGACCTCATCCACATGCCGCCGAAGCAGGTCGCCTGGAGCTCCAGTTTTCTGCTGAGTGCCAGCTTGCCGCTCCTGCTGCCTGAGTCGACCGTCTGCTTCCACCAGGAGTCCATCACGCCCGAGATGTTCTGGACGTGGTGCCCGTACTCGTGGGCCAGCATGCTGATGATCCCGCCGTGCCAGGAGATGATCTCGCCGTAGCCGCGCGCGTTGCCGTTGCCCTTGGCCATGGCCGAGGTGGAGGCGTAGATGGTGTTGTTGCGCGGGCAGTAGTACGGCACCATGCTCCCCGGCGACGGGTAGTCGCCGCAGGCGCCCCTGCCGCGCGTGGCCACGATCGAGTAGCTCGGCGGCGAGAACTGGATGCCCTGCCTCTGCATGATCGGCCCCCATGCCCGGTCCATGCACCTGCCGGTCTTCAGGATCAGCGCCTTGAGCTGGCTGTGGCTGAAGATGTTCGCGCCGCCGGCCGGGCAGCTCACCCTCGGCAGGGCGCCGGCCCGGTACAGGGTGTTGTTCTTCGTGCTCGTGTTGAGCGTGGCCCGGGTCGGCGTCTCGGGCTCGGCGGACCGCGTCGCGGTCGGCTCGCTCGACCGCGTATGGCTCTCTGATTCGTCCGGGGAGGGCGTCTCGTCGTCGTCATACGTGTACGAGGAGGGGATCGCGACCGGCGTGGTCGTGTCATGCCTGGACGAGCCCTTGAACATGGCCGCGCCGATCACCAGTAGCACGAACAACGCCGCCAGGGACCCGAACACCGCCCCGAGGACGCCGGCCACTCCCATGCCCGACTTCTTCCTCGGCGGCGGCCCCCACTGCCCCGGCGGCATCGGCGGACGCGGCGGGGGCTGCTGGGGATGCCACGGCCCACCCTGCGGCGGCCCGTACGGCCCACCCTGCTGATACGGCTGCCCCTGAGGCGGGTACTGCGGTGGAGGCGGGTACGGCTGCCCCTGCGGTGGATACGCGGGCCCCTGCGGCGGATACACGGGCCCCTGCGGGGGAGGCGGATATGCCGGGGGTGGCGGTTGCTGTCCCGGCACCGGGTGCGGATGGCCGTAACCCTGAGGCTGCGGCTCCCGGTGCCCCGGCGGCGGCCACGGCCGAGAAGGAGGCCGCTGAGGCTGACCTGGCCCTTGAGGCGGGGGTGGATGCTGCCCGTTGCCTGTCACCGTGTATCCCCCTTTACTCCGGTTGTCCGTAATGAGTGACTTGGGGCGTCACCCCTCTGGCATTTGCCGAATTTTGGGCAGAAGCATACCGATTTATCACCCGTCACAGAAGTCGCAGTACCTGGCTACGGTCCGAAATCATTCGAGGTGATCTCCGCTATGTCCCGGACCGCGCGGCAGGTGGTGTCCTAGCTTCTTTGACATGAACCTCCAGCAGCTCCGCTACGTGGTCGCGACGGCGGAGCACCGCACCATGACCGACGCGGCCAGATCGCTGTATATCGCGCAACCTGCGCTTTCGCGCGCGATCCGCGATCTGGAACGGGAACTCGGCATGACGCTCTTCGCCAGGTCCGGACGCGGTGTCGTCGTCACCGCACAAGGCCGGCGAGTGGTCAAACTGGCAAGGGAGGCACTCGGCGCCGTACACGAGATCGAGAGCCTCACCCATCAGGGCAGCACAGGGGAGGCGGAGCTCCGCATCGCCGCCACGCCCAGCCTCGAACCCGGCCTGGCCGGACGGCTGCTGCCCGCCTACACCGCCGAGCACCCAGGTGTCCGCGTGCACATCGTCCGTTGCGAGGGCCGTGACGCCGTCGTCAACGCCATCAGGGATCAGCGGGCCGACCTCGGCCTGACCGATCTCCCCGTACCCACCGATCTGATCACCCATCCGCTCGAACGCCAGGAGATCGTGCTGATCTCCCCGCCCGGCCTCGACCTGCCCAATCCCGTGCCCATGGGCAAGCTCGACGGCATGCGCCTGGCCCTGCCCGCACGGGGCAGCGTCCGGCGCAGGGAGCTCGACGCGATGTTCGGCAAGTACGCCGTCAGCCCGGTCGTGGTGCTCGAAACCGACGAGCGCAACGGCTGGCTCAACGCCGTACGCACCGGCCAGGCGTCACTGCTGTGGTACCGCGGCATGGCCGACCAGGCCGGCCGGGCGGGCCTCGTGGTCCGTTCGCTGGAACCCGCGGTCCGCCGGGTCATCGCCGTCGTGCACGCCCGTCGCCGCCTGCCGCTGATCGCCCAGGACTTCCTGGCCACCGCCGAGAAAGGCACGGCGGCCTGACCCCGTCCTGCGCACATCGCTTTCGGCCGCTACCGCGCCCGGCCGGATGCGAGACCCTCACCCCTCAACTCACCTCACCTCGCCACCGGCAGCCGCACGACCGCCCGCAGCCCCGGTGAGGCATCCTCCAGATGGACCCCGCCCCCGTGGGCCCGCACGGTCTCCCGCACGATGGCCAGGCCCAGCCCAGCGCCGCCCTCGTCGCGACTGCGACCGGAGTCGAGCCGCGTGAACCGGTTGAAGACCCGCTCGCGATCCTGCTCGGGAATGCCGGGCCCGTCGTCGGTCACCGTCAGCATCCCGTCGGCGGTCAGCGCCACCTCCACTTTCGACGAGGTGTGGCGTACGGCGTTGTCCACCAGGTTCGTCAGCACCCGGCTCAGGTCCAGCGCGTCGCCGCGGACCACGACGGGATCGCACACGGTCAGCCGCGCCTCGCCGTACCTGTCGACGGTCTGACGCACCACCTCGTCGAGGTCGACCGGCTCGCTCCTGGCGGGCACGCCGCCGCGCTCGTCGAGGCGGGCCAGCGCCAGCAGGTCCTCGGCGAGCCTGGACAGCCGCATCGCGTCCTCCATCACGCCCTCGGCCGTCTCGGGCCAGTCCTGGCCCTCCGGATGGCCGAGCGCCACCTCCAGCTGCAGCCGGATGCTGGCGAGCGGGCTGCGCAGCTCGTGCGCGGCGTCGGAGACCAGCGCCCGCTGCCGCTGCTCGGCCTCCTCCAGCCGGGCCAGCATGTCGTTGAGCGTGGTGGCCAGCGAGTGCACCTCGTCGCGCGACTCGGGCACCGGCAGCCTGCGTGACCTGGCGGTGTGCGTGATCTCGGCGGCGCCCCTGCGCAGCGCGGCGATCGGCCGCAGTGTCCGGCCGATGATCAGCCAGCTGGCCACGGCCAGCAGCACGATGAGCATCGGCGTGCCGACCAGCAGGATCCGGCCGGCCGTACCGAGGCTGGTCTGGATCTCGCCGATGGGCCGGGCCGCGATCACCGTCCTGCCGTGGTCGGCGCTGATGACCACCACGCGCAGCGGCCCCGAGATCGCGTACGGCCGGCCGTCCAGGAACGTGGCTTGGCCCTCGCGCAGCACCTCGGCCCGCGCCCGCGCGTCCAGCAGCGGGACCAGCCGGTCGGCGCCGTAGGTGACGTCCGTGATGCGCCCCTGCGCGTCGATCACCTGCACGATCGTGCCGTCGTGGGTGGCGATCGGGCTGGTCAGCGTGCCCGCGTCGGCCTGCACCCGGACGGTCTGGGCCTGCTGCCGCGTCGAGTCGTCCACGGTGCCGATCAGCGCCCGGTCGAGCACGGTCAGCAGCACCGACGCCGAGATCGCCAGCGCCAGCGCGAGCACCGCGGCGGCCACGACCGTCAGCCGGAAGCGCAGCCCCTGGCGCCGCCACCAGGTCAACGGCGAGTCAGCCACCGTCGCCCGCCAGCCGGTAGCCCGCTCCTCGCACGGTCTGGATCGCGTTCCTGCCGAACGGGGAGTCGACCTTGCGCCGCAGGTAGCCCACGTACACCTCGACCACGTTCGGGTCGGTGTCGAAGGTGTCCCACACGTGCTCCAGGATCTCCGACTTCGACACCACCTCGTCGCGCCGGCGCAGCAGGTATTCCAGCAGCGCGAACTCCCTGGGCGTCAGCTCGATCGAGCTCTCGCCCCGCTGCACCCGGCGCCGCGCCGGATCCAGCGACAGGTCGCCCGCCGCCAGCACGGCGGGCCGCCGCCCGGAGTCGCGCCGCAGCAGCGCGCGCAGCCTGGCCACCAGCACCACGTACGAGAAGGGCTTGGTCAGGTAGTCGTCGGCGCCCAGGTCGAGCCCGTCGGCCATGTCGTACTCGCCGTCCTTGGCGGAGAGCATCAGGATCGGCACCCAGTTCTCCTCGGCGCGCAACTGCTTGCACACGTTGTAGCCCGACAGGCGCGGCAGCATGATGTCGAGCACCACGATGTCGTAGTCGCCGTGCCTGGCCTCGTGCAACCCTTGCTCGCCGTCATGGGCGAGGTCCACGGCGAAACCCTCGGCCTGCAGCCCCCGCTGCAGCGCGGCCGCCATCCGCCGCTCGTCCTCGACGACAAGTACTCTCATGTGGCGATTCTCCATTTTCTGCCCTGAGACCACGCTGAGAAGGCTGAGAGCCGTCTCAGCCGGTCTCAGGCTCGCCTAAGCATGCATGACGCAGGCTCTGGTCATCGACATACCGTTAAGGAGTGAGATGCGCAGAGGCACGTTCGTGAGATGGGGAGTTCCGATCGCGGCCGCGGCCGTGATCGCCGGAGCGATGGGGGCCGGCCCGGTCATCGCCGCGGTGAGCGGCGATCCCGTGCTACCCGAGCGTACGGCGCAGCAGTTGCTCGCCGACGCCGTGGCGGCCACCAAGGACAAGGCGCCGCCGCCCATGTCCGGCACCGTGCAGCAGACCGCGTCGCTGGGTCTGCCCGCGCTGCCCGACATGGGCGGGGCGTCACCGCTGAGCCTGCTGTCCGGCTCGCACGAGGTGAAGCTCTGGTACGGCGGCGACGGCAAGATGCGGGTCGCCATGCCGACGCAGTTCGACGAGTCCAACCTGATCGTCAACGGCGACCAGGCCTGGTACTGGGACAGCGGCGACAACACCGCCACCAAGATCAAGATGGCGGGTGACGCCACGGCGCGGCACGCCACGCCCACGCCGGGGCCGGCGGATGTGACCCCGCAGCAGGTGGCGGAGAAGCTGCTGGCCAAGGCCGACGAGCACACCGCCATCCGGGTGACCAACACCGCCCAGGTGGCCGGCCGGTCCGCCTACCAGCTCGTGCTCGCCCCCAAGGACGAGGGCTCGCTGGTCCAGGAGGTGCGGCTGGCGCTCGACGGTGAGACGTACGTGCCGTTGCAGGTCCAGGTCTACGCCAAGGGCTCGGCCGAACCGGCCTTCCAGGTCGGCTTCACCCAGGTGACGTTCACGCCGCCGGCGGCCGAGAACTTCACCTTCACCCCGCCCGCCGGGGCCAAGGTGAAGGAGCAGACGATCGGTGGCGGCGGCGACCACAGCGAACAGCAGGCGGAGAAGGCCAAGGAGAGGGCCGAGGGCGTCAAGGTCGTCGGCGCCGGCTGGACCAGCGTCGCCGTCGTGCCCGCCTCGCTGGAGGACCTGACGGCCAAGCCGGAGCAGACCCCGGCCGACAGCCAGTCGCACAAGCCGTGGAAGGACGGCGCGGACGGCACCGACACGAAGGCGCTGGTCGACAACGTGCTCAAGTCGGCCACCCCGGTCAGCGGCACGTGGGGCTCGGGCAAGCTGATCAAGACCAAGCTCGTCACCGCGCTGCTGACCGACGACGG
This sequence comes from Nonomuraea sp. NPDC049141, assembly GCF_040648415.1. Taxonomy (NCBI): domain Bacteria; kingdom Bacillati; phylum Actinomycetota; class Actinomycetes; order Streptosporangiales; family Streptosporangiaceae; genus Nonomuraea; species Nonomuraea sp. NPDC049141. The sequence goes on from NZ_JBEZDR010000013.1 coordinate 39,758, forward strand.
CCGGCTGCTGGTCGGCGCGGTCACGCCGGAGGAGATCACCAAAGCGGCGGGCACCAAGTGACCGTCGTCACACAGGAAGCGGGGGCGCCCTTCGGGGCGGCCCCGCCCTCCGGCGACTCGGCGATCGTCACCCGGGGCCTGACCAAGCAGTTTCGCGGGGGCCAGGTCGCGGTCGACGCACTGGACCTGACCGTGCCGCGCGGATCGGTCTTCGGCTTCCTCGGGCCCAACGGCTCAGGCAAGACCACCACGATCCGCATGCTGCTCGGCCTGGTGACGCCCACGGCCGGCGAGTACTCGGTGCTCGGCCTGCCCCTGGCGGACGCGCTGCCCCGCGTCGGGGCGCTGGTCGAGGGGCCGGCGTTCTACCCGTACCTGTCGGGCGAGGCGAACCTGTTCCGCTTCGACGCCGCCGACCCCACCGCTCCCGGCGGCACCGCCAAGCGGCGGGTCGGCGAGGCGCTGGAGCGGGTCGGCCTGTCCGCGGCGGCGGGGAAGCGCTTCCGCAACTACTCCCTCGGCATGCGCCAGCGCCTGGCCATCGCCGCCGCCCTGCTCGGGCCGCGTGAGCTGCTCATACTCGACGAGCCCACCAACGGGCTCGACCCGCAGGGCACCCGCGAGGTGCGCGCGCTGGTCAAGGAGATCGCCGCCGACGGCACCACGGTCTTCGTCTCCTCGCACCTGCTGACCGAGGTCGAGCAGATGTGCACGCACGCCGCGATCATGCGGACCGGCAACCTGGTCGCCCAGGGCACGATCGCCTCGCTCAACGGCGGCCTCGCCACCCGCGTCAGGGTCGAGACGCCGGACGTCGCCGACGCCGCGCGGGTGCTCGGCACGCTCGGCCTGGCCGACGTGCGCATCTCCGACGAGGGCGCCGCCTCGGTGACGGCGGAGCTGGGCGCGCAGGCGCCCGAGGCCATCAACGCGGCGCTGGTACGCGAGGGCGTCGCCGTACGGGGGCTGGCCGTCGTGCGGCCGAGCCTGGAGGACGTGTTCGTCGGACTGACAGGGGAGGGATTCGATGTCGACGGCTGAGACGCAGACCCGTCAGACGCCGGGCGAGCCATCGGACGGTCCGGCGGCGGGGACACGGGAGCGCCGGACGCCGGGGCTGGTGCCGGTGACCGAGACGATGCGCACCGCCGAGCGGCGCCCGCCCGAGCCGCCCGGCAGCGCGGAGCCACCGGCCCGTCTGCCGTCGGCGTTCTGGCGGCTGCTCGGCTCCGAGCTGGGCCTGACGTTCCGGCGCCCGCGCAACCAGGTGATGCTGGCCGTACTGGCGAGCGTGCCGGTGCTGATCGGCATCGGGCTGCGCATCGCCAGCGGCGACGACGCCGTCGGCGGGCTCATCGGCGCCGTGGCGGGCAACAGCCTCATGCTGACCTTCGCCTCGTTCTCCTTCCTGGTGCTGCTGCTGATGCCGATCGCGGTGAGTGTGGTGGGCGGCGACTCGATCGCCGGTGAGGCGGGCGCGGGGACGCTGCGGTACCTGCTCGCCGCGCCGGCCGGCCGGACGAGGCTGCTGGTCGTGAAGTACCTCAACGTGGTGGTGTTCGCCTACGCGGTCACCGCGGTGGTGGCGCTGTCGGCGCTCGTCACCGGGTTGATCCTGTTCCCGGTGGGGCCGGTGACGCTGCTGTCGGGCAGCACGGTCTCGGTGGCCGACGGCCTGCTGCGGATCCTGATCAGCATGGGGTACGTGGGCGCGGGCATGGCGGCGCTGGCGGCCGTGGCGGTGGCCCTGTCGACGTTCACCGAGGTGTCCATCGGCGCGATCGCGGCGACGATGGTCCTGGTCATCGTCACCCAGGTGCTGCGGGCCATCCCGCAGCTCGACGGGATCATGCCCTACCTGCTGCCCACCTGGTGGACCCGGTTCGACGCGGTGCTGCGCAGTCCGGTCGACTTCGCGAACCTCGGTCAGGGGCTGCTGGTCTTCGGCGCGTACATCCTGCTGTTCGGCTCCATCGCATGGGCCCGCTTCTCGGGCAAGGACATCACGTCCTGACCGGCCCGGGCCGGTGAGATCCGACCCGGGCCCCTTAGGAGAGCGTCGCCCTCCCGGACGTCAGGACGGGCGGCGGCGCAGGGCCAGGATGGCGACCACGATGCCGATGACGCCCACCACGAGCCCCGCGCCACCCAGCAGCCGCGCGGTGCCGTCCGAGGACGAGCCAGCGGACACCTGGGTGACGGACGGGGCCGCCACGTTGCTCGCGGAGGCCGAGGCCGCGGGGGCTGACGCCCCGGCGTGGTGTGAATCGGACGCGGTCGCGGGCGTCAGCTTGAGCGTCGGAACCGGGTGTTCCGCCTCGCTGCCGTCCGCCTTCGGGGCGTCGGCCCACTTGACCACTTCGCCGCCGGTGTAGGTCTGCGTGGTCGGGAACGTGAGCTCATCGACGTCCTCGGGCAACTGCCCCATGGACACCTCGAACTCCTGGAACTCACCCTTGCCGATCTTCCCGCCCGACCAGACGACCTGGGTGACGGCCTCCTTCAGCTCGCCGTACTCGGTCTTGACCGGCTTGGGCAGCTTGCCCTCGGTGACTTTGACGCTCCATCCCGGCAGCGGCTTGACCGAGACGAACGCCAGCGGGTGATCGGTGGGGAAGGCGACCTCGACCTTGACGGTCGAGGCGTCGTCACGCTCGTTCGGCACCCGGAAGGCGACCTTGGAGAAGCCGCCCTGCTCGGCGGTGCCCGGGTTGATCGTGACATGGGCCAGCGCGGGAAGGGCGAGGCCGGCGGTGATCGCGGTGGCGGCGGCGAGAACGGTCGCGGCACGACGCGTGAAGGACATGGGGAAACTCCACTGGGAATGATCGAAGAATCGAAAAAGGTGTCAGAGGTTCAGGCGGGCAGTGGAGGACCACGCCTGGCGACACAGTGGAGGAGAAACGGATCGACCGGGACGATCCTGACGATCACCATCGGGACAATCTGTCCCACAGCCGCGACGGCGACCGGGCGCAGCAGCACCAGGCGGTGGCCGAGGCGGTGCAGCAGCGCCCAGAGCGCGCTCTCGCCGCGCGCCAGCCACCACCCCGTGATCAGCGTGGCCGTCAGGTGGGCCAGCAGCATGCCGATGCCCTCGCTGAGCCCGCGGCCGTGCGGGTGCGTGATGACGTAGGCGGTGCCGTCGGTGCCGAACCACTCGTGCAGCCCGAGCTGGGCGCACATCAGCGCGACGTTGATCGTCGGGGCTGAGCGCTCCCGGCCGCCCAGCGCCAGGGCCGCCAGCAGCACGGCGCCGAGGCCGAGCGCGGCCGTGTGCGGCGCGGGGACCGAGCCGCCCCCCATCGCGTGGGCGAGCGCGGCGAGTCCCACGCAGACGGCGGCGAAGGCGGCCGTCCGCGCGAGCCTGAGGGGAAGTTGCGCGCGCATGAGTGTGTCACATGCTCTCACGGGGGCAGGGTCCAGGGAGGCCTCTACTCCCATGCTGCGCAAGGCCTGGTCGATTTGCGTCAATTGTCGCTAGGGTCGTGCCGAACCACGTAGACATTGAGGTGAGAACGTTGCGGCACTTTGCGGGATTGCTCATCGGAGTTGTGGTGACCGCAGCAGTGCTGGGCGGTGGCGGATGGGCCGTGCAGCAGGCGTTAACGAGCGCGGCGGGCAACCCGGCGGGCGGGCAGAAGATGTGGATCGCGCTCGGCGCGATGGCGGCGGTGGGACTGGTCGTCGGACTCGTGGTGGCGGGACGGGTGTCTCCGCTGGCCACGTTCGTGCCCTCGATGGTGCTCCTGGCCTGGACGGTGGTCTACTCCCTCGACATGAACCGGGCGATCTCCCTGATCCCTGACGAGCCGTCGGTGAACCAGATCATCAGAGACATCGGGTTCGGTGACAAGACCATGCTGACCACGGGCTTCTTCGCACTGCTCGGCGTGGCGATGTTCATCCCGGTGCTGATCCCGTCCCGCTGGGCGCGACGGGACGAGGACCTGGACGAGGACTACGAGGAGAGCCCCCAGGGCAGCTACTACTGATCCTTGGCGTTCGGGCTCAGCGGCTGCCGGTGTAGAGGCGGGTGACCACGTCCTCGATCGTGGACTGCTCGGGTGCCGTGGCCATCAGCTCGTCGAGTGTGCCGTCGAACGCCAGCCGCCCGTGGTCGATCAGCATGACCCGGCGGCAGAGCCGTTCGATGTCGCCCAGGTCGTGCGTGGTCAGCAGCACGGTCGTGCCCTGCTCGGTGTTGAGCCGGCGCAGGAACGCCCGGATGCTCGCCTTGCTGACCACGTCGAGCCCGATCGTCGGCTCGTCGAGCACCAGCACGTCGGGCGCGTGCAGCAGCGCGGCGGCCAGGTCACCGCGCATGCGCTGGCCCAGGCTGAGCTGGCGCACCGGCGTGCGGGTGAAACCGCCCAGGTCGAGCGTCTCGGTCAGCTCGTCGAGCCGCGTCTTGAAGATATGGCGATCTACTTTGTAAAGGTGCCGGATCAGTTCGAAGCTGTCCCGCAGCGGCAGGTCCCACCACAGCGTCGTCCGCTGCCCGAACACCACGCCGATGCGCCGCGCCAGCGTCGTGCGCTTGCGCGAGGGGTCGAGCCCGGCCACCCGCACCCGGCCCGAGGTGGGCGTCAGGATGCCGCAGAGCATCTTGATCGTGGTGGACTTGCCGGCGCCGTTGGGGCCGAGGTAGCCGACGAACTCTCCCGGCGCCACGGTGAACGACAGATCGCGTACGGCGTGGACGACGTTCCCTTCGAGCTTGAGGCTCCTCTTCACCTTGAACGAGCGCCCGGCCCGGTCGAGCTCGATCATCCCTAACTCCCCGTGGATCGGTAGTGCCGGATGCCCAGCCGCCAGGCGAACCCGGCGAGCAGGGCGAGGACCAGGGCCGCGACCGGCCCGAGAAAGCGCATGAAGCCCGGGGTGCCGAACGGGTCGTCCCTGTCCAGCACGTAGAGGGCCGGCTGCCAGTTGACGAAGGCCAGCGGCAGCCCGTAGGTCACCCCGCGCACCAGCTCGCGGCCGTAGATCGCGAACGGGTACTGGGTGAGCTGGCCGGAGCCGTAGGTGAAGGCGTTGGTCACCTCGGACGCGTCGGTCAGCACGAACTGCACCGCCCCGGCCAGCGTCCACAGTGCCGCGAAGATGACCACCCCCGTCGCGATCATGACGGGGATCATCCAGAGCCGCCCGGAGTCGAGGTCGAGGGCGCTGATCGAGTAGCCGAGCACGAGCACCGCCTGCAGGACGCGGCCGATGCGGGTGGGCAGGAAACGGTCGGCCGCCATCTGGATCCAGGTGCTGACGGGCCTGATCAGCATGGTGTCGAACGTGCCCGCCTTGACGTGCTGGCTGATCCGGTCGATGTTGCTGACGAACATGTCGCAGAGGCAGAAGGCCACGTTCGCCGTGCCGTACAGGAAGAGCGTCTCCGCGCGGGAGAAGCCGGCCAGAGAGGTGGTGTTGGCGAAGATGATGAGGATCACCGCCACGTCGGTGCCCGCCACGATGAGACCGAGCACGGACATCAGGGCGAACGAGGCCGGGTAGGCCATCGCGGCTCGGGTCCAGGTCCAGGCCAGCCGGAAATAGGCGCTAACCACCCTGGATCACCACCTTGTGGCGGATGGCCCGCGTGCCGAGCGCGCCGGCGGCGAGCAGCACCGCCGCCCAGCAGCCCTGGAACGCCAGGGTCTCCAGGACGGGCGCCTTGCCGAGGTAGAGGTCGGTGGGGGCCTGGACCATCGCGGCCCACGGCAGCGCCCTGGCCAGCTCGCCGACGATGCCCGGGAACAGGCTGAGCGGCAGCAGCATCCCGCTGAAGAGCGTGGTGAGCACCAGTGAGAACGCCCCCACGCCACGGTCGTCGATCAGCCAGCAGACCGACAGCGCGACCAGGTAGCGCCAGGCGAAGCTGACGATCACCCCGGCCAGGAAGCCGGCGAGGAAGGCGAGCCACTGCCCCGGCTCCGCGGGATGGGCGATGCCGAACAGCGCGGCGCCCAGCAGCATCGGCGGGATGCCGCGAGCGAAGAACAGGTAGGCGGCCCTGCCCAGGTCCTCGGCGAGGGACCAGAGCTGGAGCGAGGCGGGGCGGACGAGGTCGAGCGCGATGTCGCCGCTGCGGATCCGCTCGGGGATGGTGAGACCGGTGCCGAACAGCTGCATCGGGCCGATGCAGGCCTGGGTGATGAAGCAGAACGTGACGGCCTGGGTGACGTCGTAGCCGGCCAGACCGGGCCTGGCCTGCCAGAGGGCGATGAGGATGTAGGCGCGAAGGATGCCGAAGACGCTGTTGGTGAAGGCGCCCGCGACCGTGGCCCAGACGTAGGTGGCGTGCTTGCGGAAGCCGTACCGGACCAGCCGGGCATAGAGGGGTATGGTTCTGCACCTCCGGAGAGTGATGACACGGTGACCAGCCGTGCCCGGACCCATACGTGGGTCGGCCGATGGAAGCCTTGAATTATCTGCTTTCCGGTCGGGGCTCCGCAACGCGATAAACGGAACGCGGCACCGCGCGACACATCGCCGAAATAATCCCGTAAGCGAGGAGATACTTACTTGCGAGTAGAGCGATGTTCTAGGGGAAGGATATTCATCGGAGGACACATGGACCTGGACAGGGATGACACTCCCGACTACCCGTTGAGCTGGCAGGCTCGCGCGCTCACCGGTCTGATGCGCGGGACCCTCAAGCCGGCCTCCCACCTCCTGATGCGCCACCCCCTCACGATCGACTGCGCCGCCCGCTTCGGCGACCTGGCCCGGCTGCTGCCGCTGCGCCCGCCCGGCCACGTGGACATCGAGCCGGCCGCCTTCTCGGCGTGCGGCGGGGAGTGGGTGCGCGCGGGCGCCGCTCCCGACGAGGGCAAGGTGCTGCTGTACTTTCACGGCGGCGGCTACTTCTCCTGCTCGCCCAGGACCCACCGGCCGATCACCTGGCGCCTGTCCGTCGCGGCCCACCGCCCGGTGCTCGCCCTCGACTACCGCCAGGGGCCGGTCCACAAGCTGGCCGACTCCCTGAGTGACGCGCTGGACGCCTACGACTGCTTACTGAACCGCGGGTACGCGCCCGAGGACGTCGTGTTCGCCGGCGACTCGGCGGGCGGGCATCTCACGCTGGCCACCCTGCTCGCCCTGCGCGACCGGGGCCTGCCGCTGCCGGCCGCGGCCGTCTGCCTGTCGCCCTGGGCCGACCTGACGGACCTGCCCAAGCGCGCGAACCGCTGGCAGGACCCCATGCTGGCGGCCGGCCGCATCCGCTGGCTGGCCCGGCGCTGGACCTCCGGCCTGGACCCGCGCGATCCCCTCGTGTCGCCCGTGCACGGCGACTTCACCGGCCTGCCGCCGCTCATGATCGTCACCGGTTCGACGGAGGTGCTCCGGGACGAGGCGCGGCGCGTGGCGGTCAAGGCCAGGCGGGCGGGGGTGCCGGTGACGTACGAGGAGTGGCGGCGGATGCCGCACGTGTTCCCGATCCTGGCAGACGTGCTGCCCGAGGGCCGGCTGGCCTTCCGGCACATGGCGCGCTTCTTCGCCGCCGTCGCGGCCGTCCGGTCGTCCTCGCTGGAGGATGCGGCCTGAAGCCCCCTTGATACCCGAGGCTCTCTTTGGTGATGCCATGCTGGGGAGATCGCGGCTGGTATCGCCTGAATGGTGCCTGGTCGCCGTGGCCGCTCACCTGCGGACCGGAGCATGACAGTGTAGGTTAGGCATACCTAATATTTCGAGGAGTGACCGATGGCTGACAAGCCCAGAGATCACCATCGCGGCGTCGTCGTCCGTACGGAGCGGATCTCGCCCCACATGATCCGCGTGGTGGTCGGTGGTGAGGATCTGCGTGACTTCGCCACCTCGGGTCTCACCGACCACTACGTCAAGCTCGTCTTCCCGCACGAGGGTGTCGACTACCCGGTTCCCTTCAACGTCCAGCACGTACGCGAGACCATGCCGCGGGAGGTCTGGCCGCGGCTGCGCACCTACACCGTGCGGGCCTGGGACTCCGACGCCCAGGAGATGACGCTGGACTTCGTCTACCACGGCGACGAGGGCATCGCCGGGCCGTGGGCCGCGCGGGCCGTGCCCGGCGACGAGCTGTTCATGCTGGGCCCCGGCGGCGGCTACGTGCCGAGCCCGGAGGCCGGCTGGCACCTGCTCGTGGGTGACGAGAGCGCGCTCCCGGCGATCGCGGCCTCGCTGGAGGCGCTGCCCGACGGCGCCCTCGCCCACGCCTTCATCGAGGTGGACGGGCCGGAGGAGGAGCAGAAGCTGCGGGTCGCCGGTGACACGCGGCTGGTCTGGCTGCACCGCGGCGGCGCGCCCGTCGGCGAGGCGCTGGTGAAGGCGGTGCGTGAGCTGGAGTTCCCCGAGGGTGATGTGCACGCGTTCGTCCACGGCGAGGCGGGGTTCGTCAAGGAGCTGCGGCGGCACCTCCGGGTCGATCGCAAGGTGCCGATGGAGCGGCTGTCGATCTCCGGCTACTGGCGGCTCGGGGCCGACGACGAGGGCTGGCGAGCCGTGAAGCGCGACTGGAACCGCCAGGTCGAAGCCGAGGAGGCCGCGGCACTCGGCTAGGAGACGCCCAGCGCGACGCTCACCTGATCGCGGGATCACGGGCAACCTCTCCAATTCCCGGCGACGAGTCACCATAATTGGTGATCTACGGCCTGGTTGTGCCGGGAGGAGAAATCCGCATGCCGGAATTCGAACCGCTGCGCGAGCAAGACCCCATCCAGGTGGGTGAGTACCGGCTGATCGGACGGCTGAGCCCGGACGTGTTCGTCGGACGGGTGAACGCTGAACCGGAAGAGGGCGCTCCGGAGCTCGTCGTGGTGAAGCTGCTGGACCCGGAGGTCGACCAGGAGCGCTTCCTGCGCATGATCGAGCCCTTCCAGGAGGTCTCCGCGTTCTGCACGGCCCAGGTGCTCGGGTCGGGGCTGCTGGACGACCGGCCGTACGTGGTGAGCGAGTACATCGACGGCCCCACGCTGGAGCGGGCGACCGCGGCGGGCACGCGGCTGCGGAACGCGGCGCTGCACCGGCTCGCGGTCGGGACCGCGACCGCGCTGGTGGCCATCCACCAGGCGAACGTCGTGCACGGCGACATCCGGCCCGGCAACGTGGTGCTCGGCCCTGACGGGCCCAGGCTGATCAATTTCGGCATCGGCCGGGCGATGGCGGGCACGGCCTCCGCCACGACCCGCAAGGTGGACGTTCCCGCCTTCACCCCGCCGGAACGGCTCGGCGGGGCCACGGCGGAACCGCCGGCCGACCTGTTCTCCTGGGCGGCGACGTTGGTGGCCGCGGCGTCCGGCCGCTCTCCCTTCGACGGCGGCTCGATGGCGGGCACGGTCAACCGGATCACCAACGGCGAGCCGGACCTGCCCGACCTCGGGGACCTGCGCGAGCTGGTGGTGGCCTGCCTGGCGAAGGATCCCGCGCTGCGTCCCACGTCGAGCGACGTGCTGCTGCGGCTGGTCGGGGAGACCAACTTCCTGACCGCGCGGCTGCCGCCGCCGTCCGGGCTGCCGTACAGTCTGCCGCCGCCGCGATTACCCCCGGACTCGCAGCCGCCTTCATCGCTGGATTCCCCACCGCTGCGGTGGCAGCCATCGCAGTCGCCGTCGTTTTCGTCGGATTCGCCGCAGCCGTCACCGCAGGACGGGCAGGAGCCGGCCGGCGTCGCGGCCACTGTGCCGGTTCGGCGGGGTCGCGGGGTGCTGATCGCCGTGGTGGCGTTCGTCGCGGGGGCCCTGGTGTCCGGCGTCGGCGTCTACGCGCTGACCCGCCGGCCGATCGTGGTGGCCGCCGGTCCGTCCGCCCCCCGTCCGTCCGGGGCCGTCCGATCCGACGCCGGTACGAACCTGCCCACCTCGGTCATCACCGCCGCGCCCACGATCACACCGAGCGTGACCAGCGCGCCGGTCGCCAGCGTCGCGCCCAAGGCCGACAAGGACGTCAAACTCACCGACATCGACGCCGTCCTGCACGAGAACTCCGCCGATCCCGTACGGCTGGCCGCCTACCTCCAGGTCAAGAGGCCGTTCAAGGCGTTCGCCAGGGACCGGGCCGGCCAGTTCCAGGAGGTCGGTCTGGCCGAGGAGCCGCGCGTGTCGCCGATGGGCGACTGGGTGGCGCTCAACCCGTGGATCAAGTTCCAGAGTTCCGGCATGGATCACGTGCGGTTCACCAACCTGAACACCAAGGAGTCCTTCACCGTCAACACGGTGCAGAAACCCGCGCAGACCTGGTACCCCTCCTGGTCGCGGGACGGCGGGCGGGTGCTGCTGTCGATCACGAACGCCAAGCGGGACCGGATCACCGGCTTCGTGGCCGTCGACGTGCGGGCGCGGACGGCCACCGTCGTGAAGACCCAGTACACCGACGACAGCAGCCTGCCGTTCGCGTTCACCCCGGACGGCAAGATCGCCAGAGGCTACAGCAGCCCCAAGAGCAACGGCATCGAGACGTACGACATGTCGGGAAAAGTCACGCACAGCATGCACTGGGTGGGCAGGCCCCGTGACGTCTCCTGGTACTCCCCGTCGGGCAAGCAGTTCATGACGGTCTGCCCCACCGGCAAGGAGGTCTGCGTCTGGGACGCCACGACCGGTGACCGCAAGGCCACCGTGCCCTCCGTCAAGGACGGCTCCCTCCTGCTCGGCTGGTTCGACGAGGACCACATCCTGGTGCAGGAGAACGCCAAGAAGGGCCGGGCCCAGGTCGAGATCGTCGACTTCTTGGGCAAGGTCGAGCGGGTGCTCGTGGACCTCGCCCCGCACAACAGCGCCCGGCAGTTCGCGGCCAAGGCGCCGTGACCATGGAACCGCGCCCCTTGCTCACGGGTGATCCCGCCCAGGTGGGGTCGTACCGTGTCGCGGGCCGGCTCGGCCACGGCGGCCAAGGGGTCGTCTACCTCGGCGAGTCGGCCGACGGGGAGCGGGTCGCGATCAAGCTGCTCACGCGCGCGGCCGGGGAGGAGGACCGGGCCGGGTTCGCCAAGGAGATCGAGCTCGCGCGGCGCGTCAAGGCGTTCTGCACGGCGACCGTGCTGGCGACCGGCGAGCTGAACGGTGTCCCGTACGTCGTCAGCGAGTACGTCGACGGTCCCTCACTCGCCAGGGTCCTGGCCGAGCGGGGCCCGCTGCGGCAGGCCGAACTGCGCCGCCTGGCGATCGGCAGCCTGACCGCGCTGGCCGCCATCCACCAGGCCGGCGTGGTGCACCGGGACCTCAAACCGGGCAACGTGCTGCTCGGCAGGGACGGCCCCCGGGTGATCGACTTCGGTATCTCGCGGGCGCTGGACTCCAGTGAGCTGACCGGCGACCAGTTGGTGGGCACCCCGCCGTACATGGCTCCCGAGCAGTTCGGCGGCGCCGGCTCCGGGCCGCCGGCGGACCTGTTCGCCTGGGCGGCCACGGTGGTGTGCGCCGCGACGGGCAAGCCGCCCTTCGGCTCGGGCGACCTGCCGTCCGTGCTCAACCGGATCCTGACCGCGGAGCCGGACCTCGGCGACCTGCGGGGCGACCTGCGTGACCTGGTGGCCCGCTGCCTGGCCAAGGACCCCGCCGCCCGCCCGACGGCCGCCCGCGCCCTGCTCACCCTGCTCGGCCATCCGGTCCCGCCACAGGGCCTGCTCACCGAGGGCACCAGATCCGCCGCCCCGCCCCCTGCCGCTTCGGCGCCGGTTCCTGTCCGGCGCTTCGGGCGGCGGCTCGCGCGGGCCGGGGCGGGCGCCGCCGCGGTGCTGGTGGCCGCCGTCGCGGTGACCGTCACGATCAAGCTCACCCGTACGGCGACCGTGACCGGCACGGCGGGGACCGCCACCGCCACCACCGGCCCGAGCTCCATCCCATCCTCGGCGTCGTCCGGCACGCCCACGGTCTCGGTCGCCCAAGTGATCCCCACGACCGCGACGACCACGGCGAAGATACCCGGCACGAAGATCACCTTGCACGAGAACCCCGCCGACCCCGTCTGGGCCAGCTCCGCCTACGGAATCGTGCCGCTGAGTGATGGCGCTCCCGCCTACGTCCGCGACGCCAAGACCGCCAAATTCGAATACTTCGGAAATTTCCAGCAGCCGGCGGTCTCACCGCACGGCACCTATGTGGCCGCTCTGTCCACCACGACGCTGAGCCGTACCGATTACAACACGATCAGGTTGGTCACCACGGCCACCGGCGAGGACGTGGAACTCCGCACCGCCGACAAACCCGGCGAAACGCTCGGTGCGGTGTGGAACGAGGACGGCCGTCACCTGCTCATGACGATCTACACGGGCAAGACGGGCTCGCTGACCATGGCCGGGTTCGTGATCGTGGACGCCGCGACCAAGAGCGTCCGCACCCGCCTGATGGCCGGAGGGTACAAGGGCAGCTACTCCTGGGGCCCGGACGCCTCGACCCTGATGCGCCAGGAAAGGGACGGTGCGATCAGCTTCGTCGGGCTGGACGGCGCGGTGATCCGCTCATTCCGCGGCATGGGCGACCTCATGCACAGGAGCGCCGCCACACTGCGCATCGGCACGGGGACCGCCACGGTGTTCTCCACCGCCTGCCCGGGCAAGCCCAGGGACGTCTGCCTGTGGGACGTGGTCACCGGCACCAGGAAGGCCGTCGTGCCGGGAGGCGAGATCACGACGTTCAGCGGCTGGCTGGACGGCGAGCACATCCTCGCCCTGGTCACCAAGGGCGGCACCACCCGCGTGGTCCTGGCCGGTTTCGATGGCAAGATCAAGCGGCTCCTGGCCGAGGGACCAGCGAAGCAACTCAAGGCGATCAGCCTCTGGTACAGCACGAAGTGATCTTTCCGGTGGACCCACACCTTGTCCTGGAGGGCGTAGCAGCAGGAGGTGTCGTTCTCCTCGAACGTGGCCAGCCCGGCGTCCTTGAGGTGCTGGGTGGCGGCGTCGACCTGTGGCTGGGGCCGCGCTCGGTGCTCTGCTGCTGGCCGCCCTGTATCCGCCGAGGGCCGCGCCGCCCGCGCCCGTCCCTGATGGTGTCCGGCGGCCTCGGCCGACCTGCCTCGATAGGAGAAACGGTGTCCGACCAGCGGTGTTGTTCGTCTGCGTGCACAACGCCGGCCGCTCTCAGATGGCCGCCGCCTTCCTCACCCACCTCGCAGGCGACCGCGTCCGGGTGCGCAAACGGTATGAGGACTGGGAGCTGGACGACCCCGCCGGACAAGGGCTCGAGGCTGTACGGCCGATCCGGGACGCGATCGAGGCCCGCGTGCACGCCTTGATCGCCGACCTCACCTCACCTCAGCTCCCGCACGGCGGACGGAGGCGTGAGCGTCCTCGCGGACGCGGCCAGGCATCGTCCGGTCATCGAGCCCAGCTCGGCGAGAGCCGCCGTAACCGCGCTCGGACACAGGCGAGCGTGAGCCGCGTCCTGGCCGCACTCGTCGAGCCGGCGCGGCACGGCTGGGTGGCGACCGTCGAACAGCGCGACGGGCGAGGGCGTCGGGCCGTTCTCGGCGCACCCAACCGTGCTGGGGTGACGAGGAAGGGGCCCAGCCTGGAGAAGATCCGGGCCTCTTCCTTGCGTCTATGGGTGGCGGTTGAAACAGCCGAGCAGTCCCCACAGAACGGCGCCGCCGGCGGTGAGTCCGGTGAGGAGTGCGGCGGGCCACGTGGAGCCGTCCGCGAGCATGAGAGCGGTCGCGATGCTGGTGCAGGCGACTATCGCGAGCGCGATAAGAAGCGCGCGTTGCGTGTCCATAGGAACCAACTCCTATCCAACGAAGAACCCCATCCGAAGCAGGCTCCATGCGCGCGATGCGCAGTGGACGCCGTCCGGGGTGGATCCAGTAGGAGAAGGCCCTCTACCTCGCACGATACGGCGCCCTACCGGACGCGCCCACGATTTCGCGCAGTTTTGCCATTGGCGTGTCTCAAGGAAAAGCGGGTCTTACCGAGGCTGGACACCCGGCATGCTCACGATCAGGCCGAAGTGGTCCGCCGAGACATCCTGGATGGCGTCCTCCACCGGACGACTACGAAGGACGGCGGCACCGCCCGCCCGGACAAGGCGTGGCGCCCATCGGGCGAAGGCGATGTACGACGCGCGGGAAGGAGCGGTGCGGGAGATGGCCGCCAAGCTGGGGTGAGCCGTCCGGCGATCTATCGGGGACCGACACGCTCGGCAGGAGGTCGTCGAGGGTATCCGGTTCGCGAGCCAGTGCGAGCACCATCTGTTGCTGTTCCACGGCACAGTGGCGGTCGGCTACCTGGTGAAGGACGGCAGGTTGGCGGGCTTGTCGAAAGAACGTGCTCCAGCGCGGCATCGCACGGGCCGCCGACCTGATCGAAGGCCTGCTGGGCTGAGGGAATCGGCTGACGACCAGCCTGAATGAGCACCGTCTCGTCACGGCGGCCGACCCCGTGCGGGATCAGCGGCCGTGTCCCTGGAGGCCCTCAGCCCTGTGCGGCGTTTGGGGCTGGCCCATGCTTGCCGTACAAAAAACCCCAAAAAAAGGGCCGTGTGCTGGAGCGCGCACTCCCGCCCCTGGCCGACAGGTCAGCAGGCCCTGACTTCGTCGAGGTAGGAACCCCAGCCGTGCCGGAAGAAGAAAGTCTTGCCCGGCTTGAGCACCTTGCACTCACTGTCGAAGTTGTACTGGATGACGATCTTCACGCGTATGGTGCGCCCGCAGTCGTTGCGGACCTTCACCCACTTGTTGTAGTCGCTTCCGGTCCAGGTCGTGGCGCAGTCTGGGGCGCCGTCCAGGGCCGACGCGGTTGAGGCTGAAGCGGCGTAGGCGGGCAGCGCGACCAGAGCGACAGAGGTGAGCGCCGCCATCGCCGCGAGTCGGATCTTTCTCCTCATGCTCATCTTGCGGGTCCCTGTCTTCCTCGGAAATGTCACGCAAACCGTAGGAGCGGGGACGTTGAGGACCTGTTGAGGATGGGTTGACCCCCTGACAAGCGTGCGGCGGCTGCGGTTTCCAGAGCGGGCCGCGCCAGGCCGGGGGGAGTCTGGCGCGGCCCATTCGCCGGGGAACCATCCCATGCCCTGGAGGTGGCCGGCGAGATCAGCGGATCTAGTGGCTGAACTGCTCTTCCTCGGTGGAGCCGCGCAGCGCGGTCGTCGAGGAGTCGGGGGCGACGGCGGTGCTGATCAGGTCGAAGTAGCCGGTGCCGACCTCGCGCTGGTGGCGGGTCGCGGTGTAGCCGCGCGACTCGGCCGCGAACTCGGCCTCCTGCAGGTCGACGTACGCGGTCATGCCGTCGTTGGCGTACCCCTGTGCCAGGCTGAACATCGAGTAGTTCAGCGAGTGGAAGCCGGCCAGCGTAATGAACTGGAATTTGTACCCCATATGCCCCAGCTCCCGCTGGAACTTGGCGATCGTGGAGTCGTCCAGGTGCTTCTTCCAGTTGAACGACGGTGAGCAGTTGTAGGCCAGCATTTGGTCCGGGTACTCCGCCTTGATGGCCTCGGCGAACTCGCGGGCCACGTCGAGGTCGGGCGTGCCGGTCTCCATCCAGAGCAGGTCGGAGTGCGGCGAGTAGGCCAGGCCGCGCGCGATGCACGACTTGACGCCGTTGCGGACCCGGTAGAAGCCCTCGGCGGTCCGCTCGCCGGTGGCGAACGCCTGGTCGCGGGGGTCCACGTCGCTGGTCAGGAGCGTCGCGGCCTGGGCGTCGGTCCGCGCGATGATCAGAGTCGGGACACCGGCCACGTCGGCGGCCAGGCGGGCGGCGTTCAGCGTCTTGACGTGCTGGCCGGTCGGGATCAGCACCTTGCCGCCCAGGTGGCCGCACTTCTTCTCGGAGGCGAGCTGGTCCTCCCAGTGCACGCCCGCCGCGCCTGCGGCGATCATGCCCTTCATGAGCTCGTACGCGTTCAGCACGCCACCGAACCCCGCCTCGGCGTCCGCCACGATCGGCGCCAGCCAGTGCGGCCCGTCCTGGAGGCCCTCCGACCAGGTGATCTGGTCGGCACGCAGCAACGCGTTGTTGATCCGGCGCACGACGGCGGGCACGGAGTTCGCCGGATAGAGGCTCTGGTCCGGGTAGGTCTGGCCGCCCAGGTTCGCGTCGGCCGCGACCTGCCAGCCGGACAGGTAGATGGCCTGCAGCCCGGCCTTCACCTGCTGGACCGCCTGGTTTCCGGTGAGCGCGCCGAGCGCGTGCACGTAGTCCTCGGTCTGCAGGAGGTTCCACAGCCGCTCGGCGCCGCGCCGGGCCAGCGTGTGCTCCTCCTGGACGCTTCCGCGCAGCCTGATCACGTCCTCGGCGCGATAAGTCCGTTCGACGCCCGCCCAGCGAGGGTCGCTGTCCCATTCGTCCTGCAGCTGCTCAGCAGCTCCCTTGAGGCGATCGTTCATTTTGCACTCCTTTGTCG
Organism: Nonomuraea sp. NPDC049141; assembly: GCF_040648415.1. Lineage (NCBI taxonomy): Bacteria > Bacillati > Actinomycetota > Actinomycetes > Streptosporangiales > Streptosporangiaceae > Nonomuraea > Nonomuraea sp. NPDC049141. The sequence goes on from NZ_JBEZDR010000013.1 coordinate 56,068, forward strand.
TCCCCTGGGGCCTGTGCCGAGTCTGTGCCCGGGCGGGTAGGGGCCAATAGCCTGCTCTGGCCAGAAGAAGCGGCGAATTTCTGCTGATATGAATACTCGCGGGTATTCAGCCGAGAATAAAAGCCAAGTTTTCCCAATGGACTAGACCAATGTCATGAGGCGACGGCTCCCCTCCGTGGTCCCAAGACACCTCCGGCCCTGGTCCTCCGATGTCTAGAAAATGGCTGGAATTTCTGTCTAAGATGCTCACATGGCGTCCTTGCTAGGCGAAGAACCGCTGTCTTTGACGCAGGAGCTCGATCTCATCGCGTTTGGGCAACGCCTTCGCCACCTGCGCAAACAGCGTGGTCTGACCCTTTCCGACCTGGGGTCGCGGGTCAGCAGGGCGCCCAGCCAGCTGTCGCTGCTGGAGAACGGCAAGCGCGAACCGAAGCTCACGCTGCTCAAATCCCTGGCGGCCGCGCTGGGCGTCCCCGTCGAGGAGCTGCTGCGCCGCCAGCCGCCGAACCGCCGCGCCCAGCTCGAGATCGCGCTGGAAGAGGCCCAGCGCGACCCGATCTACGCGAGCCTCGGCCTGCCGCGGCTCAAGGTCTCCGCGCGCGTCCCGAACGACGTCCTCGAACACCTCCTCGGCCTGTACGGCGAGCTGCGCGCGAGGCAAGCACGGGGCACCGCCACCCCGGAAGAGGCCAGAGCCGCGAACGCCGAGCTGAGGCGCCGCCAGCGCGAGGTCGGCAACTACTTCCCCGAGATCGAGAAGGCCGCCGCCGAGGCGCTGACCTCGGTCGGCTACCGCACCGGCGCCCTGTCGCAGAGCATGATCCAGGGCCTGGTCACCCATTTCGGCTTCACGGTGCACACCGCCCAGGACCTCCCCAGGTCCGTACGTTCCATCACGGACCTCCGCAACCGCCGCATCTACGTCAAGCACGAGCAGCTCGGCATGCATACCCCCCGGACGATCCTGCTGCAGACCCTCGGCCACCTCGCGCTCGGCCACGGCAAGCCACGCGACTTCGCCGACTTCCTGCGCCAGCGCACCGAGGCCAACTACTTCGCCGCCGCCGTGCTCGTACCGGAGAAGGCCGCCGCCCTCTACCTGCAGGAGGCCAAGTCGAACCGGGCGCTGTCGGTGGAGGACCTGCGCGACGTGTTCGCCGTGTCGTATGAGATGGCCGCCCACCGCTTCACGAACCTGGCCACCCACCACCTCGACCTGGTCTGCCACTTCGTCCGCAACGACGCGGGCGGCACGATCTACAAGGCGTACGAGAACGACGGGATCGTCTTCCCCGCCGACGAGCAGGGGGCGATCGAGGGGCAGCGGATGTGCCTGCAGTGGTCGGGGCGCCAGGTGTTCTCCTCGCCGGACCGGTTCTCGGTGTTCTACCAGTACTCGGATTCGCCCACGGGCACCTATTTCTGCGTCGCGCACGTGGACCCGTCGCGGGAGCGGGACTTCGCGATCACGCTCGGGGTGCCGTTCAGGGAGTCGCGGTGGTTCCGGGGCAGGGAGACCACCAACCGCACCAAATCCAACTGCCCGACCGGCGACTGCTGCCGCCGCCCGCCTACTGAACTGGCCGAACGCTGGGAGGGCTACGCCTGGCCGTCGGCCCGCGCCAACTCGCACGTTCTGGCCGCCCTGCCGCCGGGGTCGTTCCCGGGGGTGGACGAGGCCGACGTCTACACCTTCCTGGAACGGCACGCGGCCGCGACCGCTTCCTGACGTCGTCCTCGTACGCCGGAGAGATCGCGCAGCGCCGCCTCGACACTCGGCCGACTCAGGAGTGGGCGCCGCTGGGCTTGGGCCGGCATGGTCAGTGCACCCGGCAGCGGCGTGCCGGTATGCATTCGGCGATGCTTCGCCCTTGGCCTGGTGAGACCGCCTTGCCTGCCCTGCACGTGGCGGCGGGCCTGCGGTACTGGCTTGTGGGACCGGCTTGTGAGATCGGCTTGTGGGATCGGCCGCTCCTGATGCCCAGCGCCGCCAAGACCTTCGCCCGATGCTGCTGCAGATGGAGGCACGCCGCCCGCCAAGGACGTAGCTTGGCCGCTGGCTCGTCCCGGCCGGGGAAGCTCGCCATCGCCTGATCGACCGCGCCTGATCGACCGCGCCTGATCGACCGCGCCTGATCGACCGCGCCTGATCGACCGCGCCTGGCCGGCCGTGCCTGATCGGCTACGCCTGTCGACCCCGCTGGCCGGCTGCGGCCTGCCTACCGGCCGCCGGGTCGACCGCGCCCGACTGGCTGCGGCTGGTCTCGGCTCACTTCGGTCCGCCGCGATCTTCTCGCGACCCCCGCGATCTCCTCACGATCCCCGCGATCCCGCCGCTGACCTGCGGGTTGCCTGGGTCGGGTTGTCGAGTCGTCCCCCGCATCCGCAGACAGAGGCGAGCTCATGGGCCGCGCTTTGTATAGGGTAGGGGGGTATGGTAATGTCCATCAAAGAAGCGCGGGAGGGGAGAAGCGGATGACCGGCTACGCCCACAGCAAGCAAGACCACCAACGACGACTGCGCCGGGTGGAGGGTCAGATCCGCGGCCTGCAGCGGATGGTGGACGAGGACAAATACTGCATCGACATCCTCACCCAGGTCTCCGCGGCGACCAGCGCGCTGCAGTCGTTCGCCCTCTCCCTGCTCGAAGAGCACCTGAGTCACTGCGTCGCCGAGGCCACGCTCAAGGGCGGCCCCGAGGCCCAGGCCAAGGTCAAAGAGGCCAGTGACGCCATCGCCCGTCTTGTTCGTTCCTGACTTGAAAGGTTGATCGATATGAGCACCGCCACCTACACCGTCAAGGGCATGACCTGCGGCCACTGCGTCAGCTCGGTCAAGGAAGAGGTCGGCGAGGTCCCCGGCGTCACGGGCGTCGAGGTCGATCTGGCCAGCGGCCTGCTGACCGTCGGAAGTGAGAGCCCGATCGACGAGGCGAAGATCGTCGCCGCGGTCGAGGAGGCCGGATACGAAGTGGCGATTCCCTCGTGAACGCCGCAGCCAAGCTCGGCGCCTACGTCCTGGGGCTGGCCGTCATCTTCGGCGGCGCCCTGGGCGTGGGCAGCGCGGTCGGCGAAGTGGCCCCGGCTCCGGCCGAGGAGGGCCACGGTGCCGCCCACTCCACCGAGACGGCGGCCGTGGCGCAAGCGGATACCCCCGGAGGGCTTCAGATGTCCGAGAACGGCTACACGCTCACCCCTCTGACCTCCACGATCCGCCCCGGCGAGCCCACCGACTTCCAGTTCAAGGTGACCGGCCCCGGCGGCGGGCCGGTGACCGACTACCAGGTGAAGCACGACAAGAAGCTGCACTTCATCGTGGTCTCCCGCGACCTGACGAGCTTCCAGCACGTGCACCCGGCCGAAGCCGGCGGCGGCGTCTGGACGATCAAGCTGACGCTGCCCGAGCCGGGCGCCTACCGCGCCTTCGCCGACTTCGCCCCCACGGGCGCCGACGGGCTGACGCTGGGCACGGACGTGCTCGTCGCCGGTGACTACGCGCCCAAGGCGCTCCCGCCGGTCGGCCGTACGTCCACCGTGGACGGCTACACCGTCACCCTCGACGGCGACCTGATCCCCGGCCAGGCCAGCAAGCTCACCCTCAAGGTCAGCAAGGACGGCAAGCCCGTCACCGACCTGCAGCCCTACCTCGGCGCCTACGGCCACCTGGTCGCACTGCGCGGCGGGGACCTGGCCTACCTGCACGTACACCCCGACGGCGCCCCCGGCGACGGCAAGACCGCCGCGGGTCCGGAGATAACCTTCTATGCCGAGGTGCCCAGCGGCGGCGACTACCGGCTGTTCCTCGACTTCCAGCACGAGGGCACCGTACGGACCGCCGACTTCACCGCCAAGGCGGCCCCCGCCCCGGCGGGCACGCCGGCCTCCGCACCGGCGACCCCCGCACCAGCGACCCCCGCACCAGCGACCACCCACGGCGAACACTGACCAGGACGCGACGCGAGAAAGGAGAAAGGTGATGTCTCCCCTCACCGATGACCGGCCACACAACGCGGTCGAACTCTCGATCGGTGGCATGACCTGCGCGTCCTGCGCCAACCGGATCGAGCGCAAGCTCAACAAGATGGACGGCGTGACGGCGACGGTCAACTACGCGACGGAGAAGGCGAAAGTCACTTTCTCCAGCGACGTCGATGCGCAGCAGCTCATCTCGGAAGTGGAGAAGGCCGGCTACACCGCCGCGCTGCCCGCACCACCCAAGACCGATGCGGAGACCGCCGACCAGGAGCCGCAGGACGAGCTCCGGCCGCTGCGCGAGCGGCTGGTCACCTCGGTGGTGCTGGCCGTGCCGGTGATCGCGATGGCGATGATCCCGCCGCTGCAGTTCACCAACTGGCAGTGGCTGTCGCTGACGCTGGCCGCGCCGGTGGTGGTCTACGCGGGCTGGCCGTTCCACAAGGCCGCCTGGACCAACCTGCGCCATGGCGCGGCGACGATGGACACGCTGATCTCGGTCGGCACCATCGCCGCGCTCGGCTGGTCGCTGTGGGCCCTGTTCTTCGGTACGGCCGGGACCCCCGGCATGACGCATCCGTTCGAGTTCACGATCCAGCGCACCGACGGCTCCGGCAACATCTACCTGGAGGCCGCCGCGGGGGTGACCGCGTTCATCCTGGCCGGCCGCTACTTCGAGGCGCGCTCCAAGCGCCGCGCCGGAGCGGCCCTGCGCGCCCTGCTGGAACTGGGCGCCAAGGAGGTCTCGGTGCTGCGCGACGGCGTCGAGACCCGCATCCCCGCCGACCAGCTCCAGGCCGGCGACACGTTCGTCGTGCGGCCCGGCGAGAAGATCGCCACCGACGGCGTGATCGAGGAGGGCGCCTCGGCCGTCGACGCCTCGATGCTGACCGGCGAGTCGGTGCCGGTGGAGGTACGGCCCGGCGACGCGGTCACCGGCGCCACCGTGAACGCGGGCGGTCGGCTCGTGGTCCGCGCGACCCGGGTCGGTGCCGACACCCAGCTCGCCCAGATGGCCAAGCTCGTGGAAGAGGCGCAGACCGGCAAGGCGCAGGTCCAGCGGCTGGCCGACCGCATCTCCGGCATCTTCGTGCCCATCGTGATCGGCCTCGCGGTCGCCACCCTGGGCTTCTGGCTCGGCACCGGCGGCGGGGCCGGGGCGGCGTTCACCGCGGCGGTGGCCGTACTGATCATCGCCTGCCCGTGCGCCCTCGGCCTGGCCACTCCGACGGCGCTGCTGGTCGGCACCGGCAGGGGCGCCCAGCTCGGCATCCTGATCAAGGGGCCGGAGGTGCTGGAGTCCACGCGCCGGATCGACACGATCGTGCTGGACAAGACCGGCACGGTCACCGAGGGCAAGATGACCCTCACCAGCGTGCACCTGGCCGACGGCGAGAACCGCGACGAGGTCCTCAGACTCGCCGGCGCGCTGGAACACGCCTCCGAGCACCCGATCGCCCAGGCCATCGCCCGGGCGGCCGGCTCCGACGCCGTGGTCGAGGACTTCGCCAACATCGAGGGTCTCGGCGTGCAGGGCATCGTCGACGGGCACGCGGTGCTGGTCGGCCGCCCGAAGCTGCTCACGGAATGGTCGCAGCACCTGCCCGTGGACCTGGAACGCAAGCTGGCCGACGAGCAGGCCGCGGGCCGCACGGCGGTGGCGGTGGGCTGGGACGGTCAGGCGCGCGCGGTGCTCGTGGTGGCCGACGTGATCAAGCCGACCAGCAAGGAGGCCATCGGGCAACTACGTGGCCTGGGCCTGACCCCGGTGCTGCTGACCGGTGACAACGAGGCCGTGGCCAGGACGGTCGCGGCCGAGGTGGGCATCGACGAGGTGATCGCGGAGGTGCTGCCCGCCGACAAGGTGGACGTGGTCAAGCGGCTCCAGGGCGAGGGCAAGGTGGTGGCCATGGTCGGCGACGGCGTCAACGACGCCGCCGCGCTGGCCCAGGCCGATCTCGGCCTCGCCATGGGCACCGGCACCGACGCGGCCATCGAGGCCGCCGACCTGACGCTGGTCCGCGGCGACCTGCGGGTGACGGCCGACGCCCTCCGGCTGTCCCGCCGGACACTTGGGACGATCAAGACGAACCTGTTCTGGGCATTCGCCTACAACGTGGCCGCCCTGCCGCTGGCCGCGCTCGGCCTGCTCAACCCGATGATCGCCGGAGCCGCGATGGCGTTCTCCAGCGTCTTCGTGGTCAGCAACAGCTTGCGGCTGCGCCGGTTCAGGTAACGATGATCGAAGGTGGCCGGGGGTTGTTCGCCTCCGGTCACTTCGGCGTTCTGGTTCAGCGGGGCTTTTCGCCGTCTTGTTGCGGCGCCCGGCCCTGTGCGGGCTCAGCGGCCGTATTCCTGGAGGTCCTCAGCCCTGGTCGGCGGGTGGGTCTTCCCGGGCTTGCCGTACAAGAGGAATGTCGTTAAAAACGGGAAGGTCCGCGCGGCCCTTATGAAACCCGCAGGCCTTAAGAAACGGGCCGTCCCTAAGGAACGCGCGGTCCATTAAGAATCGGGCGCTGCCAGGGCGGCGGCTTGGTCGCGGAGGGCGAGGCGGGTCTCGGGGGAGTCTGCGTCGTCGCCCAACATGATGCGCGCGAGCTGCGGCATCATCGACTGGAACAACGCCAGCCCCGTCAGCAGGAACAACCTGCGCGCCGTCGCCGCGTCCGGCTCCTCGCCCCGGCCCTCGGCGAGCGAGGCCGTCTTGCGCGCGCACCGCGCGACGCGGGCCTCCTGGCCGGGGAGCAGGTCCTGGCCGCGGTAGTTGAGCGCCTCCCACATCAGCAGGCGCACCAGGTCGGGGTGCTCGCGGTAGTAGTCGGTCAGCCTGGCCACGTAGGCGGCCGGATCGGCACCCGGTAGCGCGATCTGCGCGGTCAGGTCGTCGAGCGCCTCGGTGATGACCGCGTCGAACAGCTTCTCCTTGTTGCCGAAGTGGCCGTAGATGCGCTCCTTGTTGACGCCTGCGCGCTCGGCGATGCGATCCACGCGGGCGCCCGCGATGCCGTACGCGGCGAACTCCTCCCGCGCGGCCTCCAGGAGAGCGGCCCGGGTGGCGGCGGTCGAGACCTTGGGTGCCATGGTGTCCATCTTGCCACGACCAACTGGTTGGTTGTAACCCAACCGAACGGTTGACATCCAACTAGTTGGTTGGCTACCGTCCCGGCACATGACTATTTCCTCTCCTCGTATGGCCCGCGGCCGGCGCGCCGCCCGCAAAGGCCTGCGTCCGGCCTCGGCGATCCGTGATGGGGCGGCTCCCACGGCCGCTGCTCGCGATGGTGTGGGTTCCATTCCGGCCGGCGTCGGCGAACGGGCGCGTGTTGAGACCGCCGGAGGTGCGGCGGCGTTCGGGCGGACGATGGTGGCCTTCGTGCTCACCGCCGTCCTCGTCAGCGGTCAGTTGTACGTCGTGATCCCGCTTTTGCACGACATGGCGAGCGGGTGGGGCGCATCCACCAGTGCCTTGACCTGGCTGGTCACCGCCTTCGGTATCGGGTATGGCGTCGGTTTCCTGGTGTTCGGTCCGTTGTCCGACCGGTTCGGGCGCAGGCGACTGCTCATGCTGGGCCTGCCGCTGGCCGCCGTCGCCACCGCGCTGGTGGCCGTGAGTCCCTCTCCCGAGGTGGCCTTCGTGCTGCGGGCGGTGCAGGGGGTGGTCGTGGCGATGTTCCCGCCGGCGGGTATGGCGTACCTGGTCGAGCGCATCGAGCCGAGGCGCAGGGTGGTGGCGATCGCCGCGGTGACCGGCGCGTTCCTCGCCTCGGCCGTACTGCTGCAGGTAGCCGCGCAGGTGCTGGTGGAGGTGATCGGCTGGCGGGGCCTGTTCGGGCTGTCGGCGGCCGGGTTCGCGCTGGCCGCGCTCGGCTTGCGGGCCGTCATGCTGCCAGACCTGCCGGGTGAGGGGACGGGGTCGCTGCTGTCGGTGTACCGGTCGGTGCCGGGGTTGCTGTTCGACCGGGTGCTGCTGCTGCGGTACGTCGCGACGATCGTGTTGATGGTTGGCTTCGTGGCCGTCTACACCGGATTGCAGATCTACGGCATGGCGACGCCGCGCGAACTGCTCCTGCTGCGCGCCGGTGGCCTTCCCTCGATCGTGCTCATGCCGCTGCTCATGCCCTGGCTGGGCCGGGTCTCGGCGACCACTCGGGCGGTGTCGCTGCTGTTCGCGGGGGCCGTCGCGCTGGCCGTCGTCGGCTGGACGGCAGCCGCCGCGCTGGGCCTGGTGCTCCTGCTCGCCGTCTATGTCGCCTCGATCACGGGTGGACTGCCGAGCCTCAATGAAGCGGTCTCCGCACGGGCGGGGCGGGCGCGGGGCACGGCTCTGGCGCTGTTCTCCTTCGCGCTCGCCGTCGGTGGCAGCGTCGGTCCCCAGGTCGCCGCCGCGTTCGGCGGGTTCGGCCCGCTCATGTACGGCCTGTCGATCGCGATGGTTCTGGCCGCAGTCGCCGTACTGGCCTCGACCCTGCCCAGGCGCCCGGCCGCAGCGGAGGCGGCGGCCGTGCGCGGTCACTGACGGTAGCGGGCGTTGGCGGGGGTGCGGACTGCGCCGAAGCCGACTTCCGGTGGGAGCTACTGGCCGGTACGGTGTTACCAACGGTAACGGCCGGGAGTCTGCGTGCCGTACCTTCGTCAGGCGCCTTTAACGCGATATTTCAGGGAGTAACGACATGGGCGGCTTCAGTCCGGAGTTGAGCGATGACGTCGCCGAGGTGCGCGACTGGGTGCACGACTTCGCCCTCGACGTGATCCGCCCGGCGGGCGCGGAGTGGGACGAACGCGAGGAAACCCCCTGGCCCGTCATCCAGGAGGCCGCCAAGATCGGCCTGTACTCGCTCGACTTCTTCGCCACCCAGTGGTTCGAGGAGAGCGGCCTGGCGCTGCCGGTGGCCTTCGAGGAGATCTTCTGGGGTGACGCGGGCATCGGCCTGTCCATCGTCGGCACCGGCCTGGCCGCCGCCGCCCTGTCCGCGAACGGCACTCCGGAGCAGATGGGGGAGTGGCTGCCGCAGATGTTCGGCACGGAGAACGACGTCAAGCTCGGCGCCTTCTGCGCCTCGGAGCCGGACGCGGGTTCCGACGTCGGGTCGATCCGTACCCGCGCCGTGTACTCCGGCGGCGACTGGGTCCTGAACGGCGTCAAGACCTGGGCCACCAACGGCGGCATCGCGAACGTCCACGTCGTGGTCGCCTCGGTGGAACCGTCGCTGGGCACCCGAGGCCAGGCCACCTTCGTCATCCCGCCCGGCACTCCCGGCCTGTCGATGGGGCAGAAGTTCCGCAAACACGGCATCCGCGCCTCCCACACCGCCGAGGTGGTCCTGGACAACGTTCGCATCCCCGGCTCCTGCCTCCTGGGCGGCAAGGACAAGCTCGACGCTCGTCTCGCCCGCGTACGCAACGGCGAACGTGCCGGCGAGCAGGGGGCGATGCGTACGTTCGAAACCACCCGCCCCTCGGTGGCCGCCATGGCGGTCGGCATCGCGCGGGCCGCCTTCGAGTACGCCAGGGACTACGCGCGGGAACGCGAGCAGTTCGGCCGGAAGATCGGCGAGAACCAGGCGATCGCCTTCCTCCTCGCCGACATGGCGACCCGCGTGGACATGGCCCGGCTGCTGACGTGGCGTGCGGCGTGGATGGCCCGGAAGGGCAGGCAGTTCGGGCAGGCAGAGGGCTCGATGTCCAAGCTGGTGGCGGGGGAGACGGCGGTCTGGGTGACGGAGCAGGCGATCCAGATCCTGGGCGGGGCGGGGTACACGAGGGAGCATCCGGTGGAGCGTTTCCACCGGGATGCCAAGATCTACACCATTTTCGAAGGGACGTCCGAGATTCAGCGGTTGATCATCGGCCGCGCCGTCACCGGCCTGCCCGTTCGTTGATCGCGTCGTAACAGCTTCTGGTGACGGCCGGTCCCTTGCCGGGACCGGCCTTTTGCCGTGCGCTCAGACCGCCGGGCGGCGTGACATGACGGCTGGCCGGTTCCTAGGCGAGACTGGCCGCAATCGGGCTAATCGGAAACCCCATCGGAAGTCATCGCAAACAGTCTTGACATCCGCATTCCACACCCTCAATCTGTTGCGTATAGCGCTAGACGTTGCTCGTTGTGAAACCGGGGTGTGAGATGATCCCAGCGTGCCCTCTCGCGTCGCTGCCGCGAGGCGAGGCCCTCCGTCTCGATATCGATCCGCCCATAGCGGTCTTCCACACGGACGAGGGCGACATCCTGGCGATCGACGACACCTGCACCCATCAGGATGCCTCGCTGGCCGACGGCTGGCTGGAGGGCTGCGAGGTCGAGTGCCCGCTGCACGCCTCGCGGTTCAACCTGCGCACCGGCGAGGTGGACGCTCCTCCCGCGAAGCGGCCGGTCCGCATCCACCAGGTCGTCGTCGAGAACGACGTCATCTACGTCGTGCCGTCGGACGCGCCGCCCAACCTGCCGCCGGGCGTCACCCTGAAAGGGCAGGCGTGAACACGGTCTGCGTGGTCGGCGCCTCGCTGGCCGGGCTGCTGACGGCGCGGGCCCTGCGGAGCCAGGGCTATGGGGGGCGGCTGGTCGTCGTCGGCGCCGAGGAGCACCGGCCCTACGACCGGCCACCCCTGTCCAAGGACTTCCTCAAGGGCGCGATCGATGAGGCCGACCTGGCGCTGGAGGGCGATGCCGAGCACCAGGACATCGAATGGCGGCTGGGTGTGGCCGCCACCGGCCTGGACGCGATCGCCCGCCGGATCACGCTGAGCGACGGCACGTCGCTCGTGGCGGACGGCATCGTGATCGCCACCGGCGCGGCGGCGCGCACGCTGCCGGGGACGGAGGCGCTGCGCGGGGTGCACACGCTGCGCACCCTCGACGACGCTCGCGCGCTGCGCGCCGACCTGGCGACCGCCAGGAGGCTGGTGGTGATCGGCGGCGGCTTCATCGGCGCCGAGGTCGCCGCCACCGCCCGCGAACTCGGCCTCGAGGTGACCCTCGTCGAATCGGGGGAGGCGCCACTGGCCTCCGTCGTCGGCCGCACGATGGGGCGTGTCGTCGCCGACCTGCACGAGCGGCACGGCGTCCGGCTGGTACGCCACGCGTACGTCACCGAGGTGACCGGAACGGACCGGGCCGATGGCGTACGGCTGGCCGACGGCACGCACCTGCCCGCCGATGTCGTGGTCGTCGGGATCGGCGCGGTGCCCAGCACCGGCTGGCTCCACGGAAGCGGTGTCGACCTGGGCGACGGGGTGCTCTGCGACGAGGGCGGCGGCACCTCCGCGCCGGGCATCGTCGCGGTCGGCGACTGCGCGGCCTGGTACGACCCGGCATGGGGCGGGCACCACCGGGTCGAACACTGGACCGGCGCCCGCCAGCGGGCCGCCGTCGCGGCGGCGACGCTGCTGTCCGGCGGCACCGCCCGCCCCGAGCCCGCGCGTCCGGCCTACTTCTGGTCCGACCAGTTCGACGTGAAGATCCAGTTCATCGGGCACGCCGGCGACGCCGACACGGTGACCGTGGAGGAGGGCGACCCGGCGGAGCACAGCTTCCTCGCCGTCTACCGGCAGGGGGAGCGGCTCGTGGCGGTGCTGGGCGTCAACCAGGTCCGGCTGTTCACCCGCTGGCGCCGCCACTTGGAGACCGCGCCGGTCCAGACCGGCTGAAACAGGAGTGAATCATGGCTCATGAAGTACGCGGCGTGGTCGCGATGGGCAAGGGCAAGCCGGTCAGCCTGGAGACGATCCTCGTGCCGGACCCGGGGCCCGGCGAGGCGCTGGTCAAGGTGCAGGCCTGCGGGGTCTGCCACACCGATCTGCACTATCGCGAGGGCGGCATCAACGACGACTTCCCGTTCCTGCTCGGCCACGAGGCCGCCGGAGTGGTCGAGGCCGTCGGCCCCGATGTCAGCGACGTGGCGCCCGGCGATTTCGTGATCCTCAACTGGCGGGCGGTGTGCGGGTCCTGCCGGTCCTGCTTGAGGGGCCGCCCGCAGTACTGCTTCGCCACCCACAACGCCACCCAGAAGATGACCCTGGCCGACGGCACGCCGCTCAGCCCCGCGCTCGGTATCGGCGCGTTCGCCGACAAGACGCTGGTGGCCGCGGGGCAGTGCACCAAGGTCGACCCGGCCGCCTCCCCGGCCGCCGCCGGGCTGCTCGGCTGCGGCGTGATGGCCGGGCTGGGTGCCGCCGTGAACACCGGCGCGGTCGGCCGCGGCGACTCGGTCGCGGTCATCGGCTGCGGCGGCGTCGGCAACGCGGCGATCGCCGGAGCGCGGCTGGCCGGCGCCACGACGATCATCGCCGTCGACGTGGACGACCGGAAGCTCGACTGGGCGCGCGGCATCGGCGCGACCCACACCGTGAACGCCGGGCAGACCGACCCCGTCGAGCGGATCAGGGAGCTCACCGGCGGCTTCGGCGCCGACGTGGTGATCGACGCCGTGGGCCGGCCGGAGACGTTCAAGCAGGCGTTCTACGCCCGGGACCTGGCCGGGACCGCCGTCCTCGTGGGCGTGCCCACCCCGGAGATGACGCTGGAGCTGCCGCTGCTCGACGTGTTCGGCCGCGGCGGCGCGCTGAAGTCGAGCTGGTACGGCGACTGCCTGCCGAGCCGCGACTTCCCCACGCTCATCTCCCTCTACCTCCAGGGCCGCTTCGACCTCGACGCGTTCGTCACCGAGACCATCGGGCTGGACGACGTCGAGGACGCCTTCACCAAGATGCACCACGGCGAGGTACTTCGCTCTGTGGTGGTGCTGTGATGCGGATCGAGCGCCTGGTCACCTCGGGCACGTTCAGCCTGGACGGCGGGACGTGGGAGGTCGACAACAACGTCTGGCTGCTGGGTGACGACGACCAGGTCCTCGTGATCGACGCGGCGCACGACGCCGAGGCGATCGCGCGGGCCGTGGGCGATCGCCGGGTGGCCGGGATCGTGTGCACGCACGCCCACGACGACCACGTGAACGCCGCCCCCGAACTGGCCGCGCGCACCGGGGCGCCGGTGCTCCTGCACCCGGACGACGAGCCGCTGTGGAAGCTCGCGCACCCCGGCGCGGTGCCGGACCGGACGCTGGAGAACGGGCAGATCCTCCGGATCGGCGACTCGGCCGTGCACGTCCTGCACACCCCCGGGCACGCCCCGGGAGCGGTGTGCCTGTACGTGCCCGAGCACGGCGTACTGTTCTCCGGTGACACCCTCTTCCAGGGCGGACCGGGAGCCACGGGCAGGTCGTACAGCGACTTCCCCACGATCATCGCGTCGATCAGCCGGTCCCTGCTCACGCTGCCCCCGGAGACGGTGGTGCACACGGGGCACGGCGACGACACCAGCATCGGAGCCGAGGCTCCGCAGCTCGAGGACTGGATCCGCCGAGGACACTGACCCGGCCCGTTACACAGAGGAGTAGTCCTGTGACCACTTCAACCACCTCCAGCGTGATCCCCACCCTCCCGGGCCGCTACTACACCGATCCGGAGATCTTCGCGCTGGAGCAGCGGAACATCTTCGAGACGATGTGGTTCTGCGCGGTGCGCTCGTCCGACCTGCCCAAGCCGGGTGCCTTCAAGACGGTGCAGGTCGGCACCGAGAGCATGCTCATCAGCCGGGCACGCGACGGGTCGGTCCGCGCCTTCTTCAACGTCTGCCGGCACCGGGGCGCCACCTTGCGCACGGAGGAGTCGGGCGAGGTCAAGCGGTCCTTCCAGTGCCCGTATCACGCGTGGACCTACGACCTCGACGGCAAGCTGATCGCGGCGCCCAACCTGACCAAGATGGCCGACCTGGACCGGGTGCGGTACGGGCTGGTCAAGGCGCATGTGCGCGAGTGGCTCGGCTACGTGTGGATCTGCCTGGCCGACGAGCCGCCGCCGTTCGAGCGGGACGTGCAGGGCGCGGTGGCCGAGCGGCTGGGCGCGCTGGACCTGATCGACAACTACGACGTGGCCGGACTGTCGGTGGGCCGGCGGATCGTCTACGACGTCAAGGCCAACTGGAAGCTCATCGTCGAGAACTTCATGGAGTGCTACCACTGCGCCACGATCCACCCCGAGCTGACCGAGGTGCTGCCCGAGTTCGCCGACGGGTTCGCCGCCCAGTACTTCGTCGGCCACGGCGCGGAGTTCGGCGAGCGGATCGAGGGCTTCACCGTCGACGGCTCGGCCGGGCTCAGCCGCATCCCGGGCGTGACCGAGGACCAGGACCGGCGCTACTACGCCATCACCATCAAGCCACAGGTCTTCATCAACCTGGTGCCCGATCACGTGATCCTGCACCGCATGTTCCCGCTCGCGGTCGATCGCACGGTGGTCGAATGCGACTGGCTCTACCTGCCCGACGTGGTGGCCGCGGGCAAGGACCTGGACAAGTCGGTCGAGCTCTTCCACCGGGTCAACGAGCAGGACTTCGACGCCTGCGAGCGCTGCCAGCCCGCCATGAGCTCGCGTACGTACCGCGATGGCGGCGTGCTGGTGCCCAGCGAGCACCACATCGGCGCCTTCCACGAGTGGGTCCAGGACCGGATCGGCTGATGGGGACGGGCGAGAACGAAGACGAAGGGCTGAGGGTCGGCCCGCCCAAGGAGTGGGCGGGCGGGCTGCCCGCCGTGGGGCACGCGCTGGAGATCGCCCATCGCGAGATGGGCGCCGCTCGCACCGTGCGCACGCTGCTGCGGGTCAACCAGAAGGACGGCTTCGACTGTCCCGGCTGCGCCTGGCCCGAGGGCGAGCACCGCAGCCCCGCCGAGTTCTGTGAGAACGGCGCGAAGGCCGTCGCCGAGGAGGCCACCACGCGCCGGGTCGGGCGGGAGTTCTTCGCCGCGCGCCCGGTGGCGGACCTGGCCGTCCGCAGCGACCACTGGCTCGGCGGGCAGGGCCGGCTGACCGAGCCGATGCACAAGCCGCCCGGCGCGGAGCACTACCAGCCGATCACCTGGTCGCGGGCGTTCGAGATCATCGCCAGGGAGTTGCGCGCCCTCGACAGCCCCGACGAGGCCGTCTTCTACACCTCCGGCCGCACCTCCAACGAGGCGGCCTTCGCCTACCAGCTCCTCGTGCGCAGACTGGGCACCAACAACCTGCCCGACTGCTCCAACATGTGCCACGAGTCCAGCGGGTCGGCCCTGACCGAGACGCTCGGAATCGGCAAGGGCACGGTGTCGCTGGAGGACCTGCACCGGGCCGAGCTCATCTTCGTGGTGGGCCAGAACCCCGGCACCAACCATCCCCGCATGCTCACCGCGCTGGAGCGGGCCAAGCGCGGCGGGGCGCGGATCATCGCGGTC
This sequence comes from Nonomuraea sp. NPDC049141, assembly GCF_040648415.1. Classification (NCBI taxonomy): domain Bacteria; kingdom Bacillati; phylum Actinomycetota; class Actinomycetes; order Streptosporangiales; family Streptosporangiaceae; genus Nonomuraea; species Nonomuraea sp. NPDC049141. Next base: position 71,300 of record NZ_JBEZDR010000013.1, read on the forward strand.
AACCCACTGCCCGAGGCGGGCCTGCTGCGCTTCAAGAACCCGCAGCGCCCTTCCGGGGCGGGCCGCGGCACCGCGCTCGCCGACCGGTTCCTGCAGATCCGGCTCAACGGCGACATGGCGCTGTTCCAGGCGCTGTCCCTCCTCCTTCTCGACAGCGCCGACCGGGCCTTCATCGACGAGCACACGTACGGGTTCGAGGCGTGGGAGAAGCAGCTGCGCGCGCTCGACTGGGAGAAGGTCCGCCAGGCGACCGGCCTGACCCGGGCGGAGCTGGAGGAGACGGCGCGCGAGGTCCGTACGGCCCGCTCGGTCGTCGTCTGCTGGGCCATGGGCCTCACCCAGCACCGCAACTCCGTGGCGACGATCAGGGAGGTGGTCAACTTCCTGCTGCTGCGCGGCAACGTCGGCCGGAGCGGGGCGGGCGTGTGCCCGGTGCGCGGCCACTCGAACGTGCAGGGCGACCGGACGATGGGCATCTACGAGAAGCCGGCCGCGGCCTTTCTCGACGCGCTGCGCGCGGAGTTCGGGTTCGAGCCGCCCCGCCGCCACGGGCTCGACACGGTCGACGCGATCCGTGCCATGCGTGACGGGGCCGCCAAGGTCTTCTTCGGCATGGGCGGCAACTTCGTCCGGGCCACGCCCGACAGCGACGTGACGGAGGCCGCGCTGCGCCGTACCAGGCTGACCGTGCAGGTGTCCACCAAGCTGAACCGCTCCCACGCGGTGTGCGGCGAGGAGGCGCTGATCCTGCCGGTGCTCGGGCGCACCGAGCGCGATCCCGGCGGCTACGTGACCGTCGAGGACTCGATGGGGCTCGTCCACGCCTCCCGGGGCAGGCTCAAGCCCGGCTCCCCGGACCTGCTGCCGGAGGTGGCCGTGGTCAGCCGGCTGGCGCGCGAGCTCTTCCCCGACGACCCGCACGTGCCGTGGGCGGAGTTCGAGCGCGACTACGGCGCGATCAGGGACCGCATCGCGCGGGTCGTCCCCGGTTTCGAGGACTTCAACGCGCGGGCGCCCGCCGGGTTCGCGCTGCCCAACGCGCCGAGGGACGAGCGCCGCTTCCCGACCGCGACGGGCAAGGCCAACTTCACCGTCAACGAGCTGGAGGTGCTGCGGGTGCCTCCCGGCCGGCTGCTGCTGCAGACCGTCCGCAGCCACGACCAGTACAACACGACGATCTACGGGCTCGACGACCGCTACCGAGGGGTCAAGGCGGGCCGCCGGGTGATCTTCGTTCACCCGGACGACCTCGCCGAGCGCGAGCTGGCCGACGGCGACCTGGTGGACCTGGTCAGCGAGTGGCCCGACGGCGAGCGCACGGCCGGGGGGTTCAGAGTGATCGCCTACCCCACGGCCCGAGGCTGCTGCGCGGCCTACTTCCCGGAGACGAACGTGCTGGTGCCACTCGACTCGGTGGCCGAGACGTCCAACACCCCGACCTCGAAGAGCGTGGTGATCCGGCTGCTCAGGACCGGTCCGCGTAGCCCAGCCGGCGGCTGATCTCGTCGGCTCCGCTGATGAGCATGGGGGCGAGTTCGTGGATGCGCTCGACGGTGAAGCGGTAGGCCGGCCCCGAGACGCTGACCGCGGCCACGACCTCGCCGTGATAGGAGCGGATGGGCGCGGCCATGGCGTTCAGTCCCTCTTCGAGCTCCTCCAGGCAGTAGGCGTAGCCCGTCTCCCGCGTCCGCGCGAGCTGCAGCTCCAGCGCGTCGGCGTCGACCATCGTCTTGGGGGTGAAGCTCTCCAGCTCGCCGTCCGACAGCAGCCGGGCGCGTTCGCCGTCGTCCAGGTAGGCGAGCAGCACCTTGCCGCTGGACGTGGCGTGCAGCGGGGTGATCTGGCCGACCCAGTTGTAGGTGGTGATCGTCGAGGGGCCGCGCACCTGGTCGAGGTTGACCGCGTGGGCGGAGCGGAGCACGGCGATGTTCACCGTCTCGCCGATCTCCCCGGCCAGCTCCTGGCAGATCGGCCGGGCCCGCCCGGTGATGTCCATCTGCGTGCTGACCCCGCCGGCCAGCCGGATGATGCCGAAGCCCAGACGGTATTTGCCGCGATCCTCGGCCTGCTCGACCAGGCCGCGGGCCTCGAGCGCGCCGAGCAGCCGGAAGGCCGTCGACTTGTGCACGTCGATCTCGGCGGCTACCTCGCTCACGCCGGCCTCGCCGCGCTGGGAGAGGATCTCCAGCACGCTGATCGCTCTGTCGACTGACTGTACGCCTCCACTGCCCGAATCGTTGCTCATAGCGAAACTGTAAGTGCTACGGGGAACTCCGTCGATCTGCCAGGCAAAAAGATCTGTTGTTGCGACTAGTGAAACGCGATGCGTATAGCGCTACGATTTGGTGAAACGTGTGATGAGACGAGGCACTATGACGCCACAGCAGTACGACTTCGTCATCGTCGGCGGCGGCTCGGCGGGGTGCGCCCTGGCGAACCGGCTCTCCGCGGACCCCGCTACGCAGGTGCTGGTCCTGGAGGCCGGCCGGCCGGACTATCCGTGGGACGTGTTCATCCACATGCCCGCGGCTCTGCCCTTTCCCTGCGGCAACCGTTTCTATGACTGGCGCTACGAGTCCGAGCCGGAGCCGTACATGCACGGCAGGCGGATCCACCACGCCCGCGGGAAGGTGCTCGGCGGCTCCAGCAGCATCAACGGCATGATCTTCCAGCGCGGCAACCCCCTCGACTACGAGCGCTGGGGCGCCGACCCGGGAATGAAGAGCTGGGACTACGCGCACTGCCTGCCGTACTTCAAGCGGATGGAGAACTGCCTGGCCGACCCCGGCACCCCCTTCCGCGGCCACGACGGGCCGCTGGCGCTGGAGCGCGGGGCCGCGAGCAGCCCTCTGTTCGGGGCGTTCTTCGAGGCCGTCCAGCAGGCCGGCTACCCGCTCACGGACGACGTCAACGGCTACCGCCAGGAGGGCTTCGCCCGCTTCGACCGCAACATCCGGTGCGGCCGGCGGCTCAGCGCCGCGCGGGCCTACCTGCACCCGGTGCTGAAGCGCCCGAACCTCACGGTCAAGACCCGGGCGTTCGTGAGGAGGATCCTCTTCGAGGGCACGCGAGCGGTCGGGGTGGAGTACGACGGCGGCACCGTACGCGCCAAGGAGGTCATCCTCTCCGGCGGCGCCATCAACTCGCCCCAGTTGCTGCAGTTGTCCGGCGTCGGCAACGCGGGGGAGCTGGCCGCCCTCGGCGTCGACGTGGTGCACGACCTGCCGGGCGTCGGCGAGAACCTGCAGGACCACCTCGAGGTCTACATCCAGCACGGCTGCGCCCAGCCGGTCACCATGCAGCCGAACCTGCAGAAGTGGCGCCATCCCTGGATCGGCGCCCAGTGGCTGTTCGCGCGCAGTGGGCCGGGGGCGACCAACCACTTCGAGGCGGGCGGCTTCGTGCGGTCCAACGACGACGTCGACTACCCCAACCTGATGTTCCACTTCCTGCCCATCGCCGTGCGCTACGACGGCTCGGCGCCGGCGGCCGGGCACGGGTACCAGGTGCACGTCGGGCCGATGTACTCCGACGCCCGCGGTTCGGTCAAGATCAAGAGTGTCGACCCGCGGCAGCACCCCGCCCTGCGGTTCAACTACCTGTCCACAGAGCAGGACCGGCGGGAGTGGGTGGAGGCCATCAGGGTGACCCGCGCCATTCTCGGCGCGCCCGCCCTGGCCAAGTTCAGCACCGGAGAGCTGTCACCCGGGCCGTCCGTCGAGACCGACGAGGAGATCCTGGACTGGGTCGCCAAGGACGCCGAGACGGCTCTGCACCCCTCGTGCACGGCCCGGATGGGCACCGACGAGCTGTCGGTGGTCGACCCGGAGACCATGCGCGTGCACGGCCTGGAGGGGCTGCGCGTGGTGGACGCCTCGGCCATGCCCTACGTGACCAACGGCAACATCTACGCGCCGGTCATGATGCTGGCGGAGAAGGCGGCCGACCTGATCCTCGGCAACACCCCGCTCCCGGCCGAGACGACCGAGTTCTACCGGCACCGCGCGTGAGGAGAGGCGGCGCGGCCCCCGCCGGCAGGTAAAGGGGCCGCGCGCCCCTCACGCGCGGCCCCTCATGTGCGGCTCCTCAGCGGAAGACGACCGTGCGGTCGCCGTTGAGCAGCACGCGCTGCTCGCTGTGCCACTTCACGGCCCGGGCGAGCACCTGGGCCTCGACGTCGCGGCCCGCCGCGATCAGGTCCTCGGGGTCCAGCTCGTGGTCCACCCTGGCCACGTCCTGCTCGATGATCGGCCCCTCGTCGAGGTCGGCCGTGACGTAGTGCGCGGTCGCGCCGATGAGCTTCACCCCGCGCTCGTGCGCCTGGTGGTACGGCTTGGCGCCCTTGAACCCCGGCAGGAACGAGTGGTGGATGTTGATGGCCCGGCCTTCGAGCCGCTTGCACATGTCGTCCGACAGGACCTGCATGTAGCGGGCGAGCACCACCAGGTCCGCCTCGTACTCCGCCACCAGTTCCAGCACCCTGGCCTCGGCCTCGGCCTTGCTCTGGGGCGTGACCGGCACGTGGTGGAAGGGCACGCCGTAGGAGGCGGCCAGCGGTTCGAGGTCGGGGTGGTTGGAGACGATCGCGGGGATGTCGATGTTCAGCCCGCCCACCTGGCGGCGGAAGAGCAGGTCGTTCACGCAGTGGGCGAACTTCGACACCATGATGAGCGACCTGGTGGGGGTCGCGGCGTCCTTGAGCTGCCAGGTCATCTGGAAGGACTCGGCGACGTAGGTGAAGCCGGCGCGCAGCTCCTCCAGCCCGTGCTGGGCCGCGAAGTGCACGCGCATGAAGAAACCGCCGCCCTGGCGGTCGTTGAACTGCTTGCTCTGCAGCATGTTGCCGCCGTGCTGCACCAGGAAGCTGGTCACGGCGTACACGATGCCCGGCTTGTCGGAGCAGGAGACCGTGAGGATGAACTCGCGTCCAGGATCGGGCCTGGGAGACATCACACCTCCTAGTGTTGCGTATAGCGCAAAGCGGTGATGTATGCGCAACAGAGTGAGGTCTGGAGGCCGTTCAGTCAAGAGAGCCTGCGGAAATCACGTGGCAAGGATTCCGGATGTGATTTCGGCCACCCCTTGACTTATCCGAGTAAGCCCGTCAATGCTGTTCCCCACTAAGCATTGTCTTGCGCGATACGCAACGATCAGGGGTGTGCCGATGATCGATCTCTACATCGGCGGCACGTGGACCAAGCCGGCCGACGGTGGACGACGCGACATCCGCTGCCCTGCCGACGGCAGCCTCGTCACCACGGTCGCGGAGGCTACCGCGGCCGACACGGTGGCCGCGATCCTGGCGGCCCGGCACGCCTTCGACCGGGGCGAGTGGCCCGGCACGCCGGCTCGCGAGCGCGGCGCGCTGCTGTATCGGGTGGCCGAGCTGCTGGAGCGGGACAAAGCGGTCTTCGCCCACGCGGAGTCGTCCGACACCGGCAAGCGGCTCGTGGAGAGCGAGTACGACGTCGACGACTCCGTGGCGAGCCTGCGCTACTTCGCCGGCGTCGCCGGCACCGACGCCGGGCGGGTGATCGACACCGGCCGTGACGACGCGATCAGCCGGGTCGTCTATGAGCCGGTCGGCGTATGCGGCCTGATCACGCCGTGGAACTACCCCTTGCTGCAGGCGACGTGGAAGGTGGCGCCCGCGCTCGCCGCGGGCAACACCTTCGTGCTCAAGCCGAGCGAGCTGACCCCGAGCACCGCGATCCTGCTGATCCGCGCGCTGGAGGAGGCGGGCCTGCCGGCGGGCGTCGCCAACCTCGTGCTCGGCGCCGGACCGGCCGCGGGCGCGCCGCTCGCCGAGCACCCTGACGTGGACCTGGTCTCCTTCACCGGCGGCGCGGCCACCGGGCGGCGGATCATGGCCGCGGCGGCCGCCACGGTCAAGCGGGTCGCGCTGGAGCTCGGCGGCAAGAACCCCAACATCGTCTTCGCCGACGCCGACTTCGACACGGCGGTGGACTTCGCGCTCACGGCCGTCTTCCTGCACTCCGGGCAGGTGTGCTCGGCCGGCGCCCGGCTCCTGGTGGAGGACTCGCTGCACGACTCGTTCGTGGACGAGGTCGTACGGCGGGCCGAGTCGATCCGCCTCGGCGGCCCCTTCGACCCGGAGGCCCAGACCGGTCCGCTCATCTCCGCCGCGCACCTGGCCAAGGTGGAGGAGTACGTGGCGGCCGGGCTCGCCGAGGGCGCCGTGCTGCGCTGCGGTGGCCACCGGCCGGCCGGTGACGGCTTCTACTACCGGCCGACCGTGCTCGACGCGTGCAAGCAGGGCATGCGGGTGGTGCGCGAGGAGTCGTTCGGCCCCGTGCTGACCGTGGAGCGCTTCACCACCGAGGACGAGGCCGTCAGCCTCGCCAACGACACCGAGTACGGCCTGGCGGGCGCCGTGTGGACCCAGGACGCCGGCAAGGCGCAGCGGGTCGCGGGGCGGCTGCGGCACGGCACGGTATGGATCAACGACTACCACCCCTACGTCCCGCAGGCCGAATGGGGTGGCTTCAAACAGTCGGGTATCGGCCGCGAGCTCGGACCGACCGGCCTGGACGAATATCGCGAGATCAAACATGTGTGGCAGAACACCCGTCCGCGACCCCAGCGGTGGTTCCCAGCGAACTGACGCTCCGACGACCAAGAGGTGGTCATGACTGTGCCGTCAGTGGCCGAACGTAGTGCGCCCGACATCGACGCCCCTCCCATCCTCGCCGTGCGCGGCCTGTGGAAGGTGTTCGGCCCCAAGGCCGAGAGCGTCGTCGGCAGCACGCTCACCCGCGACGAGCTCAAGCAGCAGAGCGGCTGCGTCGCCGCCGTCCGCGACGTCTCCTTCGAGGTGCGGCGGGGCGAGGTGTTCGTCGTCATGGGCCTGTCCGGTTCGGGCAAGTCCACCCTGGTCCGCTGCCTGACCCGGCTGATCGAACCCACGGCGGGCGAGATCCTGCTGGACGGCGAGGACGTGCGCAAGGCCGACGACCGCAGCCTGCGCGAGCTGCGCAGGCACCGCATGGCCATGGTCTTCCAGCACTTCGGGCTGCTGCCGCACCGGTGCGTCCTGCACAACGTCGCCTTCGGGCTGGAGATCCGCGGGGTCTCCAAGCGGGAGCGCTACACGCGGGCCCGCGAGGTGATCGAGCTCGTCGGCCTCGACGGCTTCGAGGACTCCTACCCCGACCAGCTCTCCGGCGGCATGCAGCAGCGGGTGGGCCTGGCGCGGGCGCTCGCGGCCGACCCCGAGGTGCTCCTGTTCGACGAGCCGTTCTCCGCGCTGGACCCGCTGATCCGGCGCGAGATGCAGAACGAGGTCATCCGGCTGCACCACGAGGTCGGCAAGACCATGATCTTCATCACCCACGATCTCAGCGAGGCGCTCAAGCTGGGCGACCGGATCCTCATCATGCGCGACGGCGAGCTCGTCCAGGTGGGCACGCCCGACCAGGTGGTGGGCGCGCCGGCCGACGACTACGTCAGAGACTTCGTCAGTGACATCCCGCGCTCGCACGTGCTGACACTCCGCTGGATCATGCGCCCGGCCCGGCCCGACGACCCGCTCGACGGTCCCGCGCTCGGTCCCGACGTGGTCATCAGGGACGCCGTGCACGCCGTGCTCTCGGCCGAGCGGCCGGTGCGCGTGATGGACGGGGAGACGCTGCTCGGCGTGGTCACCAGCGCGGAGATCCTCGAAGTGATCGCCGGAGGGCCGCAGGCATGACCGGGCGCGGTGACATCATCAAGAGCCGCGGCGCCGTGGCCATGAAACCGGCGAAGGAGGGCACGCTGTCCGTGGTGGCGTCGCGGGTGGCCGCCAGGCTGCCGGCCCGCGGCTACCTGGTCGTGGCGACGCTCGCGGTGTGGGTGCTGGGCTGGGCATTGCTGCGCGGGCGGGACACGCTGGCGCTCGGCGGCGCGGAGCTGACCCCGCTGCACGGCGGGCTGAACACCGGCATGGACGCCATCGACGACAGCCGCAACAGCAACCCGTTCTTCCTCTACTTCATCAACTACATCCGGCTCTTCATCGACGAGGCCGTGCGGTTCGTCCAGGCCCTGATCAGCCAGCCGTCCTTCGACCGGCCGGTGCCGGTGCTCGGCTGGCTCGGCGTGACCGGCCTGGCGACCGCCGTCGCCCTGCTGTACGGCAACAGGAAAGTGGCGCTGCTCACCGCCGCCGGATTCCTCTCCTTCGGCGTCCTGGGCCTCTGGCAGGAGAGCATGGACACGCTGGCGCTCACGCTGACCGCCGTGGTGCTGTCGCTGGCCGTGGGCATCCCGCTCGGGGTGTGGGCCGGGCTGAGCGAGCGGTTCAACCGGCTGGTGACGCCGGTGCTGGACTTCATGCAGACCATGCCGACCTTCGTCTACCTGGCGCCGCTCACGCTGTTCTTCCTGATCGGCCCGGCCAGCGCGACGGTCGCCACGATGGTCTACGCGATCCCGCCGGCCATCCGGATCACCTCGCTCGGTATCCGGCAGGTCTCACCCGAGACGCTGGAGGCCGGCGCCTCGCTGGGTGCCACGCCCGCGCAGGCGCTGAGGCTCGTACGGCTCCCCATGGCCAAGCAGACGATCATCGTCGGGGTGAACCAGACCATCATGGCCGCCCTGTCCATGGCCACCATCGCGGCGCTCATCGACGCCCCCGGCCTGGGGCAGACGGTCCTGAAGGCGCTGCAGACGCTCGATGTGGGCACCGCGTTCAACGCCGGGCTGGCCATCGTCATCATGGCCGTGGTGCTCGACCGGGTGACCTCGGCGGCCAGCCGCCGCGTGGAGGTCGCGCGCCGGGCCGGGCGGCTGCGCACCGTGCGGGGGCGCCGCGTCGAGGTGGCGGGCGTGCTCGGGATCGCCGCCGTGCTCGGCTACCTGTCCTACACCTACATCTGGGCGGCGGAGTTCCCCGCCGACGCCAACCTCGGCTCGTACGTACGCCGCGCGGCCGACGCCGCGAGCATGTGGGTGCAGGACAGTCTGGTCACCTACACGAACGCGCTGAAGAACCTGCTCACCAACGGGCTGCTCAACCCCTTCGAGAAGCTGCTGACGGGCTCGCCCTGGTGGCTGGTCGCCGCCGTGGCCGTGGCCGTCGTCCTGCTGGTGGGCAGCGTGCGGGCCGCGCTGGTCACCACGACCGGGCTGCTGCTGCTGGTGCTGCTCGGGCTCTGGCAGGACGGCATGGTCACGCTGGCCTCGACGCTCGTCGCGACGGTCCTGGTCATGCTGCTGGGCGTGGTCGTCGGGGTGTGGATGGGCCGCAGCGACCGGGTCGACACCCTGCTGCGCCCCGTGCTGGACGCCGGCCAGACCATGCCGGCCTTCGTCTACCTGGTGCCCATCCTCGGCCTGTTCGGGCCGACGCGGTTCACCGCGATCATCGCGGCCGTGGTGTTCGCCGCGCCGGTCGCGATCAAGCTGGTCGCGGAGGGCATCAGGGGGGTTTCGGCCACCACCGTCGAGGCGGCGACCTCGGCGGGGGCCAGCACCTGGCAGCTCATCTCCAAGGTGCAGCTGCCGATGGCCCGCGCCGCCGTGACCCTGGCGACGAGCCAGGGGCTGATCTACGTGCTCTCCATGGTGGTCGTCGGCGGTCTGGTCGGCGCGGGAGCGCTCGGCTACGACGTCGTCGCCGGGTTCTCGCAGCACCAGCTGCGAGGCAAGGGGCTGGCCGCCGGGCTCGCGATCGTCGTGCTCGGCATCGTGCTCGACCGCGTGACGCGGGCCGCCACCGAGCGGGCGGACGCCGCCGCGCACGGCGGGCTTCATCAGAGATGAACGTTTACCGGCCGGTTCAGGCCGGCGGAACTTACAGGAGGACCAGGTGTCAGTAACCAGGAGTGGAAAGGTCCGGGCCGTCGTGTTCGTGACCGGCGCCGGCCTCCTGCTCACCGCGTGCGGAGGGGCTAAGGTCGGGCAGGTCGAGACTGCCGCGAGCAGCAGTGCCGGCGGTGCGAAGAGCTGCGGAACCGTCAATCTCGCGGTGAACCCGTGGGTGGGCTACGAGGCCAACGCGGCGGTGATCGCGCAGGTGGCCGAGAAACAGCTCGGTTGCAAGGTGGTCAAGAAGGACCTGAAGGAGGAGGTTGCCTGGCAGGGCTTCGCCACCGGTGAGGTCGACGCCGTCGTGGAGAACTGGGCCCACGACGATCTCAAGAAGAAGTACATCGATGACCAGAAGGTCGCCGTGTCAGCAGGGCCGACCGGCAACAAGGGCGTCATCGGCTGGTACGTGGCGCCGTGGATGGCCAAGAAGTACCCGGACATCACCGACTGGAAGAACCTCAACAAGTACGCCTCGCTGTTCAAGACCTCCGAGTCCGACGGCAAGGGCCAGTTCCTCGACGGCGACCCGTCGTTCGTCACCAACGACGCCGCGCTGGTGAAGAACCTCAAGCTCGACTACAAGGTCGTGTACGCGGGCAGCGAGACCGCGCTCATCACCGCCTTCCGCCAGTCGGAGAAACAACAGCAGCCGATCCTCGGCTACTTCTACGAGCCGCAGTGGTTCCTGTCGGAGCTCAGGCTGGTCAAGGTCAACCTGCCTGCCTACACCAAGGGCTGCGACACCGACGCGGCCAAGGTGGCGTGCGACTATCCGCCGTACGAGCTGGACAAGATCGTGAGCAAGAAGTTCGCCGACTCCGGCAGTCCCGCGTACACGCTGGTCAAGAACTTCACCTGGACGAACGACGACCAGAACCTCGTGGCCAAGTACATCGCCGAGGACAAGATGACGGCCGATGAGGCGGCCGCCAAGTGGGTGGCCGACAACCCCGACAAGGTCAAGGCCTGGCTGCCCGCCGGCTGAGATCCGCATGCGCCCGGCCCGGTCGACGTTCGGCGACCGGGCCGGGCGCATGCGTGTCCGGGGGTGGCGGGCGGCCAGATTCGGCGGCCGTGCAAACCGTAGGGAATAAGGCGCAACGCACTCTTGACACCCCGAACGCGGCGAGCGACGCTTGTTGCGGAAAGTGCGCTTGGTTGCATATTAGGCAACAACGGAGGTGGCTATGACGGGCCCGAGCGTCGTCATCATCGGCGCGGGTGTGGTCGGCGCGGCTCTGGCCGACGAGCTGTCCGCCCGCGGCTGGACCGGCGTCACGGTCGTCGATCAGGGAGACGTGCCCGCCACCGGCGGCTCCTCCTCCCATGCTCCAGGTCTGGTGTTCCAGATCAACGGATCGAAGACCATGACCGAGATGGCCCGCTACACCATCGAGAAGTTCGTCGAGCTGGACAGCTTCCTCCAGGTGGGCGGGCTCGAGGTGGCCACCACCCCCGAGCGGCTCGCCGAGCTGCGGCGCCGCCACGGCTGGGCCACCTCCTGGGGGATCGAGGCCCACCTGCTCTCGCCGGAGGAGAGCGTGGCCAAGCACTCCCTCCTCGACCGCGACAAAGTGCTCGGCGGCCTGTTCATCCCCACCGACGGGCTGGCCAAGGCGGTCAAGGCGGTCGACGCGCAGCTCGCGCGGGCACAGGAGCGCGGCGTACGGGTGCTCGGCAGGCACGAGGTGCTGGACATCAGGAGTGAGGACGGCCGGGTCAGCGCGGTGGTGACCGACCAGGGCGAGATCCCCGCCGACATCGTGGTGTGCTGCGCCGGGATCTGGGGCCCGCGGGTCGCCCGCATGGTCGGCATGGAGCTGCCGCTCACCCCGCTCGCGCACCAGCTCGCCTGGACCGGGCAGGTGCCCGACCTGGCGGGTCAGACCGTCGAGGCGTCCCGGCCGATCCTCCGCCACCAGGACGCCGACCTGTACTACCGCGAGCGCTACGACACGCTCGGCATCGGCTACTACGGTCACCGGCCCATGCCGATCAACTCCGACGACATCCTGTCCGTCGATGCCGCCGAGGTGATGCCGTCCGTGCTCACCTTCACCCCCGACGACTTCGCCGAAGCCTGGACGCAGACCCGGGACCTGCTCCCGTCCACCCGCTCCGCCAAGGTGGAGGACGGCATCAACGGGCTGTTCTCGTTCACCACCGACCACCTGCCGCTGATGGGCGAGTCCCGCGAGGTCGAGGGCTTCTGGGTGGCCGAGGCCGTCTGGGTCACCCACTCCGCCGGAGTCGGCCGGGCGATGGCCGAATGGCTCGTCGACGGCCACTGCACGACGTTCGACCTGCATGAGTGCGACGTCAACCGGTTCGAGCCGCACCAGCTCGCGCCCGACTACGTGCTGGCCCGCGGCTGCCAGAACTACGTCGAGGTCTACGACATCCTCCACCCGCTCCAGCCGATGGAGGACCCCCGCCCGCTGCGTACCAGCCCGTTCCACCCCCGGCAGCGGGAGCTTCGCGCGACCTTCCTGGAGGCGTCGGGCTGGGAACGCCCGCAGTGGTACGACGCCAACGCCCCGCTGCTGGAGGGCCGCGACATCCCCACGCCGGGAGACTGGGCGGCGCGTTACTGGTCGCCCATCGTCGGCGCGGAGGCTCAGGCCACCCGCGAGAGCGTCGCCATGTACGACATGACCGCGCTCAAGCGCCTGGAGGTCAGCGGCCCGGGAGCCGTCGCCTTCCTGCAGCGTCTCACCACCGGCAACGTCGACAAGTCTGTCGGCTCCGTGACGTACTGCCTGCTGCTCAACGCCGACGGCGGCATCCGCAGCGACGTCACCGTGGCCCGCCTCGGCCCGCAGGAGTTCCAGGTCGGTGCCAACGGCAACCTCGACCTTGACTGGTTCGACCGGCACCGGCCCGCCGACGTGTACCTCCGCGACCTCACCCCGGGGACCTGCTGCATCGGCCTCTGGGGGCCCAGGGCCCGCGACCTCGTCCAGCCGCTGGCCACCGCCGACCTGACCGCGCTGCGCTACTTCCGCGGCACCCGCGCCCACCTCGGCAACGTGCCGGTCACCATGCTCCGCCTGTCCTACGTCGGCGAGCTCGGCTGGGAGATCTACACCACCGCGGACATGGGCCTCAAGCTGTGGGACACCCTGTGGGAGGCCGGCCAGGACCATGGCGTCATCGCCGCCGGCCGGGGCGCCTTCACCAGCCTGCGCCTGGAGAAGGGCTACCGCTCCTTCGGCACCGACATGACCTTCGAGCACGACCCGTACGAGGCGGGCGTGGGGTTCGCCGTCAAGCTGGACAAGGGCGACTTCATCGGCCGCGAGGCGCTGCTCGCCCGCAAGGAGTCGGTCGGCCGCCGCCTCACCTGCCTGCTCACCGACGAGGTCGTCATGGGCAGGGAGCCGGTGTACGACGGCGAGCGGCCGGTCGGTTACGTCACCAGCGCCGCCTACGGATACACGATCGGCAGAGGGATCGCCTACGCGTGGCTGCCCGCCTCGCTCGCGAACCCCGGCCAGACCGTCCACGTCGGCTACTTCGACCGGCGGGTGGCCGCCGTCGTGGCCGAGGAGCCCTTGTTCGACCCGGCGATGACCCGGCTGCGCGGTTAGGAGAGGACATCAGATGATCGACACCCCACTGGACGTGGTAGATCCGGAGGTTCACGCCGCCATCGGCGCGGAGCTGGCCCGGCAGCGATCGACGCTGGAGATGATCGCCTCGGAGAACTTCGCGCCCGTGGCCGTCATGGCCGCCCAGGGCTCGGTGCTCACCAACAAGTACGCCGAAGGCTACCCGGGCAGGCGTTACTACGGCGGCTGCGAGCATGTCGACGTGATCGAGCGGCTCGCCATCGACCGGGTGCGGGCGCTGTTCGGCGCCGAGGCGGCCAACGTGCAGCCCCACTCGGGCGCGCAGGCCAACGCCGCGGCCATGGCGGCCCTGCTGGAGCCGGGCGACACCATTCTCGGCCTCGACCTGGCCCACGGCGGCCACCTCACGCACGGCATGCGCATCAACTTCTCCGGCCGGCTCTACAACGTGGTCGCCTACCACGTGCGCGAGAGCGACCACCTGGTGGACATGGAGGAGGTCGAGCGGCTGGCCCGCGAGCACCGGCCGAAGCTCGTCATCGCCGGCTGGTCGGCCTATCCCCGTCAGCTCGACTTCGCGGCCTTCCGCCGGATCGCCGACGAGGTGGGCGCCTACCTCATGGTCGACATGGCGCACTTCGCCGGCCTGGTGGCGGCGGGTCTGCACCCCTCGCCCGTGCCGCATGCCCACGTGGTCACCACGACCACGCACAAGACCCTCGGCGGCCCGCGCGGCGGGGTCATCCTGTCCATCGCGGACCTCAGCAAGAAGATCAACTCGGCCGTGTTCCCCGGTCAGCAGGGTGGGCCGCTGGAGCACGTCATCGCGGCCAAGGCCGTCGCGTTCAAGGTCGCGGCCGAGGAGGCGTTCCGCGACCGGCAGCGGCGCACGCTGGAGGGCGCGCGCATCCTCGCCGACCGGTTGCTCGCTCCCGACGCGGTGGCCGCCGGGGTCAGGGTGCTCACCGGCGGCACCGACGTACACCTCGTGCTGGTCGATCTGCGCGACTCCGAGCTGGACGGCAAGCAGGCCGAGGACCGGCTGCACACGGCGGGCATCACGGTGAACCGCAACGCCGTGCCCTTCGACCCGCGCCCGCCCATGGTCACCTCCGGGCTGCGGATCGGCACGCCCGCCCTGGCGACGCGCGGGTTCGGCGCGGCGGACTTCACGGAGGTCGCCGACATCATCGCGAGCGCCCTGACACCGGACGCCGACCTGGCGTTCCTGCGCGGCAGGGTCGAGGCCCTCGCCGGCAAGCACCCGCTCTATGGAGAGGTCCGATGACCCCGCGGCCCCCCGGAGCAGACCTGCCCGAGCACCCCGACCGGCTGTGGAGCGCAGCCGAGCCGAAAGCCTCCTACGACGTGGTGATCGTCGGCGGGGGCGGCCACGGCCTCGCCACCGCCTACTATCTGGCCAAGAACCACGGCATCACCAACGTCGCGGTCTTGGAGCGAGGCTGGCTGGCCGGCGGCAACATGGCGCGCAACACCACCATCATCCGCTCCAACTACCTGTGGGACGAGAGCGCGGGCATCTACGAGCACGCGCTCAAGCTCTGGGAGGGCTTGGAGGAGGAGCTCGACTACCCGCTGCTGTTCAGCCAGCGCGGCGTGCTCAACCTCGCGCACAGCCTGCAGGACGTGCGTGACAGCGTCCGCCGGGTGGAGGCGAACCGGCTCAACGGCGTGGACGCGGAATGGCTGGACCCCCAGCAGGTCAAGGAGGTCTGCCCGATCGTCAACATCTCGCCCGACGTGCGCTATCCGGTGCTGGGGGCCACCTTCCAGCCCCGCGCGGGCATCGCCAAGCACGACTACGTCGCGTGGGGGCTGGCCCGGGCGGCCGCGGCGCTCGGGGTCGACTTCATCGAGCACTGCGAGGTTACGGGGCTGCGGGTGAGCGACGGCCGGGTCACCGGCGTGGACACCACCCGCGGCACGATCTCGGCGGGCCGGGTGGCGCTGTGCGCGGCCGGGCACAGCTCGATCGTCGCCGCCACCGCCGGCATCGACCTGCCGCTGCAGAGCCATCCGCTGCAGGCGCTGGTCTCCGAGCTGCTGGAGCCCGTGCACCCGACGGTCGTCATGTCCAACGCCGTCCACGTGTACGTCAGCCAGGCGCACAAAGGCGAGCTGGTGATGGGGGCGGGCATCGACGCGGCCAACTCCTACCGCCAGCGCGGCGCCTTCCACATCATCGAGCGGCAGATGGCCGCGGCGCTGGAGCTGTTCCCGATCTTCGCCAGGGCGCACGTGCTGCGGACCTGGGGCGGCGTCGTGGACGTCTCGCCGGACGCCTCGCCGATCGTCGGGCTGACCCCGGTCGGCGGCCTCTACCTCAACTGCGGGTGGGGCACCGGCGGCTTCAAGGCCACCCCCGGCGTGGGCTGGTGTTTCGCCCACACGGTGGCCAACGACGAGCCGCACCCGCTCAACGCTCCCTTCTCCCTTGACCGATTCGTCACCGGGGCGCTCGTCGACGAGCACGGTGCCGCCGCGGTCGCCCACTGAGGACGTCACATGCTGCTGATCCCATGCCCCTGGTGCGGCCCACGCGAGGAGGCCGAGTTCCACTACGGCGGGCAGGCACACGTCGCCTACCCGGAGAACCCGGCCGCGCTCTCCGATGAGGAGTGGGCCCGCTACCTGTTCTTCCGCGACAACCCCAAGGGCGTCTTCGCCGAGCGCTGGAGCCACTCCGCGGGCTGCCGCCGGTGGTTCAACGCCCTGCGCGACACCGCGACCAACGAGATCCACGCCGTCTACCGTGCGGGCGAGCCACGGCCGGTGACCTCATGAGGCGGGAGAGCGGCGGCCGGATCGACCGCTCCCGCGTCCTGCGCTTCCGGTTCGACGGGCAGGTGTACACCGGCCACCCCGGTGACACCCTCGCCTCCGCACTGCTGGCCAACGGCGTACGCCAGGTCGCCACCAGTGTCAGGCTGGGCCGCCCGCGCGGGATCTTCGCCGCGGGCAGCGAGGAGCCCAACGCGGTCGTCCAGATCGTGGAGCCGTTCCCCGAGCCGATGCTGCCCGCCACCACGGTCGAGCTGTACGACGGCCTGGTCGCGAACAGCCTCGCCGGCCAGGGCCGGCTGGCGACCGAGCCCGACCCGGCCCGGTACGACGCCGTCCACGCCCACTGCGACGTCCTGGTGGTCGGCGCCGGGCCGGCCGGGCTGGCCGCCGCCCGCGAGGCGGCGAGCACCGGCGCGCGGGTGATCCTCGCCGACGAGCAGCCCGAGCCGGGCGGCAGCCTGCTGGGCACCACCGACCTCGTGGACGGCGTGCCGGGCGCCGCGTGGGCCGCCGCGACGGCGGCGGCGCTGGAGGGGCTGCCCGAGGTGCGGGTGCTGCGGCGCACCACCGTCTTCGGCTACTACGACGACAACTACCTGGTCGCCGTCGAGCGGCGCACCAACCATCTCGGCGGGGCGGCGCCCGCCGCGGTGGCGCGCGAGCGGGTCTGGCGCATCAGGGCGCGACGGGTGGTCCTGGCCACCGGCGCGCACGAGCGGCCGATCGCCTTCGCCGGCAACGACCTGCCCGGCGTGATGCTGGCCGGCGCCGCTCGCACCTACGCCAACAGGTACGGCGTGCTGCCGGGCCGCCGCGCGGTGGTGTTCACCGCGAACGACAGCGCCTACGCCGCCGCCCTCGACCTCGCCGAGGCGGGTGTGGAGGTGGCGGCCATCATCGACGTCCGGCCCGCTCCCGGCGCGGGCTGGGCCGAACGGGCACGCGAGCGCGGCATCTCGCTGCTGCCCGGCCACGTGGTCACCGCGGCCCGTGGCGACGGCCAGGTCTCGTCGGTGCTGGTCGCCGAGGCGACGGACGCCGTTCCCACCGCTTCCGCGGCAGGAACGGACGCTGCTCCGACCGCTCCCGCGGCAGGGGAGCGGGCGCTCGACGCCGATCTGCTGCTCGTGTCGGGCGGCTGGAACCCGGTCGTCCACCTGTTCAGCCAGTCGGGCGGCACGCTCCGCTACGACGAGGCGCTCGGCACGCTGGTCCCCGACCGGTCCCGGCAGGCCGTCGACGTCGCCGGGGCGGCGGCGGGAGACCTGGAGACGGCGGGGGAGGCGTACTGGCTGGTCCCCGCGAGCGACTACTCGGCGCACTTCGTCGACCTGCAGCGGGACGTGACCGTCGCCGACATCCAGCGGGCGACCGGCGCCGGCCTGCGCTCCGTCGAGCACGTCAAGCGCTACACCACCGCCGCGACGGCCCACGACCAGGGCAAGACCTCCGGGCTGCTCACCTCGGCGGTCGTGGCCCACGCGCTGGGCGCCCCGGTGGCCGAGCTGGGCATCACCACGTTCCGCGCGCCGTACCTGCCCGTGAGCTTCGCGGCGCTGGCCGGCCGGGACCGCGGCCTGCTGCACGATCCCGTCAGAGTGACGGCGCTGCACGAGTGGCACGTCGCCCACGGCGCGCTCTTCGAGAACGTCGGCCAGTGGAAGCGGCCGTGGTACTACCCGCGTCCCGGCGAGGACATGGAGGCCGCCGTGCTGCGCGAGTGCCGGGCGGCCCGCGAGGGGGTGGCGGCGATGGACGCCTCCACCCTCGGCAAGATCGACGTGATCGGGCCCGACGCGGGGGAGTTCCTCGACCGGCTCTACACCAACCTGATGAGCTCGCTGAAGGCCGGCGCCATCCGCTACGGCGTCATGTGCCGCCCCGACGGGATGGTCTTCGACGACGGCACGGTCATCCGCCTCGCCGAGGACCACTTCCTCATCACCACCACGACGGGCAACGCGGCGACCGTCCTGGACTGGATGGAGGAGTGGCTGCAGACCGAGTGGCCGTGGCTGCGGGTGCACTGCACGTCGGTCACCGAGCAGTGGGCCACGGTCGCCCTCGTCGGGCCGGCGTCGCGTGAGGTACTCGCCGAGCTCGCGCCGGGGCTCGCGGTGGACGCGGCGGGCTTCCCGTTCATGACCTGGCGGGACGCGGACGTGGCCGGGATCCCGGCGCGGGTGTGCCGGATCAGTTTCTCCGGCGAGCTGGCCTTCGAGATCAACGTGACGTCCTGGGACGGCCTGCGCCTGTGGACGGCGATCATGGATACCGGTCGCGTGACCCCGTACGGGACCGAGACCATGCACGTGCTGCGAGCCGAGAAGGGCTACCCGATCGTGGGCCAGGACACCGACGGCACGGTAACCCCGCAGGACCTGGGCATGTCCTGGGTGGTGTCGAAGAAGAAACCCGACTTCATCGGCAAGCGATCGTTCGCGCGGGCCGACACCTCGCGGGCGGACCGCAAGCAACTCGTCGGTCTGCTTCCGGAGGACCCGGACTTCCTGCTGCCCGAAGGGGCGCACCTGGTCGCCACGGACTCGCTGCCGCAGCCGCCCGTGCCCACGCTCGGCCACGTCACCTCCAGTTATCGCAGCGCGGTCCTGGGCCGCACGTTCGCGCTGGCGCTGGTCAGCGGCGGGCAGGGCCGGCTCGGAGAGCGGCTGTACGCGCCTGTCGCGGGCACGTTCGTGCCGGTGACCGTCGCCTCTCACGTCCTGTACGACCCGGAAGGAGCGCGCCGTGATGGCTGAGCGCAGGAGCCCGGCCGCGGCCTTCGCCGGCCGGTTCGCCGCCGCGTCCGAAGGTGGAGGACTGCGGCTCGCGGAGCTGCCGTTCCTCACCCACGTCAACGTACGCGTCGACCCGGCGAGCCCGCCGGCCGAGGACCTCGGCGCCGTGCTGGGGGTGCCGCTGCCCGTCGAGCCGTGCACCGCCGTACAGACCGGCTCCGGGGTCGAGGACATTACGGTGGCCTGGCTCGGTCCGGACGAGTGGCTGGTGATCGGACCCGAGGGCTACCGGCACGAGCTGCTGCGCAAGGCGCTCGGCGACCGGCACGGGTCGATCGTGGACGTGTCGGCCCAGCGCACCACGCTGCTGGTGTCGGGCCCCCGCGCGCGCGACCTGCTGGCCCATGGCTGCGCGCTCGACCTGCACCCCAGCGTTTTCGGGCCGGGGAGCTGCGCGCAGACCATGCTGGCACGGGCCCAGGTCGTGCTCCTGGCCCGGCCCGATGGCTTCCTCGTACTCGTCCGCTCGTCCTTCGCGGCGTACCTGGCTGAGTGGCTCCTCGACGCGGCGACAGAACACCTCGGATGAGCCTCGGCATCGCTATGAGTGGTCATGCGACACCCCCAAATCCGCAAGGGAGGTGCTTCGTCGGCGTCTTGTCGTACGGCGCATCGACGAGCTGATCAAACCTCGCCCAGGACGCCCTTTGTCGCCCGCTTGGTCATTCCGGTTCGGGGAGATCGAACGGGGGGCCGAGCGGGGGGTCGGTGGCGAGGTTGAGTGCGGCGGTGAGGATGGTGAGGACCTGGCTCACGGCTTCGGGCGCGAACTCGTAGTCGCCACGCCGCCGTTGTTTGATCAGCCTGGCGCTCTGCAGCGCGCGCAGGTGGTGATAGAGCTGGCCACTCGTGGTCTGCTCGCCGTCTCCGCCGAGGGCTTCCTGGAGATCGGCTCGGGTGCATCGGCCCTGTCGGATGAGTGCGCCGAGCAGCGCCAGCCGCGGCTGGCTGCCGAGAGACTCCAGGATGTCGGCGACCCGCGCCCAGTCGGCCGACATCAACTCTGACAGGGGTAGTTCCCTGGCCCAGAACCTCTCACCGTCGGGCAGTCGTACGGCTCCGACGTAGCCGACCGTCCCGGATCCGTTGTCTTTCTCCGCCTGGCGGCGCATCTCATGAATCACACCCATGAGGGACGGCGACTCCGGTGAACGTCGCGGTGGGTCGGCGGTGTCGGCCAGCCCCTCCAGGCGGGCGATCCGGGCCTCGAGCTCGGCGAATCTTTCCTCACTCATCGCACTCTCCTACGCTTTTCCAGAATTACGATATAGCGTAGAAGACTGGCTTGGGGATGGCAACGCGGGCCTCCGCACTTTTAGGTGAGCGGAGCCTGACGTGAAGTCTTCCTGCGGTGTACGGCTATCGCCGCCCCAAGGGCGAGGGCGGCATATCCGCAGGTCACCGCCAAACCTGCCCAAGGCGGGAGCGGGTAGTAGCCCCCGAGCAGCGACTGGTCCACGTCCACATGCGCGAACGTGGGGATGCTCTGCGTGATCGCGAACCCGGCGGCAGGAGTGATCATCAGTAGCCATGGCACCAGACCCGCGGTCGCCAGCACGTACGGCACGACGACCAGCCCGATGGCCAGCCCGATGGCGATCACGGCCCGCTTGACCAGCGCGGCCAGGCCCAGAGCCAGCACGGCGGCGGCCGCGGTCAGCGCCGCGTAGCCGACGATCACCCGGAGCTCGGTCGCCAAGGTGATCGGCTGAACCGGGTTCTGATGGGCACGCAACATCGCCAGGCCGACAGGGATGACGACTCCCGAGGTCACCAGCCCCGCCACGAACGCGACCGCGCCGACCACCACGGCCTTGGCCGCCAGCAGCAGCGCCGGCTGCGGCTCGGCCGGCGGGCCGGTCCCGATCAGCCCGCGCCGGTGTTCCGCCGTGAAGAACAGGACCGCCACCACGAGCACCAGGACCAGCCCCAGGGCGCCGCCGATCAGCATGAGGTCAGCGCGCACGCCGCCCTCCACCGTGGCGGGCCCGATGTCACCGCCCCCGGTCACGATGAGCTTGTCGCCGGACTTGACGGCCCCGCCCGGGTGATGCGGGGTCTTGCCGTCGGACTCCATGGAGACACCGACGTCGTCGCGGCGCCACGAACCGTTCGCGCCCTGCAGCGTGATCCGGTCGAAGGTGGCGGTGGCCTGGGCGAAGGCTTTCGCCATCTCCCACAAGGCGCCCGGCGAGGCGGCGAACATCCCGATCTCGACCGACTCCGGCAGCCCGGTCAGCTTGACCGTGCTGACCTCGGTCCACGCCTTGCCGTCGTCTGACTCGTAGCCGGTGATGGTGTCGCCCGACCTGGTCAGCCGCAGCCACTGCGGGCCGTTGTGCGGACCGCCGGGCACGTCGTGGGTGAAGTTGTACTGCATCCGTACGCCGTGATCTCCGGTGAGCATGACGGCGGCGTACGGCGTGCCCTGCGTGAGGCTCTGCCTGATCAGGAGCCCGGCCTTCGCCCACGGCACCACTCCCTCCTTGACGTTACGCAACCCGGGTACGACGTCCGGCAGTCGCATCTGCCCGGTCATGTCCGACACCCGGGCGGTGATGCTGCCGTTCCCCTTGAGTGGCTGGTGCACGAAGTAGTACCTGTCGCTCACCGCCGTACCATCGGGTCCCACCAAGGGCGCGGGGCAGGCGCCCTCGCCCTTCCCCGTCACGCAGGTGGTGCGGGAGCCCCCGGCGATCAGCAGTCCGAGCGACACGGTGACCAGCACGGAGGCCGCCATGGTGAGCACCCAGCCGCGCGCGGAGCGGAACTTGGTCCACTCCGCGCGCAGCACCTGGAGGAAGCCGACCCGTTGGCTGGATCGGTACGGCGTGAATGAACTCATGCCGACGGTTGTACGCGGCCCCCGGTTCCAGCCGGGTCGCAGCGGCTGCGACCCGGCTGGAACCGGGGATCTGGCATCGTTGACCCATGGCACCTCGACCCGGCGGCCGGTCCGGCCGCCCCGCCCGCGCGACGACCGGCGGTGAGTGGCGGTGAGGGTCCTCGTCGTCGAGGACTTCGAGGTCCTCGCCCGCTCCATCGGCACCGGGCTGCGCCGCGAGGGCATGGCCGTCGACGTCGTCCTGGATGGCACCGCCGCCCTCGACCGCCTGGCCGTCACCCGCTACGACGTGGTGATCCTCGATCGCGACCTGCCCGGCGTGCATGGGGACGAGATCTGCCGGCGCCTGGCCCACGGCCGCTGCGAGACCCGCGTACTGATGCTCACCGCCTCCGGCACCATCGAGGATCGCGTCCACGGGCTCAGCCTCGGTGCCGACGACTACCTGCCCAAGCCGTTCGCGTTCGCCGAACTGGTCGCCCGCGTCCGTGCTCTGGCCCGCCGCGCCACCCCGCCGCTGCCGCCCACGCTGGCCTGCGGGGACATCACCCTCGATCCGGCCCGCCGCACCGCGTTCCGGGCCGGGCGGCGCCTTGAGCTGAGCCCCAGGGAATTCGCCCTGCTCGAATGCCTGCTCGCCGTACCCGGCCTGGTCATCTCCGCCGAAGAACTGCTGGAGCGCGTCTGGGACGAGGCCGCCGACCCCTTCAGCAGCGCCGTCAAGCACACCATGCACCGGTTGCGGGCCAAGCTCGGTGACCCGCCCGTGATCGAGACCATCCGCGAAGGCGGCTACCGCATCGGACCGTCCTGACCCCGTCATAGGTGCCCGGCTCAAGGCAGGGTGATCGCACACCCTGCCTTGACGGTGCCGTCAGGCGTCACGCAGCCGCAGCACCAGTGCTCCGGCCACCAGCGCGGCAGCGGCCCAGGCGGCGAGGATGCCGAGGCCCGCCCACGGGCTGACGGGCAGGCTGCGGAGATCGGTGGTGGCCTGGATGGCCAGCCCGGCGCTCATGGGCCCGATCCGCTGAAGCAGGCGCTGCCAGTGCGGATCGCCGATCGCCTGGGAGAGGATGGGGAACAGGTAGAGCAGGCCGAGGACAATCCCGATACTGGTCGCGGAGTCCCGTACGACTGTGGCGACGCCGAGGCTGAGCAGGGCGATCAGCGCCAGATAGAGGATCGATCCGACGGTCGCACGCAGCGTGGGCCCGTCGGTCAGGGTCAAGGCCGGGTAGCCGCGGTCAGCGGTGAAACCGTGGCCGGGCAGGATGAGCCGCCCCGCCAGCAGCGACCCGAGGACGGCGACGGTCCCGGCCGCGGCCACGACGCCGGTGAGGGTGACGGCTTTGGCCGCGAGGACGGTGCCCCGATGCGGCATCGCCGCCAGCGTGGTACGGATGAGACCCGAGCTGTACTCGCGGCTGATGACCAGCACGGCCAGGATGGCGACCAGCGCCTGGCCCAGCATGACGCCGGTGAGGCTGAGTCTGGTCGTGTCGTAGCCGCAGCCGGCGGCGCCGCAGGTCATCACCGAGGTCACCGCGACGCTCACGGCCACGGTCAGCGCGATGGTGCCGAGCAGCAGCCACAGGGAGCCGGCGACGGTCCGCAGCTTCGTCCACTCCGCGTGCAGGGCCGGCCTCATGCGTCCCTCCTGCGGAGAACGACGGCTGCCACGGCCAGGCTCACCACCGCGTAACCGGCCAGGACGGCGAACCCCGCCCACGGCGTCATCGGGTAATAGCCGTTGTACGGCGTATAGACGCTCGTGACCTGGCGATATGGCACCAGCGTCTGCTGGACGGCGAAGGCCGCGGCCGGTGTCACCCGGGCCAGCACGTTCGACACGCCCGCGGGCAGGAACGGGACCTGGGCGAACAGGATGTAGGGCAGCACGATGGCCGCGACCACGCTGGTGACCGCCCCGGCACCGCGCCGGAATATGGTGCCGACGGCGAGAGCCAGAATCGAGGCGGCCGCGAGCAGGGCCGCGGTCCCGAACGCGATCCGGAGCTGGGCCGAGAACGTCACCGGGAACAGGTACACGCCGTTGGCCCGCGCGAGCCTCTCGCCGAGTGGAATCGCGACGGCCGATCCCGCCAGCCCGGCGACGAAGGTGACGGCGCCCAGGACGATGGCCTTGGCCGCCAGCACCCGGCTCCGCCTCGGGCTGGCGGCCAGAGTGACGTGGATCATGCCTTCCCGGTATTCGGCGGTGATGAACCGCGTGCCCACGACGATCACCGTGATCAGCGCGGCGAACGTGCCGGTGAGGATTTCTCCGAGAGTGCCGCCGGTTGCCAGAGCCAGGCGTACGGCGGGTGCTATGTCGCCGGAGCCGGTCACCGTGAAGCGGCCGTCAGATCCCGGGAACGAACCCGAGGTGTTCCGCGGGTAGCCGGGGAAGCTGGGGGATTCGGGTCCCACCTGGTCGCCTGTCCAGTTTCCCCCGGCCCAGCGCCCCTGGCTACGAAGATCCCCGAAGACGGCCGTGGACACACTGGGGACCGTGCCCATGCCGTCCACGGAGGACGGAGACGCGACGAACAACCCGCCTTGCGCGGTCGGTCCGAGGCCCTTCACCTGCACGGTGCTCACCTTGGTCCAGTGCGTGCCGTCGGCGGAGGCATAGCCGGTGATCGCGTCCCCGGAGCGGTCCAGCCGCAGCCAGGAGACGGAGCCGGAAGGGCCGGCCGTGTCGTTGACGTAGTTGTGCTGCATCCGCACGCCGTGGGCGCCGGTGACCATGATCGCCGCGTACGGTGATCCCTGGCGGGTGTCCCCCTTGAGGATGAGCCCGGCCTTCGCCCACGGCACGCTGGCAGGCCGCAGGTTCGCCAGACCCGTGGCGATGCTGCTCCTGAGCGCGGAAACGGAGACGGTGATGCTGCCGTCTCCGGTCAGCGGCCGGTGCACGAAGGAGAAGCTGTCGGTAACCGGTCCGCCATCGGGTCCGACCGGGACGGCCGGCGAGCCGCGCTGATCGCTGCTGATCCCGGCGAGCAGGGCGACCAGCACCATCATCAGCGCCGCGGCCACCATACCGAGCACCCACGCCCGGACAGAGCGGAACTTGGTCCACTCCGCGTGCAGCACCTGGGGGAAGCCGTCGCGCCCGGCCCGCTGGGCCGATGGATGCCGCGTCATGGTGGGGGTCACCGCCGCACCCGCGCGGGCGTCGCGGCGCGGAACTCGACCGCCTCGCGGGTGAGCTCCAGATAGACGTCCTCCAACGTGGCGCGGTGCGCTGACACCTCGGAGAACGCGACCGCGCTCTCGCGCAGCAGCGTCACGACCCGATCCGAAGGCAGACCGGAGACGGTGACGGCGTCCAGGCCGGTGGCCGCCACGGTCGCGCCGGCCCGCGCGAGCACCCTCATCGCCTCCTGGCGGGCCGTGGTGCGCAGGACCACCCGGTTCCTGGACGCGGCCGCGAGCAGGTCGGCCACGCCGGCGTCGGCGATGACCTTGCCCCGCCCGACCAGGACGAGATGATCGGCCATGTCCTGCAACTCGCTCATCAGGTGGCTGGACACCAGCACGGCACGGCCCTGAGCGGCCAGTGACCGCAGGAACCCACGCATCCAGATGATGCCGTCGGGATCCATGCCGTTGAACGGCTCATCGAGCATGACGATCGGCGGGTCGCCCAGCAGGGCCGCGGCGATCCCGAGCCGTTGCCGCATGCCGAGCGAGTAGCCTCCGGCCTTGCGCCGGGCGGCCGAGGCCAGGCCGACCTGCTCGATCACCTGGTCCACCCGCCGCGCCGCCAGGCCCTGCGAATGCGCCAGCCAGAGCAGGTGGTTGCGGGCACTCCGGCTCGGGTGCAACGCCGCCGCGTCCAGCAGCGAACCGAGGTGGCTCAGCGGCTGCCGAAGGCTGCGGTACGGCCTCCCCTCGATCAGCGCGGTGCCCTCGTCCACCGCGTCCAGGCCCAGGATCACGCGCATCGTGGTCGACTTCCCGGCCCCGTTCGGCCCCACGAAGCCGGTCACCCGCCCCGGATGGACGGAAAAGGACATGCCGTCGAGGGCTTGGGTCGCCCCGTACCGCTTACGCAGCCCGGCGACGACAATCCCTGGGGCGCTCATCGGGGTGAGCAGTCGGTTCGGTGTGGTCTCATGCGGGACAGGTGTACATCGCTCCCGGTTCCAGCCCGGTCTCAGCTGCTGCGACCCGGTTGGAACCTGCGACCTGGCAATGTTGGGTGCGTGACGCGTCAAATCGGCGGCCCGTTCCGCCGCTCTCCTCGCCCGGGCCGCTCCATCGGCACCGGGTTGCGCCGCCACCGCATCGGACCGTCATGACTCCCAAGCAGCCGGCCAGAAGGTCCCTGCAGACGCGGCTCGCGCTCGCCTACGCGGCGGGCATCTACGCCGCCGGGGTCTTGGTGGTCCTCTTCGTCGCCGTCCCGCTCGCCAGCGTCCAGGCGACCACCCCCAAGGGCCACCCCTCATCGAGCGCGATCACCGAAACCGGGCCCGGGATCGGCCTGCCCCAACTCCTCGCCGGATCCGCCGTCGCCCTGGTCATTCTGATTCCCGTCGCCCTGGCTCTGGGCTGGTTCGTCGCCGGCCGGTTCCTGCGCCCGCTACGCGCCATCACCGCCACCGCCCAGATCATCTCCGCCGGAAACCTCCACCAGCGCCTCGGCCTCGGTGAGCCCGGCGACGAGCTGACCGAGCTCGGTCACATCCTCGACGACCTGTTCGCCCGCCTGCAGGCATCCTTCGACGCCCAACGACATTTCATCGCCAACGCCTCCCACGAGCTGCGCACCCCTCTGGCCGGCCTGCGTACCCTGCTCGAAGTCGCGCTCGCCGACCCCGATGCCGACGCCGACGCCCTGCGCGCGGCCTGCCAGGAGGCCCTCGCCCTGGGCGGACACCAGGAGCGGCTCGTCCAAGCACTGCTCGCCCTGGCCACCAGCGAGCGCGGCGTCACCCGCTGGGACGCCCTCGACCTCGCCCACGTCGTCGAAGGAGTGCTCGCCTCCCGCCGCGACCGGGCAACGGAAGCAGGCATCGACCTCACCGAACACCTGACGCCCGCCATGACGGCCGGGGACCCGAGACTGATCGAGAGTCTCGTCGCCAACCTCATCGACAACGCCGTCCGTCACAATCACCTAGGCGGGCACGTCCATGTCACTGTGCGGACCTCCGGCACCCAGGTGGCCCTTACGGTCACCAACAGCGGGCCGGTCATCCCCGACGACCAGATCCAGCGCCTCTTTCAACCCTTCCAGAAACTGGCGCCTGATCGTCACGGCCGCGACGGCTACGGTCTCGGCCTGGCCATCGTCAATGCCGTCACGCAAGCTCACCACGCCATTCTCACCACCAGCGCACGCCCCGAAGGCGGCCTGTCCATCACCGTGTGGTTCGCGCACGGATCTCATCCGCACCATCCCTGACGTCCGAGGACGACCGGTGGACAGATAGTCTTCGCGTAGATAGTCTTCGCATAGATTGTCTGCCGAGAGCGGGGGAGTCACTCATGTGGACGTACGAGCACAGCGTCGAGACCAATGCCATGCCCGAGGCGATCTGGCGTCTGTGGGCCGATGTCGAGAACTGGGGAGCCTGGAACGCCGACATCGAGAGCATCCAGATCAGCGGCACGTTCGCGGCGGGTGCTGAGATCGTGATGACTCCGGCCGGGGAGGACCCGGTGCACCTGCGCGTCGCCGAGGCGACGGTCGACGAGTTGTTCGTGGACGAGGCTCGTATCGACGGCCTGCTCCTGCGCACTGTCCACCGGCTGGACCGGGGCGAGCGACTCCGCACTCGGGTGGTGTACCGGATGGAGATCACGGGTGC
This sequence comes from Nonomuraea sp. NPDC049141, assembly GCF_040648415.1. Lineage (NCBI taxonomy): Bacteria > Bacillati > Actinomycetota > Actinomycetes > Streptosporangiales > Streptosporangiaceae > Nonomuraea > Nonomuraea sp. NPDC049141. The sequence continues at coordinate 98,964 of NZ_JBEZDR010000013.1, forward strand.
CGCGGCCGATGAACTCGGGCCACAGATCGGCCCCGCGGTCACCGCCGACTGGCCTGCCACCATGGCCGCCCTCGTCGAGCGGGCGCGCGGCTGACCGCCCCCAGCCCGGTCTTCCTGCTCTGATGACGGCGGCCCTGATCGCTCCTGGCCAGTGTTTCGAGGCGCTCATCGTGTCGGCGGTGTCCATGATCCGTCGACCGCGATGCCGGCGGCCGCGGCGATCCGATCGCGGGACTCCAGCAGCCGGCCCCGCAACGCCGCCAGGTCCACGCCGAGCAGCCGACCGTGCCGCTTGACCGCTCTGCCGGCGACGAAGACGCTGTCCACCAGGCCGGGATGGCCGGAAGCGACGATCGTGCCGACGGGGTTGCCGACGGGGAAGACCGAGAGGTCCTCGGCGTCGAGCAGGATCAGGTCGGCGTCCTTGCCGATGGAGATGCTGCCGGTTCGGGAGTCGAGTCCGCACGCGCGGGCGCCGTCCACCGTGGCGAACTCGGCGACGTCGCGCGCTGTGAGGCCGCCGTCCAGGCCGCGCTGGGTGGCGAGCGCCGTGCGCATGGTGGTGAACATGTCGCCGCCGACGGACGGGCAGTTGTCGATGGACAGCGACGGGCGGATTCCGGCGGCCAGCATACGGCCGGTCTCGGGCCAGCCGAGGCCCATGTTCAGCTCGACGTCCGGGCTGATCGACACCGAGCAACCCGCATCGGCCATCATCGCCACCTGGTCGTCGGAGATGCCGTTGCCGTGCACGAAGGTCGTGCGGTCGTCGAGCAGCCCGCGGTCACGCATGTCGGCGATCGGGCGGCGACCACGAGGCCAGCCCGTAGCGCCGTGCACGTGCACGCTCACCCGCAGCCCGAGTTCCCGCGCCAGCGCGACGTCGGCGGCGGTGGTGTCCATCGTGGTCAGTTGCGGCCCGCGCAGGCCCAGCATCATGTCGCCGTCGGACAGCTGCGACCGTACGCGCGTGATCTCGGGTGCGATCGGGTCGTCGGTGAAGCCCGCGCAATAGCAGAACACCGAGCGGCCGGGTGCCGCGCGCAGTGCCTGGATCGCGGCGTCGGCGTTCTCCGGGCGGTGGGAGCAGTGGAACCAGTCGAGCATGGTCGTGACGCCCGAGCTGAGCGCCTCGATCCGGCCGAGCAGGTTGCCCAGGTAGACGTCTTCCGGCTGGTAGTGCGGCCGGATCGTGCCGTGCATGCCGACGCGGTACTGGTCGAACGTCCAGTCCGCGCCGATGCCGCGGAACGCGGTCTGCCAGGTGTGCCGGTGGGTGTCCACGAAACCGGGCATCACGATCTTGCCCGTGGCGTCCACGACCTCGGCGTCGGCCGCGTCGACGGTGGCGGCGACCGCGGCGATCAGGCCGTCCTCGATGAGCACGTCGCCCTGCGGGAGATCCCCGACGGCTGGGTCCATGCTGATCACCATGCCGCCACGTAACAGCGTCCTCATCGGGGGAGCACCTCCCCGAATGCCCGTTGTCCGGGGCGCGTACGGCCGGTGATGGTGCCGATGCGGAATGCCATGGCGTCCTTTCCCGAAGAGTTGACGCGTCAACTCTAAGGAAGCTGAGTTGACGCGTCAACTCGGTATGATTCCCGCCATGGCGGAAACCCATGCGCTGGAACCCGAGGAGTGGGAGTTCTGGGACACCTGGATGCGCGCGCAGCGCCTGCTCGCGCGGGAGCTCGACCGTGGTCTGCAGCGCGACTGCGGCATCTCGAAGGCTGAGTTCAGCGTGCTGGTGACGCTGTGGCAGGCGCTCGGTCGCGAGATGCGCGTCGGCGAGCTCTCCGAGTCGCTCGACTGGGAGAAGAGCCGTGTCTCGCACCTGCTGACGCGCATGGAGAACCGCGGCTTCGTGGAGCGGACCCAGAGCGGAGCCGACGGCCGCCGCACGGGGATCGGACTGACCGCCGATGGCCGCCGCGCCGCGCAGAACGCCATCCTCGTGCACGCCGGCAACGTCCGCCGTTACTTTCTCGACTCGCTCACGCCCGAGCAGGCCGCCGCTATCCGGACCTGGAGCGAGCAGCTGATCGACCACATCGAGCCTGACGGCGGCGAGGGTCCCGCTACGAGCCAGGGCGGCGTGGCTGGTCCAAGGTGAAGACCCCGCCTCGGGACCACGGCGGGGCCTTCACGTTCGGGCGGGTTACAGCCCGGTCATCTTGAACCTGAGGTTGTATTCGTAGTAGCTGTCATGGGTGCCGGAGACGATGCCTCCGACGATGGCGTACTGGCCGGTGGAGAGCCCGGAGCAGTCGGCGCCGTCCACGATGATCGTGCCGAGGTTGAAGCCGGACTTGACGATCGGCGGCTGGACCTCGCGCAGGTTGAAGGCCAACGACGAGGTACTGCTGACGTTGACGCTCGCGTAGTCGAAGTCCACCGGGTCGGCGTCGTCGCCGGCTTGCATGTTGACCCAGGAGGTGGGGAAGATCCTGGATCCGACCTCGAGCCTGAGCTCGTCCTTGCCGTCGACCTCGTCCACGGCGGACGCGTCGAGGTCGTAGAACGCGACCGAGCAGTTCGCGGCCAAGGCGGTCGCGCCGGCTGGCGGGGCCGCGGCCAGCACTGCAGGGACGGCCAGTCCCGCCGCCAGGGCGAGTGCGGGGATCAGCTTCTGAGAGCGCATACTGCTTCTCCTTTGGAGAGGATCGCGTCTCGCGGTTCTCGCGAAACGTGGCATCAGAGTGGGGCAGTCAGCGTGAGCACATCGTGAGAGCGCTGGTCAGTGGCGCAGGGCACGTTCCGTGCACGCCCTTTTTCACAGTCGCGCGGCGGGGACGCGCCTACCCTGCTGTGGCTATGGGAGACTCGCTGATCCTGCTGCTGCTCGGCCCGCCTGAGCTGGCCGTCGGGGGGCGGCCGGTGGGCATCCGCTCCGCCAAGACCCGCGCCCTGCTCTGCTATCTCGCCACCATGCCGGGCCCGCGCCCGCGCTCCGAGCTGGCCGCGCTGCTGTGGGGCGAGCGGCCGGACGCCAACGCCCGCGGCAGTCTGCGCCTGGCGCTGTCGGAGCTGCGCAAGGAGGTGGGCGGGTGGCTGGACATCACCCGCGACCACGTACGGTTCCGCCCCGGCGGCTGCTACGTGGACCACGGACGCCTGGCTGAGACGGCGACCGTGGCGGAGGCGCTGCGGTTGTGGCGGGGCGACTTCATGGACGGGGTGTGGTTCTGCGACGCCCCGGCCTTCGGCGGATGGCTGGAGTCGGAGCGCGGGCAAGCCCGGCTGCGGCTGCGCGAGCTGTTGCGCTCCGGCTCCGCGCCACCGGCCGATCTCGTACGGCTGGCGCGCCTGGTGGCCGGGCTGGACCCGTACGACGAGGAGGCGCACCGGCTGCTGATGGCGGGCCTGGCCGCGGCGGGCAACCGGGCGGCGGCCCTGGCCTGCTACGACGACCTGCGGCGGCGGCTGGCCGACGACCTGGGCGTCGAGCCCGCGCCGGAGACCGCGGCGGCCAGGCGGCGCCTGCTCATCCAGCGGACGGCCGTCCGGCGCGCGGCCCCGCCGGTGCCCGGCACGGAGCTGTTCGGCCGGGAGGAGGAGCTTGGGCGGGTGCGCACGCTGCTGGCCGCCGAACGCCTGGTCACCCTGCTGGGCCCGGGCGGCGTCGGCAAGACCCGCCTGGCCATCGCGGCCGCCTCGGGCTCGGCCCGTTTCGTCTCCTTCGCCGGGGTACGTCCGGAGGCGGCCGTCACCACGCTCGCCCGCCGCCTCGGTGTGGACCTCACGCCGCAGCGCCCCGCCCTGGACCTGCTCCTGGCGGCGCTGGCCCGGCAGGAGGACCTCCTGGTGCTGGACAACATCGAGCACCTGCCCGCCTTCGACGCGGTCATCGGGCGCATCCTGAGTACGGCCCCGGGCACGCGGGTCCTGGCGACGAGCAGGCGACGGCTCGACCTGCCCGGTCAGGTGACGTTCGAGGTGGCGGGCCTGCCGGGACCGGCGGCCGAGGCCCTGTTCGCGGCCAGGGCGACGCGGGCGCAACCGGCGTTCGACGCCGACCGGAACGCCGCCGCCGTGGCCGCGATCTGCGCCGCCACAGGCGGTCTGCCGCTGGCCATCGAGCTGGCGGCCGGGCTGCTGCGGGCCGTGCCGCCCGCCGAGCTGGGCCGCCGCCTCGGCGTGGACCCCGGCCTGCTGTCGGCCGCGGGACCGGCAGCCCGGTCGCGGCACGCCTGCATGCGTACGGTGTTCGAGACCTCCTGGCGGCTCCTCGACCCGGCCGGGCAGAAGACGCTGGCGGCGCTGGCGGTGTTCGGCGGCGGCTGCACGCTGCCCGCGGCGCTGGAGGTGGCCAGGACCGCGCCGCCCGTGCTGGTCCGCCTGATCGACCAGAGCATGATCGAGCTCACCCCGGCCGGGCGGTACGTCATCCACCCGCTCATCCAGCAGTTCGCCGCCGAGCGATTGTCGCCGGGCGAGCGGCGGGCGGTGCGGGAGCGGCACGCCGCGTACTTCTCGCGCCTGCTCGACCGGCGCGCCGCCGCCCTGCAGGATGCCTCGGACGCGGAGGTGACCCGCGTGCTGGGGGCCGAGATGGACAACATCCGGCTGGCCTGGGCGGTGTCCCGGGAGCCCGGGTTCCTGGACAACTACTGGGTGTTGTGCCTGCGGCTGCGGCTGTACGAGGAGTCGGGGGCCGTCGTGCGGTGGCATCTCGCCCGTACGCCCGAGGCTCCCCGCCTGCGGGCGCGGTGGTTGCGGATGGCGTGCGTGAGCGAGCATCAGCTTGCCCGGGAGCGGGAGGCGTACCGGCTGGTCCGGGCGGCGCTCGACACGGTCGGCAGGCCGCTGCCGGCCTCCCGGCCCGGCCTGGTCGCCGCCATCCTGACGGCCGCCGCGCGCCAGGTCCTCCATCGGGTCCTGCCGGTGCCCCGGTCCGAGCGGGACGCCGAGGTGGCGCAGGCGCTGACGTTCCTGGCGCGGCTGGCCTACCACCGGCAGGATGTGCCGACGATGCTGGCGGTCTCGTTGCGCCAGCTCAACGCCGCCGACCGCACCTCCGCCCCGGACCTGCGCGCGGAGGCGTACGCGAACTTCGCCACCATTGCCCGCGTCGCCGGCCGCCACCGCCTGGCCGGTCGCTACGGCGCGCTCGCCGACAGAGCCCTGACCGGCATCGCGCATCCCACGGAGCCCGCGAGCCGCGCCCGCCTGGCCCGGGGCCTGGACCAGCTCTCGGCCGGGGAGTTCGAGGCGGCCCGGGAGTCGTTCGCCGAGTGCCGGGCCAGGACGCTGGACCCGCGGGTGGCCGAGAACTGCGCGGGCATGCTCGCGGAGACGGCGCTCTGGCGGGGCGACTTCGAGCAGGCCGCGAACCTGTACGCCGCCACGGCGGAACAGGCGGCGAGCCGGGTCGGCGGCGACGACATCGGCCGCCACTGGTGCCTGACGGGCCAGGCCGAGGCCCTGCTGCGGATCGAGGGGACCAGCCCCGATCGTGTCGCCGGGGTGCTGGCGGCGGCCCGCGCCTCGACCGAGCGCCGCCGCGCCCACGAGCAGCGGCTCGGCCTGCGGGACGGCGCGGTCATGCCGGTGATCCAGGAGCTGCGCCTGCTCACGGCCTCGGCCCGGCTGATCGCGGACGGCCCGCGATCAGACGACTCGAGGATCGCGGACGGCCCGCGGGAGGCGCTGGCCCGGGCGCTGGATCTGGCCGCCCGCCTGCCGAAGGCCCAGCGCGGCATGCTGGAGTGCTGGTCGGGCCTGGCCGAGCTGCTCTGCCGCAGGTCCCCGGACCCCGCGACGGCCCGGAGGCTCCACCGGCACCTCGCCGAGTACCAGGCCCGCCATCCGGGAGCCGCCGCCCGCATCGGCTGGGCCCGCGCGCTCGTCCTGGCCGCGGCGGGCGAACGGCGGGCGGCGGCGAAGGCCGCCGGGCAGGCGGTACGGGCGGCCGAACGCCTGTCGGCACCGTACGACCTGCGCCGCGCCCAGGAGGTGGCCGCCCGGCTCGGTTGACCGTTTCACCGCCTCCCAAGCCGGGACTGACGGCCGGGTGGCCGGAAGGGTAGCGGCCGCGGAAAGTGTCCGGTCAATGTCCGGTTGATTGCCTGGTCCCGTGCTCCTTCTGAGCGCAGACTCTCGCTCGTAGATCGTCGGCGGGGCGGCGGGAAAGGGAATCCACTCATGCGCGGCAACACGTGGAGACTGTCACTCGCAGCGGTCCTGAGCTGCATGTTCCTGGTGCCGGTGGCGATCACGCAGACGGCGGCCCCGGCGGCCCGGGCTCGGCGTGGGCGCGAACGCCAACGTGTCGGTCAAGGGCTCCAATGCCAACGTCGCCAACCAAGGCGGCACGGGGACCTATGTCATGCCGCGGAGTCCAAGCCTGGGCGTGGGCAAGGTCGATATAGGCACAGAGTGGTACAAGGGTGACGGAAGCTCGGCCGGTTCGACCTCTGTCGGCGTAGGGCCATCGGTGGGCTTCGGATTCGGGCCGAATGTCGGCAGATCATGGGCGACTTCGGGTTACTGGTAGTTTTTCGCGCACCTGCTCGCCAGTGCTGCCCTCCGGAGGACACACTATGACCACCACCCCCGCGAACGTGTTACTCGCCGGCATCGTTGGCTCGACCGCGTACGGCCTGGCGGGGCCCGACAGCGACGTTGACCGGCTGGGCATCTACGCCGCCCTCACCTTCGACCTGGTCGGCCTGGCCCGCCCCAAGGAGAGCATCGTCTCCACCGGCCCGGACCGGACGCTGCACGAGGCCGGCAAGTGGTGCGCGCTCACCTTGGGCGGCAACCCGACCGTGATGGAGCTGCTGTGGCTGCCGGACGACCTGTACGAGACCCGCACCCCGCTCGGTGACCGGCTCATATCGATCAGGGACGCGTTCCTGTCGGCGCCGCGCGTCCGCGACGCCTACCTGGGTTACGCCACCCAGCAGTTCCGCCGCCTCGACCAGCGCGGCGACGGCTCGTTCTCGGCCGACACCCGTAAGCGCACCGCGAAGCATGCCCGCCATCTCGCCCGGCTCCTGTATCAGGGCCGCGAACTGTACGAGACCGGGCACCTGCCGATCCGGCTGCCTGACCCCGACGCCATCCGCGCGTTCGGTGAGCGGATCGCCGCCGGCGACACCGAGGAAGCGCGCACGCTACTGGCTGCCACGGAGGAGGCCTTCGACACCGCGCACACACCGCTGCCCGCCCAGCCCCACCATGCCGCGGTGGAGGAATGGCTGCGGCAGGTCCGCGTCACCTACTGGGAGCCACCCACGTCGGTGTTCGCGGCGATCGGCAGCGACTGAGACGACCACACCGCGGACACCGAGATCCTGCGCGTCCGCTCGATAACGAGGTGCGGCGGGCCCGCGGTTTGGGCGAGGATGGCCGCGCCCGGCTATGGGAGCCGGCACCCCCGGAAGAGGAGTGTGCCATGAGCGCCATCGGATCCGCGGGCCCGGAGGCCCGGGTGACCACGGGAAGGGTGCGCGGGCGGATGGAGGATGACGTGACCGTCTTCCGCGGCGTACCGTTCGCGCGCCCGCCGGTGGGCGACCTGCGGCTGGCCGCACCGGTGCCGGCCGAGCCGTGGGACGGGGTGCGCGAGGCCGGCGCGTTCGGTCCGCCGCCGCCGCAGTCCAGGTTGCTGGGCAGGTCCGGCGCGGACGGCGCGGACGGCGACTGGCTGACCGTCAATGTCTGGTCCCCCGACCTGGGCGCCGCCCGGCTACCGGTGATGGTGTGGATCCAGGGCGGGGGCTACATGTACGGGTGGTCCGGGGACCCGGTCTTCGACGGCCGCGTGCTCGCCCGGGACGGCGTCATCGTGGTCACCTTCAACTACCGGCTCTCCGCCGAGGGCTTCGGACACTTCCAGGGGGCACCGGCCAACCGCGGGTTACTGGACCAGGTGGCCGCCCTGCGCTGGGTGCACGACAACATCGCGGCTTTCGGCGGAGATCCGGACCGGGTCACCGTGTTCGGGGAATCCGCCGGAGCCGGGAGCATCGCGGCGCTGATGGTGATGCCCCAAGCCGCCGGTCTGTTCCGCAGGGCGATCGCGCAGAGCGTGCCAAGCCTGTTCTTCTCCGCTGAGCTGGCCGCCGACATCGCCGCCGCCGTAGCCGGTGAGCTGGGCGTGGCCCCGCTCGCCGGCGAGCTCGCCCGCCTGTCGCCGGAGCAGCTGATCGACGCCGGGGACGCGGTGGCGGACAAGATGGGCGACCGCTCGCAGTGGGGACTGGCCGCGTACATCCAGTCGCCGTTCGCGCCGGTCGTGGACGGCGAGGTGCTGCCCGCGGTGCCGTGGCGGTCACTGGCGGACGGGGCCGCGCGCGATGTGGAGCTGATCGTGGGGCACACCCGCGACGAGTATCGGCTGTTCATGGCCATCAAGGGCGACATCGGTCAGGTCACCGCCGAGCGGGCGGCCACCGCGCTGCGGGAGCTCGCCCCGGACGCGGCGGCCTACCGGGCCGCCTACCCCGGGGCCGACGAAGAGCGGCTGTACGAGCTGGTGCACTCCGACTGGGTGTTCCGGATGCCTTCCGTCCGGCTGGCCGAGACCCACCAACGGCACGGCCGGGCCCACCTGTACGAGCTGACCTGGCCGGCTCCCGGCATGGGCGGCGATGTGCTCGGTGCCTGCCACGGGCTCGGCCTGCCACTGACGTTCGGCAACCTGACCGCTGGAGCGGGAGGACTACTGCTGGGACAGGAGCCGCCACCAGCCGCGGCCGAGCTGTCGGCTCGGGTCCGCGCGGCCTGGATCGCCTTCGCCACGACCGGGGATCCGGGCTGGCCGGCGTACGAGCCGCAGAACAGGCATACCTGGGTCATCGACGCCGAGCCCGGCACAGCGGCGTATCCGGAGGAGGCCTCCCGTGCGTTGTGGGCCGGCCACACCTTCGCCCCCCTCACGTTGCGGGCGTGACCGTAGCGAGCTGGTGGCCACGCTCACCCGCTAACCTCCTGGCTGATCCCTCAGCTGGGCGGCGAACAATGGCTCCAGGGCGTTCAACATGAGCGTTCTGGAGCGCTCGGTTCCGCCGGCGACCCTGCCCGCCATCGCCAGTGACACGCAGCCGTGCAGGAACGCCCAGATCGTGTCGACCGCGCCAGGGGGATCGGCCAATTCGGTGCCCCGCGCTTCCGCGATGTCCTGCAACGCGCTGCGAAAGACCCGGAAGGCGTTCTTGGCTTCCCACGGCGTCTCGGCCGTGCCGAACGGCACCCCGTCCATGCCGTTCATCGCCTGGTAGAGCTCCGGCGAGGCGAACGCGAACGCCCAGTACGCCTCGGCCATCGCGACCAGCCGCCCCTCAGGGGAGCCCGCCGCGGCCAGGCGCAGGCGCTCGGCCAGCTCGGCGAAGCCGACCATCATCAGCTCGACGAACAGTTCCTCCTTGTTCGAGAAGTGCTGGTAGAGGATCGGCGCGCTGTATTCGAGCTTGCCGGCGATGCGGCGGATCGTGACCGCGTTCCAGCCCTCCTCGGAGGCGATGGTCCGGGCGGCCTCCAGCAGCCGGACCCGCATTTCCCGTCGCTCCCGCTCGCGCCGCTTCTGGCTGGCGCTCGGTTCGGGCTGGGCCTTCGTCGTCACGATGCGTCCTCCCATTGACGCCGTCATCCTATCGCCGGTCTAATGTCTAACATTGTTAGATCAATGAACATTGTTAGGAGAGAAACGTGATCGTTGTGTTCGGCGGGACAGGCAGGGTGGGCCGTCAGATCGTGGAGCAGCTCCGCCATGAGGGAAAGGCGGTGCGCGTCGTCACCCGCGATCCGACCTCGGCGCACGCTGTTCAGGGCGTGGAGGTCGTCGCGGGCGACCTCCACGACCAGCGCACGCTGGTGCGGGCCGCGTCCGGCGCGGAAGCGATCGTCTGCACCGTCCAGGGCGGCGACGGCAAGGGGAACAACGGCCCCAAGGGCATCGAGGGCGCGGGGATCCCGAGCCTCATCGGCGTCGCACGCGACACCGCGGTCCAGAACTTCGTGTACGTCTCGTCCGCAAGCGCCCGCGCCGACAGCCCCGTCGGGTTCTTCCGGCTCAAGTTCGAGGTCGAGCGCCTTCTGCGCACCAGCGGCCTGCCGTACTCGATCCTCCGGCCCACCCACCTGATGGACACCTGGGTGGAGCTGCTCGCCGGGTCGATCACCGAGAAGGGGAAGGCCACCGTATTCGGATCGGGCGCCAGCCCCGTCTCGTGGGTGGCCGGGAAGGACGTCGCCAGGGTCGCCGCCGCGCTCGCCGTCCGCCCCGGCGAAGGCTGGTCCGCCGACCTCGGCGGCCCCGAAGCGCTGTCGCTCACGAAGGTCAACGAACTCATCGCGACCTCGCTGGGCCTGCGGATCAACGGCGAGAACAAGATGCCGGTCGGGATGCTCCGGGCGATGAGCCCGCTGACCGGGCCGTTCAACGAGGTCCTCGCCCGGCGGATGCAGATGGGGGCACTGCTGGACACCCAGCCGCAGATCGTCGACTCCAGCGCGGTCTGGGCCCGGTTCGGCGAGCCGCTGTCCCTGTCCGCGTGGCTGAAGATCAATCGCCCGAGCGGCCGTGAAGGAGGCTGAGGCCGGCCCCCCCGCACCCATGAGCGACGTTGATCGGTGAGGCCGTGCGTGGTCAGAATGAGATCATGGGGAATGCGGGCGGCCTCCGTCGAGCGCTGGCCTGGGCGCGTGCGCGGGTAGGGGAAGCGCTTCGGCGGCGGGAGGCCCCTGGCACCCGGCGGGAGCCCCGGGAGTGGGATGGGGTGTGCCCGTACCAAGGGCTGGCGCCGTTCGAGAGCGACAGGAGCGAGCTGTTCTTCGGGCGCCGGCGGGCGATCCGCAACCTGCTGGAGCGGCTCGGGCCGAGGCTGACCGAGGACGGGTGCGTCCTGCTGGTGTCGGGTGCCTCAGGTGTGGGCAAGTCGTCGCTGTTACGGGCCGGTCTGATGCCCGCGCTGGGCGAGGGCATGTTGCCGGTGCCCGGCTCGGGGGAGTGGCCCCGGCTGCTGCTCACACCCACCGCCGACCCCTTGCGCGCGCTGGCCGAGGCGTGGGCGGAGACGTACGGCGGGCACGTCGAGACGGTGTACGAGACGCTCCGGGACGATCCGCGGGCGGCTCTCGCGGCGGCCGGCCGCTTCGTCCTGGTCGTCGATCAGTTCGAGGAACTGTTCACCCTGGTGACCGACGAGCAGGAGCGCCAGGCGTACGTACGGGCCCTGCAGGCCATGGCCGAAGGCGCGCCGCGCGCAGGGGTGATCATCGGGGTGCGCGCGGACTACTGGGACCGCTGCGCGGCCTACCCGCAGTTCGCCGGGGCCATCCAGGACGGCCAGGTCATCGTCGAGCCGATGACGGAGCCGGATCTGCGGCTGGCCATCACCGGCCCCGCCGCCGCGGTGGGCCTCGAGATCGAACCCGGCCTGGTGGAGATCATCCTGAGTGAGCTGCGCGCCGGCGATCGCCCCGACAGCGCGCAGGGGTATGTCGAAGGGTTCGAGGCCGCCTCCCTGCCGCTGCTGTCACAGGCCCTGCTCAACACCTGGGAGAGGCGCGAGAAGGGCCGGCTGACCGTCCGGGGTTATGAGGAGTCCGGCCGGGTCCGCGACTCCGTGCGGCGTACGGCCGACGAGGTCCTGGAGCGGCTGCCGGCCGAGGACCGCAAGGCCGCGCTCCGGATCTTCCGGCGGATGGCGCTGATCACCGCGGGCGGGCGGCTGGCGCGGCGCAGGGTGACGCTTTCCGAGATCCACGCCGCCGGGTCCGCGCACTCGGCGGAGCGGCGTGCCCAGGTCGAGGAACTGCTCTCGGCGTTCGCCGACCGGCGGCTGCTCACGCTGCACGAGGACGGCGCCGAGATCGCCCACGACGCCTTACTGACCGCCTGGCCCACGCTGCGGCAGTGGCTCGAACCCGACATGACCGCGCAGGCGGTGTACGACCAGCTCGTCGAGGACGCCACGCAATGGGCCGGGCACCACCGCGACCCCGCCTACCTCTACCGGGGTGCCCGGCTGCTGGCGGTCCAGGACAGCCGGCCCCGCTGGGACCGCGACCCCGACAGCTTCCCGCCGCCCGGCCTCACGGTGGAGCGCTTCGTCACGGCCTCGACAGGGGCGGCGCGGCGGGCGGGTCGCCGCCGTGCCTTCGTCATGGCCGGTCTCGCGGCGCTGTCGGTGCTCGCCCTGATCGCGGCCGGGGCCGCCGTCAACGCGGCCAGCAACGCCGACCGGCAGGCGGACAGGGCCGACCGGCAGCGACGGCTGGCGCTCTCGCGCGAGCTGGCCGCGAAGAGCGAGGTCGCCGACGACCCGGTGACGTCCGCGCTGCTGGCCGTGACGGCATGGCGGATCGACCGCACCCCCGACGCCCGCCACCGCATGCTGGACGCGGCGGCTCATGCGGACCGGGGGGTTTTCGCGGCGCAGCACGGCTCCGTCACCGAGCTGCTGTTCAACCGCGACGGCTCGATCATCGCGACCGGAGGCGACGACGGCGTCGTGCGGCTGTGGGACACGGTGTCGCACCGGCAGCTCGGCGCCCCGATCGTCCACAAGGAGAACTTGTGCGTCCTGGCCTTCCAGGCGGCCTTCAGCCCGGATGGGAAGGTCCTGGCCACGGCCTGCTTCACCGGCGTCCTGTTCTGGGACGTGTCCACGCGCCGGCCGCTGGGCGGCCCGCTGGACGCCAAGGACGGGGTGACGGCGATGACGTTCAGCCCGGACGGCAGGACCCTCGCGACCTCGACCCCCGAGGGCACCGTACGGTTGTGGGACGTGGCCACCCGCCGCCAGCTCGGAGCCGACATCGGACGCGCCGACCACGGGTCCGTCCGAAAGGCCGTCAAGGAGGTGGCCTTCAGCCCGGACGGGAAACGCCTGATCACCGCCGGGGCCGACGACACGGCGCGGATCTGGGATGTCGCCACCCACCGCCAGGTCGGCAAGGCGCTCACCGGGCACACCGGCGACATCAGCGGCATGTCCCTCAGCCCGGACGGATCCACGCTCGCGACGATCAGCGTGGACCGGACCCTCCGGCTGTGGGACCTCACCACCCACAAGCAGATCGGCGGCGCCCTGCGCGAACCCGGAGGCTTCCGCGGAATCGCCTTCAGCCCGGACGGGAAGAGGCTCGCCACCACCGGAGGAGACGGCTTGACCAGGCTGTGGGACACCTCCGGCCGCCAACCGGTGGGCCCGCCGCTGACGAGCAGGCGATCGAACGTCGAGAGAGTGGCCTTCAGCCCGGACGGGAGGACCCTCGCGGCCGCCGGCGGGGACGGCAAGGTGTGGTTATGGGACCCGAGGGTGGACCGCCAGATCGGCACCGGGATGCCCGCCACGTTGGAGGTCGTCTTCAGCCCGGACGGAAAGACCCTGGCCGCCTCCGACCCCGTGGTCGCCCTGGGCACCGGCGAGGCCGATCGCGGCGTCCGGTTCTACGACGTGGCCACCCAGCGCGAAGCGGGCCGTCGCCCGCGCCCCGAAGGCGACCCCGCGCCCGACGCCAACGCCGTCGTCCACTCGATCAGATTCAGCCGCGACGGGAGGACACTCAGCACGGCGAGCACCGACGGCACCGTCCGGCTGTGGGACACCGCGACCCACCGTCAGATCGGCAACGCCGCCCTTCTCGGTCCCAACGCGGAGCTGAGCCCCGACGGCGGGCTGCTCGCCACCTCGATACGTGGTGGTTCCATCGGATTCTGGGACGTCGTGGGCCACCGCGAGATCGGGCCCCGCATCACCGTTCCCGGCCACACCGACCTCGTTCACGCGATGGCGTTCAGCCCTGACGGCGCCACCCTCGCCCTGGCGGGCAACGACCGTACCGTGCGGCTTTTCGACGTGGCCACGCACCGCCAGATCGGCGCCCCCTTGCCCGCCGGCGTCACGAGCTTCCGCATCGCTCTGACATTCAGCCTCGACGGCAAGACCCTCGCCACCACGGCGGAGGACGGGACCGTACGACTGTGGGACGTGGCCGGTCAACGTGAGATCGGAGCCATCCTGACCGGTCACACCGACATCGTCGCCGCGATGGCGTTCAGCCCCGACGGCAGCACTCTTGTCACCGCCTCCGCGGATCACACCGTACGGCTCTGGGACGTGCCGACTCTTCGTCAGATCGGCCCTCCGCTGACCGGCCATACGAAGACCGTGGTCGGGGTCGCCTACAGCCCGGACGGGACCACGCTCGCCACGGTGAGCGCCGACAGGACCCTGCGGTTGTGGAACGTCGCCGCCCCCGCCGACGCCGCGGCCACGGTCTGCGCCAACGCGGGCCGTTCCTTCACCCGCGCCGAATGGCAGCGCTATGTGGCCGGGGAGGAATTCCGGCAGGTATGCCCATAGGTGGTCAGCCGAGCAGGGAGCGGACGTACTCGCCGACCGTCCCGGTCGGGCGGCCGATGAGGTCGCTCAGCGTGCCGGGCGTGTCGGCGAGCCAGCCACGGGAGACGTTGACGTCCACGTCGGCCATGAGCTCCGCGAACGGAGCCGGGAGGCCGGCGCCGGCCAGGACACCCGCGTAGTCGTCCTTCGGCAGGTTCTGATAGGTGACCTCCTTGCCGGTGACCTGGGAGATCTCGGCGGCCAGGTCGGCGAGGGTCCAGGCGGTGTCACCCGCCAGCTCGTACACCCTGCCTTCGTGGCCCGTCGCGGTCAGCACGGCGGCCGCTCCCGCGGCATAGTCCGCGCGGGAGGCCGACGCGATCCGGCCGTCGCCGGCGGCACCGTAGACGGCGCCGAGCTGGGGGGCCGTCGTGATCGACTGCTGGTAGTTCTCGTGATACCAGTTGTTGCGCAGGATCGTGTACGTCACGCCGGACGCCTTGATGTATTCCTCGGTGGCCCGGTGATCGGCGGCGAGGCCGGCCTCGGTGGTGTCGGCCTTGGCCGCGCTGGTGTAGACGAGCGTGGCGCCGGCCTCCTTGGCCGCGTCCACGACCGCCGCGTGCTGCTGGACCCGGTTGGCGTCGATGCCCGAGATGAGCAGCACCTTGGTGGCGCCCTGGAGCGCGCTCTTGAACGTCTCCGGCCGGTCGTAGTCGAGCTCCCGGACCTCGACGCCCAGGTCGGCGGCCTTCTCCGGGGTGCGTGCGGCCGCGACGATCTCCGATGCCGCCACGCGCTGCTTCAGGTCCTCGATCACCAGTCGGCCCAGCTGTCCGCTGGCTCCGGTCACCACGATCATTGTTGTGCTCCCTAGAAGTTAGTACTTTCGAAAGGTTAGTGCCTGCTAGGGCGTAAGCTAGCACGTATGGAGGAGTTCGAGAACCTGGTGGCCGATGTCTTCGCACGCAACTGCACCTCCCGCACGGTGCTGGAGACCATCACCGGCCGCTGGGCGATCCTGGCGCTGGTGGCCCTGTATGAGGGGTCTTACCGGTTCAACGCGCTGCGCCGCCGCGTCGACGGGGTGAGCGAGAAGATGCTGTCCCAGACCCTCCAGGCCCTCGAACGCGACGGCATGGTGCTGCGCGTGGCCGAGCACACGATCCCGCCCCGGGTCGAATACAGCCTCACCCCGCTCGGCCGCGAAGCCGCCGAGCACCTGGTCCCCCTCATCTCCTGGCTGGAGGACCGCATGCCCCAGGTCACCTGCGCCCGCGAGAGCTATCAGGGGCGTTAGGCGCGCCTGGTTGTTTCCAGCATGTCACGATTCGATATCGCACCCTTGACGTCCGCCGTCTCGTGGGTGAAAGTCGAGCCACATCGTTGAACCGGTTCGCTCGATTCCGAGGAGCCGTAGGCGGATGCTCCCGTGTCGCGGGGGCGTCAGCATGGAAAAACCCGAGGTAATAGCGCTTTCTGCCCGGCTTTCCGGTCTTCGACGTAGGGATTCTGGACATTATCGTCGAACCGGTTCGACGATAAGAGGAGGTGAATGTGGCGACGATCGGAGACGTGGCCCGGGAGGCCGGGGTGAGCCGCAGCACGGCGTCTTACGCGCTGTCGGGCAAGCGGCCCATCTCGGAAGAGGTCCGCCTGCGCGTGCTGGCGGCGGCCGAGGCGCTCGCGTACACGCCGAACGCCGGCGCTCGCGCCCTGGCCACCTCCCAGACCAAGGTCCTCGGTCTGCTCGCCCAGTTCCACGAAGACGAGTTCGCGCCCGCGATGATGCAGTACATCCTGGGTGTCACGGACACCGCCCGTGACCTGGGCTACGACACGCTGCTGGTCACCGAGGCCGACGGCGCGCGGGCGCTGCGGCGCATCACCGACTCCCGGATGGTGGACGGCGTCGTCCTGATGAACATCGCGCAGGAGGACTCGCGGCTGCCCATCCTGCGTGCGGCGCCGCAGCCGGGCGCGTTGGTCGGCCTGCCGGGCGACTGTTCGGGGCTCGACGTGTTCGACCTCGACTTCGAGGAGGCCGGAAGGGGCATGGTGGAGCACCTCCACCGGCTCGGTCATCGCGAGCTCATCCTGGTCTCGCAGCCGGAACACGTCGTCGAGCGCGGCGGCGCGTACGTGTGGCGGCTGAGGGACGCCGCCCTCGAACGCGCGCGGCAGCTCGGCGTCACCCTGCACGCGGTGTACGGCGAGTCCCGGCAGCCGGCCGTCGGACGCCTGCTCAACGCATTGCTCGACGCGCACCCCTCGGCGACGGGCCTGCTGATCAACAACGAGGCGGCCGCCGCGGCCCTGCCCTCCGTCACCTACGAGCGGGGACTCCGGGTGCCCGAGGACCTGTCGGTCATCGGGCGCTACTCCGCCGAGTTCGCCGCCACCTTCTCTCTGCCCTATTCGTTCATCGAGAGCGCACCCGACCGGTTGGGCGCCATGGCGGTACGCCAGCTCGTACGCCGCGTGGAATCGCCGACGGCCCGGACCGAGCCGTTCGTCGTGCGCTTCATCTCTCCCGAACTCGTCTCCCGGGGAAGCACCGCACCCCCGAAAGCCCCGCCCACCCGCTGAATGCGGCCCACAGCCCCGCGACCGTCCGGCCACAGTAAAATGTGAGCGCTAACATTGGAGGAATCCAATGCCCCGTCCGTCCACGTCCACGAAGCTCGGTGCCGCCGTCCTGGCACTGTCCGCCCTGGCCGCCTGCTCATCCGCTCCCCAGGGCGGCGTCGCCACCAGCAGCGCGTCCGCCGGCGGCACCTACACGTGGTGGGACCCGTACCCGCAGCACGACCCGGCCTCCGCCTGGGCCAAGCGGGTGAACGCCTGCGGGCAGCAGGCCGGTGTCACCATCCAGCGCACCGCGTACGACACGACCGCCCTGACGAACCAGGCCCTGCTCGCGGGCCAGGAAGGCAACGCGCCCGACGTCATCCTCCTCGACAACCCCGCCGTCTCCACCCTGGCGGACGCGGGGATGCTCACCTCGATGGACGAGTTCGGCCTCGACACGGCGAAATTCGACAAGAACCTCATCGCCGCCGGAGAGCTGGACGGCAAGACGTACGGCATCCCCATCGGCGCGAACACCCTCGCCCTGTACTACAACAAGAAGATCCTCGACGCCGCCGGCGTCGACCCGAAATCGATCAAGGACTGGGCCTCGCTCAACGCGGCGCTGAAGAAGGTCAAGGCCGCGGGCAAGAAGCCGATCACCTTCTCGGCCATCGGCACGGAGGAGGGCTCGTTCCAGTTCCTGCCGTGGTTCTGGGGCGCCGGCGCGCAGCTCACCCAGCTCGACTCGCCCCAGGCCGTCGAGGCGCTCACCCTGTGGAACACGTGGATCAAGGACGGCACGGCGCCCAACTCGGTCATCAGCAACTCCCAGAACACCACCTGGGAGGAGTTCCTCACCGGCGAGTTCGCGTTCGCCGAGAACGGCACCTGGCAGATCAACAGCGCCGCCAAGGCCGGCTTCCCCACCGGCATCGTGCAGATCCCGGGCAAGGACGGCGGGGCCGCCCCCACACCCACGGGCGGCGAGTTCATCACGGTCCCGGTGCAGAAGGACACCCAGCGCTACACCACCACCAAGAAGATCCTCGACTGCATGACGACGCCCGAGGGTCTGGTGGAGACCGGTACGACGTTCGCCTACTACATCCCCTCCACCGCGGACGGGCAGAAGGCGATCCTGGCCAAGGAGCCCAGCCTGCGGCCATGGGTCGAAGCGGTGCGGTCGGCCAAGGGTCGTACGAGCGACAACCTCGGCACCAAGTACCCGAAGATCTCCGAGGCCATGTGGACGGCGGTGCAGAAGGCGCTGAGCGGCACGGCGAGCCCGGCTGACGCGCTCAAGGCGGCCCAAGCCCAGGCCAAGCGGGCGATCGGCGGCTGAGCGGTGCTCACGAGGACGCGCGCGGTGGCGGCCTTCGACGACAGCGCGGCGAGCCGGGCAGCGGACTTCACCGCCCGGCGCCGCTCGCGGCAGTGGACCGCCTTCGCCTTCCTCGCGCCGCTCGTCGTCTACCTGGCCGTCTTCTACGCCTATCCGCTCTACCGCAACATCGACCTCAGCGTGCACGACTACACGCCGCGCGCCTTCGTGCGGGGCGACCCGGAGTTCACCGGGCTGACCAACTACCTGGACGTCGTCACCGACGACACGTTCCTGGCGGCCCTGCGCAACACGGCCCTGTTCACCCTGGGGTCCATCGCCGTCCAGTACGCCCTCGGCCTGGCCCTCGCGGTCTTCTTCCACCGCAACTTCCGCCTGTCCGTGGTGCTGCGGGCGATGTTCCTCGTGCCGTGGCTGCTGCCGCTGATCGTCTCGGCCTCGACCTGGTCGTGGATGCTCAACAGCGACAACGGCATCGTCAACACGGTCCTGCAGGCGTTCGGCATCGGCCAGATCAACTGGCTGACGTCCCCCGACACCTCGCTGCTGTCTGTCACGGTCGCCAACATCTGGCTCGGGGTTCCCTTCAACCTGGTGATCCTCTACGCCGGGCTGCAGAACATCCCGGCCGACCTGTACGAGGCCGCCGGCCTGGACGGGGCGGACTCGTGGCAGCGGTTCTGGCGCATCACCTTCCCCCTGCTGCGCCCGGTGTCGGCGATCACCCTGCTGCTCGGGCTGATCTACACGCTCAAGGTCGTCGACATCATCTGGATCATGACGAAGGGGGGCCCGGCGGACGCGTCGACGACGCTGGCGATCTGGTCCTACCGGGAGGCGTTCGGCACCGGCCAGCCCGACTTCTCCCCGGCGGCGGCCGTCGGCAACCTGCTCATCCTCATCGCGTTCACCGCCGGACTCGCCTACGTGCGCCTGCAGCGCAAGGAGGAACCATGAAAAGCGCGGTCGGGGTCGTCCTGGTGGGGGTGATGCTCTTCCCGGTCTACTGGATGTTCAACGTCTCGCTCACCAGGACGAGCGACATGCGGGCCGATCCGCCCCACTGGTTCCCCTGGAACCCCACGTTCGAGGGCTACACCGCGGCGCTCGGCCAGCAGTTGCCCGCCCTCGCCACCAGCCTCTTCATCGGCCTTGGCACCGTCGCGCTCACGCTGGTCGTGGCCCTGCCCGCGGGCTACTCGCTGGCGAAACTCCGGCCGCGCGGCGCCCGCGGGATCGACTTCGTGCTGCTCGTCGCCCAGATGATCCCCGCCGTCGTCATGGCCATGGGCTTCTACACGATCTACATCAAGCTCGGCATGCTGAACACCGTGGCGGGCCTGATCGTCGCCGACTCGACGCTGGCCGTGCCGTTCGCGGTGCTGCTCTTCCGGGCGTTCATGGCGAGCATCCCCCGCGAGCTCATGGCCGCGGCCCAGATCGATGGGGCGAGCACCTGGCGTACGTTCCGCTCCATCATCCTGCCGCTGAGCCGCAACTCGGTGATCACGGTCTCGCTCTTCGCCTTCCTGTGGGCCTGGTCGGACTTCATCTTCGCCTCGACCCTCAACCGCAACAGTGACACCATCCCGATCACCCTCGGCATCTACCGCTACATCGGCAACAACACCACGCAGTGGAACTCGATCATGGCGACCGCCGTGATCGCGTCCATCCCGGCGGCCTTCCTGCTGGTCCTCGCGCAGCGCTACATCGCCGCCGGGGTCACCGCAGGGGCCGTCAAAGACTGATCGAAAGGCTCACGACATGACCGAAGGCACGCCGGAGGGCGTCTGCCCCGTGCTGCCGTCCCACGGACGGGTACGCCCTGTCGCGCAGGTCTCCATCACCGGCGGCTTCTGGGCCACCCGCCAGGCCGTCAACGCCACGGCGACGCTGGCCCACTGCGAGTCGTGGATGGAGCGCCTGGGCTGGCTGGCGAACTTCGATCGGGTCGCCGACGGGACGACTACGCCCGACCGGCCCGGCTGGCCGTTCTCCGACTCGGAGGTCTACAAGCTCCTGGAGGCTCTGGCCTGGGAGACGGGCCGTACCGGTGACCCGGAGGCGGAGGTCGCGATCAAGCGGCTCACCGCGCGCGTCACCCGGGCGCAGGACCCGGACGGATACCTCAACACCTGCTTCGGGCACGGCGAGCAGCGGCCGCGCTACAGCGACCTCGAAGGCGGGCACGAGCTCTACAACCTCGGCCACCTTCTGCAGGCCGCGGTCGCGCGGCTGCGCACGGCGGGGGAGGACGACCTGGTACGGGTCGCGCGGCGGGCCGCCGACCACGTGTGCCGGACCTTCGGCGCGGACGGCCTGCCCAAGATCTGCGGGCACCCGGAGATCGAAGTGGGCCTGGCGGAGTTCGGCCGGGCCCTGGGCGAGGAGCGCTACGTCGAGCAGGCCCGCCTGTTCCTCGACCGCCGCGGGCACGGCACGCTCCAGG
Source organism: Nonomuraea sp. NPDC049141 (assembly GCF_040648415.1). Lineage (NCBI taxonomy): Bacteria > Bacillati > Actinomycetota > Actinomycetes > Streptosporangiales > Streptosporangiaceae > Nonomuraea > Nonomuraea sp. NPDC049141. The sequence goes on from NZ_JBEZDR010000013.1 coordinate 119,632, forward strand.
ACATCCCGCTGGGACGCGCCTACTTCCAGGACGACCTCCCGATCCGGGAGGCCGAGGTGTGGCGCGGTCACGCGGTCCGCGCGCTCTACCTCACCGCCGCGGCGGTGGACGTCGCCGTCGAGCGCGGCGACGACGAGCTGCTGCGCGCCGTGGAACGGCAATGGGAGCGCTCGGTCGCCCGCCGGACGTACATCACCGGAGGCATGGGCTCGCGCCACCAGGACGAGGGGTTCGGCGAGGACTGGGAGCTGCCGCCGGACCGGGCGTACTGCGAGACGTGCGCGGGGGTCGCCTCGATCATGGTCTCGTGGCGGCTCTACCTGGCCACCGCCGACGTCCGCTACACCGACCTGATCGAGCGCACGCTCTACAACATCATCGCGACCTCCCCGAGCCCCGACGGCCGGGCCTTCTTCTACGCCAACCCCCTGCACCAGCGGGCGCCGGGCCGGCCGGCGGACGGGACCGAGGTGAGCCCGCGCGCCGAGGGAGGCAGCCGGGCCGCCTGGTTCGACGTCTCCTGCTGCCCCACCAACGTCGCGCGGACGCTGGCGAGCCTCGGCGGCTACCTCGCCACCGCGGACGGCGACGGCCTCCAGATCCACCAGTACGCGCCGTGCGCCATCAACACCGAACTGCCGGACGGCAGGCGGGTGGCCGTGGACGTCGAGACCGGTTACCCCGAGACCGGGACCATCCGCGTCCGGATAGCGGCCGACGAGCCGTCGCCCTGGACGCTCGCGCTGCGGGTTCCGGCCTGGGCCGCCGGAGCCACACTGATCACCGACGGGTGGGCCCGGCCCGTCGAACCCGGCATGGTCGAGGTGCGGCGCGCCTTCCGCGCGGGCGACGTCATCACCCTCGAACTGCCGATGGCGCCGCGCGTCACGTGGCCGGACCCCCGCATCGACGCCGTGCGCGGCTGCGTCGCCGTCGAGCGCGGTCCGGAGGTCCTGTGCGTCGAGTCCCGCGACCTCCCGCACGCCGGCGGGCTCGACGCTCTGGCGATCGACCCCCTGTCCGGCCCGCGCGCGGACGCCGGCGGCGTCCGGGTCCGCGGCCGGCTGCCCGGACACCCCGACAGGCCATGGCCCTATCCCTCCGCCACCGATTCCGTCGACGACACCGAATGGTTCGACGTGCCGCTGCGGCCCTACCACTCATGGGCTCATCGCGGGCCGTCGAGCATGCGCATCTGGTTGCCCGCATCCCTACCCCCCGAAGGAGAGCAACGTGCGTAAACCCCTCTTAGCCATGATCACCGCGGCCGCGATCCTGGCGACCTTCGCACCCCCGGCCGAGGCGGCGGGCGCGACACTGACCGTCAACGTCGCCCAGCCGTTCCGGCCGGTGACCCACGTCGCCTCGGGCGGCCTGTACGGCCTCGCGGAGAACGGCAGGCCGGCCGACTCCACCCTGTTACCGATCAAGGTGAACTCGCTGACCCAGCCCGCGCCCGGCGTGGGCCAGCGCCCCAACGGCCAGCCGCCCGGCGGCGACTCCCTGCTGGTGGCCCCGCAGGCCACCCGCGTCGGCGCGGGCGAGTTCATCCGGATGCCCGACATCTACCCGGACTTCCCCTATCGGTGGGTGAGCTGGGACGACTGGCTGGCCAAGGTGAACACCATGGTCAACGCCCGTCTCTCTGCCTCGACGGTCACGAACGTGCTCGGCTGGGAGCTCTGGAACGAACCCGACTGGACCTGGAACACCGCCGCCGCGGGCGCCTTCAACGACGGCTGGGTACGCACCTACCGGGCGGTACGCGCCCTCGACACGCTGACGCCGATCGTCGGCCCCAGCACCGCCACGTACAACCGCTCCTGGATGCAGTCGTTCCTGACCCGGGCCAGGGACACCGGCACGCTGCCCGACATCATCTGCTGGCACGAGCTGGTGAACCCCGACCGGATCGCCGCCGACCTCGCCGACTACCGGAACCTGGAGTCCTCGCTGGGCATCAGCCCGCGCCGCGTCTCCATCAACGAGTACGCCGCCACCACCGAGGTGGACGTACCCGGCCGGATCGCCAGCTACGTCGCCAAGTTCGAGCGCGGCGGCGTGGAGTCCGCGCACCGGGCCTTCTGGTACGAGTACGGCACCATGAACGGCCTGGTCGTCAACAACAACCAGCCGACCGGCACCTGGTGGCTGTACAAGTGGTACGGCGACATGGCCGGCACCATGGTCACGACGACGCCGAACACGCAGACCGGCCTGGACGGATTCGCCTCCTACGACGGCACCCGCAAGATCGTCAACGTGGTGTTCGGCAACGAGGCGGGCACCAACACCGTCAACCTGACCGGCATCGGCGCCTTGGGCTCCAGCGTCCGCGTCACGCTGCTGTCCACCCCGTCCAGTGGCCGCTTCACCGCCGTGAGCGCGCCCACCACGATCTCCACGACGACCCGGACGGTCAGCGGCGGGCAGCTCAGCGTGTCGGTGCCCAACATGTCCGTCACCAGCGCCTACCAGCTCGTCGTCGAACCGGTCAGCGGAGTGCCCGCCTACCAGCAGCGGTACGAGGCCGAGAACGCCTCGGTGTTCCGCGCCCAGCGGCTGAGCGCCTCCAGCGCGTCGGGCGGCGGCTACGTGGGCCGGATCGACAACTCGGGCACGCCGCGTACCGACAGCTACGTCGACTTCGTGGTGAACGTGCCGAGCGCCCGCGCGTACACGATGACCATCGGCTACGCCAACGCCACCGGCGCCACCGCCACCCAGGGCCTGGCGTACAACGGCGGAGCCTGGACCACGGTCAGTTACCCGCCCACCCCGGCCTGGGGCCAGTTCGGCGCCACGATCGCCACCACCGTCACGCTCACGGCCGGTTACAACGTGATCCGCCTGGCCAAGGGCTCGCCGTACTTCGCGGGCGGCACCGGCTACGCCGAACTGGACTACATCCAGCTCACCTGACGGCGCTCTCAGCCGTTGACGAAGGTGAGGCTGGTCGCGTCGTAGCGGGTGTCCGCGACCTGCTCGGGCGGGGCGGCGGCCTCGATGGCGGCGAGGTCCTTCGCCGCCGCCAGCTCGTTCAGCTTCGCGACGATCGCCAGGTTCCGGGCGAGGTTGCCGTCGCCGAAACGCGGCTGGCCGCGCCGCAGGTCCGTCTCCGCCAGCCCTTCGACCGGGCTGTACCGGCCGGTCAGGAAGCGGCGCCCGAGCGGGGAGAACGGGACCAGCCGATGCCGAGCTCCCGGCATACCGGGGCGATCTCCGCCTCCAGGTCGCGGGTCCACAGCGACCACTCGCTCTGCAGCGCGGCGATCGGGTGCACCGCAATCGGCACCTGCGGATCGACCCGGTGCTGGTAGTAGAGGTCGATGTGGTCGACCCCGAGCCGGCGCAGCGACGCCTCGCACGCCTGCCGCACGTAGGCGGTGTCGAGGAGGGTCACCCCGAGGTCGAGGGCGTGGCGCAGCGTCGCGATCGACTGCGCGTCGTCCGCGGCGCCGTACCGGTCAGGAATCGAGAAGCGCGCACCCGCGAACCGCACCTAGCCTGACCGTCATGGACATCACCACCACGACGTCAGGAGTGACCATGACCAGCTCTTCCACCCAGGGAATCAAGACCGTGCTGCATCCCGTTTCCGACCTGGCGGCGGCCAAGAAGGTGTACGCCGCGCTGCTCGGCGTACAGCCGCAGGCCGACGGGCCCTACTATGTCGGCTTCGAGGCCGATGGCCAGCACATCGGGCTGGTGCCGGGCGGTGGACCGCAGGGCATGACCTCGCCGGTGGCCTACTGGCACGTACCGGACATCGAGGCGAAGCTGGCCGAGGTGACCGCCGCGGGCGCCACGGTGAAGGAGCCCGCGCACGACGTCGGCGGCGGCCGCCTGGTGGCCACCGTCACCGACCCCGACGGCAACGTCCTCGGGCTGCTTCAGGACCAATGAGAAGCACCGAAGACCGGGCGTACTGCTCGAAGCTGGTTAGATCGACCCAAATGACGTCGTGACGGCGGCCCCCGCGGTAACAGATATGGAGACACAATGAGCACCACCACGAGGACGGACACGCAGTCGCCTGCGCCGCACATCGCCGACAGTCACGATCTGATCCGCGTGCACGGCGCGCGGGTGAACAACCTCAAGGACGTCAGCGTTGAGATCCCCAAGCGCCGACTGACGGTGTTCACCGGTGTCTCCGGCTCGGGCAAGAGCTCGCTGGTGTTCGGCACGATCGCCGCGGAGTCGCAGCGGCTGATCAACGAGACGTACAGCGCCTTCGTACAGGGTTTCATGCCGACGCTGGCCCGGCCCGAGGTCGACGTGCTCGACGGGCTGACCACCGCGATCCTCGTCGACCAGGAGCGGATGGGGGCCAACGTCCGCTCCACGGTCGGCACCGCCACCGACGCCAACGCGATGCTGCGCATCCTGTTCAGCAGGCTCGGGCAGCCGCACATCGGCTCGCCCAACGCGTACTCGTTCAACGTCCCCTCGGTGCGGGCCAGCGGCGGGATCACCATCGAGCGCGGCGACGGCAAGACGAAGACCGAGAAGGCGACCTTCAACCGGCTCGGCGGCATGTGCCCGCGCTGCGAGGGCATGGGCTCGGTCACCGACTTCGACCTGACCGTGCTGTACGACGACAGCCTGTCGCTCAACGAGGGCGCGCTCACGATCCCCGGCTACAGCATGGACGGCTGGTACGGCCGCATCTACCGCGGCAGCGGCTTCTTCGACCCGGACAAGCCCCTGCGCAAGTACACCAAGCAGGAACTGTACGACCTGCTCCACAAGGAGCCGACCAAGATCAAGGTCGACGGGATCAACCTGACCTACGAGGGGCTGATCCCGAAGATCCAGAAGTCGTTCCTGTCCAAGGACGTCGACGCGCTGCAGCCGCACATCCGCGCCTTCGTGGAGCGGGCGGTGACGTTCACGACCTGTCCCGAGTGCGACGGCACCCGGCTCGCCGAGGCGGCCCGGTCGTCGAAGATCAAGGGGATCAACATCGCGGACGCCTGCGCGATGCAGATCAGCGACCTGGCCGAATGGGTCCGCGGCCTCGACGAGCCGTCGGTGGCGCCGCTGCTCGTGACGCTGGAGCGCACCCTCGGCTCGTTCGTGGAGATCGGGCTGGGCTACCTCTCGCTCGAACGGCCGGCCGGCACGCTGTCGGGCGGCGAGGCGCAGCGCGTCAAGATGATCCGCCACCTCGGCTCCTCGCTCACCGACACGACCTACGTCTTCGACGAGCCCACCGCGGGCCTGCACCCGCATGACATCCAGCGGATGAACGACCTGCTACTGCGACTGCGGGACAAGGGCAACACGGTGCTCGTCGTGGAGCACAAGCCGGAGACGATCGGGATCGCCGACCACGTCGTCGACCTCGGCCCCGGCGCCGGTACGGCGGGCGGCGCCGTCTGCTACGAGGGGACCGTCGAGGGGCTGCGAGCCAGCGGCACCATCACCGGCCGTCATTTCGACGACCGGGCCGCCGTCAAGAAGACGGTGCGGAAGTCCACCGGCACGCTGGACATCCGCGGCGCCACCGCGAACAACCTGCGCGACGTCGACGTCGATATCCCGCTCGGCGTGCTGGTCGTCGTCACCGGGGTCGCCGGCTCCGGCAAGAGCTCGCTGATCCACGGATCGATCCCCGCCGGGGCGGGTGTGGTGTCGGTCGACCAGGGCGCGATCCGCGGCTCGCGACGGAGCAACCCGGCGACCTACACCGGGCTGCTCGACCCGATCCGCAAGGCGTTCGCGAAGGCCAACGGGGTGAAGCCGGCGCTGTTCAGCGCCAACTCCGAGGGCGCCTGCCCCACCTGCAACGGCGCCGGCGTCATCTTCACCGACCTGGCGATGATGGCCGGCGTGGCCAGCACCTGCGAGGACTGCGAGGGGAAGCGGTTCCAGGCCTCGGTGCTGGAATACCACCTCGGTGGCCGTGACATCAGTGAGGTGCTCGCGATGTCGGTGAGCGAGGCCGGAGAGTTCTTCGGCGCCGGCGAGGCGCGTACGCCGGCCGCGCACACGATCCTCGGCCGGCTGGCCGACGTCGGGCTCGGCTATCTCAGCCTCGGCCAGCCGCTGACCACGCTGTCCGGCGGCGAGCGGCAGCGCCTCAAGCTGGCCACCCACATGGCCGCCAAGGGCGGCGTCTACGTCCTGGACGAGCCGACCACCGGCCTGCACCTGGCCGACGTCGAGCAGTTGCTCGGCCTGCTCGACCGGCTCGTCGACGCCGGCAAGTCGGTCATCGTCATCGAGCACCACCAGGCGGTCATGGCACACGCCGACTGGATCATCGACCTGGGCCCCGGCGCCGGCCACGACGGCGGCCGGATCGTCTTCGAAGGCACCCCCGCCGACCTCGTCGCCGCCCGCTCCACCCTCACCGGCGAGCACCTCGCGGCCTACGTCGGCACCTGACCGAACCCTTCACGCCCCGTCCCCGTGAACCGGGAACGGGGCGTGTTCGACAGGGGCGGCCGGTTCGCGGGAGCGGAGCTCACTGCCCCCGGGGCTGGCTGAAACGCAGCAGGTTGCCGGAGGGGTCGCGGAAGGCGCAGTCGCGGACGCCGTACGGCTGGTCGATCGGCTCCTGCAGCACCTCGGCACCCGCGGCGCGGATGCGTTCGAAGGTGGCGTCGCAGTCGTCGGTCCTGAAGATGACGCCGCTCAGCAGGCCCTTCGCCAGGAGTTCGGCCATGGCCTGCTTGTCGGCGGGTGAGGCGTTCGGGTTCGCGACGGGCGGTTCGAGGACGATGTCCACGTCGGGCTGCGACGGCGCCCCGACGGTCACCCAGCGCATCCCCTCGAACCCGGCATCGTTGCGCACCTCGAGGCCGAGAACGTCCCGGTAAAAAGCGAGCGCCTTGTCATGGTCGTCTACCGCGATGAAGCTCTGTGAAAGCTTGATGTCCATGCATTTCACGATAGGGAGCGGGGAGCAGTTTTCGCTTCTCCGTTCCTGACCGGTCGCGTGTGGATCTTGGCGACGCATGCCGGGATGGCGGCGCCATCGTCATGGGGACGGGCCCGATATGAGCTCGGGCTCTCGCCGACCAGGTCGGTGAACCGCGAGCTGAACGACCCCAGCGACGTACATCCGACCGCGAAGCAGACCTCCGTCACCGTCAGGTCACCCCGCCGCAGCAGCGCCTTGGCCCGTTCGATCCGGCGCGTCATCAGGTAGCTGTACGGCGTCTCGCCGAAGGCGGCGCGGAAGCTGCGGGAGAAATGGCCTGGCGACATGAAGGCGCCGCGTGCCAGTGCGGGAACGTCGAGCGGCTTCGCGTAGTCGCGGTCCATTCGGTCACGGGCCCGGCGCAGCCGTACGAGGTCCTCCAACGTCACCCGGCCAGCATCGCACAGCGCCGCGCCCCGGCGGTGGTTAGAGTTGGGCGCCTTGATCGGCGGGAGGGGGCGGCAGGACATGCGGGTGACGATGACGAGTGCGGCGGCACGGTCTGGCCGGGCGAACGAGGACTTCACCGGTGCCGTACCGACGGCGGCGGTGTTGATCGACGGCGCCGGCATCTCCGGCACCGAATCGATCTGCCGGCACGGCGTGGCCTGGTACGCCAGGAGTCTGGGAGGCAGCCTCCTCAGCCTCGTGTCACGTGAGCGGGACCGCGGCCTTTCGGCGGTGCTCGCCGAGGCCATCGAGCAGGTGACGGACGATCACCGGGACACCTGCGACGTCGCCGACCCCATCAGTCCGTCGGCGACCGTGGCCATGCTGCGCCTGTCCGACGGCCTCATCGAGTACCTGGTGCTCGGTGACTCGTTCCTCGTGCTCGACACGGCGGAGGGGGCGCCGCTCGTCGTCTCCGATCCCCGGGAGGTGATCATCAGCCGGTCGTACGAGCCCGCGCTCGAGGCCGTCGCCAATGGTAGCGAGGAGTACCGCCGAGTCCTGGGAGAGCTGCGCGCCAACCGGAACCAGCCGGGCGGCTTCTGGCTGGCCAAGGACGACCCGCGGGCGGCGGACGAGGCGATCACCGGAAGCTGCCCGATCTCCGAGCTGACCGGCGCCGTCCTGCTCAGCAACGGAGCCAGTCGCATCGTGGACCGGTTCCGGCTCGCCGACTGGCCAGGGGTCATGGCCGTCCTGGCGTCGAGCGGGCCGGCCGAGATCATCCGTCGTGTCCGGCAGGCGGAGGCGCACCACGCGGTGGCGGCGGACGATGCGACGATCGCCCACTGTACGGACCTCGGCGAAGCCTGAAACTAGTCGTCTTCGTCGACGGTCATGGCTGCCTCATAAGCCCGCAGAGTTCGGACGAACAGCTGCCGCTCCTCGGGGGCCAGCGGACTCAGTGCCTGACGCCAGGCATGCGCCCCCCGCGCCAGCCAGCCGTCGATGGACGGTCGTTTGCTGTCGGTGATGCTGACGATGCGCCGACGCCGATCCGACTCGTCCTCGCGCCGCTCCAGGATGCCCTTCCGGCTCAGCTCGCCGACCATGAGGCTGACGGTGGTCGGGGCGACCTCCAAGCGGGTGGCCAGCTCGTTCACGGTCATCGGGCCGTCGAACAGCAGGTAGGACAGCAGTGACAGGTGCCGCGGCGCCAGCGCGAGCGACTGGAGCTCTTCGGGCACCCGGATCCGCTTCGCCCGCCCGACCATGCGGGGCATGAGCAGCAACAGTGCCCTGATCGCCTCGTCGACCCCCGGCTCGGATCCGGCCCGGTCCTGGCCCTCGGTTGACATCGACCACCCTTCCATTTAGCTTTGGTAGCAAAGATATTTACCTTGCAAAGCAAAACTGACTTCATGGTAACGAAACGGAGCTGTGATGCCGCATTTCGAGGTACGGATCCACGAAGAAGAGCTTGACGGCAAAGTCGAGCCGAAACTCATCGCCGCTCTGACCGACGCGCTGGTCAAGGTATACGGGGAGCGAGCGCGCTCCATGGCGGTCGTCGAGCTGTTCGGCATCCCACGCCACCGCTGGGGCATCGGCGGCGTACCCGCCACGGTGAACGCCCCGATCGTCTCGCTGAACCTACGAGAAGTGGCGTTGAACCTTCCGGGCGTCGACGCCGCCCCCACGCGGCTGATCGCGTCCATCACCGATGCCGTGGTCGAAGTCTTCGGCGAGTCCATCCGGCAGCAGGTGACCGTGTACGTCGTCGGCGTTCCCGCGGGACGTTCCGGCGTCGGCGGCGACGTCGATCCGCCCCCGGCCGGCTGAGCGTCAATCGGGGGTGGAGCCGCTTTCGCCGTCCTTCAGGCGCTTGCGGAGTTCCAGATAGTCCGCGCCGTCATCAGTGATCTCCACGTAGTTCTTCAGGTCGAATTCATCGGAATCGCCCGCGTGGTCATCCACTATGGCGTTGAGGCCGCGTACGTTGTCCTTGGGTTTGATGAAGCCCATCGCGTCGAGCCGCTCGAGTTCGAGCTGGAGTTTCCGGTCTTCGCGGAATCTGACCATCACCATCGGCTGTTCCGTCAGCCGCCGCAGATGATCCCACTCGAATTTGGTCACCAAGCCGGTCAGCGCGATCCGTAACGCGTTCACGTCGGCTTCGAGTGAGTTCTGGCGCTTCTCATACTGGGCGAGCCGCGCGCTGAATCCGCCGGGTCCGATCGTGAAGTCGGTGATGGAGTAGGAAGAAGCCGAGAAACTCGCACCGACGAGCAGCGCGATGGCCAGCACGATCTCTGGAAGCCCCAGCCGGTCACCACCGTCAACCAGCCCGAAAGGAATCACCACCAGATAAGCGAGATATGCGATGACCAGCACCACCGCGCAGGCCGCGCCGGCCCGGCGAAAGGCCACGCTCGCCGTCCTTTGGTGTACCGGTCGCGAGCCGTCGTCGCCCTGGTCGCTGCTGGGGTCCGTGGTAGCCATGCCGTTCCCCCCTTTGGTGCTGTTCGGCCATCATCGACCACGTGTGGTCGCCGATCCAGCCGAAAACCGGTTGGCCGAGGTCAGGGTGTCTGTGGGACGGTGTCGACGTGGTCAAGCGACTCCCGTACACCGTGGACGAGGCGATCGCCGCCGAGCAGGCGGGCCAGATCCTGCGCTACCTGTTCTTCTGGGGGCACCGGCCCACTCGTGATGGGAGCGTCGGTCCTGGGTGCTTGTCGCAGTGGTGGCCGGTCTCTTTCACCGAGGACGGGCACGTCTTCGCCTCGGCCGAGCACTACATGATGGCTCACAAGGCCTGGCTGTTCGACGACCACGCCACCGCCGCCCAGATCCTCGCCGCGGGTCACCCGGGGGAGGCCAAGGCGCTCGGCCGGACCGTGGGTGGCTTCGACGAAGCGGTCTGGGATGCTCGCCGGTTCGACATCGTGGTCCGCGGCAACTCCGCCAAGTTCGGGCAGCACCCCGACCTCCGGGAGTTCCTGCTGGCCACCCGCGACCGGGTCCTGGTCGAGGCCAGCCCGGTGGACCGCGTCTGGGGCATCGGCCTGACCGCCCACGACGAGCGCGCCGCCTCCCCGGCAACCTGGCGGGGCGTGAACCTGCTGGGCTTCGCCCTGATGGCCGCCCGCGACGCGCTGGTGACGGGACTGTAGCCGGGAGTCTTGTGCGGTCCGTCGGAGCTCGTTCGTCCGGCGAGTATGGCGATTCTGTCGGACCGTCGGCTCACACTCGCCATGACGTCACCCATTCAGGAGGAACCCATGGCGAGGGGATCCAGGCGGGGAACCGGCAAGAGAAGGCCACGGAGCAGACAGGACATATGGGTCCTGGGAGCTGTGGGTGTGGTCATCGCAGGGGCGGTCGTGGTGCAGTTCGTCCGCCACTACCCAGGATGGGCGGCCGTGATCGCCTGCCTGGCCCTGGCGGTGTTCGGCGGCGGGCTCCTCCTCCGATACCGGGTCATCGAGGCACGTAGACGGCGGTTCCTGGCGGCCAACGTCGAGTTGGAGAAGGTCGACCGGATGTCCGGATCGCAGTTCGAACACCTGGTCGCCGAGCGGATGATCGCCGACGGCTTCCGCCAGGTCCGGGAACGAGGCCGCAGTGGCGACGGCGGGGTGGACATCACCGCCATCGCCTCGGGATGCGGGAAGTACGCCGTCCAGTGCAAGCGCTACAGCAGGACAGTGGGTGCGCCCGAGGTCCGCAACTTCCTGGGAGCGCTCGCCAACACCTTCGCCGGGCACACCGGAGTCCTGGTCACCTCGGGACGGCTGACCCGGCAGGCCCGGCTGGAAGCGCTCGGCGCCCGGGAGCCGGTGATCCTGGTCGAACGCGATCGGCTGGCCGACTGGCTGGTGGGCGCCGTCTCGCTCCTGCCCGCACGGCCGGCTGGGATCCTGATCGAAGGAGACGAGCCCGCAGGCTGATCCCGTGAACAATTGCGTTGGTGGACGGTATTAGTGCAGCGGTATGGACGCGGCCTGGATCTGCCGGAGGATGGTCTCGTCGGTGATCTTGTTGTCGTGGGCGAGGAGGAAGGCCTTGCTGAGGATGAGAGCCAGTTGGCCGTCCTCCTCGAAGGGCAGGAACAGCTTGGCGTCGCGCTTGCGGGCGGTGACGATGCAGAGGTAGACGTCGCCGGGGTTCATGAGGATGTTGCCGCTGCCCAGGTGAATCCTGTAGGTGCGTAGGTCGCCGCGGACGACCAGGTAGCGGTCGGTGAGCGTGCAGCGGTCGGCGATCGCCGTACGGGGGAGGATCCGGGCCAGCGCGTCGCGGCGGACCTCGGCCGACGGAGCCAGCGCGCCGACGGAGACCTCGCGCCAGTAGCCGCCGAAACGCTCCTCGCCCCGGTCGATCCAGTCCGGGTCGGCGGCGATCGAGGTGACCGCGACGAACAGGTCCACGTCCCGCATCGCCTCGCTGAACACCAGCGGCGGCACCTGCGCCAGTGGCGTCTCCCGCCAGGCACGCCCGTGGCGCCGGTCGAAGCGGACCTGGTCGGTGGCGGCCAGCGTCACCGCGTGGTCGGCCACGGCTGCGGTCTCATACCGGAAGCGGGCCCGCCAGGCGCCCTCGGCCAGTTCCTTCTTGGCCACGGCATCGTCGCCGGAGGCCCGCAGCCAGGTGGTCTGCCAGCCGCGCTTCTTGAGCAGCGCGTACAACCGCGGGTGGTCGACTATGTGGGCGGCGAACCGGTTGGAGTAGACGCCGGTGGTCTCCTCGGCGGGGGTGAGCAGGTAGACCTCCCGGAAGGCCTGCTTGTACGGCTGGCGCAGCCGTCGCCCGGTCATCATCTCCCGCCAGGCCGTCACTTCTCCCAGCGGGGCGCGCGCGGGATGCCACAGCCGGACCTCGGCCCCGGGCGGGGCGTCGCCGGGAAGGAAGGCCTTCCCATCCGCCTCCCAGATCAGCCCGCGCGCCACCACCGCGGTGATCGGATGGTCCAGGTAGTGACGGATCCAGTCCTCATGCGACCAGGTCCGGTCGACGGTGAACAGCTCCTCCAAGCGGACGCGCTCGGCGGCCAGTGTCTGGCGGACCTCTTGCTGGACGGACTTGATGGCCTTGAGCTCCTTGGCATGCCTTTCGCTGACCGCCGGGGGCAGAGCACGGATCGCGGTGTCGTCGGGGGCGGTGAAGCCGAGCCGTACGGTGACCGCGTCCTGGACGGTCAGCACCACGGTGTGGTCGCCCAGGCGCCACGACCGGGTCCCGTCGGCGGCGAGTCCGTGTGTCGGCACCCCCCGCTCCAGCATGCGGGCCGGTGTCGTCCCGACGTGTCCGGCGGCCGTGGCGAGCGCGGCGTCGACCTGCTTGCGCAGTGCCCGGTTCTTGAGCGAGGTCCGCAGCCGCCAGAGTGGCTGTGGGTCTTCGCACTCGCCGAGCGCGTTGATCGCGGCACCCGCGACGGCCAGGTCCTGCACGAATCCGGTACGGTCACCACCGAGCTGGTCGGCCAACCACGTCAAACCGGCCACCAGACCGTCGACCCGGGCCAGCGTCGCCGCCCAGATGGCTCCGCGGGCCACCTCGGTGTTCGAATCGGACACCACGCGCCGGTACCTGCCGAAGGACGGCTCGCAGACGAAGGCCGCCAGCGCGAATCGCACGAGCTCACGCGCACCGGCGGGCTCCAGCAGGGTCAGGCATCGGGCACGCCACTTCTGACCGGGCCGCGGCGTTCGCAGCTCGCACAGATGCTCGACCAGCTCGACCAGGTGGGGCGCGGGCGCGTCACCGAGATACTCACGCACGGACGAGGCCCAGGCGTCGGCCCGTACCAGCGCCGACAGTGGCAGTGCCGCCGGATCGTCGCGCAGGGCCAGCGCGATCCGGCGCTGCAGGCGTCGCCGGTCGTCGGCGGGCAGGCAGCTGTCGGCCATGCCTTCGATCAGCCGGGTGAGCGGTTCCCGCAGGGGATGCCGCCCGGTGATGTCGAACTCCAGCGCCAGGTCCACGACCCGGGACACCCAGGTGTCGTCCCAGTCGTAGGGCTCCCGGCAGTCCAGGACGGAGATCAGCGCGGCCACGTCGGTGGCGGTCCAGCCGCTGGAGTCGGACAGGGCCCACTCCAGTTCCCGGGGGTGGTCGGCCAGCTCGGGTCGCGCCAGGCAGATCGCGGCGGCCCGGCGCTCGGCGCCCTCCGCGCGGCGCAGCCGCCGCCCCAGTTCCCGCCGGACCTGCTCGGCCTCATGCCGTAGCTTCATGGCCCGCCGCTCGTCTCGGTCATCCTGTCTGAGCGCGGCGTGGGATCGTCCCTGCAGATCACGTTCTCGTTCGACCGTCTCCATGACCCAGCTCGCGGAGGCGAAGGCGGCCGTGACCGTCTCATCCACGGTGAATTCGCGCATGTGAGGATCTTGCCGAGGCCCTCCGACAGAAAAGCCGATCACGGAAGGTGTTCATGCGATTTCACTAAGTGATATACGCTGGTCGGGTGGCTTCCGAACCCCCCACGGGCGCGTACATCCCAGGCCGTTTCGACACCGCGCAAGGCGCCGCCACCGGCCTGCCGCTGGCGGTGATCGAGCAGTGGCGGGACAGCGGTCAGAGCGCCACTGACGCGCGGCGTCTCCTGAGCCGGCATGCCACTCGCGGTTACAACGTGGTGTCCGACTCGGCCGGGCTGACGAAGCTCAGTCAGCGGCTGGGCCTGCTGGAGGTGCTGGCGGTCATCGACCGGCCCAAGCGGATCCTGTACGCCTGCACCAAGGCGATCGGGGGAGAGGCGGTGGGCGTGTGGGCGGCCGACAACGCCCAGATGTTCCATTCGGACGCGACAGACGCGCGGGTGCTGCTGTCGGCCCTGTTGAAGGTTCAGGACGAGATCGAACGTTGTTGCCGGGCCCGGGTCGGCATCGGCGTGCATCACGGGAGTTTCTACGACCTGTCCGGTGGGCTGTACGGCGCGGAGGCGGACGCGATCGAGGAGATCGCCGAGAACCACACCGAAGGCGGGGAGCTCGCGGTCACGGCGGCGGTCGTCGACCGGCTGCCCGGTGACCATTCCTTCGTCATACGGCGCAAAGACGGCCCCGAGAGTCCGGTCGGCGCCGTGTACCAGGTGCTCGACGGCCCCCGGCTGGATGATGTGCGACCGGTCGAGGACCAGCCGTACCCCATTCCCTACTCCGCGGCCTTCTACGCCGACCTGCTGCGGCTGGAGCACAGTCCCGAAGACGCCGAGTTGGCCGAACAACTCACCGCCGAGCATCTTCAGCACCGGACCGTGGTCCTGGTCGAACGGAGCGTCGCCCCGGCCGAGACGCCTGAGCTCGGGTTGCTGAGAGGGCTGAGCCTGTCGGCCGTGATGAAGGAGACCGGACTCCGTCTCATGCCCGCGCGGGGCGCGGTCGAGATCAAGATCGCCGGTCCGCTGGCCATCTACTTGTTCGAGGATCCGGGGCCGGCCGTACGGTTCGCGCAGAGCCTGCGCGCGGGACTGGCCGAGCACGAGATCAGTTGCCGGATCGGGGTGGCCGACGGGCCGGTGCTGGCCGGACAGACGCCTGGGGGCGGCTGGGACATCGCCGGTGCGCCGGTGAATCTCGCCTCCAAGATGGCGCAGGATCTCGGCGCGCCCGGTCGCGTCTATCTGAGCGAGGCTCTGCGCGAGCACATCCATCTGGACGGGTTCGCCGCCGTCCAGCGCACTGTCTCCGGGGTGCGGATGGCCTATTTCGAGGGATGACGGCTCGGCCGCCCCTGGGAAACGAAGTCGAAACTCGCTCTTCCCCAGTGCGGGGTCCTTCTTTATCCTCAACCTCAAGAGCATCTGTGAACGTTCACAGCATGAAGCGGGCCAAAATGGGCGAATTGTCTAGATTTATGGCCTGGCAGTAGTCCGTGAACGTTCACAGGACCACCCCGACCGATCAAGGAGAGCCCATGACCGCGTACCGCGTTCGGAGGATCGGGGGCGCGCTGCTGCTGACACTGCCGACGCTGCTCGCGGTCGTCCTGGTGAACCCCGCGCCCGCCTCGGCCGCCACGCTGACCATGCGCGGCGCCGACATCTCGTCGGTCCAGCGGAGCCTGGACCTCGGCGCCAAGTACTACAACGCCGCCGGTACGGCCGCCGACCCGCTGGACATCCTCGCCGGTGTCGGCGTCAACTACGTCCGCTTACGCATCTGGAACAACCCGGCAAGCGGCTACAACAACAAGGCGAAGGTCCTGGCCTACGCCAAGACGGTCAAGGCCAGGGGGCTCGGCCTGATGATCGACTTCCACTATTCGGACACCTGGGCCGACCCGGGCAAGCAGTTCAAGCCGGCGGCGTGGGCGAGTCACGGCATCAGCCAGCTCCAGACCGACGTCTACAACTACACCTACGACATCTGCAACAGCCTGAAGGCGCAGGGCACCACACCGGACAGCGTGCAGATCGGCAACGAGATCAACGTCGGGATGCTCTGGAACGACGGCAAGGTCATCAACAACGATTTCACCAACCTGAGCCTGCTGCTGAAGGCCGGCTACAACGCGACCAAGGCCTGCAACAGCGGCACCCAGGTGATCATCCACACCGCGGACGCCGACAGCCTCGCGAACGCACGCTGGTTCTACGACGGCATCAAGGCCAAGGGCGTGCCGTGGGACATCACCGCCCTGTCGTACTACTGCATGTGGCACGGCTCGCTGTCCACCCTGTCCAGCGTGATCACCGACGCGAGGTCCCGGTACGGCAAGCCGGTCATCGTGGCGGAGACCGCCTACCCGTTCACCGCGGCCAACGCCGACAGCGAGGGGAACGTCGTGACCGGATCGGCGCCGTGCTCGGGCTACCCGGCCACGTGGGCGGGGCAGGCGAGCGAGTTCACCGCGGTCCAGAACACCGCCCGCGGCGCGGGCGCGATCGGCGTCTTCTACTGGGAACCGACCTGGTACGCCATCTCCGGCAACGGCTGGGACCCGGCCAACATCAACGGCACCGGCGACCAGTGGGACAACATGGCCACCTTCAACTGGACCGGCAGCATCAACCCGAGCATCAGGTGGACCCCGTAGCGAGCTCGGCGGTGGTGCTCGCGTAGAAGATCACGCCTCCGCCCGCGAGCCGAGAACGTCCAGGTAGTGCTGGTTGTACATCACGCCGAGGAGGTTCCCGAAGGGGTCGACCACGGACGCGGTGACGAATCCGGGGCCGCGCTCGACCGGCTTCTCGTGCTCTGTGGCGCCCAGGGAGAGCAGCCGGTCGAAGGCGGCCTGGACATCGTCCACGTGCCAGTAGGTCACCGCGCCGCCGGCCTGGCCTGACCGGCCGTGGGGGGCGAATCGGCTGTCGACGATGCCGAGCTCGTGCTGGTAGTCGCCGATGCGGAACTCCACGTACGCGGGCGGCCCCTCGATCGGGCGGACGAAGTACGGCTCGATGCCGAGCAGCTCCGTGTACCACTCCTGGGCGGCCTTGATGTCGTCGGCGAAGAAGCTGACGGTGGTGAGTCCTCGCAGCATCGGTGGTTCCTTCTTTCGGTCGAGGGTCGGTGACAAGGACTATCTTCCAAGCTAAAGTGCTCACCAATTGAGCACTTTTCTGGAGGGATATGCGCGCTGATCGACTCGTCGCCGCCCTCCTGCTCATGCAGAGCCGTGGCCGGGTGACCGCCGCCGAGTTGGCCGACGAGCTCGAGGTGTCCGTCGCCACCGCGCGCCGCGACCTGGAGGCGCTGTCCGCGGCGGGCATCCCGGTATATCCGCAGGCCGGACGCGGTGGCGGCTGGTCGCTCGTCGGCGGGGCCCGTACCGACCTCAGTGGCTTGTCGGCGACCGAGGCGCAGGCGCTGTTCCTGCTGGTCGGCCCGGCCGCGGCCGTTTCGGGCGAGGCCAAGGCGGCGCTGCGCAAGCTCGTACGGGCGCTGCCGCAGACTTTCCGGGCCGACGCCGAGGCGGCCGCCAGTGCCACGATGATCGACCCGACCCGGTGGGGCGAGCGGGATCGTCGCCGGCCCGAGATGGTCGATCTGCTGCAGGCCGCGGTGATCCGCCGGCGGAAAGTCCGCCTGACCTACACCAGCGGCGCCCGCGAACGGAGCGAACGGCTGGTCGACCCGTGGGGCCTGGTCGACAAGGACGACATCTGGTACCTGATCGCCGGGACCGAACGCGGGCAGCGCACCTTCCGCGTCGACCGGATCATCGAGGCCGAGCCGACCGACCAGCCCGCCGAGCGCCCGGACGACTTCGCGCTCGACACGGCCTGGCAGCAGGTCGTCGGCGAGGTGGAGCGGCGGCGGTCACAAACCTGGGCGACCGTGCTCATCGAGGCCAGGTTTGTCCCGGTGCTGCGCACCCACTTCGGACGCCACTGCCACACCGACGGCGAGCTCGATGACGGCCGGGTCCGGGTCCGCCTCGCCGCACCGACCCCACTGGACATCGCCCGGAACCTCGCCGGTTGGGGTGCGATGATCGAGGTGGTCGAGCCGCGATCCGTCCAGGCCGAGCTGGCGCGGATCGGCGCCGAGCTGGCCGGTCGCTACGCCGGCGAGCGCTGATCCGACGGCAGTTCGGGGCGCAAACTTACCTTGTACGATGGGGCGCGGAGGAGGGTTGATCTAGGTGGCCACCCGGAACGAACCAAGGACCGAACCCCGCATCCCGTTGAGCAGAGATCGGGTGCTACGGGCCGCGGTCAAGCTCGCCGACGAGAGCGGCATCGAGTCGCTCACGATGCGCCGCCTCGCGGAAGAGGTCGGCGCCGAGGCGATGTCGCTCTACTACCACGTGGCCAAGAAGGAAGACGTGCTGGACGGCATCGTCGAGGTGATCGCCGGGGAGATCAACGAGGCCGTCGGCCGGATCGACGTGCCTTCCAAGGGCGCGGCCTGGAAGACGGCCGTGCGTCAGAGAGTTCTGACCGCCCGCGAGGTCTTCCTGCGCCACCCCTGGGCGCCGCGCGTCTTCGAGACACGTGCCGACGTGAGTCCACCCGTCGTGCAGTATTTCGATGCCCTGATCGGGCTCATGCGAGACGGCGGCTTCTCCTACGACCTGGCCCACCACGCGCTGCACGCCCTGGGGAGCCGGGCTCTGGGGTTCACCCAGGAGATGTTCGATCCGGGTGACGGGGCCGGTGACGAGGAATCCACGGCCATGCTCGAAAGCATGGCGGAGAAGCTGCCCCACCTTGTCGGCATGCTCAGGGAGATCGCCCATGACGACCCCGACTCCACGTTGGGCTGGTGCGACGACCAGACCGAGTTCGAGTTCGGGCTCGATCTGATCCTCGACGGGCTCGACAGGATGCGCGAGACCGCCTGACCTTCGCGACACCGATCGCCGGTACTTCTCATGGACAGCCCTCCTTGACTGCCTTACGCCGTAAGAGTACCTTACGACGTACGACTTACGTTGTACGAAACCAAGGAGGCGTGATGAAGGCGATCGTCTTACGCTCGTACGGCTCACCCGATGACCTGGCCGTCACCGAGATCGACAAGCCCGTGCCCCGCGACGACGAGGTGCTGGTCCGGGTGCGGGCCACCTCCGTCCAGCCCTACGACTGGCACCACCTCAGAGGCGAGCCGTACATCGCGCGCCTCATGCCCGGCAGCCTCGGGCTACGCGGGCCGAAGATCAGCATCCTGGGCGCCGACATGGCGGGACAGGTCGAGGCGGTCGGCGCGGACGTGACGGGGTTCAGCCCCGGTGATGAGGTGTTCGCGCAGGTCAACCAGGGCGGCTTCGCCGATTACGTCTGCGTCCGGGAGGGCGAACTGGCGCCGAAGCCGAAGAACCTCACTTTCGAGCAGGCGGCGGCGGTGCCGATGGCGGCCAACACCGCCCTGCTGGGCCTGCGCGACCAGGGGCGGATCCAGCCGGGGCAGAAGGTCCTCATCAACGGGGCTTCGGGGGGTGTGGGGACCTTCGCCGTGCAGCTCGCCAAGGCGTTCGGCGCGGAGGTCACCGGCGTCTGCAGCACCCGGAACGCCGACCTGGTCCGATCCATCGGCGCGGACGAGATCATCGACTACACCAAAGAGGACTTCACACGGAACGGCCGGCGTTACGATCTCCTGCTGGACATCGCCGGAGGCCGCTCAGGAACGGCCTGCCGGCGGGTGCTGACGCCCAAGGGGACCTACGTCGCCATCGGCGGGGCGCCCAGCCGATGGCTCCAACCGGCTGGTCACGTGTTCGCGGCGCTGGCGGTGTCGCCGTTCGTGTCCCAGAGAATGGTCATGACAGACGTGGTCAGATGCACCGAGAACCGACAGAACCTGATGACGCTGACCCAGTTCATCGAAGCCGGCAAGGTCACTCCGGTCATCGACCGCAGCTACCCGTTCGAGGAGATCCCGGCGGCCGTCAAATACCAGGAAGAGGGGCACGTCCCGGGCAAGGTCGTCATAGCGGTCTGAGCGGGCTCAGGACAGCTTCTCGAAGAAGAACTCGTGCTTGAGGAACGAGGTGTCGTACTCGTGGCCGGGGTACGGCGGGATCAGCTGGGAGGCCTGGAACAGCCGCCAGCCGTCACGCAGCGCCTCGACACCCGTCTCATAGGGCGGCTCGTCGCCGTCGCCCGTTGTGGGGTTGGTCGCACCGGTGCCGTCGTATTGGGACCAGCCGACGACAGCGGCGTCGAGCGCCGAAGTGGCCAGATAGAGAACGAGAACATGCTGCTTCACGCGACCCTCCCAGGGCGGTTGCTGACGCGGGTCATGAAGTAGTCGATGTCGAAGGTGGCGTCGCCGGTCAGCGCCCGCCAGAGCCTGACCCGGTTGTAGACCTCCAGACGCCCGGTGGCCGGCTCGTACCAGGGGAAACGACGGCTCAGCTCGGTGAGCACGTCCGGCTTGTCGAGGTCGGAGGTGTCCCACAGGCGGACCTGCGGCACGGTGGGATTGAACCGGATCTTGAACATGTACCTGCGGACGTCACCGTCGTTGCGCCGCCCGCCGTGCCAGAGGCCGTGGTGCAGGATGACGACGGTGCCCGCGGGGCAGGTCAGCCGGGTCTGACCACGCAGGTTCTGGTAGCGGCCGGTGTCGCTCTCGTTGGTGCGGCGCAGATGGCTGCCCGGCACGCTCAGGGTGCCGCCCATGTCGGCGGTCACCTCGTGCGGGTAGTACATGAGCTGCACGTCGAAGGCGTCCATCCGGGTGTCGATGATCGCGTCGCCGTGCAGCGGCTGGGCGCTTCCTCCGTGCGGCTCACGGATGTGCACGGCGTGATGGTCGACGGTCGGGTCCGGCCCGACCAGGCTCCGCAGCGCGCCCGCGACGGCGGGCAGTTCGACGAGCCGGCGGGCGAAGGAGCCCGCCGGAAAGGCTTCGGTCACGGGCGTGCCGTACGGCACGGCCGGGATTCCCGCCTCCAGCACGTCGATCGCCTGCTCGTTCATCTCCGCGGGCACGACCGCGTCCATCCGCAGGGCGCCATGTGCCACGAAGCGGGCCATCTGTACTGAGGTCAGCAAGGTGGTTTGCATACGTCGAACCTAAAGACACCACACATCCTTGTAATGGGATGCATTCACCGACTTGTGGTTAAGTTTCACCATGGATCGAGTGCTCATCAGGCTGGACGAGCCGCCGTCGGTGGCGAACGTCGGGGTGGGCGTGCATGGGATCCGCAGCCTGACAGACGTGTTCCGGCTGCCCGACCTGTGGCAGCTGCACCTGTACGGTTACCCGGCCGAGGTGGAGATCGACGGCACGACGCATCCGATCAGGCCGGGCCGCGTGAGCCTGATACCGCCGGGCACACAGGTGCGTTACCGCTATCGGGGCCGCTCGGAGCACCTGTACGCGCACCTGCGCCCGGCGGAGGCAGGCCAGGCGCATACGGTGCCGGTGATGCAGGACGCCGGTGCCGAGGCGCCGCTGCTGGCCGGGATGCTCCGGCAGGCCGTCGCGGCGTCGCCGGGAACGCCGTCGCGGGCCGTCGCCGAAGTGTGGGCGGTGCTCTGGCGCATCGCCCAGCTCTCTCCCGACCGGGAGGGCGGCCGCTCGCACGCCGCCGTCTCGGCCGCCGTCGCCCACATCGAGGCCAACCTGGCCGGGCCGTTGACGGTTCCGGAGGTCGCCGCCGCGGCCGGAATGTCGCACAACCAGCTCACCCGGCTGCTCCGCGCCGAGACCGGAGACACGGTGATCGCCTACATCCGGCGCCGCCGCATGGAACGGGCCCGCCACCTGCTCCGGGAGTCGACGCTGTCGATCTCGGCCATCGCCGCGGTGGTCGGGATCCCCGACCTGCAGGCGTTCAACAAGGCCTGCCGTCGCGAACTCGGCGCGTCGCCACGGGCCATCCGGGGCCGCGGTCGCATCACGTGAGTGGTGTGGGTCGATCGCGGGGCACGGGGATCACGTGAGTGGTGTGGGTCGATCGCGGGGCACGGGGATCACGTGAGTGGTGTGGGTCGATCGCGGGGCACGGGGATCACGTGTGCGGTGCGGGGCCGATCGTGGGGCGCGTGGGTCAGGCGGTGGTCGCGCCGATGGTCTGCGCGAGGTCTTCCGGCAGCGGGTAGGGGCGTTCCAGCGGGAGCAGGCCGGTCACGTCCCGGCGGTCGCGGAGCGCGGTGTGGAGATCGCGGACCCGGTCGGTGATGTCGGTGATCGCGACCGTCCAGTCGTCGAGGTAGTGGTCGACGGCCCGGCCCGACAGGCCGATCTGGATGGATCGGTGGGGGAGGGCGTTGTGGCGCGGGCCGCGCTCGGGATCCCATTGGACGCGGACCGGGCTGCGCCGCAGGCGTTCCTTCCAGCTCTCCTGATCGCCGTCCCGGTCAGGGTGGCTGAGGCAGGCGTGGGCCAGCGCCCAGGCGAAACCGTCACGGGTGAGGTCGATGGCCAGGACGCGGGTCTGGCCGGGCTTGGTCGCGTAGCCGCAGCGGTACATCATCCAGAGGAACGACGGCTTGATCCAGGTCATCCGGTCCCGTTTGAAGGGCGCCACGAACCGCTGCGCGGCGACCGCGGGAGCGGCGATGGCCGGGTCGTACGCCTGGTAGACGGTGATCGACTCCTCGGTGTAGGCGGCGCGGATCTGGCGGTAGGGCACGTTCATGCCGCTCAGCCTGGCGAACAGGGTCCAGACCCGGCAACGGGATTAACGCTTATGGGCTCGCCGCGAAGCGTCACCCCCGCGGCAAGCCGCTGTCTAGAAGCTGCGTGCCTTGGCGTATTCCGCGGCGCCGCCCGCGAAGTCGTACACCTCGACCTGCTCGTTACCGACCACCCAGGCATCGTGTCCGGGCGGGGCGACGAAGACCTCTCCCGGCCCGATCTCGGCCTCGGTGCCGTCGTCCATCCGGATGCGGAGCCGGCCGCGGACGACGAACCCGTTGTGGTGGACCTGGCACGAATCGGTGCCCACGATCGGTTTGATGGACGCCGACCAGCGCCATCCGGGTTCGAACGTGGCGACACCGAAGGCCAGGCCCGTCAGGTTGCATACCTCGAGATGCCCCATCGGGAAGTCGCGGCGTTCGTCGGGCTTGTCGATGCTCTTGACTTCGATCATGACGATCCCCCTTCGTCATAGTCAAGTCTTTCACCGCCCATTCCTCCGGACAAGGCGGAGGCGGGTTGAGCCGTTCGCGCACCGGGTAGGCGAGCGCCATGGAGGTCTCCCTGCAGGTCAACGGCACTCGGCGGACGGTGGACGTGGACCCGCGGGTCTCGCTGCTGGATCTGCTGCGCGAACGGCTCGGGCTGACCGGCTCGAAGAAGGGCTGCGATCACGGTCAGTGCGGCGCGTGCACCGTGCTGATCGACGGCCGGCGGGCCCTCGCCTGCCTGGCGCTGGCCGTGGCGCAGGACGGGTCGGACATCACCACCGTCGAGGGTCTGGCGGACGGCGACCGTCCGCACCCGCTCCAGGCGGCCTTCATCGAGCACGACGCCTTCCAGTGCGGCTACTGCACCCCCGGCCAGCTCTGCTCGGCCGCCGGGATGCTGGCCGAGGGCGGTCCGAGCGCCATCACCGACGACCTGGCCACCGACCCGGCGCTGACGGCCGAGGAGATCCGCGAGCGGATGAGCGGCAACCTGTGCCGGTGCGGCGCCTACCCGAACATCGTCACCGCGATCGTGGAGGTGGCGCGGTGAGATCCTTCGAGTACGCGCGGGCCGGCGACCCCGCCGACGCCGTGGCCAGGTTCCGGCCCGGCACGATGTACCTGGGCGGTGGCACCAACCTCGTCGATCTCATGCGCCTGGGCGTGGCCGAGCCCGAGTTCCTGGTGGACGTGAGCCGGCTGCCGCTCGACCGCGTCGAGCCCGACGGCGACGGGCTGCGGATCGGCGCCGCCGTGCGCAACAGCGACGTCGGCGCCCACCCGCTGGTCCGCGAGCGCTACCCGATGCTGGCGCGGGCGGTGCTGTCCGGGGCCTCCGGGCAGATCCGCAACATGGCGACCGTCGGCGGCAACCTGCTGCAACGCACCCGCTGCCCGTACTTCCAGGACGTCTCCAAGCCGTGCAACAAGCGGCGGCCCGGATCCGGCTGCCCGGCGATCGACGGCGACCACAGCAACCTGGCGGTCCTGGGGCATTCCACCGCCTGCGTGGCGACCCATCCGTCCGACATGGCGGTGGCGCTGGCCGCGCTCGACGCCCGCGTGCACGTCACGGGGCCCGGCGGCGACCGGGTGATCCCGATGCCGGGGCTGCACCGGCTGCCCGGCGACGAGCCCGGCAGGGACACCGTGCTGGAGCCCGGCGAGCTGGTCACCGCCGTGCACCTGCCCGCCCCGCCGCCGGGCGCCTCCCGCTACCGCAAGGTCCGCGAGCGTGCCTCGTTCGCGTTCGCGCTGGTGTCCATCGCCGCCGTCCTCGACGTCGACGGGGACGGGACCGTGCGCGAGTGCCGGATCGCGCTCGGGGGAGTGGCGCACGCGCCGTGGCGGTGCGAGCGCGCGGAACAGGCGCTGCGCGGCGTCCGGGCGGGCGAGGAGAGCTTCGGCCGGGCCGCGGACGCCGAACTCGCCCAGGCCCGTCCGCTGCCGCGCAACGCGCACAAGGTGCCGCTGTCCCGCAACCTCATCGTCCGCACCCTGCTGGAGCTGGCGCCATGAACCGGATCGAGGGGCACGACAAGGTCACCGGCCACGCGACCTACGCGGCCGAATACCCCGTCGAGGGCGTCACCTACGCCTACCCGGTCCAGGCCGAGATCGCCAGGGGCCGCATCACCTCGATCGACGCGGCGGAGGCGCTCGCCATGCCGGGCGTGCTGAGCGTACTGTCCAGCGAGGATCCCCCCGAGCTGGCGCCCGACGTGGATCCCGAGCTCGGGCTGTTCCAGCGCCGCGAGGTCGCCTACCGGGGGCAGATCGTCGCCGCGGTCGTCGCCGACACCTACGACAACGCCCGCGCGGCCGCGCGGGCGGTGCGGGTCACTTACCAGAAGGATCCGCACGACGTACGGCTGCGTGGCGACCATCCCGGGCTCTACCGGCCGGAGAAGGTGAACCCGTGGTATCCCGCCGACACCGAGAAGGGCGACGTGGCGGCCGGGCTGGCCGCGGCGGCCTTCACCGTGGACGTCACGTACACGACGCCGGCCATGCACAACAACCCGATGGAGCCGCACGCCACGCTCGCCGTCTGGAGCGGTGACGGAGACCTGACCGTCTACGACGCGACGCAGGGCGTGTCCACCGCTCGCGACATGATCGCCAAGACACTCGGTCTGCCTGCCGAGCGGGTGCGCGTGGTGTGCCGGCACGTCGGCGGCGGCTTCGGGTCCAAGGGCACCATCCGGCCCGGCACCATGCTCGCCGTCCTCGCGGCGCGCGCCGCCGGGCGGCCGGTGAAGGTGGCGCTGACCCGCCAGCAATTGTTCGACGTGACCGGCTACCGCACGCCGACGATCCAGCGGGTGCGGCTCGGCGCCGACGCCGACGGGCGCCTGACCGCCGTCGAACACGAGGTCGCCGAGCAGAGCTCGACGCTGGTCGAGTTCGCCGAGCAGACCGCCGTCCCGGCCCGCACCATGTACGAGACACCCGCGCTGCGCACGGCCCACCGGCTGGTCCGGCTGGACGTCGCCACCCCGTCGTGGATGCGTGCTCCGGGCGAATGCCCCGGCATGTACGCGCTGGAATCGGCCATGGACGAGCTGGCCATCGCCGCCGGTATGGACCCCGTCGAGCTGCGCGTGCTCAACGACCCGGAGGCCGAGCCGGCGGGCGGCCGGCCGTTCAGCTCCCGCAACCTGGTGGCCTGCCTGCTGGAAGGCGCCCGCCGGTTCGGCTGGGAGGGACGCGATCCCACACCCGGCGTCCGCCGCCAGGGGCGCTGGCTCATCGGCACCGGCGTCGCCTCCTCGACCTACCCGGCCATGCGGCGCCCGTCCCAGGCCACCGCCACCGTCGAGAACGGCGGCTACGTGGTCCGCGTGGCCGCCGTCGACCTCGGCACCGGCGCCCGTACCGCGCTGACCAGGATCGCCGCGACCGCGCTCGGCGTCCCGCCCGAACAGGTACGTGTCGAGCTGGGCGACAGCGACCTGCCCACCGCCCCGCTGGCCGGCGGCTCCATGGGCACGGCCTCCTGGGGCTCGGCCGTCGTGGCCGCCTGCGAGGAGGCGCTGCGCGACGGCAAGCACGGGGGCGCCGACACCACCGACGCCATCAAAGCGCAGGAGGACCTGGCCAGGCACGCCTTCGGTGCCCAGTTCGCCCGGGTCCGGGTGGACATGGACACCGGCGAGGTACGCGTGTCGCACCTGCTGGGCATATTCGCCGCCGGGCGGATCATCGACGAGGACCTGGCCAGGTCGCAGTTCGTCGGCGGCATGACGATGGGCCTGGGCATGGCGCTCATGGAGGCGACCGTCACCGACGACGAGTTCGGCGGATTCAGCAACCGCGACCTGGCCCAGTACCACGTCCCGGTGTGCGCGGACATCGAGCGGATCGACGCGGCCTGGATCGAGGAGGACGACCGGCACCTCAACCCGCTGGGCGCCAAGGGCATCGGTGAGATCGGCATCGTCGGCACCGCCGCGGCCATCGGCAACGCCGTCTACCACGCCACCGGCATCCGGGTCCGCGACCTGCCCATCACCCCCGCCCGCCTGCTCGCCTGACCCGGGAATGCGCTGATAGATCGTGCTTTTGGTATGAAATGCCCTGTCTTCGGTAGATGAAGGCACATGGAACCGGACAAGGAGACCCGTAAAGAGCGGGCCGACCGCAACTTCGTGGAGCTGCTGCAGAGCGCCCGTGTGGCGGTGACCGGGGTTCAGGTGCTGTTCGCGTTCCTGCTGACGGTCCCGTTCTCGCAGGGGTTCGACAAACTGAGCCTGGCCGATCGGCGGCTGTTCTACGTGGCGCTGGTCAGTGCCGCGATCGCGTCGATCTGCTACATCGCCCCGGCCGCCCAGCACCGGGTGCTGTTCCGGCAAGGGCTGAAGGAGACGCTGGTCCGCCGGTCCAACCTGTACGGCATCGCGGGGGCGCTGGCCCTGGCCGTCTCGATGACCGCGGCCACCATGCTGGTGGTCGACTACCTGTTCCACAACACGATGGCGGTGATCACAGCCGTCTTCATCGCCCTGCTGGCCGTGTGGAGCTGGTTCGTGCAACCGGCGATCGACCGCTCGGCCAACGGGGACGACGACAACGGCTGACCCCGGCCGCGTGGGCGACCGGGGTCAGGTGGAGCCGAGGATCAGATCTTCGGGCACATCTTCCCGGCACGCGGCGGGACCCGGGTGATCAGGTAGCGGTCCACCGTCCTGTCGACGCAGGCCGAGCCGGTGCCGTAGGCGGTGTGGCCGTCGCCGTCGAAGCTCAGCAGCACGCCCGACGAGAGCTGGGCGGCCAGCGCCTTGGCCCACTTGTACGGCGTGGCGGGGTCGCGCAGGGTGCCGACCACCAGGATGGGCGGCGCGCCCTTGGCGTGGATCGCCTTGTTGACGGTCTTGCTCCTGACCGGCCAGAAGTCGCACGGGCCGGCCATGCGCTTGCCGGACCTGATCGCCTTGGCGTGGCGCACCGCCTGCCTCCAGGTCGGGTGGTCGAGGCAGTCGATGGCCGTGTGTGCCTCCATCAGGTTGGTGTAGGTCGCGTCGGGTCCCCGCTCGTTGTAACCGTCGGCGTACCGCAGCAGGAGCGTGCCGTCGCCCTTGAAGGCCTGGCCGAGCGCCTGCCGGAGGGCCGGCCATGCCCCCTGGTCGTACAGGAGACCCTGGATGCCGGTGTACACGATGGCCTGGGTGGCCTGCCTGCCGTCGTAGGTGTTGACCAGCGGCGCCTTCTCGGTCCGGTCGTGCAGGGCCCGCATCCGCTTGACGGCTGTGCGCTTGGTGAACGGGCAGTCCTTGCGCTTGAAGCAGTCACGCGCGAACGAGTCGAACGCCACCCCGAAACCGGCGCTCTGGTCGGCGCCGAAGTCGCCCGCCTTCACGGAGGGGTCCTCCGCGCCGTCGAGCACCAGCGCGCGCACCCTGGCCGGGAACAGGTCCGCGTAGGTGGCGCCGAGCAGGGTGCCGTAGGAGAAGCCGATGTAGGTCAGGCGCGACTCGCCGAGACCGGCTCTGAGCACGTCCATGTCACGCGCGGCGTTCGGCGTGCCCACGAACGGCAGGAGCGCGCCGGAGTTGGCCTGGCAGGCCTGCGCGAGCCGCAGCTGCGCGTAGTTGTACATCTTCACCTCGGCCCGCGAGTCCGGGGTGTCGTCGACGGAGTGGTACCAGTCGGCCACCGCGGTGGGCATGCACCGCACGGGGGCGGAGGCGCCCACGCCACGCGGATCGAAGCTGACCAGGTCGAAGCGCGAGCGGAGGGTGGCGGTGAACTTCGTCTTCGCGGTGGCTCTCAGGAGGTCGATGCCCGACCCGCCGGGGCCGCCGAAGTTGGTCACCACGGAGCCGAGCCGCTTGCCGCCCCTGGCCGGCAGCTTGATCACCGCGATCTCGATCCGCTTGCCCGACGGCTTGGTGTAGTCGAGCGGAACCTTGAGCTTCGCGCACTGGAAACCGCCCTTGCAGGGGGTCCAGGCAAGCCGCTGGCCGTAGTAGGCACTCAGGCCGCCGTCGGACGCCTGTGCGGGCTGGGCCGCCGCCGGCCCGGCGGTGACGAAACCTGCTGACAGCAGGCCGATGACTAACGGGGTGATGATCCCGAGTAGGCGTCGCATATCTCTGTCCTCGTCTGGCGGCCGAGTGGATATCGCTTAGCTGACTCTCCGATGGTTGGGGCTACTGCTTGCGAGGCTCTTTAAGGCCACTGGCCAAGCGGCGTGCAAGCGTATTTGGAAAGTTTCTTTACTAGTGCTGGTCGCATCCGTATGGTGATGCCATGAGCCTGCGCACAGTGCTGGTCCTGGTGGCGGCCCTCGTGGCCACTTCGGTGTCGGCATCCCCCAGCGCGCCCGCCGCCGCGCCCCTGAGCTTCGGTGGCGTGGTCCCCGTGCCGGTCAGCGCGACGCCCGCGGCCGGGGTCACCTACCGGATCACCTCGTCCACGAGCCTCTACACCGACGTCCCCGCCGTGGGCGACCAGCTCGCGCGGCAGTTGCGGCGCTCGACCGGCTACCCCGTGCCCATCGTCGCGGCGCCGGCCGCCGGCGGCATCTCGCTGCGGCTGGGCAGCGTGAGCGGCGGGGAGGAGGCCTATCAGCTCGACGTGACCGCCGCCGGGATCACCGTGCTGGCCAACAGGGCCGCCGGGCTGTTCAACGGGGTGCAGACGCTGCGCCAGCTCCTGCCGTACGCGGCCGACGCCGCGACCGTCCAGCCGGGACCGTGGCCCGTGCAGGGCGGGCGGATCACCGACGCGCCGCGGTACGCCTACCGGGGCGCCATGCTCGACGTCGCCCGCCACTTCTTCCCGGTGGCCGCCGTCCAGCGGTACATCGACCAGATCGCCCTGTACAAGATCAACTACCTGCATCTCCATCTCTCCGACGACCAGGGCTGGCGCATCGTCATCGACTCCTGGCCCAGGCTGGCCACGTACGGCGGCAGCACCGCCGTCGGCGGCGACCCGGGCGGCTACTACACCAAGGCCCAGTACCAGGAGCTCGTCGCCTACGCCGCGGCCCGCAACATCACGATCGTGCCCGAGATCGACATGCCCGGGCACACGAACGCCGCCCTGGCCTCGTACGCCGAGCTGAACTGCGGCGGCGTCGCGCCGCCCCTCTACACCGGGACCGATGTCGGGTTCAGCTCGCTGTGCACGTCGAAGGAGATCACCTACACCTTCATCGACCAGGTGGTGGGCGAGCTGGCCGCGATCACCCCCGGCCCCTACCTGCACCTCGGCGGCGACGAGGCCAGCTCCACCAAGCCGGCCGACTACGCCGCGTTCATGAACCGGGCGCAGGCCATCGCCGCCGCGCACGGCAAGACCGTCATCGGCTGGCACGACATCGTCAAGGCCACGCCGCTGCCCTCCACGGTCGCCCAGTACTGGGGCACCACGCCGGACGACAGCGCCGTCGCCGGTGCCGGGCGGAAGGTCATCATGTCCCCGGCCAGCCGCGCCTACCTCGACATGAAGTACAACTCGCGCACCCAGCTAGGCCAGGACTGGGCCGGGCTGATCGAGGTCAAGGACGCCTACGGCTGGAACCCCGGCTCCTACCTGACCGGCCTGCCGTCCCAACAGGTCCTGGGCGTGGAGGCGCCGCTGTGGACCGAGACGATCAGGACGTCGGCCGACATCGAGTACATGGCCTTCCCGCGCCTGCCCGCCCTGGCCGAACTGGCCTGGTCCCCGTACGGCAAGCACGACTGGACCGCCTTCAAGAAGCGCCTCGGGGCGCAGGGGCCGCGCTGGCGCGTCATGGGCGTGAATTACTACCACTCCGGGCAGATTGCCTGGCCTGCCGGTTCCTGAGCTGATCGCGCCGCCGGGACGGTACCGTTCAGGCTCGTGAGCGGTGCCAGGGAAGTGCGGGCCGTGCTGCGGCAGGCGGCGCGGCTGCATGCCGGGGCGCGGGAGCTGCGTGCGGAGCACGAGCGCGCGCTGACCCGGGTCGTGGCGGCCATGTCCGCGCTGCGCAAGCCGCAGGCCAGAGCCGAGCTCGCGGGCATCCCGGTGGGCCGGCTCAAGGACGTGACCGGCGGGCGGCTGCGGCTCGGGATGCTGGAGCGCATGGGCTACACGACGGTGCTCGACGTTCTGGACGCCACGCCGTACGAGCTGCAGCGGTTGCCGGGGATCGGGCCGCAGACGCAGCGGCAGGTGCACGCGGCGGCCAAGCAGATCGAGCGCGCCGCGCGGGAGGTCACCGCCGTCCAGATCGACGTCGAGCGCCAGGACGCCGAGACCACGGCGCTGCTCGCCGCCCTGCACCCGTTGGTGGCCGCGGGGCCCGAGTTGCCGCGCGCCCGCCGGACGGCCGGCGCGGTCGAGGAGCGGCTCGCCGCGCTGATGCCGGTGGCCCGGGCGGTGAGCGGCTGGTGGCGCCGGCTGCTGTCCGGCGAGGAGAAGCGGCGGCGGGCGGAGGAGGCCGTCGCCGGGATCTCCGAGATCCTCGCCGGGGAGACCGAGACGCGGCTGCTCATCACGCAGGCGACCGTGGACCTGCTGCGGCCGGCGCCCTCCGGGGCGGAGGTGTGGATCGACTTCGAGATCCGCGCGGCCGACTACTACAACCTGCTGGCCGAGATCGCCGCCCTGGAGCCGGGCGACCGGGTCGCCGCCGAGGGGTTCCTGCCCGACGACCTGGCCGAGCGGGTCAGGAACCAGGAGCTCGACGACACCCACCGCCGGGTCTCGCTCCGTGGCTACCAGGCGTTCGGGGCCCGGTTCGCGCTGGCGCAGCGCCGGGTGATCCTCGGCGACGAGATGGGGCTCGGCAAGACCGTGCAGGCCGTCGCCGCGCTCGCGCACCTCAAGGCGCGCGGCATGAGCCACTTCCTGGTGGTCTGCCCGGCCAGCGTACTGATCAACTGGATCCGCGAGATCGAGACCCGCAGCACGCTGCCCGCCTACCGGCTGCACGGCGGCGAGCGGGACACCGCCCTGGCGGAGTGGCTGGAGCGCGGCGGCGTGGCCGTGACCACCTTCGACGGGCTGCATCGGCTCGACGACGTGCCCGCCGAGGTGGGCATGCTGGTGGTCGACGAGGCCCACTACGCCAAGAACCCCGAGGCCCGCAGGTCCAGGACCGTCGCCGCATGGTGCGGGCGGGTCGAGCGGGTGCTGTTCATGACGGGCACGCCGATGGAGAACCGGGTGGAGGAGTTCCGCAACCTGGTCCGCCCCCTCCAGCCCGAGCTGCTCGCCCAGGTGCGCGGCAGCGACGCCGCGGCCGGCGCGCAGGCGTTCCGGCGCGCGGTGGCGCCCGTCTACCTGCGCCGCAACCAGGAGGACGTGCTCACCGAGCTGCCCGATCTCGTGCGCGTCGACGAGTGGGAGGAGCTCAGTGCCGCGGACGCCGACGCCTACCGGGAGGCGGTCGCGGCGGGCAACTTCATGGCCATGCGCCGCGCCGCCTACGCGGTGCCGGACAAGTCGGCCAAGCTCGAACGGCTGCGCGAACTGGTCGACGAGGCGGCGGACAGCGGGCTGAAGGTGGTGGTCTTCTCCTACTTCCGCGACGTCCTGACCGCGGTGCGGGACGCCCTCGGCCCGGCGGTCCACGGGCCGCTCACCGGTGACCTGCGGCCGGAGCGCCGCCAGGAGACCGTGGACGCCTTCAGCGCGGTGCCGGGGCACGCCGTGCTGCTCGCCCAGATCCAGGCCGGCGGGGTCGGGCTCAACCTGCAGGCCGCCTCCGTCGTGATCATCTGCGAACCGCAGGTCAAGCCCACCATGGAGAGCCAGGCCGTGGCCCGCGCGCACCGTATGGGGCAGGTGCGCCGGGTCCAGGTGCACCGGCTGCTCTCGCCCGGCGGGGTGGACGAGCGGCTGCTGAAGATCCTGCACGCCAAGACGGCGCTGTTCGACGCGTACGCCCGGCGTAGCGATCTGGCCGAGTCCGCGCCCGACGCGATCGACGTCTCCGAGCAGGCGCTGGCCCGCCAGATCGTCGAGGAGGAGCAGGCCCGGCTCCTGGGCGGGGCTTCCGTTCGGTAGCGCTGGGTCCTGCGCGGCCGGGTCTCGTAGCGCTGGGTCGCGTATCGCGTCACAGTCCCGCGGGCTCGTTGAGCTGGTGCGCCCACGGCGGGTTCGCTCCCGCGACCGAGCACGTCCGCGCCGCCACCCGGGCCGCGAAGCCGGCGGCGTCGGCGGCCGTCTCCAGGTCGAGCCCCGCAAGGCGGCCCCCGAGCAGTCCCCGCACGCCCAGCCGGTGCAGCAGCCCGGCGGTGAAGGAGTCACCGGCCCCCACGGTGTCGACGACCTTGATCTGCGGCGCCGGCACCGATGTCCGTTTCCCGTCCAGTGACACCAGCGCGCCCGCCGCGCCCCGGGTGATCACGATGAGCCGGGCGCCCGCCGTGTGCCAGGCGTCGCAGGCACGTTCCACCGGCACGTCCGGCGCCAGGAAGGACAGGTCGTCGTCGCTGAGCTTGAGTATGTCGGCCACCGCGCACCAGCGCTCCACCGGGTAGTCCTCCCGGCCGGCCAGGCTGGGCCGTACGTTGGGGTCGATCGAGATCGTCGCGTGCTCGCGGGCGTCCGCCGCGAACGCCTCCACCGCGGCGCCGCCCGGCCGCCTGACCAGCGCGAGAGATCCCGTGTGCAGGCAGGACCAGCCGCGTGGGTCGACGGCGGCGAGCTCCTCGGGCGTCCACTGCCAGTCGGCGGTGCCCTCGGCGTGGAAGCTGTAGGCCGCCTGACCCCGCTCGTCGAGCGAGGCCACCGCCAGCGTGCTCGGCTCACCGGCGGACACGCAGGCCGACAGGTCCACCCCGGAGGAGGCGAGGTGCTCGCGGAACAGCTCCCCGAACACGTCCCCGGACACCCGCCCCAGGAACCGGGTCGAGGTGCCGAGGCGGGCCAGAGCCACTGCCGTGTTCGCGGGCCCCCCGCCCGGCAGCACCCGGAGCTCCAGCTCACCGGGACGCCGGTCAGCGAAGGCGTCAGCGACGCATTCGCCCAGGACAGCGATCATCAGGGTCAACCTTTCTGCCATGTTTGCAGATTTGTTACGTCGCGGGGGCATTGACGTTTCTAGAAACGGAGTCCATCATCGCAGCACGGCGAATGTCAACGTTGACATATGTCAACGATGACATTGAATCATCCCTGATAGGAAGCCACCATGATTGCTAGGCTCTCGGCCGGACTGCTGGCCGCCGCTCTCCTCGTCACCGGCTGCGGCGGTGGCGAGCAAAAGGCCTCCACCAGCTCCGCCAAGGTCGGGCTGATCACGAAGACGGAGACCAACCCGTTCTTCGTCAAGATGAAGGAAGGCGCGCAGACCGCCGCCAAGGCAGCGGGCATGGAGTTGATGACCGCCGCCGGCAAGTTCGACGGGGACAACGCCTCCCAGCTCACCGCCATCGAGAACATGGTCGCGGCCGGGGTGAAGGGCATCCTCATCACGCCCAACGACACCAAGGCGATCGTGCCCGCGATCAAGAAGGCCCGGGACGCCGGCGTCGTGGTGATCGCGCTGGACACGCCGACGGACCCGCAGGACGCCACCGACGCGCTGTTCGCCACCGACAACCTCAAGGCGGGCGAGCTGATCGGCCAGTACGCCAAGGGCGCGATGGCCGGCAAGACCGCGAAGATCGCCACCCTCGACCTGGCCCCCGGCATCACGGTCGGGCAGCTCCGCCACGACGGCTTCCTGAAGGGCTTCGGCATCGCCGAGGGCGACCCGTCGGTCGTCTGCTCCCAGGACACGCGCGGCGACCAGGCCAAGGGCCAGGAGGCGATGGAGAACTGCCTGCAGAAGGCGCCCGACATCAACCTCGTCTACACCATCAACGAGCCGGCCGCCCTCGGCGCCTACACCGCGCTCAAGGCCAAGGGCCGCGAGAAGGAGGTGCTGATCGTCTCGGTCGACGGCGGTTGCACCGGCGTCAAGGCCGTGAAGAGCGGGGAGATCGCCGCGACCTCGCAGCAGTACCCGCTGAAGATGGCCGAGGACGGCGTCAAGGCCGTCGCCGCCTTCGCCAAGGGCGGCGCCAAGCCCAAGGGGTACACCGACACCGGCGTCACCCTGATCACCGACAAGGCCGTCCAGGGTGTCGAGGCCAAGGACACCGCCTTCGGCCTGGCGAACTGCTGGGGCTGACATGGCTGTCATGGAAGCGACGCTGCCGCGCCGCATCATCTCCACACCGACCGCGGGGCCGCTGGGCGCGCTCCTGCTGGCCTGCGTGTTCTTCGCGGTCAACAGCGACCAGTTCCTCACCGGCGGCAACTTCTCGCTGATCATCCAGCAGGTGATGGTCGTCGGCACGCTCGCCATCGGGCAGACGCTGATCATCCTGACGGCCGGCATCGACCTGTCCAACGGCGCGATCATGGCGTTCGGCGGCATCGTGATGACCAAGCTGGCCGTCGGCAGCGGCCTGCCGCCGCTGCTCGCCGTCGCCGGCGGACTGGCCGTCTGCGCGGCGTTCGGGCTGGCGAACGGGCTGCTGGTGACGAAGATCTCGCTGCCGCCGTTCATCGTCACGCTCGGCATGCTGAACGTGGTGTTCGCGCTGACCCACATCTACTCCGAGGACCAGACGGTCACCGACCTGCCGCCCGCGCTGACCTTCCTCGGGCAGACGTTCAAGCTCGGCGAGACGAACGTGACCTACGGGTCACTGCTCACGATCCTGCTGTTCCTGTTCTTCGCGTACGTGCTCGGGCAGACCGCCTGGGGCCGCCACGTGTACGCGCTCGGCAACAGCCAGGAGGTCGCCCGGCTGACCGGCATCCGCACGCAGCGGCTGACGATCAGCGTGTACACCATCGCGGGCCTCGTGTACGGCATCGCCGCCCTGCTGCTCGTCTCCAGGACCGGTGTGGGCGACCCGCAGGCCGGGCAGACCGACAACCTCGACAGCATCACCGCCGTCGTCCTCGGCGGGACCAGCCTGTTCGGCGGCCGCGGCCTGGTGATCGGCACGCTGATCGGCGCGCTCATCGTCGGAGTCTTCCGTAACGGCCTGCAGCTCATGGGCGTACCGTCGATTTATCAGACGCTCATCACCGGCATCCTGGTGATCCTCGCCGTCACCGTCGACCAGCTCTCCCGGAGGAGGACCCGATGACCCCCGTACTCCAGGCCCGCGGCCTGGTGAAGCGCTACGGCCACGTGGTCGCGCTCGACGGCGCCGACTTCGACCTGATGCCCGGCGAGGTGCTCGCCGTCATCGGTGACAACGGCGCCGGCAAGACCAGCCTGATCAAGGCGCTGACCGGCGCGCTGCAGCCGGACGAGGGCGAGATCCTGCTCGATGGCAAGCCCGTCCGCATCCGCGACCCCCTGGAAGCGCGCAGGCTCGGCATCGAGACCGTCTACCAGGAGCTCGCCGTCGCCGCCTCGCTCGACATCGCGACGAACCTGTTCCTCGGCCGCGAGCTCCGCAAGCCGGGACCGCTCGGCGCGATCTTCCGCAAGCTCGACAAGAAGCGGATGCGCGAGGAGTCGGCCAAGCACATGGCCGACCTGAAGATCGGCCTGCGCTCGCTCACCCAGCCCGTCGAGTCGCTGTCCGGCGGCCAGCGGCAGGGTGTGGCCGTGGCCAGGGCCGTGGCGTGGGCCCGGCACGTCGTCGTGATGGACGAGCCGACCGCCGCTCTCGGGGTCAAGGAGTCGGGACAGGTGCTCGACATGATCAAGCGGGTCCGCGACCGCGGCATGCCCGTCGTACTGATCAGTCACAACATGCCCCACGTCTTCGAGATCGCCGACCGGATCCACGTCCAGCGGCTCGGCCGCCGCGTCGCCCAGATCAAGCCGGGCGACCACAGCATGGCCGAGGTCGTCGCCATCATGACCGGTGCTCTCCAGGTTTCGGAAGGCAAGTCGGTCGTGACGGACAAGGACGCGGCGGAGGCGATCGGCCTCTAGCATGGTCGAAATGCGGCGTCCCACCATGACAGACGTGGCCCGTGAGGTGGGTGTCACCGCCAAGACCGTCTCACGGGTGCTCAACGACGACGGACCCGTGGCCATCGAGACGCGCGAACGCGTCATGGCCGCGGTCCGCAAACTGGGCTACCAACCCAACCTGATGGCACGCAACATGCGGGTCGGGGCCAGGGACGCCGCGATCGGGCTGGTCATCCCCGAGATGGGCAACCCGTTCTTCGGCACGGTGGCGGGCGGCATCGAGAGCGCCGTCAGGGCCCGCGGCCTGACCCTCATCGTCGGCTCCTCCAGCGAGACCGCCGACCTGGAGCAGTCCCTGATCGCCACCTTCCTGGCCCGCCGGGTCAGCGCCCTCATCGTGGTCCCCTCGGCCACCGGAGACCACCGCTACCTGCGGTCGGAACGCGTCGCCGGCCTGCCCATCGTCTTCCTCGACCGGCCCGCCGTCGGCCTGACCGCCGACAGCGTGGTCAGCGGCAACCGTTCCGGCGCTCAGGCGGGCATCGCCCACCTGATCGGGTACGGTCACCGGCGGATCGGCTTCATCGGTGACCTGCCCGCCACCCTCTACACCCGCCGCGAACGTTTCCAGGGCTACCGTGACGCCCTGGAGGAGGCGGGCCTGCCCTTCGACCGTGCCCTGGTGGAGACGGGCCACGACCAGGAGGCGGCCCGCGCGGCCACCCTGCGGCTCCTGGCCCTCGAAGACCCGCCCACCGCGCTGTTCGCGGCCAACAACTTCGCCTCCATGGGGGCGGTGGTGGCGCTGGCCCGGGCGGGGCGGCGGGATGTGGCGCTGGTGGGCTTCGACGATCTGCCGCTGGCGGAGGTGCTGGATCCGCCGCTGACCGTCGTGGCGCAGGATCCGGCGGCCATCGGGGAGGTGGCGGCGGAGCTCGTGCTGTCCCGGTTGGACGGCGACCGCTCCCGGGCCCGGCGCACCCTGGTGCCCACGCGATTGATCGTCAGGGGATCGGGGGAATTGTCCCCGGTCTCTTGAGCTGTGAAAGGCCCCGCGCATGCGCGGGGCCCGTCTGTCAGCGGAGTCCCGCGAACAGGTCGTCCTCGTGGTCCGGTGCGGTGACGCGGTTGACCACCCGAGTGAAGGACTCGGCGGAGAATGCCTGCTGCTGGGCCTCCTCGGGCATGCGGAGCAGGAAGATGTTCTCGCCCTGGCTCTCGTGTGACTGCAGGGCCTTGAGCTTGCGCTCGACATAGGGGGCGACGTCGACGACGGCCGTCACCAGCTCGTCGGGGGTGCCGAAGTCGTCGGAGGGCTGGAAGTCGCCCAGGTCGACACCGCTGCTGCGCATGAACTCGAACATGCGCTTGATCGCGGCCCGGGGGATGGCCGTGTAGTAGAACTTGTCGGGGATGCCGGTCGCCTCGACGGCCGCGACCGTGATGCGGTGGGCCTGGACGTGGTCGGGGTGGTTGTAGCCGCTGCCGCCTGTTTCGTCGTAGGTGACCACGACCTGCGGGCGATACTGCTTGATCAGCTCGCCGAGGCGGGTGGCGGCCACGTCGACGGGCACGTTGGCGAACGCGTCGGGGTGCTTGTTGGTGTCCCAGCCGTCCATGCCGGAGTCGCGGTAGCCGAGCAGCTCCAGGTGGTCGACGCCCAGGTGCTGCACCGACTCCTGCAGCTCCGCCAGCCTCCGCTCCGCCACCTCGGCGTCGTTGTGGCCGGGGTCGCCGGGCTTGACGCCGCCGGGTCCGTCGCCCTGCTCGCCGTTGGTGCAGGTGACCAGGACCGTGCGGATGCCCTCGTCGGAGTAGCGGGCGAGGATGCCGCCGGTGCTCAGGCATTCGTCGTCGGGGTGAGCGTGCACCGCCATCAGGGTGAGTTGCCGATCCATGCTGCCGACCCTACTGGGCGGAACCGACACTTCTGGAACCGAGGCTTTTGGAACAGGGGTCAGGTCTGGCGGGCCAGCTGGTCGGCTCGGTGGCGGGCCGTCGCGGCCGCCGCGCGGTCGCCCAGGGCCTCGGCGAGTGCGCCCTGCTTGAGCCAGTTGAACGGGCTGCACGGCCGTACGCTGATCCGCTCGCTGATCAGCACCCGCGCCAGGTCCCGGCGGCCACCACGCAGGGCGGCCTCCAGGAGCGTCTTCTGCACGGCGTCGCGTTGCGCGTGGCTGCCGCCGAACTCGTTGATCCGATGCCTGATCGGATACAGCAGGTCCACGACCGTGTCGAAGTCGCCCCGGCCGAAGGCCACCAGCGACCGGCAGACCGGCAGGCCGACCCGGGCGGTCATGGCGTGGTTGGTGATGTCCGGGTGGGGTTCGGTGAGGTACGCCTCCCGGCTCGCGATGAGCTTCTCGGCCTCCGCGACGCGGCCCGCGCCCACGTACGACATGACGGCGTGCATGTCGTTGAAGGCGTAGTACGGCTCCGCGATCTTGGCCGGCCACGCGTCGGCGAGCTCCCGCCAGCGTTCATCCTGGCGGGAGCCCTCCAGGAGGAGCCGCCACAGCAGCGCGGCGGCGTCGAGCAGCTCCATCGAGCCCTGGCCGCCCGCCAGCGCCGCGTCGTGGATGGCCAGGGCGCGGCCGGTGTCGCCGGACTCCAGCGCGTACAGGGCGTAGTGCCACCAGGTGTGCACGTTGAAGAACGTCCCGGTCGACCAGTCGCCGAGCCGGGCGTCGAGGTAGCGGATGCCGTCGCCGAAGCGGCCCTGCATCTCGTACGTGTGCACGACCGCGTGGATGCCCCAGACGTCGCGCGCGTTCAGCTCGACCGCGCGCAGTCCCACGTCCTCCGACCGGTCGTAGTGGCCGGACTCCTCCAGCCCGAACGCGTACATCCCCAGCACGTGGCCGTAATGCCGGTCGTCCTCGTGCCAGGCGTTGAGCGCGCCGCCGATCCGGTCGCGCAGCGAGCGGGCGTCGCCGGTGAAGAAGTCGACCTGGTGCCCGGCCGCCAGCGCCAGGGCGTCGCGGGGATACTGCTCGGTGATCGCGCCGAGGAGACTGCCGCAGGTCAGGAAGTCACCGTCGAGCAGTGCCTGGACGGCCTCGACGTGCGCGCGTTCGCGGGGCAGCAGTCCGCCGGAGCCGCCGGTGCGGGCGCGCCAGGCCGCGAACCGCTGCCTGGCCGTGCGCGCGTCCTCCACCTCCGTGGTCAGGAGCCCGAGGTAGGCGGTCAGGACCTGGCCCATCGGGAAGTCGGGCGACTCGGACAGGGCGGCCGTGGCCTCGGCGTCGACCTCCGCACGGAAGTGCAGCAGTTCGTCGATCGCCTGGTCGTAGTGGCGGGCGGCGGCGCCGCCCGCGCCGCTCATCGCCAGCCCGTGCTGGTCGTCGATCACGCAGCCACTATAAAGGCGGCCGTTCGGCACGAGCCGGGCGAGTGCGTCGCAGGTCGGAAGGGCTCCCGTGCGGGTCCGGCCGTCGTCGGGTGTAAGCCGGTCCGGCGGGGGAAGCGCCTGGTCGTCGCGGCTGCCTTACCGATGGCAGCGGACCCCGGTCATCGGTTCGGTGAGAAAAAGATTTTCGGGCGGACCGCTAAATGGTCGGCTGAGTCGGGATTCAAGATTGTAACGAGGGTGTTGAGCGATATGTCGTGCAATCGGAGGAGCGCTAGGGTGCAATCCTCATCAAATCCGTGGTGAGGCGGAGGGAGGGCCGCTGGTGTACCGCGCGCGTGGCCGTCATGCGTCATCCGGCCAGGCCAAGCCCGCCCTGCCCTTGTCCTCGGAG
Organism: Nonomuraea sp. NPDC049141; assembly: GCF_040648415.1. NCBI lineage: Bacteria > Bacillati > Actinomycetota > Actinomycetes > Streptosporangiales > Streptosporangiaceae > Nonomuraea > Nonomuraea sp. NPDC049141. Next base: position 159,591 of record NZ_JBEZDR010000013.1, read on the forward strand.
GGGCCGTGGCTGCCCCCGGGCAGCGGTATCCATCTCGCCGGGCTGACCATCATCGGCGGTCTGCTCTATGTGGGTTCCGAGCTGCCTTCCGCGTCCGGGATGTCGGTGGAGCCGGCGCTGATCGACCCCGAACTGCCCGTGGACATGACGCAGCCGGACTGGGACGGTCAGGGGCTCGACCGGTGGCCGAGCTATGCCGCGCTGCCGCCGCCGTCGCGGGCGGCCTATCTGAGCTGGCTCGCCGACGGGCGATGCTATCCGCGAACGCCCCTCGGCTACGTGTTCCTTTATTTCTACGGCCTCGAACGCCGCGTGCTACACGACCTGCACTTGGACCGCTCCATGGCCCAAGAGGAACTGCCGGTGATCCACGAGGAGGTGCGGCGCCTCATCGGCCTGTACGCCGGGCACGACGCCTTCCAGCGGCACGCGGCGCCGTTCGAGGCGCTGCTGGCGGCCCTCCGCGAGCCCGAGGTGACCGGCGCGGTGTTCGCGTTGCGAGCCCGGCTGGGGGAGCTCGCCGCGCAGGGCCGCCCGGTGCCCGCCGACTGGGCGCTGGCCTGGCTGCACGGCCACCCCGCCTACCGGCCGGGCACGCCCGCGACGCGCTGCCCGGAGGAGTTCGGCGCGCTGTTCCAGCGGAGGTACACGGCACGTCACGGTGAAGGGCTCGTCGTCCAGCCCGGCGCCAAGGAGCTGGCCTTCGACTACCGGCCCGCGAGCTCCGGGTTCGCCGGGGCCCCGCCGGTGCTGCCGGGCGTACCCGATGTGCTGACGCTCGCGGCGCCCACCCGGGAGCTGTTCGGGCTGGCCGAGGAGTGCGGCTCCGAGCTGGAGGCGTACAGCCGCTTCCTCGGCCGGCTGCCCGGCGCCAGGCAGAGCGTGCGCGCCCAGGCGCTGCTGCCCGCGGAGCTGCTCGACCTGGGCTCCGGCGGGGCGGGCGGGGCGGTGCGGTGGGCGCTGCGCCGGCTCGGGCAGCAGCAGACCGCGCTCGTGCCCGCCGAGGAGTTCGTCGCCCTGCTGTCCACGCCCGTTCCCGCCAGGAAGGACGTCATCGCGCTCGCCCAGATCCTCGGCCGGGCCGGGGTCGGGATCGAACCGGACCCGCGTCTGGGAGGTCCGGTGCCGGCCGCGGGGGTGATGGCCTTGTTCGCCGCGCCGGACGGGCCGACGGCCGCGGCGTCCGACGCGTACCGGGCGGCTACCGCGCTGCTGCACCTGGGCGCCGCGAGCACGGCGGACGGCCAGACGCCCGAGGTCGCCTACCGCCGGTTGGGCGAGCATCTTGAGCGGGCGCTGCATCTGACGGCCGGCGAGCGGGCCCGCCTGCGGGCGCATCTGGAGTGGCTGCTCGGTGCGGAGGTGCCGCTGATCGGGCTGATCGAACGGGTCCAGGAGATCGGCGCGGCCCAGCGCGCCCACGTGGCGGAGTTTCTGAGGGACGTGGCCGCCGCCGACGGGCACATCGCGCCGGAGGAGGCCCAGATCCTCGCCCGGATCCACTGGCTGCTCGGGCTCGACCAGGACACGGCGGGGGGCGGGCAATTGGGAGCCGGGTCGTACGCCGCCGTGCGGCATGCGCCGATCCAGCTCGCGTACGTGCCGCACGCCCCCGCCCAGCCGGTGCCGCCGCCACGCGTCATCATGCCGCACCACCCGTCAGGGCCTTTCACCTCTCCGCCCTTCGGGCCGGTGCCCAACACGTCCACCCCCAACGGGCCGGCGCCTTACACCTCTACGCCTTACAGCACCACGCCCAACGGGTCCGCGCCTTACCCCTCCACGCCCAACGGGCCCGTGCCCGATGCCTCCACGCCCTACGGGCCCGCGTCCTACTTATCCGCGCAGGAGGACCCCATTCCGCAGGACCTCGCCGTGTCGTCGCCGGTGCCGCACGTCTCCGTGTCGCAGGGCGTACCCCTGGGGCACGTCTTCGGTGCTCCGACGGTGCCCGTCTGGGGGGCGGTCGCCAGGCTGGCCGAGACGGCCCAGTTGGGGACGCGGCTCGATTCGCTGCTCGCCGGCGAAGAGCCGATCCTCCCGCCCGCCCCGCCGCCCGAGGTCACCCCGCTGGCGGGCCTGGACGGCCGCCACTCCGGCCTGGTCCGCGCCCTGGCCGCCGTCGATGAGCCGCACATCGGCCGGGGCCAGTTCGAGACTCTCGCGGACGCCTGGAACCTGCTGCCGGAAGGCGTGATGGACCGGGTCAACGAGGCCGCCTACGAGACCGTGGGCGATCCGCTGCTCGACGGTGACGACCCGATCCTGGTCGACCGGCGAGTGCTGGGGGAGATGCTGAAGTGACCGTTCGCGCCCGCGAACGCGACGCCCTCCTCAAGGCGCTGCGGGCAGGGGTGGTCCCGCTGATCGGCCAGCACCACATCCAGGCCGGCCGTACCGCCGAGGTGGCGGCGCTGAACGCCGATGTCGAACGCGTCGCCGTAGGCGGCACGGCCGTCCGGTTCGTCATCGGCGAGCACGGCGCGGGCAAGACGTTCCTGCTGCGCCTGACGCGCTCGCTGGCGCTGGAGAAGCGGCTGGTCACCATGCACGCCGACATCACCGCCGAGCACCTGCTGCACTCGAACGAGGGCCGGGCCCGCGCCCTCTACACCGAGCTGACCCGCAGCATGGCCACCCGGGGCACCCCCGGCGGCGGCGCGCTCGCCGGTATCGTCGAACGCTTCCTGTCCACCGCGCTCGACGAGGCCCGCCAGACGCGCACCGACCCGGCCCTGACGATCGGGGAACGCCTGGCGTACCTGGCGACGCGGCCGGGCGGCCACGACTTCGCCGAGGTCATCGGCGCGTACTGGCGCGGCCACGACACGGGCGACGACCACCTCAAGTCGGCCGCGCTGCGCTGGCTGCGCGCCGAGTACCCGACCGCGGCGGAGGCCAGGTCGGCGCTCGGCGTACGGTCGATCATCGACGACGCGACCGTGCCCGATCACATCGCGCTGATGAGCCGGTTCGTCCGGCTGGCCGGGTACGACGGGCTGCTCGTCTGCCTGGACGAGATGGTCAACCTGTACACGCTGGCCGATCCCCTGGCCCGGGACGCCAACTACGACCAGATCCTGGGCCTCGTCAGCAGCGGGGTCGCCCATCTGGGTTTCGTGTTCGGGGGCACCCCCGTGTTCCTCAGAGACGGGCACAGCGGGCTTTTCAGCCATCCCGCGCTGCGCAGGCGGCTGGGCGCCGGTGCCTTCGCCGCGGTCGGGCCGGTGGATCACTCGGGGCCGGTGCTCCGGCTGGCCGCGCTGACGGCCGAGGAGGTGTACGTGGTGCTGGCCAAGATCCGGTTCGTGTACGCCTCCGGCGAGGGCGGGCGGTACCTCGTGGACGACGACGCGCTGGTGGCCTTCATGCACCACTGCTTCGGGCGGGTGGGGGAGTCGTATTTTCGCCGGCCGCGGACGACGTTCAAGGCGTTCTGCGACCTGCTGGCCGTACTGGAGCGGGATGCCGGGGAGAGCTGGCGGCGGCTCCTGCCCGGAGTGGACCTGTCGGCGGAGGAGATCGACGACCGCCCGGCCTGACGATCGCGCGCCCGCCTTCCCGCTGGATCCGGCAGACTCGTCGTTCATGACGTGGGATGGCGATGGAGTTGCGCGCGACGGTGACGCGGGGGTGCCGGGGTCGCTGGCCAGGGTGCTTGGCGATGTGGCGGCCGAACGGGCGGCGCAGGACGCCAGGTGGGGCATGCAGGCCGTGCCCGACGGCACCGGGGCCGAGGACGCGGTGGCCGAGGCCGACCGGGCCAGGCGGGAGACCGATGAGGCGGGCCGGCGCGGGGAGCTGACCTGGCGGCACATCCTGCGCGAGGAGGTCCTGGAGGCGTTCGCCGAGTCGGACCCCGAGCTGCTCCGCACCGAGCTGATCCAGGTGGCCGCGGTCGCCGTCAAATGGGCCCAGGCACTCGACCGCCGCCCTGCGGGCGTCGAGCGGTCGGCCGCTGGGGAGTCGCGTCCCGACAGGTTCCGGGCCATCGTCGACGTGCACGTGATGCTCGTCCGTGACGGCACCGTACTTCTCGGCAAACGGGCCAATACTGGTTACGGTGACGGCCAATGGCACCTGCCCTCGGGCCATCTGGAGCCCGGTGAGTCGGTGGTCGGCGCGGCCGTCAGGGAGGCTCGTGAGGAGGTTGGCGTCACCATCCGGCCGGACGATCTGAAGTTCGCCCACGTCATGCACCGCGCCCCCGACCGTGTGGGCCTGTTCTTCGTCGCCAGGAAGTGGGCAGGCGAGCCCTACAACGCCGAGCCGCACAAGTGCTCCGAACTCGCCTGGCGGCCGCTCGGCGAGTTGCCCGACGACACGATCGGCTACCCGGCCGCCGCCATCGCCAGGGTGTTGGCGGAGGAGCCGTTCGCGCTGTACGGATGGTCTACGGGCAGACGAATCACCTAGGTGCCTCCATACCCTGGTGAACGGTGTATGTTGCGGTCGTGGCGCGCGAGGATCCGGACGGGCTGACGGAGGCGTTCCTCCGCGAGCCCCGTCGCTACACCAGCCACCAGGTCGCCGACATGGCCGGCGTCCCTGTTTACCGTGCCCGCAGGTTCTGGCGCGCGCTGGGTTTCGCGAACGTCGCCGACGACGCCCTGGAGTTCACCGACTCCGACGTGGACGCCCTGCGGACGCTGCTCGGCATGGTGAGCGACGGCGTCTACGACGAGGAGCACGTGCTCCTGATGGCCAGGTCCCTGGGCAGGGCGACGGCCCGGCTCGCCGAGTCGCAGGCCGAGCTGGGCGCCGAGGCGCTCGACCAGGCGGGCGTGCCGCTGAGCGAGCGGCCCAGGGCGTGGCGCAGGCGGGCGGATCGGGTGCTGCCCGACCTGGCCCGGCTGCTGGTCTACGCGTGGCGCCGCCAGTTGGCGGCCTCCGCCCACCGGCTGGTCGAGCAGGAGACGAGCGCGGCCCGGCTGGCGGTGGGGTTCGCCGACCTGGTCGGGTTCACCAGGCTGAGCAGGCAGATCTCCGAGACCGAGCTGGCCGGGCTGGTCGACAGGTTCGAGGGCCGTTCGGCCGACGTGGTGACCTCGGGTGGCGGGCGGATCGTCAAGACACTGGGCGACTCGGTGCTGTTCGTGTCGGGCAAGGCGCACGAGGCGGCCGAGATCGGCCTGCGCCTGATCGAGACCCACGCCAAGGACAAGGGCATGCCGCAGTTGCGCGTGGGCCTGGCCGTGGGGCCGGTGCTCGGCCGGATGGGCGACGTGTTCGGCACCCCCGTCAACCTGGCCAGCCGGCTGACCGCGCTGGCCCATCCGGGAACGATCCTGGCCGGCCCGGAGATGGCCGAGGAGCTGGAGGGCGACCGGGCCTTCGAGCTGCGCCCGGTCGACCGGCTGTCCGTACGCGGGCTGGGCGAGCTGGTCCCCTTCACGCTCATCCGCCACACCGACCGGGCAACCTGACTCCGCACTGGATGCGTCCCTGTCGTCGACAGGCGATAACAGGAGGCGGTACGTGGCGGACCGGGGGATATATCAGGACTTCGTGGCCACTCGGTCGGATCGGCTGTTACGCACGGCGTACCTGCTGACCCGCAACTGGGCGACCGCGGAGGACCTGCTGCAGGAGTCGCTGGCCAAGGCGTGGTTCGCCTGGCCCGGCGTGGACGAGCCCGAGGCGTACGTGCGCCGGGTCCTGGTGACCACCTACACCTCGTGGTGGCGCAGGAGATGGCGCCGCGAGCTGCCGAGCGACGACCTGCCCGACACGCCGACCAGCGACCCGGTCTCCGATGAGCGCGACGCGCTCTGGCGAGCCCTCGGCCGGCTGACGGCCAGGCAGCGGGCGGTGGTCGTGCTGCGCTTCTACGAGGACCTGCCGGTGACGGAGGTGGCCCGCCTGCTGGGCTGCGAGCCCGGCACGGTCAAGAGCCAGAGCGCCAAGGCGCTGGCCAAGCTGCGCGTGGACGAGTCGATCGTGAAGGAGCTGCACCGATGACCCTGCCCGACCTGCGGGACGTCCTGCGCGAGCACGGCGACGGCCCCTCCCCCGCCAACCCGGCCCGGCCCGAGCAGGTGCGGGCCCGCATCCGCCGGATCCGCCTGCGCAGGCGCGCGCTGGGCGGCGGCGGGGTGGTCGCGGTGGCGGCGGCCGTCGCGCTGGGTTTCTCTCTCCTGCCTGGCACGGCGGAGCCGCGGCTCGAGACCGCTGATGAGCCCACCACCTTCGCCGCCCAGCTCGCGGGCCTCCTGCCGGAGCGCTTCACCGCCGCGGACGGCACGAAGTACCGGCGGATCGCCACCGCGTCGATCAAGAGGACGGGGCCGACCAAGGTCTCGGTGACGATCCCGTTCTCCGGGAAACCGCTCGACGTCGGAGCGGTCTGCGCGGGGCCGGACACCAGCGTGGCCAGAGCGTCGATCGGCGCCGACGGGCCCGCGTCGGCCCACTTCGGCACGTGCTCAAGGCGCATGCAGTTGCGGCCGCTCCAGGTGCCGGCCGCCACGAGCGGCACGGAGCTCAAGGTCACGTTCGACACGACCACGACCGGCTGGGGTTGTACGGTGCGGGACGGCAAGTGCGTGCCGCAGAAGAAGACCCGCGGCGTCTGGGCACTGGCCGTGTACGAATGGACGCCGCCCGCGCGGCCGGTCAAGCCGGCGAAACTCAAAACCCTGCCGGACCACGTGGGGAAGGCGCGGCTCGCGGAGACGAAGACCGGCGTCTGGCCGCAGGACACCTCCGCCACCTTCAAGGTCCGAGGCAAGGTCGGCTTCGACACCTTGTGCACCAGCGCACTGGCCGGGAACCTGTGGTTCAGCATCGAGGCGAACGGCCGCATGGAGGGCAGCGCGGGCGCCTGCGGCGTATGGGAAGGTGGCGCCTTCCCCTCGGCGGTAAGCGAATTCTCCTATCCCACGGACCGGACGACCACTGTCAAGGTCACGTGGATGCTGAGGGGCAGCGGCATCAACCGCCCGGTCCGCTGGTCGGTCGGCCTCTACCGGAAGTAGTCACGCCTCGGTTCTGTTGCCGACATATGTGACGAAGCTTTCGATTCTCGACCGCTCCCTCGTCCGCGAGGGGCACGACCCGGCGACGGCGCTGCGCGAGACCATCAGGTTCGCGCGGCAGGCGGAGGAGCTCGGCTACCACCGGTTCTGGGTGTCGGAGCACCACAGCGTGCCGGGGGTGGCCGGCTCGGCACCGACCGTGCTGGCCGCCGCCGTCGCCTCGGCCACCGACCGGATCCGGGTGGGCACCGGCGGCGTGATGCTGCCCAACCACCGGCCGCTGGTGGTGGCCGAGCAGTTCGGCGTGCTGGAGTCGCTGAACCCGGGCCGCGTCGACATGGGGCTCGGCCGCTCGGTGGGCTTCACCGGCGGCATCAGGAAGGCACTGGGCCACGGCAAGGAGGACGCCGACGAGTTCGGCGGGCAACTGGCGGAGCTGCTCGGCTACTTCACCGGGGACCAGCGGGGGCATCCCGGTGTGCACGCGCTGCCCGCCGAGGGGCTGCGGCCGCAGGTGTTCGTGCTGGCCATGGGCTCGGGGGCGGACATCGCCGCCGAGCACGGGCTGCCGATGGTGATCGGGGGCGGCGGGGCCCGGCTGCGGGAGGCGATCTCGCGGTATCGTGCCGGGTTCCGCCCGTCGGCCTGGGCGGCTCGGCCGTACGTCGTCCTGGCGGCGAACGTCGCGGTCGGCGAGACGGCCCGCGAGGCGGCGCTGCTGCAGGTGCCGGAGGCGTGGGCGACCGCGCGATCGCGTACGAGCGGCGCCTTCCCGCCGCTCTCCCCGGCCGAGCGGGTGCTGGCGACGGAGATGACCGAGCGGGAGCGGGCGCTGTTCGAGGAGTCGCGCAAGGGGCAGATCCACGGCACCGGGCAGGAGGTGGAGATCGAGCTCGGGGCTCTGATAGAGCTCACCGGCGCCGACGAGGTCCTGGTGACCATGAACAGCTACGACCTGGATCGGCGGCTCGATTCCTACCGGCGGCTCGCTCGGACAGCCGTCTGAGCACGAATTCATTGCTGCTTTGTTGGCAACTGACTTACTTGCGCGCCGGTCCCTTGATCGGATAGTCACATTTTGTCACCCTCACTGACCACGCTTAGGGGGCTCCATGGCGCGCAACCGATTCATCGGAATCGCGGCCGCTATTCTCGCATTACCCCTTTTGTCCGCTATCCCGGCGCACGCCGATCCCAAGGCTCCACCGTCAAGCGACATCCGGGAGCTTTCCCGCAAGGACTTCACGCTCGACGGCAAGCCCGTCAAGGTACCCGCCAAGTACGAGGCCAAGGCGCAGGCCAGGACGAAGGCCGCCGCCGACACGCCGCCGGTCGGCACCGTCCGGCAGTGGCTGGGCCTGGACGACTTCAACGGCAGGCTCTACCGCAAGGACTACACGCTGCGCGGCGTGGGCAACAACATCGAGGTCTGGGTCGCCAACGACCTGGCCTTCCCCGCCGGTGACTGCCGGGCGCAGATCCCCACGTCCACGACGGTCACCGACGCGCAGGTGGCGGACCTGGTCACCCAGTTCGACACGAACATGTACCCGAAGGAGACCGCCGCCTTCAGCACGCCGCCGGACCGCGACGGCACCAACGCCGTCCTCGGCCCCGACGCCAACGGCAACGGCGGCGTCTACACCGGCGGCGGCAACAAGACCGTCACCCTGGTCGACAACGTCAGGGACGACAACTACTACAGCTTCCCGGCCGCTCCGACGTACATCGCGGGCTTCTTCTCCGCCCAGTTCAACGAGCTGCTCGACCGCAACGTCATGACGATCGACGCGTTCGACTGGACGCACCGCACCGGCGCGAACCCGCCCGACGAGCCGACCGCCGACCTGTGCACCTCGCGCCCGGCCAGGCCGCGCCAGTACGAGGGCACGTTCGCGCACGAGTGGCAGCACCTGGCGCACTACTACACCGACCCGCTCGAGACCACCTGGATGAACGAGGGCCTGTCGGACCTCGCGATGACGCTGACGGGCTACTCCAACCCCAAGGCCACCGTGTCCGAGCGCGGCACCGACAGCCACATCTACTGCTTCCAGGGCTTCGGCATCGTCCAGACGCCGTACAACACCAACCCGCGCGACTGCGGCGGCCCGGAGAACTCCCTCAACATCTGGGGTGAGGGCGCCAACGCCAACGGCGTGCTGGCCGACTACGGCAACGCGTACTCGTTCATGCTGTTCCTGTACGACAGGTACGGCACGGCGTTCATGTCCACGCTGCACCGTGACGGCGCGCTGCAGGGCCTGGCCAGCTTGAAGGCGGCGCTGGCGGCCAAGGGCGTCACGAACATGTACCAGGTGATCCACGACTTCCAGACCTCCACCCTGGTCGACCGGATCGTCGGCGGGACCAAGGGCGTCATGCTGGGCGTGCCCAAGAAGCGGGTCACGACCGCCAGCCTGAACGCGACCGTCAACCTGGCGAACCCGGCCACCTACAAGACCGCAGGCGCCGCCCCCAACGGCGCCGACTACGTGCCGCTGCAGAAGGCGGACGGCACGTTCCTGCGCGGGGTGGACCTGCGCTCGCTGTCGTTCGAGGGCGCCAAGACGCTGCCCGCCCTCCCGCTGGCCTGGACCGTCGTCTCCGACGACCCGGACCGCGCGGGCAACCCGGTGCTGTTCTCCGGCAACGACAGCAACACCAACGCCGCCGCCGTCACCAAGGTGACCGTCCCGGCCGCCGACCCGACGCTGCGCTTCCTCGCCAAGTACGGCGCGGAGCAGGGCTTCGACTACGGCTATGTGATCGTCTCCACGGACGGCGGCAAGACCTACACCTCGATCGCCGGTGACAGGACGGTCGCGGGCCCGCTCGGCCCCGCGGTCAACGGCACCACGACCGGCTTCGAGCCGCACAGCTACAGCCTGTCGGCCTACACCGGCAAGGAGATCCTCCTCGGCTTCCGCTACGTCAGCGACGCGGGGGTCAACGAGGGCGGCTGGAAGATCGACGACATCACGGTCGGCGCCACCGCGGTCAGCGACGGCTCGTCGCTCAACCCGTTCGACTCGCCGACCGAGGTCTTCCCGACTCCGGTCGAGAACTGGAACGTCCGGCTGATCGGCCTGGACGAGAAGCACTCGGTGGCGCTGCAGCTGGAGTCCAACGGCAAGACCAGCGTCAGCCTCAACCGGCTGCAGCTGGCCACCATGCTGCCGTTCCAGACGGTGGTCGCGGTGGTGGCCTACGACGAGTCGACGGAGCAGGTCGGCCAGTACGCGCCGTACACGCTCAAGGTCAACGGCGTCACCCAGCCGGGAGGTCGCCCGCTGACCTGACGGTGGTGATCTGAGGGCGCCCGCCGCACCCTGCGGCGGGCGCCCTCCGCGTTCGCTAGGATCACCGAACAAAGTTCGGAGGAGTGCGCATGACGACTCGCCAGCATGCCATCGGCGACCTGCTGCGGCGTTCGGCCGCGCGGTCTCCCGCCAAGACCGCGATCGTGTACGGCGAGGCGCGATGGACCTACGCCGAGCTGGACCGCGCGGCGAACCGCATGGCCAACGCGCTGGCCGCCCGGGGCGTGAGCAAGGGCGACAGGTTCGCCGTGTTCAGCCACAACAACGACGCCTTCGTGGTGGCCTACTTCGCGCTGGCCCGGCTGGGCGCGATCTCCGTGCCGATCAACTTCATGCTGGGGGCCGAGGAGGTCTCCTACATCCTCGGGCACTCGGGTGCGACGGGCCTGTTGGTGGAGCAGGCGCTCCTGCCCGTGGCCGAGCGGGCCGTCTCCGACGGGGTCGCGGTGCGCGGGGTGATCGGGCACGCCGACGGGTGGGAGCCGGTCACCGACTGGATGGCGTACGAGGACGACGCCGAGCCGCCGGTGGAGATCGCCGACGACGACCCGATCCAGCTCATGTACACCAGCGGCACCGAGTCCAGACCCAAGGGCGCCACCCTGTCGAGCCGCGGCCTGATCGCCCAGTACACCTCCTGCGTGATCGACGGCGAGATGAGCGCCACCGACGTGGAGGTGCACGCGCTGCCGCTCTACCACTGCGCGCAACTGCACTGCTTCCTCACCCCCGGCCTCTACCTCGGCGCCACGAACGTGATCCTGCCCGGCGCCGACCCGGCGGCGATCCTGGCGGCGATCGAGGCCGAGGGCGCGACCAAGCTGTTCTGCCCGCCGACCGTCTGGATCGGGCTGCTGCGCCATCCCGACTTCGACCGCCGCGACCTGTCGTCGCTGCGCAAGGGCTACTACGGCGCGTCGATCATGCCGGTCGAGGTGCTGAAGGAGATCGCCGCGCGGCTGCCGGGGGTGCGGCTGTTCAACTTCTACGGCCAGACCGAGATGGCGCCCGTGGCCACCATCCTGGGCCCGGACGACCAGCTGACCAGGCTCGGCTCGGCGGGCCGGCCCGCCCTGAACGTCGAGACCCGGATCGTCGACGCCGACGACGAGCCGGTGCCGCCCGGCGTGGTCGGCGAGATCGTGCACCGCAGCCCGCACGCCATGCTCGGCTACTGGAACGACCCGGACAAGACCGCCGAGGCGTTCCGCGGCGGCTGGTTCCACAGCGGTGACCTGGGCGTGCTGGACGCCGACGGCTACCTGTCGATCGTCGACCGCAAGAAGGACATGATCAAGTCCGGCGGCGAGAACGTGGCAAGCCGGGAGGTCGAGGAGGCCATCTACCAGCACCCGGCCGTCGCGGAGGCGGCCGTGTTCGGGGTGCCCGACCCGCGGTGGATCGAGGCGGTGACGGCCGCCGTCGTCCTGCGCGCGGGCGCCGCCCTGACCGCCGACGAGCTGACCTCCTTCCTGCGGGAACGCCTGGCGGCCTTCAAGACCCCGAAGACGGTGGTCTTCGTGCGGTCACTGCCCAAGAACGCCAGCGGAAAGGTGCTGAAGAGAGAGCTGCGTGACGCGTTCTGACATCCGAGGCCGGGTACGGCTGGCGGCCGAGCGAGAGGGGCCGGAGGCGGGCGCAGTGGTGGTGTTCGCGCACGGCTGGCGGGGGAGCGGCTGCCGTCACTGTCGGCCGGCTCGCGGCTGGACGTCATCCCAGGGGCGGACCACACCATGGAGGGCCATCTGGAAGAGGTGGCCGCGCGCGGGCTGGCCTGGCTCGAACGGCACTGCCCGGCCTGAGCGCTTATTTGCCCAGCAGGTCGGTGGCGATCTGACGGATGATCACGCGCTGGATCTTGCCGGTGGCGGTCTTGGGCAGTTCCTCCAGGACCAGCACCTCGCGCGGCCGTTTGAAGGCCGCCAGCCCGTCGCGGCAGAACGCGATGAGCTCCGCCGCGTCCACCGTCTTCCCGGCGGCGGGCACCACGCAGGCGACCGGCTTCTCCAGCCCGTTCGCGTCGGTGTAGGCCACGACCGCGGCCTCCCCGACCGACTCGTGCAGCAGCAGCCGGGACTCGACCTCCATCGGCGACACCCAGATGCCACCCGCCTTGATCATGTCGTTCGAGCGGCCGAGGCACTGGTAGACGCCGTCGGCGTCGCGCAGGTAGGTGTCGCCGGTGCGTAACCACTCCCCCTGGAACACCTGCCGGGTGGTGTCGGTCCGGCACCAGTAACCGGTGGCGATGGAGTCACCGCGTACGTACAGGTGGCCCGGCTGGCCGTCCGCCACGGGGTTGCCGGAGTCGTCGAGCAGCTTGCCCTCATACCCGGGCACCACGGTGCCCGTGGTGCCCGGTCTGACCTGGCCGGGCCGGTTGGAGATGAAGATGTGCAGGGCCTCGGTCGAGCCGATGCCGTCGATGATGTCGACGCCGAACCTCTCGGTGAAGCGCCGGTAGATCTCCGCGGGCAACGCCTCGCCCGCCGAGACCGCCAGCCGTACCGAGGAGAAGGTGTCGTCGGGGGCGTCGGAGGCGAGCAGGCTCGCGTAGAACGTCGGCCCGGCGAAGAACAGCGTCGGCCGCTCGGCCACCACCCGCGCGACCACCCCCGGCGGGGTGGGCCTGAAGGGGTCGAGCACCGTGGTCGCGCCCACCGACAGCGGGAAGAACAGCGAGTTGCCGATGCCGTAGGCGAAGAACAGCCGGGCGACCGAGAAGCACCGGTCGTCCGGCGTGATGCCGAGAACCTCACGGCCGTAGGTCTCGCAGACGTCCCTGATGGCGCCGTGCCGGTGCATGGCGGCCTTCGGCGCGCCGGTCGTGCCCGAGGTGTAGAGCCACAGCGCGGGCGAATCCGTCCAGCTCTGGTACGGCTCGGCCACCGTACGGCCGGCGTCCACCACGTCCGCCAGCGAGCACACCGGGATCCCGGCATCCGCGTCGGACCCGGGGACGACATCGGCGGCCCGGTGGCCCACGTTGCCGGTGAGGACGAGCAGGGCGACCTCGGGGGCGTTCGCCAGTGCCACCCGGACCGTCGCCTCGTACTCGGGGGTCGCCACCACCACGCGGGCCCGCGAGTCGCGGATGAGCGTGCCCAGCTCCGCACCGTTGTACATGGTGGACAGCGGCACGGCGACCCCGCCCATGCGCATGACGGCCAGGATGGTGACGAGCGTCTCCGGGCGGTCGGACATGACGAGCACGACCCGTTCCTCGGGCCGGACACCGAGCACCCGCAGTCCGGAGGAGAGCTCGCCGACCCGGGCCGCGAGCTGGGCGTAGGTGAGGGTCCCTGCCGGGCCCGCGACAGCGGTGCGCTCGCCGCGACCGGCTTCGACCTGACGATCCACAAGATAGAGACTGGCGTTGAACGACTCGGATGACATGGTCGTCCTTACGGGGAGGGAGACTCCGTACGAGAATCTTCTATAGAGAATTGATGCATCGTCAACTACTTGTAGCATTGAATCAGACTCCCGCCGCGTAAGGAGCGTTAATGGCCAGGCCGCCCCGCCGCCACCAGACGAGCGCCAGGTCGATGCTGCTGACCGTGCTGGGCGAGTACGTGCTGCCGTCCGGCGAGCCCGCGTGGACGTCCGCGCTGCTGCACGTGATGGGCGGGCTCGGGGTGGAGGAGAAGTCGGCCAGGCAGGCGCTGGCGCGGATGGCATCCGACGGGTGGATCGTGTCGGCGCGGTCCGGGCGGCGGGTGCGCTGGTCGCTGACGCGGCGCGGCCGCGAACTGCTGACCGAGGGGGCCGAGCGGATCTACGCGTTCGGCCGCGACCGCGAGCCGTGGGACGGGCGCTGGGTGGTGCTGATCGCGAGCGTGCCCGAGTCCCGGCGCGAGCTGCGCCACCAGTTGCGCACCGGCCTGACCTGGGCGGGATTCGGCAGCCCTGTGCCCGGTGTGTGGGTCAGCCCGCACGCCACCCGCGAGGCCGAGGCCAAGCAGGTGGTCGAGGGGCTGGGGCTCGACGTGGCCGTGTTCTCGTTCAACGGTCCCTTTGCGGGGATCGGCTCCGAGCGGACGCTGGTGGAGCAGGCCTGGCATCTGGGGGACCTGGCGGCGCACTACCAGGAGTTCATCCAGGAGTTCGCCGGCCTGCGGCCCGAGCCGGGCGATCCGGTGCTGCTGGCGCAGGTCCGGCTCGTCCACGAGTGGCGGCGCTTCCCGATGCTCGACCCCCGGCTGCCGCTGGAGCTGCTGCCCCCGAACTGGATCGGGGTGCGCGCGGCCAACGTCTTCAACGACCTGCACGGCACCTGGCTGGCGGGCGGGCGCCAGCAGTGGGACGAGCTGCGGAATATGTAACACCTCGCCTGCTGGGCGTCACGACATTGTCAAGTGAGGCCCGGTCTCTACTCCAGCAGCGCGCGCAGCGCGGGCCGCTCATCTACCGGGACGTATCCCAGGTAATAGTCGTACATCGTCTGCCGGGACAGCCGGGCGGCCAGCGGGCCGTCGCCGGCGCGGACGGCGGCCAGCACCTCCTCGTGATGCCCGATGCTCTGCCGCATCAGCGCCTCCCGGTCGGCGGCGGCGGCGATCTTGCCGGAGACCAGGCCGAGGACGATCGAGCGGACCACGTCCGTGCAGATCTGGATGAGCTTGTTGCGGCTGGCCCGCGCCACCGCGTCGTGGAAGGCGATGTCGGCGGCGCTGAACTCGTCGTAGCCCACCTCCACCGCCGCGCGCATGCCCGCGATGGCGGCGTCCATCTCCGCGAGCTGCTCGTCGGTACGCAGCCGGGCCGCCAGCAGGTTGGCCGAGGCGTCGAGCACCATGCGGAACTGCACCAGCTCCCCGAGCGACAGCTCGTCCACCCGGGCCAGCGTGGTCATCGACTTGTGCAACGCGGCGGGGGAGAAGGGCTGCACCTCGGCGCCGTGCGGGTCGCCGGGCCGCGACCTGACCAGGCCGCGCGCCTGCAGTACCCGTAGCGCCTCACGGACGGTCGAGCGGCTCACCGAGAACTGGACCATGAGATCACGCTCGCTCGGCAGCCGCTCGCCGGGACACAGCGCGCCGCTCTCGATGGCCTCCTCGACCTGCTCCACGATGCGCTCGTAGGCACGTACGGTACGCACGGGCTCGAACCGTGGACCACTCATGAAGCCCCCTTGACCTGAGCCGTCGTGGACTGGCAATCTGCGTAGCCTACTGGTCCGACCAGTGCACTAGCCAGGAGGCTGTAAGACATGAGGCGAATCGGCACCTGGATCGCCGTGGGCGGTCTCCTGCTGGCCACGGCCGCGTGCGGCGGCGGTGGTGGATCGAAGGGCGGCACCGGCGGGCAGGCCGCCAAGAGCGAGTCACTGGCGGTCGGGTTCGTGGCCGAGCCGGCCAACCTCGACTTCACCTCCACCGAGGGCGCCGCGATCCCGCAGGCCCTGCTGGTCAACGTCTACGAGGGCCTGGTCAAGCTGGACCAGGACGGCAAGATCCAGCCGCTGCTCGCCGAGAAGTGGGACGTCTCGGCCGACCGCAAGACCTACACCTTCACCCTGCGCAAGGGCGTCACGTTCACCAACGGCGCCCCGTTCACCGCCGACGACGTGATCTTCTCGCTGGACCGGGTGAAGAAGGACTGGCAGCTCAAGATCAAGGCGCAGCTCGACGTGGTGGACAAGGTCGAGAAAGAGGACGAGTCCACCGTCATCGTGACGCTCAAGCACCCGAGCAACGGCTTCCTCTACTCGATGGCGACCAGGCTCGGCGCGATGTTCAGCCGCACCGGCGTCGCCGACCTGGCCAACAAGCCCGTCGGCACCGGCCCTTACCAGCTCGGCTCGTGGAAGCGCGGCGACTCCATCCAGCTCGCCGCCAACGCCAAGTACTGGGGCACCAAGCCGAAGCTCTCGGCCGTCACACTGAAGTACTTCAAGGACGCCACGGCGATGAACAACGCGCTGCTGACCGGCGGCATCGACGTCATCTCCAGCGTCCAGGCGCCCGAGTCGCTGCAGCAGTTCGCCGACCCCAACCGCTTCGAGACGGTCGAGGGCACCACGAACGGCGAGGTGGTGCTGTCGATGAACAACGGCCGCCCGCCGTTCAACGACAAGAAGGTGCGGCAGGCCGTCCGCTACGCGATCGACCACAAGGCGCTGCTCGACACCGCCTGGGCGGGCCGCGGCCAGCTCATCGGCTCGATGGTGCCGCCCACCGACCCCTGGTACGAGGACCGCAC
Organism: Nonomuraea sp. NPDC049141; assembly: GCF_040648415.1. Classification (NCBI taxonomy): domain Bacteria; kingdom Bacillati; phylum Actinomycetota; class Actinomycetes; order Streptosporangiales; family Streptosporangiaceae; genus Nonomuraea; species Nonomuraea sp. NPDC049141. Next base: position 176,095 of record NZ_JBEZDR010000013.1, read on the forward strand.
CGGCGACTACCCCTTCAATGTCGCCAAGGCCAAGGAACTGCTCGGCGGCAAGACGTACAACGTCAAGATGCGCATCCCGAACCTGCCCTACGCGGTCGCGAGCGCGCAGGTGGTCAAGTCCCAGCTGGCCCAGGTGGGCATCACGGCCGACATCGAGCCGCTGGAGTTCCCGGCCCGGTGGCTGGACGTGGTGTTCAAGCAAGGCGACTACGACATGTCCATCATCAACCACGTAGAGCCCCGCGATATGGGGATTTTTGCGGACAAATCGTACTACTTCCGTTACGACAATCCGGAGTACGGCAAGCTGCTCGCCGCCGCCGACGAGGGCACCGAGCAGCAGCAGGTCGACGACCTCAAGCAGGCCGCCAAGCTGCTGTCCGACGACGCCGCGGCCGACTGGTTGTTCCTCTTCCCCAACCTGATCGTGGCGAAGAAGGGCGTCACCGGGCTGCCGAAGAACGGTATCGCGGAGGCCTTCGACTTCACGGCCCTCGCCAAGCAGTGATCCTGTACCTGCTGAAGCGGCTGGCGGTGCTCATCGCGAGCACCGCCGTCGCCGGGGTGGCCGTCTTCGCCTTCATGGCGCTGCTGCCCGGCGACCCGGCCGAGATCGCGCTGGGCGTCAACGCGACGCCCGAGGCGGTGGCCGCGCTGCGCGAGCGGTTCGGCACCGACCGGCCGCCGCTGGCCCAGTTCGCCGACTGGTTCGGCGGGCTGATCCAGGGCGACTTCGGCACCTCCTACGTGACCAGCTCGCCCATCGGCCCGCAGATCGGCGACCGCCTGGGCGTGACGGCGGTGCTGGTGCTCGGCGGCATGGTGATCGCGCTGCTCATCGCGGTGCCCGCGGGCACGTTCGCCGCCGTGCACCACCGCAATCCGCTCGGCGTGGCCATCAGCGCGGCCAGCCAGGTCGGCATCGCGATCCCCGCGTTCCTGGCCGGCATCCTGCTGGTGTTCGTCTTCGCGGTGAAGGCGCAGGCGCTGCCGTCGGGCGGCTACGTGCCGATCGCCGAGGACCCCCGCGCGTGGCTGCTCGGCCTGCTGCTGCCCTGGCTCTCGCTCGGCCTGGTGCAGGGTGCAGTCCTGACCAGGTACGTCCGCAGCGCCGTGCTCGACGTGATGCGCGAGGACTACCTGCGCACCGCCCGCGCCAAGGGCCGGGGCCGGATGGGCGCCCTGTGGCGGCACGGCCTGCGCAACGCCTCCATCCCCGTGGTCACCGTGCTCGGCCTGCAACTGGCCACCCTGCTCGTCGGCGCGGTCGTGGTCGAGCGGGTGTTCGTCATCCCGGGGCTGGGCGACCTGCTGCTGAACGGCGTCGCCGGGCGCGACCTGCTGCTCGTCCAAGGTGTGGTGATGGTGCTGGTGGTGGCCGTACTGCTGATCAACTTCGTGGTCGACGTGACCTACGCCGTGCTCGATCCGAGGCTGCGATGAGGGGCCGGGTCAACGCCGGGCTGGTCGCCGGGGGCGTGCTGGTCGGGATCGTCGTCCTGGCCGCGCTGGTGTCGTTCGTGTGGACGCCGCACGACCCCACGCTCGTCGACGCCTCGAACAAGCTGCGCGAACCCGGTGGCGGCTACCTCCTCGGCGCCGACAAGTTCGGCCGCGACACCTTCAGCCAGCTCATGGTCGGCGCCCGCACCACGCTCTACGTGGGCATCGTGGCTGTCGGCATCGCGGCGTTGATCGGCACGCCCCTCGGCATGATCGCCGGGATGACGCCGCGCGGCTGGCTGTCGGAGCTGATCATGCGGGTCAACGACCTCGTGTTCGCCTTCCCCGCGCTGCTGCTGGCCGTCATGCTCGGCGCCGTCTACGGGGCCGGGACGCTCACCGCCATGATCGCGATCGGCGTGGCCACCGTGCCTGCCTTCGCCCGCGTGGCCAGGGCTGCCACGATGCAGGTCATGGTGACCGACTACATCCTCGCCGCCAGGGCCGCCGGGCGCCGCCGGGCCGCGATAGCCGTACGGCACGTGCTGCCCAACATCGGCTCGATGCTGATCGTGCAGGCGTCGGTGTCGTTCGCCATCGCGATCCTGGCCGAGGCCGCGCTGTCGTTCCTCGGCTTCGGCACCCGGCCGCCGATCCCGTCGTGGGGCCGCATGCTGCAGGAGTCGCAGGAACTGCTCTTCTCCACCCCGCGCCTGGCCCTGTGGCCGGGCCTGGCGATCGCGCTGGCCGTACTCGGGTTCAATCTCCTGGGCGACGGGCTGCGTGACTATCTCGACCCCAAGCTCAGGAGGATCCGTGCTGAGCGTTGAGGGGCTCACCGTCCGCGCCGACGCGGTGGAGCTGGTCCGCGAGGTGTCCTTCGACATCGCGCCCGGCGAGCGGGTCGGCCTGATCGGTGAGTCCGGCTCGGGCAAGTCGCTGACCGCGCTGTCGCTGATGGGCCTGCTGCCCGAAGGCGTGCGGGCCTCGGGCACGGCCCGGCTGGGCGAGCGCGACCTGGTCGGCGTGCCGGAAGGGCGGATCAAGGACCTGCGCGGGCGCGAGGTGTCGATGGTCTTCCAGGAGCCGATGACCGCGCTCAATCCGCTCATGCGCGTCGGCGCGCAGGTCGCCGAGGTCATGACGCTGCACGGCAGGCCACGCGTCGAGGCCCGCGCCCGCGCGGTCGAACTCCTCGACCGGGTACGCCTCCCGCACCCGGAACAGCTCGCCCGCTCCTACCCCCACCAGCTCTCCGGCGGCCAGCGGCAGCGCGTCATGCTCGCCATCGCCCTGGCCAACGAGCCCGGCCTGCTCATCTGCGACGAGCCCACCACCGCGCTCGACGTCACCGTGCAGAAGCAGATGCTGGAGCTCATCGCCGAGGTCGCCCCCGCCCTGCTGTTCATCACCCACGACCTCGCCGTGGTCGCCGCCGTGTGCGAGCGGGTCCTGGTCATGTACGGCGGGCGGGTCGTGGAGAGCGGCCCGATCCGCGAGGTCTTCACCAGGCCCCGCCACCGTTACACCGAGGGCCTGCTGGCCGCCTCCAAGCTGACGCCGCGCGGCACCCGGCTGCCCACCATCAAGGGCAGCGTCCCGGCCGCGGGGCGTTTCCCCGACGGGTGCGTGTTCAGGAACCGCTGCCCTTACGCCTCGGAGAAGTGCAAGACGGACCCGGCCCCATTAGAACCGGCGCTGACAGGAGACGGTCATGCCCACGCATGCTGGCACCCCGCTGATTGAGGCCCGCGACCTCACCCGCGTCTACCGCCGTCCCCGCACCTCGCTCGCCCGGCAGGGCGAGGCCGTGCACGCGCTGCGCGAGGTGTCGCTCACCGTGGGGCGGGGCGAGCGGTTCGGCATCGTCGGCGAGTCGGGCTCCGGCAAGTCGACGCTGCTGCGCCTGCTGTGCGCGCTCGACCAGCCCACCAGTGGGTCGATCCGTTTCGACGGCCAGGAGATCACCGGCCGGCCGGAACGGGCGCTGAAGTTCCTGCGGCACAGCCTCCAGATCGTCTTCCAGGACCCGATGAGCTCGCTCGACCCCCGGATGCGGGTGCGTGACCTCGTCGCCGAGCCCCTGGTCGCGCTCGGCGAGCCGGTCGGCGGCCGGGTGAGCGAGCTGCTCGACGCGGTCGGCCTGCCCGCCTCGGCCGCCGACCGCTACCCGCACCAGTTCTCCGGCGGGCAGCGGCAGCGCATCGCCATCGCCCGCGCGCTCGCGCCCAGGCCCAAGGTGCTGGTCGCCGACGAGCCGGTCAGCGCCCTCGACGTGTCGGTCCGCGGCCAGATCCTCAACCTGCTGGCCGACCTGGTCGACGAGCTCGGTCTCACGCTGGTCTTCGTCTCGCACGATCTGTCCGTCGTACGGCATGTCTGCGAGACCGTCGCGGTCATGAACAACGGCTCGATCGTGGAGACCGGGCCCGTGGACGAGGTCTGGGCCGCGCCGCGGCACTCCTACACGCGGACGCTGCTGCAGGCCGTACCGACATTGGAGGGACTGCTGTGATCGAGGTCGACGAGCAGGGGGTCGTGGCCTTCACCCAGGCGCTGGTCCGCATCCCGAGCACCAACGACCCGGCGCGCGGCCGGGCCGAGCGGCCCGCCGCCGAGCTGGTCGCGGCCAAGATGCGCGAGTGGGGCTGGGAGCCGGTGGTGGACGAGGCCGCGCCCGGCCGGCCCAACGTGGTGGCGGTGGTCGAGGGCGGCGGGGGCGACGGGCCGACGCTGATGTTCGAGGGACACACCGACGTGGTCACCGAGGGCGACCTGTCGACCTGGACCGTGGACCCGTTCGGCGGGGAGATCCGCGACGGGCGGTTGTGGGGGCGCGGCAGCGCGGACATGAAGTCGGGGCTGGCCGCCACCCTCTACGCCACCCGCGCCCTGCAGCTCGCCGGGCCGTTCCCCGGCCGGATCAAGGTGTGCGCGCTGGCCGACGAGGAGGGGCTGATGCTCGGCGCCCACCACTTCGTCGCCTCCGGCCTGGCCGCCGACGTGGACGGCGCCATCGTCGCCGAGCCCGAGGCCGGGGAGATCTGCGCGGTCGCCAAGGGCGCGCTGCGGCTGCGGGCCGACTTCACCGGCAAGATGGCGCACGGCGCGATGCCGCAGCACGGCCGCAACCCCATCCAGGCGGTGGGGGCGCTGCTGGTGGCGCTGCGGGCGCTGGAATCGGAGCTGCAGGGCCTGCACCCCGCGCACGAGCACCTCGGCGAGGTGTACGTGACGCCGACCGTGGTACGAGCCGGGACCGAGGAGCAGGTGAACGTCATCCCGGCGACGGCGTCGGTGTTCATCGACGTGCGGACGATCCCCGGCCTGGAGCACAAGGTGGTGGCCGAACGGGTGGCCGCGCTGGCCGCCTTCGACGGGATCTCCGCCGAGGTGTCGATCCTGGTGGACCGGCCGCCGGTGGACGTGCCCGTCTCCGACCCCGTGGTGGTGGCGCTGGCCGCCGCGCACCAGCGGGTGACGGGCGCCGCGCCCGTCTACGGCGGCGTGCCCGGGTCCACCGACGGCACCGTGCTGACGCACTGGGGCGGGATCCCGTCGGTCGTGTACGGGCCCGGCGGCAAGTGGATCGCGCACCAGGCGGACGAGTACGTCGAGGTGGCGGAGATCGTGCGCTGCACCCGCGTGTTCGCCGAGGCGGCCCGGCTCTTCCTCACCGGGTCCGCGTCGTGACGGCCCGGCTCTTCCTCACTCGGTCCGCGTCGTGACGGCCGGAGCGACGAACTCGCTGGTCGACGTCGCCGGGCTGCGGGTCGGGCATGCCCAGCGGGTGGGCGACGGGTACCGCACGGGGACCACCGTCGTGCTCGCGCCGCCCGGCGGCATGGTGGCCGGGGTGGACGTGCGAGGAGCCGCGCCGGGCACCCGGGAGACCGAGCTCCTCGACCCGCGCAACCTGGTGGAACGGGTGCACGCCATCGTCCTGACGGGCGGCAGCGCGTACGGGCTCAGCGCGGCCTGCGGGGTCATGGAGCGGCTGGCGGACGCCGGGATCGGCTTCCCGGTGGAGGGCGGCGTGGTGCCGATCGTGCCCGCCGCCGTCATCTACGACCTGGGACGCGGCGGCTTGTTCCGCGCGGTCCCGGACGGCCGCTTGGGTGCCGAGGCGTACGACGCCGCCGTCCGGTCGCACGGTCCGGACCTGCGGGCGAGTGGGCCGGACGGCCCGGACCCGTGGGTGAGCGGGTCGGTCGGGGCGGGTACCGGCGCCGTGGCGGGCGGGCTGGCCGGCGGCATCGGTACCGCCAGTGTCGTCCTGCCCTCGGGGGTCACCGTGGCCGCGATGGCCGTCGTCAACGCCGTCGGGTCCGTGCTCGACCCGGCGGGCGGACGGCTGTCCGGCACCCGGTACGGGCTGCCCGGCGAGTTCGACCACCTGCGCGAGCCCCGCGAGGAGGAGGTGGCGGCCTGGCGGGGCGCCATGGTGACCTCGTTCAACACGACGATCGGCGTGGTGGCCACCGATCTGACGCTCACCAAGGCGCAGTGCGGCAAACTGGCCGGTGTGGCGCACGACGGGCTGGCCCGGGCGATCAGACCCGCCCACACCATGGTCGACGGCGACACCATCTTCGGCCTCTCGACCTGCGCCCGCCCCTTCCCCCACCCGGCCCCTGAAGGCGCCGCCGGGAGCACGCCTGAACCTGTCGGTGCCGGGCGGAACGCGCCCGGGGCCGCCGGGCTGCATGACGTGCTCGCCGCCGGGGCCGACGTGTTCAGCCGGGCCGTGGCACACGCCATGCTCGCCGCCACCGGCCGCGACGGCGCGCCCGCCTATCGAGACGTGTTTCCAAGCGCTTGGGGGAACTAGCGTGACATTTCAGGACTGGTTCGGGGCCTGGCCCGCCGGGCTGCCCGTGGGTGACGGGTGGGTCGAGGTCGCGGACACCACCGATGTGATCTTCCCGTACGACGGCTCGGTGGTGACGGCCGCGCCCGTCGGCACGGTCGCGCTGGCCCGGCAGGCCGTAGAGGCCGCGCTGGCGGCCGCTCCCGGCATGGCCGCGCTCCCTTCGCACGCCCGCCGCGCCGCGCTCATGGCCGCCCACGACGCCCTGGCCGCGCAGCGCGCGGAGTTCGAGCGCCTGCTCGTACTCGAGACCGGCAAACCGCTGGTGGACTGCCAGGTCGAGGTGGCGCGGACGCTCGTCACGCTCCTCACCGCCGCCGAGGAGGTGGCCCGGCTGCACGGCGAGACCGTGCCGCTGGACCTGCTGCCGTCGGGGGAGGGGCTGATCGGGTTCTGGACGCGGCGGCCGATCGGGGTGGTGGTCGGGATCACCGGCTTCAACTACCCACTGCTGCTGGCCGCGCACAAGATCGCCCCGGCGGTGGCCGCGGGCTGCCCGGTCATCGTCAAGCCCGCGCCCGCGACGCCCCTGGCGACGCTCTGGCTCGTCCACCTGCTCCGCGAATCGGGCGCGCTGCCCCCGTCGGGGGTGCAGCTCGTCACCGGCGACGTCGAGGTGGGCAGGACGCTGGTCGAGGACCGGCGGATCGGGGCCGTGTCGTTCACCGGCTCGGCGGCGGCCGGGCACGCCATCGCGAAGAGCGCGGCGCCCACCAAGGTGCTGCTGGAGCTGGGCTCGAACGCCGCGCTCGTGGTGGCGGCCGACGCCGACCTGGAGGCCGCCGCCGCGGCGGTGGTGCGGGGCGGCTACTACGCCTCCGGGCAGGCGTGCATCTCGGTGCAGCGGGTGCTGGTGGAGGAGCCGGTACGCGAGGAGTTCCTGTCGCTGCTGGCCGGGCGGATGAAGGACGTGGTGGTGGGCGACCCCCGCGACCCGCGGACCCGGGTCGCGCCGCTGATCGACCCTGCCGCGACCGAGCGGGTGCTCGGCTGGGTACGCGACTCGGGCGCCACGCTCGTCACCGGCGGCGAACTCGACGGGCGGGCCATCGTGCCCACCGTGCTCGCCGACGTGCCCGACGGGGCCGTCGCCTGGGACGAGGAGATCTTCGGCCCAGTGGTGTGCGTACGCTCGGTGCCCGGCATGGACGCCGCCTTCGCCGCCGTGAACGCCTCCAGGTACGGCCTGCACGCCGCGGTGTTCACCCGCACGCTGGCCACGGCCTTCGCCGCGATCGACCGGATCGAGGCCGGTGGCGTGGTGGTCAACGAGGTGCCGGGGTTCCGGGCGGACAACATGCCCTATGGCGGCGTCAAGGACTCGGGTGCCGGCCGGGAAGGACCCAGGTTCGCCATCGAGGAGCTCACCGTCACCCGGATGGCGATCATCCGCCCTTGACACGGTCACCTTGCGGGCCCGCACCGACCTGCTGAAGAGCATCGTCAGCGCTTGTCCCTGGGCCAAGGTTCCAACCTTTCTGCCTCTCACGGGCGTGAGAACCGGTGAGAGGAGATCATCCACCTTGGATCGTTATGAAGGCTTCCGCGAGTTCGTGCTCGCCCGCCAGCAGGCGCTTACGCGGAGCGCGTACCTGCTCACGGGAGATGTCCACCTGGCCGAGGACCTGATGCAGAGCGTCCTGCTCAAGGTCGCCAACCACTGGCCCAGACTGGTACGGCAGGGCATCCCCGAGGCGTACACGCGCAAGGCCATGGTCAACCAGTACATCTCGTGGCGACGGCGCAAACAGCCGGAGACGCCCAGCACCGACCCGCCGGAGCGCGGACACACTCACGATGACGCCTCGATCGATCGCATCATCATGCGTCAAGCGCTTGCCAGATTGACGCCCCGGCAGCGCGCTGTGATCGTCCTGCGCTTCTACGAGGATCTCAGCGAGCGGGCGACCGCTGAGATCCTCGGCTGTTCACTCGGCACAGTCAAGAGCCAGACCCACCACGCGCTCGGCCGCCTGCGCATGCTCGCGCCCGAGCTGTCCCAGTTGTTCGCCCAAATCGAGGAGGTGCGCCGATGAGCAGGCTGCGCGAGGCGCTGGACGATGTGGCCGCCGACGCCCCGGCCCTCAATCTGGCCGACTGGGCGATCACGAGCAGCCGGCGCAGGCGGCGGACCCGCATGGCCGCGGGGTCGGCTGCCGTGATGGGGCTGGTGGTGCTCGTCGGCATCACGCTGGGCATATTCCCCGGCATCGGGCCGTTGATGGCCGACAAGCCCGTGGTCGCGGTGCGGACCGGCAAGATCGCCGATCTGCCCAGCCGAGGTGTCGGGCCGCTCAGCCACGCCTACCGGACCTTCTGCCTCGTCGGCGGCCCTATCCCGCCCGACTGCAGGAACGGCGAGTGGCGCGTGGTCACTCGCTCCGGCGGGACGTACCACCTGCCGCAGGCGCTGGGTACGAAGAGCGGACCGCACTTCTACCCCCTGGCGATCAGCCGCGACGGGCGCATCATCGCCTACTACAGCCGAGCGGCCATGACGTTCAAGGTACGAGACCTGGCAAGCGGCGCCGAGCAGACCGCGCCCCTCGCCATCGCCGAAGCGAAGCTGGGCGGCAACGCGCACCTGGAGCTCTCCGGCGACGGCCGGTACCTCGCCTTCACCGGCTATCCGTCGAAAAAGGAGGACGGCCTGATCATCGATATGCGAGCAAGAACCACGATGCCCCTGCCGGTCGGGTGGGATCCCAGGAGCATCGACGGCACGACCGTGACCTTGACCCGGAACGGGCTGTACGGGCAGAAGCCAGGGATCTGGGTGATGCCTCTGACCGGAGGCGGTTCACCCATCGCGGTGGGCGAGAGCTACACACGCTTCAGCGCGCTCGCCCCCGATGGCGCCGCAGTGGCCGCGCTGCGGCGGGCTCAGTCCCGGGACTCAAATGACGACACGATCACCGTGCTCGATGCCAGGACCGGCAAAGTCAAGAAGACGGCGACCATGCGGGGTCTGCCGAAGGGCAGTCGCACGCTCACCCTCGGCGTCTGGCTGAACGCGGCCGAGGTAACGCTCGCCACCTCCCCGTCAGACCATTGGAGGGACAACCGTCAGATCACCTACGCGGTGAACGTGGAGACCGGCCAAGTGAGACAGCTCGCCGTCTACCATCCCCAGAGCGTGATGCACCTGGTCATCCCCGGGGCCGCAGCCGCCTTTTGACGAGCCGCTCAGTAGCTGAGCAGGTGGCACGCCCTGCGGACGTCCATGGCATGCGAGCGGGGTGGCAGGCCGAAGTCCAGCCGAGGCATCAGTTGGGCGGGTCGAAGCGGCCGTCCACGGCGGTCCAGCCGCCGTCCACGTACAGGACGGAGCCGGTGACGAAGCTCGCCGCGTCGCTCGCCAGGTAGACCACGGCGCCCGCCATCTCCTCCGCCTGGGCCCACCGGCCGAGCGCGCTCTTGGCGGCGTACGCGTCGTACCAGGCGGGGTTGTCCTTGATCTGCCTGGTCAGCGGCGTCTCGACCACGCCCGGCGCCACCGCGTTGACCCGCACGCCATGCGGGCCGAACTCGGCGGCGGCGGTGCGCAGCAACTGCACCAGCCCCGCCTTGGTGGCGGAGTAGACGCCCTGGCCGGGCTCTGTCACCGAGGCCCGGATCGACGCGAACCCGATGATCGACCCGCGCCCGCGCTCCACCATCCCCGCGCCGAAGGCCCGGATCACGTCGAAGGAGGCCCGCAGGTTCAGGCGTACGACGCGCTCGAACTCCTCGCCGGAGTAGTCGAGCAGCCGCTTGCGCACGTTCGTGGCGGCGGTGAAGACCACCACGTCGGCCGGCACATCGGCGGCGAGCGCCCGCACGGCCTCGGCGTCGAGGACGTCCACTGCGCGCGCCGCCCCGCCGCACCGCCGCGCGGTCTCCTCGGCGGCGGCGCGGTCGAGGTCCGCGCAGACCACCTCGGCTCCGTGCGCGGCCAGCGCCAGCGCCGACTCCCGCCCGATCCCGCTTCCGGACCCGATCACCACAGCGCGCCGCCCATCGAGGCGGAACAACGCGTCGTATGCCGTCATGCCGACCAGCCTAGCGACTGGTCTGACCAGTACACCAGGTCTGCCCTGAGGTGGCGTCGGTGATTCCCAGGGACAGGTCAGGGGTGATCACCGATGAGGCGGGCGAGGGTGGCGCGGGATCGTGGTGTCATGACCCCCACCAACAACCTCGCCCGGGCCTCCTTCACGGCCGGGCCCGCCGCGTTCCTCGGCGGCTGGCTCCTCATGCGTCCCATCGACGGCGACCTCGTGCCCGGTCCGTGGTGGACGGCCGCGCACGCCGTGTGGCTGCTGGGATTCCTGCTGTTCGGCGTCATGGTGCTGGAGTTGCGGCGGATGGCGGCGCCCGCGACCGGCCGGCAGAAGGCGGCGGTGTGGGCGGCGACCGGGGTGGCGCTGTTCAGTGTCCTGGCGAACGTGGTCCAGCTCGTCATCGACCTGGTGGCCGGGTTCACCTCGGCGGACGGGGCGGCGATGCGGGCGGTGTTCGACCAGATGCGGGGTTATCCGGGGGTGGACCTGGTCGTGTACTCGGTGGGGGCCCAGCTGTTCTTCGTGGCGCTCCTGGTGCTGGCCGGGATCATGGCGGTGCTGCGGCGGGCCACCTCGCTCAGCGCCGTGGTGCTCGCGGCCGGGGTCGTGGTGATGGCCGTGGCGATGTTCGGGGTGGGCCGCGACTCGGCGCTGGTCGCGGTGGGGATGGCGGTGCTGTGGCTGGGCGCGCTGCTGCTCGGCCGGGGCCCCGGCGCGCCCGCGCTCAGCGCCTAGCGCTTCGCCTGGGTCGCCCAATCCGGCCTGAGCAGCTCGTACTCCACCTCGCCCTGGTCGGAGCCGTCGATGACGTCCGGCCAGTCCGCGAAGAACCTGCGGACGAAGCGCAGCCCGCACTTCTCCATCACCCGCCGGGAGCCGCGGTTCACCGACATCGTCTGGGCGAAGACCCGGCGGGCGCCCAGCTCGCCGAACGCCTTGTCGATGAGGGCCAGCGAGCCCTCCGTGGCGTACCCCTTGCCCCAGGACGACTTGCGCAGCCGGTAGCCCAGCTCGGGCTCGTCCTCGGCGCCGCCCTTGGGCGCCCGCAGGTGGAACCAGCCCAGGAACTCGCCCGTCTCCCGCTCGATGGCCGCGAAGAAGCCGCCGTGGATGAAGGCGGGCAGGGTCTCGCCGACGATCACCTCGCGCGGGGTGGCCTTGCCGCCGTTGAGGTAGCGCATCACGTCGGGGTCGTTGTGCAGCTCGACGAGGTCGTCGGCGTCGGCCTCGGTGAAGCGGCGCAGGGTCAGGCGGTCGGTCTCCAGGTAGCTGTGCACGCGCCCACGCTAGTCAGCGGGCCTGTCGCTCCTCGACACCTTTTCCCGTCCGGACGCAACGTCCCGAACCGATAGCGTGTGATCACACTTGCGGGACGGTTGCTACGCGATGGGATGGTCACATGGCTGGTGATGGATTCGCCTTCGGGAAGGGCGGCTTCGCGAACGCGCAGATGAGCCTGGAATCGGCGGCGGAAGGTCTGGGCGCGAACTATTACGCGGGACATGAGGTCTCGCTCGGCATGTTCGCCCTGAGCGCGGCGTGCGAGTGGCCTGCCCGGCACGAGTACATGAACACCTGGGAAGACCTCAAGCAGGAGTGCCGCTACGGCGACAAAGAGGCCACGACCCTGGCCGGTCTGCTGAAGAAGACCGAGGACGGCTACAACACGGCTGAGAGTGAGAGCGCCCGCACGGTCCTCGCCGCCGTGGCCGAATCCCAGGAGGCGAAGCCCGCCGAGGTTCCCGAACCCTACATGGACCATGATCCCTATAGTCTGGATACGCCCTTTCCGTGGTCGTTCGCCGGCGGCGCGGGCGTCGCGTCGACGGGCTTGGTCGCCCGGTTCGGCGTGGCATGGGAGAAGGAGGAGGCACTGCTCCGTGCGGCCAATGACCAGGCCTGGGTACGGAACACCTACCGGTCCCCTTCGCTTCGTGCGGAGGCCTTGTCGAAGCTCGCCGAGCGGAGCCAGGCCACGCTGAGGAACCTGACGTACGCCAAGGCGTTCTGCTATACGGCGGCAGCCGCCGGACTCGCCTGGGCCTCCATGATCGTCCCTTCGGACGAGGACATCGACCGCGCGATCGCGGGCTGGGACAGCCTCGCCTACGACTGCGGACAGATCTTCGGACACGACACCCGGGCCGTCCGGGAGGCCATCGCCGCGTCCTGGGACGGGCTCGCCAAGGACTCCGCCGACCTGAGGCTGGTCGAGTTCATCGCCGCGGGCAACCATGTGACCGAGAGGACGCGCCGCCTGTCCGCCGCGCTGTCCGATACGGTTCGGGACCTCGACCGGATCCACCTCATCGCGCTGGCGTTCTCCGCCGTCAGCCTGGCCGCCATCGCGGGCGCCGGAATCGCGGCCCGGGTCAACCCCGCCCTGCGCCCCGTCACCGAGTTCCTCGGCACCCGGCTGGCCATGGTGATCCTGTCCTGCGCGCAGTTCGCGCCGGCGGCGGCCGCGGGAGCACTCGCCTGGTACCGGATGGCCGACGCCAGCCGGCCGACCACCATCGGGGGCCGCGAGATCACCGGGTTCAGACGTCCCTGAGCCGTGCTCTCGAGAAACTGGCCACCGCGCTGCGACACCAGCCGGCGATCCCGCCACTCCTCGTGTGATTGTGTGGTTTGAGCGGCGCAGGAGGTGGGATTGAGGCGGCGGACGCAGGCCGAGCGGACCAGGGTGACGACCGGCGAGCTGATCGAGACCGCGCTGCGGCTGTTCGGCAGGGACGGCTACGCGGCGACCTCGATCGACGACATCGCGCGCGAGAGCGGCATGACCAAGGGCGCGGTCTACCACCACTTCGCCGGAAAGGCCGACGTGTTCAGGGCCGTGTTCGTCCGGCAGGAGGAGCGGCTGGCCGAGCTGATCGCCGCCGCCTCCACCGGGACCGACGATCCCCGGGAGGCGGTCCGGCTGGGCGCGCTAGCCTTCCTGCGGGCCTGCGCCGGGCCCGAGGTGCGGCGGATCGTCCTGCTCGACGGGCCCGCCGTCCTGGGCTGGGACGGGGTACGGGAGATCGAGTACGAGCACACGCTCAAGCTGCTGCGCACCGGCCTGGAGGTGGCGGCCGACCAGGGCGGCATCGCGCCCGGCGACGTGACGGTCCGCGCGCACCTGATCTTCGGAGCGCTGTGCGAGGGCGGGATGCTCATCGCCCGCGCCGACGACCGGGCCGCTGTGCTCACCGCCGTCCTCGCCCAGGCCGAACGCCTTCTCGACGCGCTCATCTAAGTGTGCGGGGCCGCTGACGGCTCGCCGGGCCGGTGGCGTGCCAGCTGAGTAATCTCAAATGATACCGTATTGAATGAAATGATAGCTGGTAACATAGGTTCATGAGCGCTGACGTTCCGCACGCGGCCACCGTCTCGCGTGCGACCGACCGCCCCGGGGATGCCTCGCCTTTCGCTCTCGGCTTGCTGCTGCGGCAGGCGCACTGGCGCGCGGCCACGGTGATGGCAGACGCGCTTCGACCGCTCGGCATTGAGTTGCGGCACTTTGCCGTGCTGATCGTGCTGGTCGACCGCGGGCCCACGATGCAGCGGGACTTGGCGGCGGCGACGGGGTCGGACAAGGCGGGAATCATGCGGGTCGTGGACGACCTGGAGCGTAAGGGGCTGGCCGTGCGCAAGCCCGTTCCGGGGGACCGGCGGGCGCGGGCGGTGGAGATCACGCCCCAGGGCGTCGAGCTTTTCGATGCGGCCCATGTGGCGGCGGAGCCGCTGGCTGAGCGGCTGGTTGCCGGACTGGAGCCCGGCGGGCCCGAGCAGCTGAGAGATCTGTTGACCCGGTTTGCTTATCCCGCAGGCGGCGAGGCGTAAGCGCGCCCACGAGATAGCCGGCGCAGTACGGTCTGCCGGGGCCATCGACCACGTGTCCCCTGTAGTTGGGCGTGGCGAGGATGCCGCCGAAATGGGCGACCGAGTTGTACGGCGGTTCCCCTGTCCGTCGTGGCGCGAGGCGGTCGAGGTGAGGTCGCTGTAGACCTTGTCGGGGGCAGGTTCTAGCGCCAGAGGCAGTCGGACGCGGTATCCCTGAACGCCTTGAGCCGGGCCGCGACATTGCCGAAGGCGAGGGTTCCTGGACGTGCCATAGGCGGACCTCGGCCTCGGCCCCTGCGGTGGCGCGTACCGCGTCGGCCGGCGTGAAGTTGTTCCTGTAGTGCGCTAGTGGACGACGGCGATGTTCGTGGTCGGTTCCTTCACGAGTCAGCTTCCTCGCGATGCGCGGGGCTTACATCTCTTGTCATATAGTATTGAATGATACAGTTACGAATGATACCGTCGTGAACGTAGCGAAGTTAGACACGTTGAGCAGGTGGGGAGCTAGCGACCTTGGACGTCTATGAGGCGGTAACGAGCCGACGGGCGGTGCGCGGATACACCGACCGGCCTGTCCCGAGGGAGGTGCTGGAGCGCGTGCTGTCCGCCGCGGCTTGGTCGCCGTCCGGCTCGAACCTCCAGCCATGGCGCGCCTACGTGGTGACCGGTCAGCCGCTGGCCGAGCTCAAGAAGCGCGCCGGGGAACGCCTGGCCGCAGGCGACCCCTGGGACGAGCGGGAGTACGAGACGTACCCGCTCGCACTGAAGTCCCCGTACCGCGAGCGCCGATTCGCCTTCGGCGAGGAGCGCTACGGCGCACTCGGCATTTCGCGTGACGACTTGGAGTCGCGCCAGCGGGCCGCTTCGGCGAACTGGGACTGTTTCGGCGCGCCCGCCGCCCTGTTCTGCTACATCGACCGCGACCTGGGCCTGCCCCAATGGTCCGACCTCGGCATGTACCTGCAGACGGTCATGCTGCTGCTCCGCGCCGAAGGGTTGCACAGTTGCCCGCAGATGGCGTGGTCGATGTATCGCAAGACCGTCGCGGAGGCCCTGTCGCCCTCGGACGAGCTCATCCTCTTCTGTGGCATGTCCATCGGGTTCGAAGACACCACGGTGAGTTACGTCCGTACGGGCCGGGCGCCGCTCGGGGAGACGGTCACCTTCGTCGAGGGTTAGCCCACAGGGGAAAGATCTTGAACGCCGAACAAATCATCACCGCAACCGCCGAAGGCGGCGGAACTCTCCTGGCCGGACGTTTACCGCGCATCGGCGACACCGCCATCGCCACCGATGCCACCGACGAGGCGCTGAATGCCGGCATGGTCGTCAACGTCGCACGGCCAGACGCATTACGTCGCGGCCAAGGCTGACGTCGTCGGGTTCGCCCGTTCTCTAGCCCGTGAACCGGGCGGCTACAACATCACCGCCAAAGGGATCACTTCGGCCTCGCCATTACCGAACAGGCGCGCAAGACGTTCCCCGCGGCGCTGCCGGAAGCGCAGCGCGACACCCGCGCCCTGCGACGCGACCAGAAGCCCTCTCGGCGCGGTCGTCTTTATCGACTCTTCCAACGCCGGCTTCATCACCGGCCAGCCCGTCAATGGTGACGGCGGCAAGTTCACACCTCGAAAGGAAAACGCAATGACTTACACCGTTGGTTACATCGTCGGGAGCCTGTCCCTGAAGTCGATCAACAGGAAGCTCGCGCTGGCTTTGACCCGTCTCGCGCCGCCGGAACTCCACCTCACGGAGATCCCCATCGGCGAACTGCCCTTGTACAGCCACGACCACGACTCGGACTACCCAGCCGTGGCCCAGGAGTTCAAGGATGCGATCAAAGCCTCCGACGCCCTCCTGTTCATCACCCCGGAGTACAACCGGTCCATCCCGGGCGCGCTGAAGAACGCCATCGACTGGGCGACCCGGCCCTATGGAGCCAACGTGCTGAACGGCAAGCCGGCCGCGATCATCGGCACCTCACCCGGCCCGATCTCCACCGCGGTCGCACAGCAGCACCTCAAGACCATCCTGTCCTTCACCAACTCCCCGGTGCTGGGTCAGCCCGAGGCCTACATCCAGTTCACCAAGGGACTGATCGACGACGAGGGAGCCATCCAGGTGCCGTCGACCGCCGAATTTCTGACCGGCTACATGCGGGCCTTTACAGCGCACATCCGGCGCCACCACCACACCTCGGACCTGTAGCCCCACTCTGAGAGTGAGGCGTCATCGTCGCCGCCGGCGTCGGTCGGCTGGCCTACGTGCACACTCTGACTCTGGCCGGCGTGTCGGGCTCGCACTTCCTCAGCCTGGGCGGGTCGCTGGTCATGGCCCGCCGCTGGGAGTCGCTCATGCCTGGCGGAGCGGCCACCCACCCGCCGGAGCGAGAGGTCCGCCTGCCACGACCAGCATGGCCCCCTCGTCAGGTCTACGAGGAGGGCTACCCGAGGGGCGACGCAGGACCGGCCAGAGCCGATCTGATCGCCGATCAGGAAGCCCCAGTCGCCGGTCAGAATGCGAGGTCGGCCCGCAATGGCCCGGCTCAACGCCCGGGACTTGCCAGCGCCGTCCAGCGGTGATCCTCGCACGGCGGCGCTGATCCGCTTCTCGGTGACTCCAACATGCGCGATCCCAGCGTGCTGTACCTCAGGGCTGCAGATGATGAACAAGCCGTCCTTGCTCGGCATCGCGCGTCTGCCATGTGTCCTCCCTTGGTTCGGTTTCCACGATGCGGAGCGCCGGGGCTCCCCCGCAGGCGGACTTGTAACGGCCTCCGCCAGCGCTCCGCCGAAGGGCCGGCCACCACAAGAAGCTCCCGATCACAAGTACAACGGCGGCCCCCCGCTCTTCAGGAGGAAAGGAAGTCCAAGTGGAATCCGGCAAGAAAAAGCAGCACTGCGGCCCAGCGAGCGGGGTGCGCCGGCCGAGCCCGATCCAAGAGGAATGCCAAGGTGAAACTTACCGGGAGTAAGACGCCGTAGACGGTAACTACCCACATAATCGCCATCGCGAGAACGAGTGGGACAGACACGACCGCGACGGGTGTCAGCGCAACACCGGCAAATAGCGCAGGGATCAGCTTGTCCGGCAAGGAGTCGACCTCAACGTCGTCGAAGAGGTATAGAGCTGCCCAAACAGTGATACCTGCGCATATAACGACAAGGGCGATCCAGAGATGAGACGTCCAAAGAAATCGCCAAATCTCGGACCGGGTATACTGGGTCAGTGGCCATGTCGCGATCAGCAAGGAAGCTAGGATTACCAACACGAATTGGTTGGCAGTGATATTCAGTGGCTTTTTTGCCTGCTCCTTAAGAAAATCGACTCGCGGGATTTTATTCATCCGCCGCCCGAATGCGCGCAGCGGCTCAGGCCCGATCAGATCGAGGACGACGGTAAGGCCCGCAAGGAACTGGAGCGCCTTCCCCAAGCGACCCCAGATATAGAGAGGCTGGCCCCACAGCGTGGCACCGGTGAGTTGCTGACCGTCCAGCCAGCGCGTCCATAACTCCCAGAGCTCACCCATGGGGGCATCTTGCTGGCCCCGTGTGCCGCTGTCCAGAGATCACCCGTCCAGCCAGGGCCTGCCAGGTGTCGGGCTCGGCCTCCATCTCGACTGGTCGTGTTCTCCGCGCGGCCACACCAGGCTCGTGAGCGATCCGCTCGTAGGAGTTGCTGTTGGCGCGCAGCTGGCGAGCCCGGTCCACATCCCACGACAGCCGATTCCCCTGAAGAGTTCAAGCCCTTCCCGCTCGGCCATCCGCGCCACCGCCGAGAGAGCCACTGTCACCGGTGGGGCGATCTCCGCCTGGTTCGCCTTCTGCTCGATCGCGGCCCGAATCGGCCGCATCCGCGATCCGGCGCATGGTCTCGTCACACACCGCGAACTGGGCGACGATGTCAGCCATCGGCATGTTGCCGGCCTAGGCATCGGCCACCTCGTCCTGCGACATCTGCGGGAGTGGGCCCACCGACCGCGCGCACGGCAACGCGACAGGGCGCGACGGAGGAGCACCTGCATACAGAAATCGCCCCGCCCCCAGCACAGAGACAAGGCGACATGATGACGATCAGGCGGTGTGGTGTGTGGTTGTCGCGGAATCTCCAGGTTCTGGAGTATGGACCGGATGGGTCCGCGCAATGTGCGTGAGCCCGGACTGACGGGGTGACCGGCTTCGTGGCGAGCCGCCGATGCTGATCATGGATGGCACAGCGTCACGCGAGCGGCGCGAAAATGGGCAGGCTCGCGCCCGTCGTCGGGGCTTATGTCCTTTTTGGGGGCAACACCTCGCATCGGTGGGGAAAGTCCCCGCTGCTCTTGAGAGCCCCACCAGGTCAGCCATGTGATCAGTGAGCCCTCAAGCGTCCTGTGACGCCGTTTTCGGACAACACCCCATCGCCCATCGTTTTGAGCGCAGTTCGCCGGAATGGGAGGTGCGATTTTCGGCGATAGGTGCGCGGGGAGGTCTGGAACAGACGCTTCAGTCCTTTGAGCCTGGCGGATGCCGCTGTCAGCGGATCGTCCGGCCCAGTCCGCTGAACGGACTTGCTCCCTCATCGAACCAGACCTCGCCCTCGGAGCATTGCGCGTGGCTGCCCGTGGCGTCGTTCGTCCGGTGGTACGAGGCCGACGCTGCGGAGGCTGTTCGGCACCGAGCACGACAGGTGCCGCGCGGCCGTGCCGGGCTGGTGGCCCCGCCGGCGCTCCTATGTGGCGGAGAAGCCCTGACCTGAACCAGAACATCCGTCCGGTCATTTCCCGAGGTTGGGGCCCCATGTTGGGTCTAATTTGACGGTAAGTGATGAAGTGTGGTCGGGTTGTGACCTATGTTTCTGATGGGGTAAATCGCACCGCTTCGGGGGTAAGTGTTCCGTGCGGTATCCATGGCACGCCCTCATGCGCGTGCTCGTTTCCGCTTCCATGACCAGCGCGGCCCTGGTGGCCGTGCCCGTCGCCGCGCAGGCGGCCGCGCCGTCGTACGAGCAGCTGTCGTACGAGCGGCCGTCGGAAAGACAGGCGGCCGGTAGACAGGCGGCCAGACCCAAGATCCGCCCGGTGCCCGCCGTGCGGCAGCCGGCGCCCGCCGCCGTGAACGTGCCGCTGGAGCCGTCGCTGGCCCGCAGGGACGCGGGCGCCGAAAGCGTCGGCCCGCAGGCGCCGGAGGTGACGACGCCCGCCGGGCCCACGCTGGTCAACGAGATCACCGCGGAGGCGGCCAAGCGCGTCGGCGCGAAGCGGCCCGACCCGAAGCAGGTGCTGCCCGATACCGGCCAGGCGGCCACGCTGGCGGTGAAGAATCCGGTCGCGGGGCTGTTCGACAAGCTCGCCGCCCAGAAGGTCGCGTCGTCGCTGTCCTACCGGCTCTGCGTGGAGAGTGCGGCGGTACCGGTCTCCTGCTCGGTCTCCCGGCCCGTGGGGGTGCCCGCCGCCGCCGACATCACCGGCGACGGCATGCCCGACCTGGCCGCCGACCTGGTGCCCACGGCCAGTCCCAAGGACTCGGCCGTCGGGCTGGGCTTCGCGGTCAGGCGGCTGCCCGGCGCCGAGACGAACCTCAAGGCGCAGGTCTGGGCGGAGTATGACGGCCGCGTGTCGGTCGGCTTCGACGGGCTGCACCGGGGCGCGTCGCTGTCCGGCTTCGACTGGGGCACCTTCACCGTTGACCTCACGGGCAAGCGGGTGAAGGCGAGCGTCGAGCGTACCGACCCCGGCGCGTCGGCCGCGATCGTGGCCGGGCTGACCGGCCGCAGTGTGGTGAGCCTGCGCCAGACGCCGGCCACCGAGAAGCTCTCGGTCGACGTGAACCTTGACTCGACCACCCTGGACGTCACCAGCTCGGCCTCCGCCAAGCTCGACGCGCTGGCCGTCAGCGGCAGCCGCTTCACCCAGACGGTGCTGGACAAGATGCCGGCCAGGGCCAAGATCGCGCTGACCCGGGGCGAGGACGGAGCCCGGATCCGCTTCAGCAGCCCGAGCTCGATCCGCCACGCCGAGCTGCACAGCTACGTCTACAGCGACGGCGCTCTCGCCAGGGCGGCGAGCGTCGAGGCCCGCGACGTCCCGCCGTCCATGACCGCCGCGTACACCGCCGCGAACGGCAAGCAGATCCTCACGGTCGACTCGGGCCGCCCGCGGGCCGGTTCGGCCAAGCTGCTCTACTTCGACCGGGCCGCCGCCAAGACCGTGCTGCGGGCCGAGCTCAGCGGCCTGCCCGCCAAGGTCCGCCTGGTGAACGACCTGGCCGAGCACCGCGTGACGCACACCTCCAGCTCGAAGATCGGCCGGTTCGCGGTCGTGCTGCAGCGCGATGAAGGCGCCATCTCCAGCCCGCGCGGCGGCCACGTCACGATGATCAAGAACGGGGACGCCGTCGGCGTGTCCGGGCTGCTGACGGGCCTGTCCGGCTTCGACGTCACCTACGGCGCGGTGCCTCACGCCCGCCTGGAGGTCGGCTCCAGCGGCCGGTCCTTCCTCGGCGCGGCCAGTATCGACGGCACCCGCCTGGCCAGGCTGGAGATCTCCAACACGCCCGCCAAGGTCGACGTGACGCTCGACCCGGCCGCGCGGAAGGCGGTCTACCAGGCCAGCGGCGTGATCGACAAGGTCAGGGCCGCCTACACCGACACCAAGTCGGGGCCCACGATCGACGGCACCATCCAGGGCGTGCACGACGACGTCAAGGCCGCCTGGGAGCTGGGGGAGCGCTCGACGGTCGACATCACCTCCTCCTCCACGCTGGGCCAGGTGCAGATCTACGCGAACAAGGCCTACGTCACCAAGCCCCAGGGCGAGGACGTCCAGGCCGCGGTGTCCGGCGTGCGCAAGCACGTCGAACTGGTGGCCGACACCGCCGCCAAGACACTGACCTGGACCTCGGACGGCCCGGTGCGCTCGGTCTCCGCGCTGGCCCGCGCGAACGCGCAGGGCCGCTACATCACCGCCGCCGCCGAGGTGACCGGCGTGCCCGCCCGCTTCGACGCCTCCTGGAACGGCGGCGCCTACCGCTTCCGCGGCCTGTCGGGCCCGGTCGGCTCGGCGGCCGTGGCGTTCACCAACCACGACGGCGCCAAGGCGCCCGCCGGGCCGCACCTGGCCGCCCACTACGACCAGGCCACCGGCGACCTCGACGCGAGCGTGCGGGTCAAGGGCCTGTCGGCGGTCGAGTTCAGCCCGGGGGAGCAGGGCTTCACCGCCGACTTCAAGGCGGCTCGGCAGACGCTCGCCCTCGACACCGACGTCACCCAGGGCGACCTGCGCTTCGGGCTGCTGGGCAGGCTCGGACCGCTGCCCGGCCGCCTGGCGGTCTCGGCGGCCGGCGGCGCGCTGACGTACTCGGGGTCCCGGCTCGACGTGACGGCCCGTGCCTGGCTCGGCAAGGCGGGCGCGCTCAAGAACATGGCCGCCGCGCCGGCCGTGCCCGGCGGCATCTCGCTGGTGGACGGCGGCTGCGTCGCCGGATCTCCCGGCTGCCAGCCGGGCGCCTTCTGCACGGACCGCGGCTGCTTCGGCGTCCAGGGCTACCTCGACGTGCAAGGACTGCCGGACCAGGTCACGGTCGACCTGGCCAAGAAGTCGTTCACGTTCGCCGGATTCGCGCCCAAGCGCCGCTCGCTGGGGGTCTACTTGGCCAGTACGATCCTGGCACCGGTGCCGATCAAGGCGCGGGCCACGCTCACCGGGCTGCCTTCCAAGATCACCAGCATGTCCGTCGGCCCGTTCGACGTGACACAGGGCAACGCCGTGCAGGCGAACTACCGGATCGAGCCGGCCGCCACGCTCGGCTCGCTGGACCTGCTGGCCGAAGCGGGCAACCTACGCGGTCATGTGGCCATCGACCCGGTGCCGGCCGCCGTCGCCGTGCAGGGCAGCTATGGTGCGCAGACCCGCATCCGGGTGACGAACTCCGCGGCCGTCAAGCGCCTCAGCGCGAAGGTCACCGTGGACGGGGCGGGCACCGGCGAGCTGCGCTTCGGCGACGTGCCCGCCAGGTTCGGCGTGGACGCGGACGCGTCCGGCGCGAACCTGCGGATGCCCGCCGTCACCTACAAGGCGCTGGGCGGCGTCAACACGCTCGACGGCTACCTCGGCGTGGAAGGCGGGCTGATCGACCCGCAGGGGAAGCTGGGCGACGTGTCGCTCGCCGTCACCGACCTGGCCGCCGACACCACCGTGCGGCTCAACCCCGACCAGTCGCTCGACCTGGTGTCCAAGCCGGTGCCCACGGGGCGGATCCAGGTGCACGCCGGGCTCGCCATCGACCCGGTCGCGCCACAGCGCATCGCGGTCAGCAAGGAGATCCCGTACACCACGGGCTTCCTGTCCTACCAGGTCGGCGGCGCCTTCGGGCTCGGCAAGAGCACCATCAAGGACGTGTCGCTGGACGTCCGCCGCATGGCGTGGCTGCGCGTCAGGCCGGGCAAGATCCCGTTCGGCATGAAGGCGCCGCCCGCGCTGGGCTATGTCGCCCCCGGCTTCGAGGGCGACTACGGGCGCCTCGCCCTCGCCGCGAGCGGGGTGAACCTGCGCCCCGACGTCAACCTGAACGTCAAGCTGAGCAGGAAGCTCGGCAACGACATCTTCAGTGACGCGGTCCGTATCGGCCCGGCCACCTCGCTCGCCATGCGCCGCTACGACCAGCGGATGCGGCGGATCGGCGCCAAGCAGGCGATCAGCGCGGCCGGCGTGCAGCTGGCCTGCCTGACCGTCGACGCGAAGCCGGGCTACGCCGCCAAGGGCACGAACTCGATCACGCTGCGCGGCGCGGACGGCCCGCAGATGGTCTCGCTGCTCGACCCCGGCGGGCAGGTGCCCGACTACGCGGTGGACCTGCTGACGCACTTCATGTCGCCGTTCCCCGGCGCCGACTGGAAGGTGGCGGGGGCCAAGGCCGGACACTGCGCCACGGGCAGTCCCAAAGCCTGAGTCGTCAGCGGGGGCCCAGGTAGCCGGGTGGCGGGCCGGCGCCGTCATACGTACGCACCGGGCGGCCGGCCAAGAAGGCGCGCAGGGTGCTCAGGTAGGGCTTGCCCCGGTACGAGCCGTCCGCCAGGTAGGCGATGCCTGCCTGGGGGAGGGCGGCGTGGTAACCGTCCACGGCCGACCACTCCTGCCGGTCACGAGCCCCTTTGACGATCAGGGCCGGGACCGCCGAGTCGGCCAGGCCCTGCCGCAGGCCGGTGGGGGCGGTGCGCTGGGCCAGCCGGGCGTAGCCGCCGGCGTGGTCGTGCTCGAGTTCGCGGTCTCCGGCGAAGGCGTGGGCGGCCGGGGGACTCGATCTCAGGAGCGTGTAGACCGCGAGCAGACGGGGTGAGAGAACGTCCGGGCCGGTGAAGAAGGAGGCGGCCTGCGGGCGGTCGAGGGCGGCGGGGGCGGCGAAGACGGCCTTGGCGACCTGGTCGGGATGCTCCGCCAGGTAGGCCGCGGCCAGCCGGGCGCCGTAGTCCTGGCCGATGAGGATCATCCGTTGGGCGCCGATCTCCTGCCGTACCGCCTCCAGGTCGGCCACGTCGCGGGGCAGGCTGTACCCGCGCGGGTCCGCCAGCCGCTCGGACCGGCCCGCGCCGAGCTGGTCGTAGACGTAGACGGTGTAGCCGTCGGCGGCCAGCCCGGCGAAGAACGCCGAGTCGCCGGCCAGGTCGGCCAGTCCGGGCCCGCCGTGCAGGAACACCACCGGCTCCGGCCGCGTGACCCGCTTGGGCGCCAGCCGTACGTAGGCCAGCTGGGAGCCCGTCGCCAGCCGCCACTCCCGCTGACCGGCCGCCGGTTCCAGCGGCGCGGGGTCGCCCGGCGGCGCGTGCAGGGTGGCGGCCGCGACCTGCCAGACCACGGCGGCCTCCACCGACAGGATGACCAGGGCCCGCAGCCAGCGCCCCCAGACCGGGCGCGGTCTCGGCACGCACAGCAGCAGGCCGAGGAAGAACACCGACGCGAACACCGCGAGCCCCGTCACGGTGAAGACGTCCGGCCCGGCGCCGAGCATCGCCATGCCGGCCAGCGCCGCCAGGCCCGGGATCGGGGAGAGCGCCAGGATCACGAGCCCTGTCAGCAGCCGGCCGGCTCGTCTGGCAAAAGTACGCACAGGCCGAAACTAGCTGAAACCACCCGCGCGGGAGGGTGAATCGAGAAGCCGTCAGGGGAGCGAGCGCCCCAGCCGGAGCCGGAGGTGGCCGTCGCGGCGCGCCATCTCCCGCACCGTCCACACCCGCTCCTGTACGACGTCGCCCCGGGTGGTCACGTATCCGCCCACCCGGAGCACGGGACGTCCGGTGTCGTCGGTGACGAGCTGCACCCGCGACTCCGAGTCGTCAGCGAAGATCAGCAGGAAGTCCGCCGGATCGGCCGGGGTGTCGAGGATGAGGCCGGGACGGAGGTGGGGGTCCGGGATCCGGATCACGTGGTCGTTCACCCGGACGCCCCTACCCCGGCCGGGCGGTTTCAGTTGTTGTTGAGGAACTGCTGTGCGAGCGTCCTGCCCAGGTTCACGGCCTGGGTGTGGTTCTCGATCGTCGACACCTTGGTGCCCGACCCGGTGAACACGATGTAGGTGACGCCGGAGTCGGTGCCGCCGTTGCTCGGGTCCGGGTTGATGCCCAGGTCGGCGGCCGTACGGTACGACGCCTCACCGATGATGCCCGTCGGCCCGGTATCACCCATGACGGCGTACTCCACTTGGCCGTTGTAGACGATCGCCACCACCGTCCCGCAGCCGATTCCCTTGGTCCGGTAGTCCCAGGTGCTGCTGGGGCTGGGCACCACCATGTAGGCGAGCTGCGCCGCGTTGAGCGGGCCGTCGGAGGTGGTCTGGCAGAACGTCTCGTTCTGGAAGCAGCAGTCGGTGTCCTCGTTGCACTGCGTCGTGCGGACGCCGTCGCAGTCGATGTCCATGTCTCCCTTCCAGAACACCGCGCCGGTCTTCTCGCACACCGCCACCGTCGCCGTGCTGACGTCGGAGTCGGTCTTGTACTTGCCGTTGGAGATCTGACTGCACGCCGTGACCTTGGCCAGCAGCTGGTCGGCGGTGGGCCCGGTGGTGCCGCCGGTGGCGGTGCCGGTGACCGTGGCGCTGTGGCCGGACTCGTTGCCGGCCGCGTCCACGGCGGTGACCGTGTAGCTGTGCGTGGAGCCGGAGGTCAGGCCGTTGATCGTGGCGCTGGCCGTCGGCGAGGTGGCCACCACGGTGGTGCCCTCGTAGACCTTGTAGCCGGTCACGCCGACGTTGTCCGAGGAGTCGTTCCAGGCCAGCGAGATGCTGCTGGCCGAGGTGCCGGTCACGCGGGGACTGGCGGGCACGCTCGGCGCCTGGCCGTCCGGGCCGCCGGAGCCGCTGACCGACAGCCGGTCCACGTTCGGGCCGCCGTTGGCGGAGGTGCCGGTCGCGCGGATCGTGTTGACTCCGGCGTTCAGGGTGACCGTGACCTGGCCGTCGGCCCAGGTGTCCCAGTTGGTGGTACTGGCGAAGTTCACGCCGGCGGCGGCCACGGAGCCGTTGACCGCGATGTCCATCGGCCGCGTCACCGTGGTGCCGTTGGCGTAGCGGAAGGTCAGGGTGTGGGTGCCGGCGTCGGCGACGCTGACGCTCCACTCGATGTACCCGCCGACGGCGTTGACGTAGTCGACGAAGCCGGTGCCGGTGTAGCCGGTGTGGTTGGTCGCCACGCTGGCCTCCGACAGGGTGGCCGCCTCCGCCTGGTACTCGGTGGCGGGGGCGCCGGCGACCGTGGCCTCCAGGTAGTCGAGGTTCGGGTTGCCGCCGGCGTTCGTCGAGATGACGCGGATCTTGTTGTCACCCGCGTTCAGCGTCGCGGTCAGCGTGGAGGTGGCCCAGGTGTTCCAGTTGGCGGTGGTGCCGAAGGAGCGGCCGGCCGAGACGACGGTGCCGTTCACCGAGACGTCCGCGGTGCGGGCCGAGGTGGTGCCGTTGGAGTAGCGGATGGCCAGCGTCGCGGTGCCCGCCGAGGGCGCGTTGACCGTCCACTCGGTGTACGGGCCTACGACGTTGTCGCCGTTGACGAAACCGGTGCCGGAGAAGCCGGTGTGGTTGGCCTCGACCACGCCCTGGCTGACGGTGGCGTTCTCGGCCTCGTAGCGGACCGTGGCCGCCCGCGCGGGCAGCGCGGTCAGGCCGGCGGCGAGGAGGGTGAGGAGGGGAAGCAGGATCAGCGGGCGTAAGCGAGCCCGGGCTGGAGAGTGCACGGCTGGCCCTTCTGCCGAATTCGTTAGGAAGGCTTCCTAACAACTGGAGATGGGACCACTCCGTCAATGCACAGTCAACCCCGTAGAGGGGCCCAAATAGCGCGAACGCCTATCAATGCGATGAAATAGCACCACCCTTCTACAAGGCTGGAGACCTACGTGGCCCTGTTCGACCTGCCGCTTGAGCAGCTCCGTTCCTATCTCCCCGACCGTGACGAGCCCGCCGACTTCGACGAGTTCTGGACGCGCACACTGGCGGAGGCGCGCGAGTTCGACCCGGCGGCCGAGTTCACTCGCTACGACCTGCCGCTCGCCTCGGTCGACGTGTACGACGTCTCCTTCGCGGGCTGGGGAGGTCATCGGATCAATGGCTGGTTCCTGGTGCCGCGTGGCGCGGAGGGGCCGGTGCCGTGCGTGATGCACTACATCGGCTACAGCGGCGGCCGCGGTTTCCCGAAGGATCACCTGGGCTGGCCCGCCGTGGGCTACGCGGTGTTCGTGATGGAGACCCGGGGCCATGGCGGCGCCAACCCGGGCAGCCCCGGCGTCACCGGCGACCCGTACGGCGGCGACAACGCCCAGGCCCCCGGCATGATGACCCGCGGCATCCTCGACCCCGACCAGTACTACTACCGGCGGGTCTTCACCGACGCGGTCCGGGCGGTCGACGTGGCCGCCGCGCACCCGGCCGTGGACGCCTCGCGGATCGTCGCCTCGGGCGGCAGCCAGGGTGGCGGCATCGCCCAGGCGGCGGCCGCGCTGCACCCGTCGATCAAGGCGGCGCTGATCGACGTGCCGTTCCTGACGCACTTCCGCCGGGCCGTGGAGATCACCGACAAGGACCCGTACCAGGAGATCGTCCGCTTCCTGTCCACCCGGCGGGAGAGCGCCGAGCAAGTGTTCCGGACGCTGTCGTACTTCGACGGCGTGAACTTCGCCGCCCGCGGACAGGTGCCCGCGCTCTACTCGGTGGCGCTGATGGATCAGGTCTGCCCGCCCTCCACGGTCTTCGCGGCCTACAACCACTGGCGCGGGCCCAAGGAGATCAGCGTCTGGCCGTGGAACGGGCACGAGGGCGGCGGCGGCTTCCAGGGCGAGGAGCAGATCCACTACCTGCACAAGCTGCTCGCCGACGGCTGACAGACCGCTGGTCCGGTACGTCCGATACATCCGGTCATACCGGACCAGCGGTGGTCCGTTCAGGTCGGCCTGGCCGGCCGCCAGGCCGATAGGGCCCGTCTAGGCGGGCTGGTCGGTCACCAGGAAGGACACGGAGCCCTGGTCGTCCGCTCCCGCGTCCAGAGACTTGTCCTCCAGGACGGTGGCGGCCACCGGGTCGAGGTACACACGCGCACCCTCGGCCTCGACGACCTCGTCGGCCGGCTCCGGCGCGTTGGCCAGAGACAGGGTCAGCGAACTCGCGCCCTCGCCCTGCGACGAGATGCGGATGCCGCTCTGGGCAGGCTCAGGAGCAGACGCGGTCAAGTCACGAATCGCCTGAGCTGCGTTAGTTGTCAGGGTGAGCACTACGGCTCCTCCTCACGATCGACGTACATGAACTCCCCGCCCTTCCCTCATTTAGCGGGTCAAACCCTCTGGCTTGACATCTTTACCGGCATTTCTGCGGGGGATCATGTCAGATATGGAGTTCGACGAGCACCGCGAGGCCATGGTCGCCCAGCTGCTGGAGCGCGGGGAGGTGAGCGATCGGGTGGCGGAGGGCTTCCGCCTGGTCCCGCGCCATCTCTTCCTGCCGGAGTTCGACCCGGCGGCGGCCTACCGGGACGAGCCCATCGTCACCAAACGCGACGAGGAGGGCCGGCCGATCAGCTCCTCCTCGCAGCCCGCGATCATGGGCATCATGCTCGACCAGCTCGACGTCCGGCCCGGCGATCGGGTGCTGGAGATCGGCGCGGGCACCGGCTACAACGCCGCCCTGCTCGCGTACCTGGCCGGGCCGGAGGGCCGCGTGGTCAGCGTCGACATCGACGCCGACGTGGTCGCGGCGGCCCGGCGGCATCTCGACGCCGCCGGATGTCCCGAGGTGGTCGTCGCGTGCGCCGACGGCGCGGCCGGCTTCCCGGACGCGGCGCCGTACGACCGGGTGATCGCCACCGTCGGCGTGTGGGACCTGTCCCCGGCCTGGCTGGCGCAGCTGGCGCCGGGCGGCCGGCTCGTGGTGCCGCTCGACCTGCGCGGCGTGCAGGTGTCGGTGGCCATGGAGTACGCGGGCGACCACTGGTCCAGCCGGTCGGTGGAGCCGTGCGGCTTCATGCGCATGCGCGGCCCCTC
Organism: Nonomuraea sp. NPDC049141; assembly: GCF_040648415.1. NCBI lineage: Bacteria > Bacillati > Actinomycetota > Actinomycetes > Streptosporangiales > Streptosporangiaceae > Nonomuraea > Nonomuraea sp. NPDC049141. Next base: position 204,767 of record NZ_JBEZDR010000013.1, read on the forward strand.
CGCCGGGCCCGAGGTCATGCTCATGCTGGACGGCGAGGCCGACCTGATGCTCACGCTGCCGGAGCCGCGCGAGGTGGGCGACGTCCTGGCGATGCTGGACGGCCCCGCCGCCGAGCTGGCCGCCGGTGTGCCGCCGCTGCCGCGGATGTCGCTGATGGGCGGCGGGATCGGCCTGTGGCTGGCGATGCACGAGCCCCGCTGGTGCGCGTTGACCGGGCGGCTGCCGTGGGCCCCGGTGGCCACCCAGGGGTACGGCATGACGGTGGGCCTCACCGGCCCGGACGGCCTGGCCGTACTGGCGGCCGGGCAGGAGCTGCTCGCCCGCGGATCCAGGCCCGGCGGGGCTGGGCAGGAGCGCCTCGGCCGCGGATCCGGGCCCGGCGAGGCCGGGCAGGAACTGCTGGTCCGCGGATACGGGCCGGACGGGGCCGGGCTGGCGGCGGAGCTGGCCGCGCACGTCCAGGCGTGGGACGCGGCGGGCCGCCCGGAGGCCGGCGACCTGCGCATAGACGCCTACCCCGGCCCCGCGCCGGATGGCATGGTCGTCATCGCCAAGCGGCACACCCGCCTGGTGTTAAGCTATGACTGAATATCCGAACCAGTCATAGGGATTCACATGGCCGTGGCGTTCACGGCGGACGACCGGGCGCGCATCACCGCGTGCCTGCTCGACACCGCCGAAGAGCTCTTCGCCGCCCAAGGGTTGAAGAAGACCTCGCTCGACGAGCTGGTCGCCCCCTCGGGCATCGCGAAAGGCAGCTTCTACGCGTTCTTCGAGTCGAAGGAGGAGCTCTACAAGGAGGTCATGGTCCGCCGGGCGCCGCTGATGGGCAAGCTGCTCCTCGCCGCGCTCGACCAGCCGCCCAGTGTGGCGGCGCTGGCCGGCCTCATGCGGGGCATGGTCGAGGCGCTCACCACTGACCCGTTCTACCGGCGGCTGCTCACCCGCCCCGACGAGCTGGCGGCGGTGGCCCGCAGGGTCGGCCCCGAGGAGCTCGCCCGAGTCACCCCGCACCTGGTGACGCCGCTGATCGACTACCTCGCCCAGGGGCAGAGCGACGGCGTCATCGTCGCGGACGTCCCGCCGGAGGTGCTGATGGGCGTGCTGCGCACCGCGGGCCTGCTGGTGGTCAACCGCGACAGGTACGGACCCGACTTCGAGCAGGTGCTCGACGCCACCATCGACACGCTGGCAAGGGGGCTCATCGTATGAGCGTGCTGAAGAGATACGCACGGGCCGTGGGGATGACCGACGAGGCGTGGAAGCGGCACGCCAACCCGTGGAGCGTCTGGACCAGGTTCGCCGCGATCCCGCTGATGATGCTGGCCATCTGGAGCCGGACGTGGATCGGCTGGTGGTCGCTGGTGCCCGTGGCGCTGGTCGTCGTCTGGCTGATCGTCAACCCGCACGCCTTCCCGGCGGTCGAGCGTCCGTCGAGCTGGGCGGCCAAGGGCATCTATGGCGAGAAGATGTGGCTGCGGGACCGGTCGCTGGTGTCCGGCGACCACCGCAAGGTGCAGCGCCTGCTCATCGGCGTGGGCTCGGCCGGGTTCGCACTGCTGGCCTGGGGGCTGGTCGCGCTGGAGGTGTGGCCCGCCGTCTTCGGCGCGACGCTGATCGTGCTCGGCCAGCTCTGGCGCATCGACCGCCTCGGCCAGCTGTACGAGCAGCACCGGGCCGCTTAGAGACCGGTTGCACGGGCAGCCGCTCAGGCAGTAGGTAGCTCCATCGGCGCGCCCAGGGTGCGGGAGACCTCGTGGGCGGTGCCCGCGACCAGTGGTCCCAGCTCCTGCGCGTCGTCGACCGACAGCTCGTGGGTCAGCGTCGAGATGCTCACCCCGGCCACCACGTGCCCGGTGTGGTCGAACACGGCCGCGCCGACGCAGCGGATGCCCGCCTCGTTCTCCTCGTCGTCGATCGCGAAGCCGCACTCCCGCACCCGCGCCAGGTGGCGGCGGAGCGCGGCCAGGGTGGTGATCGTGGCGGGCGTGCGCCTGGTCAGCCCGGTGCGGGTGGTGATGCCCGCCACCTCGTCGTCGGACATGGCCGCGAGCATCGCCTTGCCGATCGCGCTGGTGTGCAGCCACAGCGACATGCCGACACGCGAGGGCATCTGGTAGGGCTTGCGCCCCTCCAGCTTGGCGGCGTAGACGGCCTCGTCGCCGTTGAGCACGGCCAGGTGCACGGTGTAGCCGGTCTGGTCGTGCAGGCGCTGCAGCACCGGCGACGCCTGGCGTACCGGATCGAAGCGGGCCAGCATCCGGCCGGCCAGCGTGAGGATCTTGGGGCCCGGCAGGTAGCCGCCGGTGCCGTCGGGCCGGGCGAAGCCGTGCTCGGCCAGCGACTGCAGGATGCGGTGGGTCGTCGACTTGGGCAGGCCCGTCGCCGTCGCGATCTTGGTCACGCTCTCGTGCTCGGCGAGGGCCTCCAGCACCCAGAGCGCCTTGTCGATGGCGGTGCTCGGCCGGTTGTCCACCCGATCAAGCATACTCAGCGGGCCAGCCAGCCGCCGTCCACGACCAGTATGTGGCCCGTGACGTAGTCGGAGGCGCGCGAGGCGAGGAAGACGGCCGCGCCCGCCAGGTCCGCGGGCTCGCCCCAGCGCCCGGCCGGGATCCGCGACCTGATCTCCTGCTCGCGCCGCGCGTCCTCCCGCAGGGCCGTGGTGTTGTCGGTGGCGATGTAGCCGGGGGCGATGGCGTTGACCTGCGCGCCGCGCGGCGCCCACTCGTTGGACAGCGCCTTGGTCAGCCCGGCCACCGCGTGCTTGGCCGCCGCGTAGGACGCCACGTTGATGCCGCCCTGGAACGACAGCAGCGACGCGATCGAGATCACCTTCGTGGCGCCGTGCTCCAGCAGCGCCTGGCTGAGCACGTACACGGCGTCGAGGTTGACGGCCAGCACCCGGCGCCAGTCGTCCAGGCTGGTCGAGCCCCGGCTGATCGTGCCCGCGTTGTTGACCAGGATGTCCACCTCGCGCCGGGCCAGGACCGGCTCCAGCGCGGGCCTGATCGCGGCCGGGTCGCTCAGATCGAGGACGAGCTTGCGCACGTCGCTCCCAAGCGGCTTCACCTGGCGCTCGGTCTCGTCGAGGTCGTCGCGGTGGCCGTGCAGGATCAGGTCGGCCCCGGCCCGCGCGAGGCCGACCGCGATCGCCCGGCCGATCCCCGACCGCGCCCCGGTGACCAATGCCGTCCGGCCGGTCAAAGAGAACGGCTCCATCCGTCACCGCATCTCGGTGATCGCGACCTGGTCCATGTCGTCGAACGCCTGGTTCTCCCCGGCCATCGCCCACACGAACGCGTAGCTGCGGGTGCCGAACCCGCAGTGCACCGACCAGCTCGGCGAGATCACCGCCTGCTCGTTGGCCACGATCAGGTTGCGGGTCTCGTCGGGGCGGCCCATCAGGTGCACGACGCGCTCGTCGCGCGGCAGGTCGAAGTACAGGTAGACCTCGGTACGGCGGTCGTGGGTGTGGCACGGCATGGTGTTCCACATGCTGCCCGGCTCCAGCACCGTCACGCCCATGACGAGCTGGCAGCTGCGGATGCCGTCGAGGTGGATGTACTTGTAGATGGTCCGGTCGTTCGAGCCGCCGGCGCTGCCCAGCCGTACCGGATCCACGTCCTTCAGCCGCGCGTGCGTGGTCGGGAACGTCTCGTGCGCGGGGGCGGAGACCAGGTAGAACGTGCCGCGCTCGAACGTCACCTCGCGCGCGCCCCTGCCGACGTACAGGCAGTCCTTGGGGTCCAGCTCGTACGGCACGCCGTCGACCTCCACGGTGCCCGTCTCCCCGATGTTGATCACGCCCAGCTCGCGGCGCTCCAGGAAGTGCTCCGAGCGCAGCGGGTCGAACGCCGTCAGCCGCGCCTTCCCGCTCGGCCGCACCCCGGCGACGACCATCCGGTCCTGATGCGTGTAGACACCGTCCACCTCCGGCCCGAACAGGCCCTCGACGAGGTAGCGGGCGCGGAGCTCCGCGGTGCCGAAGTGGTGGATCTGATCGGGTGCGGTGGCATGCCGTATTTCCATCTCTTCCCTCCGGTTGATCCGCGTCCTACGATCCTAGACACGGAACACTGTTCTATCCAATGGAACGCCTAACCCTCGGAGGCGCGCGGTGTACCAGCAGAACTTCAACCCCACCGGCTCCTTATGGCTGTCCGCCCTCCTTGCCGCCCTGCCCCTGCTCGCGGTGCTGGTGCTGCTGGGCGTCTTCAAGTGGAAAGCCCACTGGGCGGGCATCTCCGGCCTGGTCGTCGGCTTCCTGATCGCGGTCCTGCCGTTCGCGTACGGCATGCCGATCGGCCAGGCACTCGACTCCGCCGTGTACGGCGCGGCCAGGGCGGTGCTCCTGATCCTGTGGATCACCTTCAACGCCATCTGGATCTACAAGATGACCGAGCGCAGCGGCCACTTCGCCGTACTGCGCCGGGCCTTCCAGGGCATCAGCGACGACAAGCGGATCACCGCGATCGTCATCGCGTTCTCCTTCGGCGCGCTCATCGAGGCCCTGGCCGGCGGCGGCTCGCCGATCGCCATCTGCGCGGTCATGCTCATCGCGCTCGGCTTCGAGCCGATGCGCGCCGCGGTCATCGCGCTCATCGCCAACACCGCGCCCGTCGCCTTCGGCGGCATGGGCAACCCGATCACGATCCTGGGCAGCGTCACCGAACTGCCGCCCGAGCCGTTCGGCGTGATGGCGGGCCGCCAGACCGCGTTCATCGCGCTGCTCGTGCCGTTCATCCTGGTCTTCGTCGCCGACGGGCGGCGCGGCCTGCGCCAGGCGTGGCCCGCCGCGCTCGTCGCCGGGGTCAGCTTCGGCGCCACGCAGATCCTGATGTCGCAGGTCAACTATCTGCTCACGGACATCGCGGCGGCCCTGGTCTCGGCGATCGTGCTGGTCGCTTTCGGCAAGATCTGGAAGCCGGCCGAGACGGTCGGGTTCACGCCGAGCCCCACGCCGATCGCGGGCGGGTCCGTGGACGACCCCGCGTTCGTCCGCGTCCACGGCCGCCCCGGCGGCGACACCACCGGCGACAAGCTCACGGCCTTCGCCCCGTACGCGATCATCATCGCGCTGTTCTCCATCGCGCAGATCCCCGCGATCAAGACCTTCCTCGCCGGCTTCACCGTCAAGCCCACTTGGCCCGGGCTCGACCTGGTGAACCCGGCGGGCAAGGCGGTGCCCGTGGTCTACGAACTGCCTTGGGCGGCGCACCCCGGGACGCTGCTGTTCGTCTCCGGGCTGCTCACGCTCCTGGTGCTGCGGATCAGTCCGGCCTCGGCGCTGGCGACCTACGGGGCGACGATCCGGCAGTTCGGCTGGGCCATCGTCACCATCCTGTCGGTCTTCGCCCTGGCCTTCGTGATGCAGTTCTCGGGGCAGATCCAGACGCTCGGCCTGTTCCTGGCGGGCGCGGGCGCGTTCTTCGCGTTCCTGTCACCGGTCGTCGGCTGGTTCGGCGTCGCGATCACCGGTACGGACGCCGGCGCCAACGCCCTGTTCGCCAAGCTCCAGACCACCGCGGCGGGCCAGCTGAACATCCCGCCGGAGCTGTTCGGCGCGGCCAACAGCTCGGGCGGGGTGATGGGCAAGATGATCTCGCCGCAGAACCTGGCCATCGGCACGGCCGCGGTCGGCCTGGTGGGGGAGGAGGGCAACCTGTTCCGCCGGGTGATCGGCTGGAGCGCGGTGTTGCTGCTCATCCTGTGCGTGCTGGTGTTCCTGCAGTCGACGCCGGTGCTGGGGTGGCTGGTGCCCTGATGCCGGGCGGCCGATCCGCCCGGCCTGCCTGGCCTGGCCCGGTTCGACCGGTCAGGTACGTCCGACCGGGCCGTCCGGCTGCCCGGCCGGTTCGGCTGGTGCGTCCGGTTGCCCGGCGGGCTCGCCGGGGCCGCTCGTCCGTCTGGACAGCAGCCAGATCACCAGGCCGAGCACGACCAGCGCGGCGAGTCCGGCCCAGAGCCAGCCGGGGATGCCGCCCCCGCCCTGCGCCGCAGCGGCAGGTCGGGTGGTCTGCGCCGAGGCGGCGGGTGCGGTCGTGGCAGCCGCCGCCGCGGGCGCGGTCGTGCCGGACGAGGTCCCCTTCACGGTGAAGGGGATCTCGCCCTCGATCGGGTGGCCGTCGGACGAGACCACCCGCCAGGCGATGACGTACGAGCCGCCCGCCAGCGGGCCGGGCACGGCGGTCCGCACCTTGGGCCCGTCGGCCTGCGGCTCGCCGAGCTTGATCAGCTGGCCGGCGGCGGTGCGCAGCACCACCAGCGGGAAGCGGACGCGAGAGGAGTACTCCAGCTCGATCGTCTCGACGCTGGACACGGTGGCGCCCTTGGCGGGCGAACTGCTCTTGAGACTGTCGTGGGCGAGCGCGGCGGGCGCGGTAGCGGCCAGGAACAGCCCGCACCCGATCACCGCCACAAGGGTTCTGCGAAGAAGAAAGGACAAGGTGAACTCCATGACGAGGGAAGCTTTGTTGGCGATGCGGTGTCTCCCCTCGTGGGAGGTCCTCTCCGTGGCTCCGCGGTCGCGATCCGGCCCGTGACCGACGGCCTGAGCGGCGCCCGCCGAGCCGGCGCCGGCCGTGGCGGAGCCGGGTCGATCGCGGGAATCGCGCGGAACGGCCGCGGCAGGGCGAGCCGGGGCCGCCCCGACAGGCGCAGCATGAGCCAGAACGCGCTCTCACCCCGATGCAGCCACCAGCCCGTCAGCACGGCGATCGTCAGGTGGACCAGCGCCATGCCCACGGCGAAATGCACGTGCCCGGTGCCGGGCGCGGTCAGCTCGAACAGCTTGTGCAGCGATACCTGCGCCCCCACCGTGGCGCCCAGCACCACCGCGGGGCCACGCTCGCGCCCGCTCAGAACGTACGCCAGCACGAGCGCGCCCAGCCCGCCCACCACCATGACGCCGGGCGCGACCGCCGCGCCGCCCGCGAAGGCATGCCCGGCCGCCGACACGGCGGCACACACCACCGCGAAGACGATGGCTCGGGCGAGGCGCATACGCCCATCCTTTCAGCGTTCGGACACGCACAACCTACTTGTCAGACATATGTACGGCCTGAGGGACTGTATTTACTGTTAAGGCATGTGCGATCTGAGTCAGCAGGAAAGTCGGGACCTCGGCGACACCCTGAGCAAGATCAACAGCCTGGCGGGGCAGGTGGAGGCACACCGATCGAGCATCGAGCAGACCGCGTACATGGACCACGAGAACCTCGCCGCCCTCCTGTCCGACCTGGAGCGGCAGGTGGGCTCCGCCCGGGCCTGGGTGGTGGCCAAGCCTCAGGAGCACGCCGGGCACTGACGTCCGCGCGAATCGCCCGCAGGGCGCCGTCAGCCACCAGGCACGTGAGCCGAGCCCACCGCCATGCCTCAGGGCGTGCCGGTGGGCGGAATGCGGATGATGCGGTCGTCCTGGGCCACCGGGGAGCCGCGCCCGTCGCGGTTGCTCGTCGTCACCCACAGCCAGCCGTCCGGCCCCACCGCGACCGCGCGCAGCCGCCCGTAGGCTCCCCGCAGCTCGGCGACCGGGGTCCCGGCCCCGCCGCTACTCGTCAGGGGGACGGTCCACAGCCGGGTCCCGCCCAAGGCGGCGGCGAACAGCGTGCCGTTGGCGTACGCGAGCCCGCTCGGCGACGCCTCGGCCGTCGACCACGTGACGATCGGGTCGCGGAAGGACGGGTTGCCGCAGACGCCTTCGCAGGTGGGCCAGCCGTAGTTGCCGCCGGCGACGATCCGGTTGACCTCGTCCCGGGTGTTCTGACCGAACTCGGAGGCGTACATCCTGCCCTGCGCGTCCCAGGCCAGGCCCTGCACGTTGCGGTGGCCGTAGCTGTAAACCCGGGAGCCGGCGAAGGGATTGTCCGGCGGGACGCCGCCGCTCGGCGTCATGCGCAGGATCTTGCCCGCCGGGGTGTTCAGGTTCTGTGCGTTGGCGGTGTTGCCGGCGTCCCCGGTGGACACGTACAGCTGGCCGTCGGGGCCGAAGGCGATGCGGCCACCGTTGTGGTTGGCGGCCCGCGGCACGCCGGAGAAGAGGACGTTCTGGGTCTGCGGCGCGCTCAGCCGGAACCGGACCAGCCGGTTGTCGTTGCTCGTGGAGAAGTAGGCGTAGACCCACTGGTCCTGGGCGTACGTCGGCGACACGGCGATGCCGAGCAGCCCGCCCTCGCCGGAGGCGGCCACCCCGTTGACGGTGGCCACACGAACCGGGGTCTGACCGGGGCGTACCTGGAGAATCCTGGCGGTGCCGCGCTCGGAGACCAGCGCGCTGCCGTCGGGCAGGAAGGCCAGCCCCCACGGCACCTGCAGGCCGGTGGTGGACACCTGCGCCCGGGAGTAGTCGAATCCGCCGATCGCCTGCGCGGCGGTGGGGCTCGTGACCACGAGCCCCACGGCGGCTAAGAGAATCATGATCAGGGACGGGGTCGTTCGCACGCGCATGGCGGGCTCCTTGACTGATCTGTCGAGATCATTGTCAATGGCACCCTATGCAGTTTTCGACGCGTCAACAATGATCTGATCCGTCACCTGCCGCGGCGCGGGCCCGCAAGCTGCGCGTTCGGCCGCCGCCGACGATGTAATTTTCAGGGTCCGCGGGCGGTCTTCAACGCGCATGCGTAGCCGGATGGCAGGCGGGTGTCGCTGGATGGGCGACTGGCCTGGAAACCGAAGGAGGTGCTCGCGCCGGGCGCGAGCGTCCCGTTGTGCGTGGCGTTGCCTGCCGTGGCGGCCTGGCCGCTCACCGTCAGGGAGGCGTTCCACGACCCGGTGATCTGATGGCCGGACGGCAGGGTGAAGGTGACGCCCCAGCCGTTCGCGGTGCTCGTGCCGGTGTTGGTCACCGCCACCTGCATGACGTAGCCGGTGCTCCACTGGCTCTGCGCCGTCGCGGTGACCGTGCAGCCGCCCGTCCCGCCGTCGGCGCGCGTGGTCACGGTGACCGTCCCCGAGCGCGGCGAGCGGTTGCCGGCGGCGTCCTTGGCGTAGACGGCGAAGGTGTGGGACGTGCTCGCGGCCAGGCCGGTGACGGTGGCCGTCGCGGTCGCGGCCGTGGCCACCGTCGTCTCGCCCGTCGGTTGCACGCGGACCACGTCGTAGCCGGTCACACCCACGTTGTCGGACGAGGCGGACCACGACAGGCTCGTGGACGAGGAGGTGATCTCGGACGCGATCGGTGTGCCGGGCGCGGTGGGCGGGCTGGTGTCGTCCTGCGGCTGCCCGTACGTCAGGCCGAAGCCGTACGGAAACAGCGGCGTCTTGCCGTCGCCCGCGTTGATCGGCTGCTGGGAGGCGCTGCTCATCCAGGTCACGGGCAGCTTGCCGGTGGGCTGCACCGTGCCGAACAGCACGTCGGCCACACCCTGGCCCTCGGTGCCCGGCAGCCAGGCGGCCACCAGGGCGTTCCAGCCGGGTAGCTGGGCCGCGATGTCGAGCGGGCGCCCCGAGACCAGCACGACCACGACGGGCACCCCGGCCGCGCGCAGGGTGGCGATGGTGTTCAGGTCGGTGGTGTCCAGGCCCAGGCCGCCTGGGCGGTCGCCCTGGCCCTCGGCGTACGGCGTTTCGCCGACCACGGCGATCGCCACGCGATAGGAGCCGTCGATGCCGCTGCCGTCGCGGCCGTAGGTGACGGTTGTGGCCGAGCCGGCGCTGTTCCTGATGCCCTGAAGGATGGTGGTGCCGGGGGTGATGGCGCCGGACGAGCCCTGCCAGGAGATCGTCCAGCCGCCGCTCTGGTTGCCGATGTCGTCCGCGCTCTTGCCCGCCACGAAGATCTTGCCACCCCGGGCGAGCGGCAGGATGTTCCCGCCGTTCTTCAGCACGACCTGCGACTTGGCCACCGCCTCGCGGGCCAGGGCGCGGTGCGCCGAGCTGCCGACGGTCGCGGTGTAGGACCGGTCGGTCAGCGGTTTCTCGAACAGGCCGAGCTCGAACTTCTTCGTCAGGACGCGCCGGACCGCGTCGTCGACCCGGGCCGTGGTCACCCGGCCCGCCTGCACCTCGGCCCGCAGCAGGTCGATGAACCGCCGCCAGGCCGTGGGAACCATCACCATGTCGATGCCGGCGTTCACGGCCGTGCGCACGTCGAGCGCGGAGGTGCCGGCGGCGCCGTCGATCTGGTCGATGCCGTCCCAGTCGGAGACCACGAAGCCGGAGAAGCCCAGCTCACCCTTGAGCAGGGTGGTGATCAGGTACTGGTGCCCGTGCAGCTTGGCGGCGTTCCAACTGCTGAACGAGATCATCACCGAGCCCACCCCGCGCTCCACCGCGGCCTTGAACGGCGGCAGGTGGATCGCCCGCAGGTCGCTCTCGGGCAGCTGGGTGTCGCCCTGGTCCACGCCGCCCGTGGTGCCGCCGTCGCCGAGGTAGTGCTTGGCCGTGGCCAGTACGGAGGCCGGGCCGTTCAGCACGGCGCCCTGCAGGCCGGTCACGATCGTGGTCATCGACGAGGCCAGCTCGGGCGTCTCGCCGAAGGACTCGTACGTGCGGCCCCATCGGTCGTTGCGTGCCACGCACAGGCAGGGCGCGAAATTCCAGTCCACGCCGGTGCCGGAGACCTCCTCGGCCACGGCCCGGCCGACCCGCTGCGCCAGCGCGGGGTCCCGGGTCGCGCCGAGCCCGATGTTGTGCGGGAAGATCGTGGCGCCGACGACGTTGTTGTGGCCGTGCACGGCGTCGACGCCGTACAGGATGGGGATGCCCAGCGGCGTGCCCAGGGCCGCGTTCTGGAAATTGTCGTACATGTCCGCCCAGGACGCGGCCGTGTTCGGGGACGGCCCGGAGCCGCCGCCCGACAGCACCGAACCGAGCCGGTACGTCGTGACGTCGGCGGCGCTGACCGAGCCGCGCTCGGCCTGCGTCATCTGCCCGAGCTTCTCGTCCAGCGACATCCGGCCCATCAGGTCGGCCACCCGGGTCGGCACGGGCAGGCTCGGATCCTGGTACGGGTACGCGGCCGACGCGAAAACGGCCGGCCCGGGCCCCCCGGGAACGCTCAGCACGGCGGCGACCAGTAACGTCACGGCCGCCCGCGTCGTCCATTTCAGGCTCGCGTTTCTCATGGCCCTGGCCCGCCGTTCTTGGTCAGTGCGTCGAGGTGAAGGTTGGGAGCGCTCCCAACCTCGACTCTAGGTCACCGCTCCGCCATTCCCCTGCCCGCCCACAACCCCACCCTGGCCCGCCTGCGACACCAGCGGAAACAGCCGAGATCGGGTGAAACTTTCACTTGTCGCTTGGCCCCCGACGCGCTCAACCAGCGGGAGCGGCTGTGCGTCGCTCCGGTATCGAGCGAGCCGTGCCACATCCTGCACGCGGGCCGGAACGGTTTCTGTCGGTCGCGCGTGGGAGGCTCGCGAGGACGCGGAAGGAGGGGCTTCATGGAGGCGCGGGAGATCACGGACAGCCCGGTTGTGGTCGCCGTCGAGCGAACGGAGGGCGCCGGATGATGGCCGACCGCAGACAGGGCCGTCCCGCGCTCCCGACCCGCACGGCGGTCCGATCGGCCGACTGGGACGGCCGCGACCTGGCGCAGGAGACCTACCATCAGGTCCTGTTCGTCGATGTGGACATGACGGAGCTGACGAACAGCGGCTGCGTCTTCGAGGAGTGCACGTTCAGCGGCGTCCGTTTCAACGTGTCCGAGCACGAGGACGCCATGTTCCTCAACTGCACGTTCTCGCGCTGCTCGTTCTTCGACGCGAGGTTCAAGGCGTGCAAGATGACGGGCAGCATGTTCGACGGCTGCTCCTACGGGCTGCTGAAGGTCGAGGGTGGCGACTGGTCGTTCACCGGTCTGCCCGGCGCCGACCTGCGGGGCAGCGCCTTTCACGGAGTACGCCTACGCGAGGCCGACCTGACGGGCGCCCGGCTGGAGAAGGCCGAGGTGTTGCGCTGCGACCTTTCGGGGGCGTGGCTCAACGGCGCCGACCTCACGGGCTGCGATCTGCGCGGCAGCGACCTGTCCGACCTGGACCCGTCGACCGTCACGCTGAAGAAGGCGATCATCGACTCCTTCCAGGCGACCGTGGTGGCCACCGCACTGGGCTTCGACGTCCGCGCGTAGGAGGGTCGCCTTGATGATGATCACATCGTCCCCATGGTCGCGTGCGGCGTGCCGAACGCCCGAAGAGGTCGAGGAGCGAACGGGAGTCCGCTGACTGCGGGGGCGGACGTCACCCCCGGGGGATCGAGGAGCGTGCCGGCGTCCGCGAAGCCACCGGCATCGGCAGCCTTCGTCAGCCGGTGACCGCGCGGAGGGCTCCCGGTTGGCGGCCGGTGAGGCGGTCGAGGGCGGTCGAGGTGGCCTCGTCGGCCGGCAGGTAGACGATCAGGCGCTGGCCCTCGATGTCCGGGAGGTCGAGCGTCTCGTACGACAGCCGCAGCTCGCCCGCCAGGGGATGCACCAGCCGTTGCGTCCCCGCGCGCTGGGGCAGGCCGGCCGGTTTCGACAGGCGGGTGGCGAACGGGGCGCCCGCGAGGACGGTCAGCTCCTCCGACAGGTGACGGACATGCGGATCGGCGCGGGACGACTCGATCTTGAGGCTGGCCACCTGCTCGTCCGCGACCCGCTCCCAGTCGGGGTAGGCCGCCCGCGCCCGGACATCGGTGAACACGAACCGGACGAGGCTGGGCGGCTCCCCGTCGAGCAGGCCGATGGGGGCGGCGAGACGTTCATAACCGGTGGTGTGGGCGAGTATCTCGCCCAGCCGGTTGACGAGAATGGCGGGCGCCGGCTCAAGCCGGTCGAGCAGGGCTCGTACGGTGGGCCGGACGACGCGGGCCGGCGGGATGGCGGACGGGCAGAGGGAGTCGCCGTCGACGACCTTGGACAGGCGGCGCAGGTGGAGGCGTTCGGCCGAGCCGAGGCGCAGGGCGTCGGCGAGGGCGCCGAGCACCTGGCTCGAAGGGTGGCGGTCGCGGCCCTGCTCCAGGCGCGCGAGGTATTCGACGCTGATCCCGGCCAGGGTGGCCAGCTCCGAGCGGCGCAGGCCGGGCGTGCGCCGGCGGGCGCCGCTGGGCAGCCCGGCCTCGGCAGGCGTGATGGCCTCGCGTCGGGCACGCAGGAAGGCGCCCAGCTCGTTCGTACTCACGCCACGGACACTACCGGCCCGGCTCCGGCGGATCGTGGCCCTGTCAGTGCCCGCCTTCCAGGGAGGTGGACGGCGCGTACATGACAAAGACGCAGATTCTCAAGCCCGCGGTGCTGATCGGCAGGGCCGATTCGGCCGCGCGGTGGGTCACCGAGTAGGGCTCGCCGCTGAGAGCCGGGCGCGCCGGCGACCACCGGCACTTCGGACTTGACGGGTTGGTGAGTGCTCACTCACGATAGGCGATGAGCTGAGGAGGATCCACCATGAAGCTGACGATCTTCGGAGCTACCGGAGGCACCGGCGTCGAGCTGCTTCGTCAGGCGCTCGCCGCCGGGCACGAGGTGACCGCGGTGGTCCGCGATCCCCGGCGGCTGCCCGCCGACCTGCCGTCCGGTCTCGACATCCGCCAGGCCGACCTGATGGACCCCGACGCCATCGCGCCCACCGTGAAGGACCGCGATGCCGTACTGTCCGCGATGGGCTCCCGCGGTCGGGCGCCCACGACGGTGTGCGCCGACAGTATCAGCGCCATCGCCGCGGCGATGGCGCTCGGCCGCGCGCGGCGCCTGCTCATGACCAGCGCCGGCGGCCTCGTGACCGACGCGGGCGACGGAGTGATCGTCCGGTACGTGGTCAAGCCGCTCATCGTGCAGCGGCTCTTCAAACACTCCTATGCCGACCTGCGCGAAGCCGAACGGCGGCTGCGGGCGACGAACCTTGACTGGACCATCGTCCGGCCGAGCCGCCTGACCGACGCCGGACTGACGGGCCGTTACCGCACAGCGTGGGACACCAATCTCCGGGGCGGCCTCAGTACGACCCGCGCCGACCTGGCGCACTGCCTGCTCGCGCTGGCCGCTGATCCCGCGTCGGTGCGCCACGCCGTCTCGGTGGCCTCCTAATTCTTGACGCCGCATACTCTTGATGCCATCAAGAGTTGTTGATAGAAAGAGTAGAGGTGATCGTTCCGATGGCAGAAAGATGAGGCGTGGAGACTTCCGAGGACCGGTTCTTCCGCGAGTTGGGCGGCGCCTGCGCCGAGATGCGCCAGGCGTTCGCGCGGCATGTGGGGATGAGTTCGTCCAGGCTTCAGTTGCTGATGCGGCTGTGGAGGAACGGGGAGACCAGCCACAGCGATCTGCGTCAGGCCCTGTCTCTCGACGGGGCGAGCGTCACCCGGCTGATCAAAGAGTTCGAGGCCGAGGGGATGGTCGGCCGCCGCATCGATCCGGCGGACAACCGTTACACGCTGGCCAGCCTGACACCCGTCGGCGAACGAGCCGCCGCCGACCTCGAGCGGTCTCATCAGGCCTACCAGGTGCGGCTGCTCGACGGCATCCCCGCGCATGAACGGGAGATCGTCCTGAGCGCCCTGGAGCGCTTGCGCGCCACCATGGCCGGGATCGACCCGGCTGCCGGGCCGAAAGCCCGCCCTGAGACAGGAACGAGCAGATGACCGACGACGTAAGGGCCGTTGGGCGGCGCATGTACGAGGCGTTCAACACCCAGGACTTCGGGGCCGCCGAGGGGATCTTCTCGGCGGATTTCGTCAGCCACCCGTTGGGCACCACGGGCGTGGAAAGCGTCACCCGAGCGTGGACGCGGTTCCACGAGAGGTTCCCCGACGTCCGGGTGGTCGTCGAGGACATGCTCGTCGACGGGGACAAGGTCGCCGTCCGCACCACCCTGCGCGGGATCCCGGCCGACGCCGTCGAGCAGCGTCCGCCGACGATGCTGGAGATCTTCCGAGTGCGGGACGGGCGCATCGCCGAGTTGTGGGGCGTGTCCACACTGAGGTGACCGCCCGGTGGGGAGAGCTGTACTGACCGCGTGACGCGGCCTTCCTTCAGCCGCCGTCGGGCGTCTTGGCGGCCTTGCGGCGCCGGAAGCCGAAGCGGGCCAGGGCGATGAACGCGACCTTCAGGACGACCAGCGCCACGACGACGTTGGCGGCCATGCCGGTCCACGCCGAGTTCGCCACGACGGTGCCGGCCAGCCCGACATGCAGGCCGATGATCACGACCACGGCCGCCGCGAGCAGGATCGCCTGGAGGTTGGAGCGCAGCCGGCCTCGCCGGCGCGTGGGTGTCAACGTCTCCGGAGCGTCGGAGGTCTCGGACTGATGCCAGGTCACGGTCAGCGGATCGCGTTGGCTGAAGCGCTCGAAGTCCCGGCTGACGACGTCCCGGATCTGACGTAGGCCGTCTTCATCGGCGGCCTCGATGAGCAGTGTAAGGGCGCCGGCCTCGGCGGTGAGCGTGCACCGGCCCCACGGGACGAAGGTGACCGTCCCGTCGGTGTCGGACCATTCAGCGGTGACCTGCAACTCGCGGCGGGCCATCATGCCGCGCAGGTGCATGCGCGGCGTGTGACCGCCGCCGCGGCCCATGGCGGCGGCGTGCTTGCAGAACTGGACGAGGTACCGGCTCGCACGCTCGGTCTCGATCTGGGCTGTCAGGGTCGGCATCGCATTCCTTCTGGTCGCCGGGGTGGCGTTCTGCCGACATCAGATTTATCGATACATACTGTCTCTGTCAACGTCACTATGTTTCGGTCATCAACGGCATGTACGATCGAGGCCGTGCCCAAGTTGTGGAACGAGACGATCGACAAGCATCGCGCCGCGGTGCGGGACGCGGCCCTGGACGCCATGGCCACGCTGGTGGCGGAGCACGGCCTGGTCGCGTTGACGATGTCGCAGATCGCCGAGCGGGCCGGCATCGGCCGGGCGACGCTGTACAAGTACTTCCCCGACGCCCACGCCGTCCTCACCGCCTGGCACGAACGTCAGATCACCACGCACCTCGACCAACTCGCCGCCGCCGCCGAGCCCGCTGACCCGGCACTTGCACGCCTGCAAGCTGTCCTGGAGACCTACGCGCGGATCCAGCACCACTCGGCGGCGGCCCACCACGGCGGCGAACTCGCCACGCTGCTGCACCGCGACGAGCACGTCGACCGCGCGCGGCGACGACTACGCGACTTCGTTCAGGGTCTGCTCGCCGAGGCCGCCAGGGCGGGTGAGGTGCGCGACGACGTACCGGCTGATGAACTGGCCGACTACTGCCTGCACGCCCTCACGGCGGCCGGCGCCGCCCCCGGCCACGACGCGATCCACCGCCTGGTCGCCGTCACCCTGGCCGGACTACGTCCATGACCGCTCCGAAAAACTGGTGCCGCACCCGCTCGCACAACTCCTGGGGTGCGGCTTCGTCGAGCGAGGTGGCGGGCGTCGGCGTCGGTGCGCTGGACGCTATGGTCCAATATGTGCGCACAATGAAGCGGGGTATGACGCCGCAGTTCACGACACCGATCGAGGACCCGCTGATGATGCGGCGACTCGCCGCCCGCACGTTCGCCTCGCACGATCCCACCGACACCAAGAACGTCTACATCGGCGAGCTACCGTCGCCCGCGTCCATCATGCGCTTCTGATGGGGGGCGTGACCGTAGAGGCCGGCGCGCCTCCGGCCCGGGCGCTCAACTCCACGTTGATCGTGGTGTGCCAGAGCATGCAGGGTCTCGCCTTCGGGGCTATCGCCCTGTTCCTCCCGCTCATCCGGCACGACCTCGGCATCAGCCCCTCGCAGGCGGGGCTGCTGGCCGCCTCCGGCACATTCACGTACGCGCTCATGCAGATCCCGTCCGGGTATCTCTCGGACAGGTTCGACACCAAACGCCTGTTCGTGGTGGGCCTGCTCGGCGTCAACGTGCTCTCGCTCACCTTCTCCCTGCTCGACTCCTATGGCTGGTTGCTGGCGAACCAGGCGGTCTCCGGAGTCTTCCGGGCGCTGGTGTTCGCACCTGGCCTCATGCTGATCAGCCGCCAGTTCCGCGAGGATCGCCGGGCCACGGCCATGGGCCTCTACGTGGCGGGCGGATTCTCCTCCAACATCCTGCTCAACGCGCTCGGCCCGGTGCTGGTCGGTCCATTGGGCTGGCGCTGGCTGATGGTGCTCTTCGCGGCCACCGGCATGCTGGTTGTGCTGGCCTTCGCCAAGCTGGGCGACTCGGCCCCGCCCAAGGCCGATGCCAGGCCGCCGACCTGGGCGGACGCCCGCGAGCTCCTGTCTCACCGTGCCGTGTGGCTGAGTGGCTTCATCCAGTTCGTCCGCCTCGCGGTGGTCACCGGGATGGCGTTCTGGTTACCCAGCCTCATCGTCGAGGAAAAGGGCTACTCCCTGGGCATGGCCGGCGTCGTCGTGGCCATCGGAGCGGCGGTCACGGCCCCGTCCAACTTCCTCGGCGGCTGGGTGTCCGACCGCCTCGGCCGGCCCCTGGCCGTCGTCGGAACCTCCCTGGCCATGCTGGCCGTCACGATCTTCCTGATCCCCTTCGTCGACACTCTCCCCGCGCTGATCGCGGTGATCGCGGTGAACTCGATCTTCCTTCAGCTCTACTTCGGGCCGCTGTTCGCCGTGCCGCTGCAGTACGTCGGCACCGCCAACACGGGCCTGGTCACAGGCTTCAGCAACTTCTGCGCCAACCTCGGGGGAGTGGTCTTCTCCTTCGGGCTGGGCGCGTTCAAGGATGCGACCGGCTCCTTCGACGGCGGCCTGTGGACGCTGGCCGGTCTGTGCGCCGCCGCCCTGTTGGTCACGTGGCTGATCTCCCGCCTCCCTACGGAAAGGACATCTCGCTGAGCACCGCATTCAGCCCGGCGGCAGAGATGGACACCCGCCGCCTCCGCCATGTCCTCGACCCGGACGTCGTCGAGGCCGCGCTCCAGCGCGAGCTGGAGCGCGGCCTCGACAGAGCAGTAGCCCGGTCATGCCTCCGGTCTACAGGTCGCACTCCGCGAGAATCATCGTCCACGAGGCGGCGGGCAACCGCGCCGTCAGCCGGTCACCGTCAGCCTGTACGGTCAGCGGCCGCGGAAGGGCCTCCACCCGGTGCGGGTCGTCCCCGGCGGCGATCACCGAGGCCGACACCGGCCTGACCGCCGCCGGGAGCCGGACGGTGAGGTCGAGGTCCTGGTCGGGCGACCGGTTGACGGCGAACAGCGCCACCTGGGACCCGTCGACGGTGGCCACCGCCGACAGCGCGGGCGCCTCGCCGTACCGTTCGGTCTCCAGGAGCGGTCCGGACGGCTCCACCCGCAGCACGGTGCCGCGCGCGTGCCGGGCCGTCAGCGCGAACGGGTGGAAGATCGTCTGACGCCAGGCCGGGCCGCCGGGCTCGGTCCTGATCGGCGCGATGATGTTGGCGAGCTGCGCCTGGCAGGCGATGCTCACCCGGTCGGCGTGCCGCAGCAGCGTGATCAGGAAGTCGCCCACCACCACGGCGTCGGCGGCGGTGAAGGTGTCCTCGATCAGCTCCGGCGCCTCCTGGAACGGCGAGCGCTCGCGCCCGGTGAACCGGCTCTGGTTCCAGACGTTCCACTCGTCGAAGGACAGGTTGATCTTCTTCGTGCGCCGGAGTTTCGCCCCAATGTGGTCGGCCGTGGCCACGATGGCCGAGATGTAGCGATCCATGTCCACGGCGCTGCAGAGGAAGCCGGGCAGGTCGCCGTTCTCCTCGTAGTAGTTGTGCAGCGACAGGTAGTCGACCGCGTCGTAGGCGTGTTCGAGCACGGTGGCCTCCCACGCGCCGAACGTCGGCATCCCGCTGTTGGAGCTGCCGCACAGCACCAGCTCAAGGTCGGGGTCGACGAGCCGCATGGCCTTGGCGGTCTCGTTGGCGAGCCGTCCGTACTCGTGCGCGGTCTTGTGGCCGATCTGCCAGGGTCCGTCCATCTCGTTGCCGAGACACCAGAGCTTGATCCCGTACGGGTCGGTCACTCCGTGTTTGACGCGCAGGTCCGACCACTGCGTACCCGAGGGGTGGTTGGTGTATTCGAGCAGGTCACAGGCCTCCTGGATACCCCGGGTGCCGAGGTTGACGGCCATCATCGGCTCCACCCCGGCGGCCCGGGTCCAGGTCATGAACTCGTTGAGCCCGAACGCGTTCGTCTCGATCTGCCGCCAGGCCAGGTCCAGCCGGGAGGGCCGGTCGGGGCCGACGCCGTCCTCCCAGCGGTAGCCGGAGACGAAGTTGCCTCCCGGGTAGCGGACCACGCTCACGCCCATCTCGCGGGTCAGCTCCAGCACGTCGGTGCGGAAGCCGTTGTCGTCCGCCGCCGGGTGCCCCGGCTCGAAAATGCCGGTGTAGACGCACCGGCCCATGTGCTCGACGAACGAGCCGAACAGGCGCCGGTTGACGGGGGCGATGCGGAAAGAGGGGTCAAGGGTCAGGTGTGCTTGCGGCACAGGTCAGGCTCCTCGGTAGACGCGTACGTAGTCGAAGTCGGCGTTGACGGCCGGCTGGGCCCCTCCGTGGGCGACCAGGCCGATGCGCACGGCCGTGTCCTTGGGGAAGGTCCACACGCCGCCCCAGGTCCAGGTCTTGCCGTCGCGGCTGGATCCGGCGCGGAACTCGTGCTCCCCGTTGGCCGGGTCCACGTGGTGCGCCAGCCGCAGCCAGGTGGTCTTGGCCGGCGGGCCGACGATGTTGCCGCCGTAGGACAGGCGGCCGGCGAAGGTCAGCTCGCGGCCGTACTCGACCTGGCGGGTGTTCCAGATGGCGACCTGGGACAGGCGGGCGAAGTCGTCGTCGGAGGCGTAGGCGACCAGGCCGGCCTGCTGGTAGTTGCGTACGGCGTCCTCGCCCAGGTCGAGCGTGACCTTGGCCTCCACGACGTAGTCGCCCTTGGGGGCCTCGCGCAGCAGCACCGACGCCTTGTTGCCGGCCCCGACCAGGTCGGCGCCCTGGACGGGCCAGCGCAGCACGCCCTCCTCGATCTTGGTTGCGGCGTCCTGCCGCACCCAGGTCCAGCGGGAGTCGAGCGGCCCGTTGAACTCGTCGGCGTCCAGCAGCCTGCCCGTACGCGGCGTCGGCGCCGCCTTGGTGACGGCCTTGAACAGCGGGGCGGCGGAGACGTTGTCGAAGTCGGCGCCCCCGTCGGCGACCAGCCCGATCGGGCCGTTCGCGCTGCCCGTGACGGTGACGCTCGCCCGCGGGTCACGGAGCCGGGCCTCGGTCACCTCGGCGGTGATCGTCCGTCCCTTGACGGTGACGGCCAGGTTGTGCCAGGTCGCGGCCCCTCCGGGCAGCGCCACCGTACGGGACGCGCCACCCGAGGTAAGCGTCAACCCGTCGCGCGAAACGACCGCGGTCGTGCCGCCGAGGCGAATCCCGGCGGACTTGTCCGTCCTGAGGTCGGTCTCGACGCGGACGTCCCCGCCGAGCGACCTGCGGCTGATGAGCGTGCCCTGGCCATGGACATGTCCATCCTGTACGGTCCAGCCGGCCGTGTTCCGCCAGCCCGACAGATCGCCCGCGAACCGATCGTCCACGACGCCGCGGGTCACCGGCGTCTCCCGCGACTGCTCGGAAGGCCCGGCCCCCGCACGCACGGCCGGCCAGCCGTCGATCCAGTCCAGCCGGTCCAGCAGCATGGGCCGCTCGTTGATCCCGTACGGCTCGTCCAGGAACGGGTCGCTTCGATCGATGGCGTGGTAGAGCATCCAGTCCTGACCGGAAAGGTCGGTGAGCTGGGCATGGTGGCCGGTGCCGATGAAGCGGTTGCCGTTCTGGTCCAGGACGGGGGTGCCACCGGCGCGCGAGGCCAGCAACGGCACGCCCTCGCGGTCGGTGAACGGGCCGCGCGGGCTGGTCGAGCGCCCGGCCAGCACCGAGTAGCCGGTGGTCGGCCCGGCGCAGCAGTTCGCCGAGGAGCCGAGCAGGTAGTAGAAGCCGTCGTGGCGCACCACGTACGCGCCCTCGAACTTGTTGTCGATCGCGACCTGCTGCGGCTGCCCGGTGGCGTGCAGCCCGTCGGCGGACAGCTCGGTCACCCACAGGCCGCCGAAGAACCCGCCGAAATACAGGTACTTGCGCCCGTCCACGTCGGTGAACTGCGAGGGGTCGATCGTGTTCCAGTACGAGTTGCCCGAGGGGCGCGGGGCGACGACCGGGGCGTCGAGGTGCGTCCACGGGCCGGTCGGCGTGGGCGCCGTGGCGGCGCCGATCGAGTAGTCCCAGTTGGCGGGCGTGGTGGCGGTGTCGGTGACGGTGAAGTACATGACGTACCGGCCGTCGAGGTAACGGATGTCCGGTGCCCAGAACAGACTGCCCGGCGCCGCGTACGACGGCAGGTTGTCCGGCCCGAACGCGTCGCCCACGTAGGTCCAGTTGACCAGGTCGCCGGAGCGGGCGATCGGCAGGTTGTGCAGGACCTTCTCGCCCTCGCGCAGCGGGTCCGACGTGCCGTAGGAGTACCAGTAGCCGTCCTGGCCGCGGATCACCGACGGGTCGGCGAACGTGTCGGAGAAGGAGCCGGACACCGGATTGGTGAACAGGGACAGGAGCAGCGTGGCGATGACAGCCAGGTGCATAGGTCAGCCTTTCAGGCCGCTACGGGAGATGCCTTCGATGACGTACCGCTGGGTCAGACTGAAGAGGATCAGGACGGGGATGCTGGCCAGCACCGCGCCCGCCATGATCACCGGATAGTGGATCGTGTACGCGCCCTGAAGGATCGACAGGCCCGGCGGCAGCGTGAAGTACTCGGGACTGAAGATCACATAGATGGGCCAGATGAAGTCGTTCCAGTTGGACAGGAAGCTCAGCACGGCCAGCGTGGCCAGCGCGGGCCGCGACAGCGGCAGCGTGATCCGCCAGAAGATGTGCCAGTGGTTGGCGCCCTCCATCAGCGCGGCCTCGTCCAGCTCGCCCGGCAGGCCGAGGAAGAACTGCCGCAGGAAGAACACCCCGAACGCGCCCGCCGCCCCCGGCACGATGAGCGCCGTCAGGCTGTCCAGCCAGCCGAGCTGGTCGACGATCAGGAACTGCGGGATGAGGAAGACGAACCCCGGCACCAGCAGCGTGCCGACGATCACCCCGAACATCAGCTTCTTGCCGCGGAACTCCAGCCTGGCCAGCGCGTACGCGGCCAGCGACGACACCACGAGCACCAGCAGCATGTGCCCGGTGGCGGCGATGACACTGTTGGCGAACCAGCGCAGCACCGGCGTGTCCGTGGTGCCCTGGAAGACCGTCCCGTACGCGGACGTCGTCGGCTCGGCGGGCAGCAGCGTGGGCGGCACCTGGGTGGCCTCGGTCTGCGTCTTGAACGACACGCCCAAGGCCCACACCAGCGGCCCCACGAACAGCACGGCGAGGGCCAGCAGGCCCGTGTAGCGCTTCATGACCGGGTCCTGAACAGCCGGAAGTTGGCCACGCTGACCAGGATCAGCAGCAGCGTGAGCAGGTAGCTCATGGCCGAGGCGCTGCCCATCTTGTACTCCCTGAGCCCCTGCTGGAGCATGTACATGATCGCGGTCCGCGTGTCTCCGCCCGGCGCGCCCTGGGTCAGCAGGTACGACTGCCCGAACATGTTCGCCGAGGCCAGGATCGTCGTCGTCACCACGAACAGCGCGACGGGCCGCAGCCCCGGCAGCGTGACGTGGACGAACTCGCCCCACCGTCCCGCGCCGTCCATCTTCGCCGCGTCGTACAGCTCGCGCGGGATGTCCTGCATCCCGGCCAGGTAGATCACCGCGTTGAACCCGAGCGTCCACCAGACCGTCACCCCGACCAGCGCGATCCAGGCCCACGGCGTCGCGGTGGTCCAGGGGATCGGCGTGCCGAGTATCCAGTCGACCAGGCCGAGGTTCGGGTCGAGCAGCAGCCGCCACATCAGGCACACCACCGCCACGCCCAGCACGAACGGCGCGAAGAACAGCCCCCGGAACAGCGTCCTGCCCCGGAAGGGCCGGTTGAGCAGTAACGCCACCCCGAGCGGCAGCACGACCAGGAACGGCACGCTGAACACGGTGAAGATCCCGGTCGCCCGCATCGACATCCAGAAGTCGCCGTAGACGGGCGACTGGTCGTCGAACAGCGCCGTGTAGTTGTCCAGGCCGACGAACGGCTTGCCCTCGAGCATGTAGTCCCAGTCGTGCAGGCTCACCCAGATCCCGAACAGGGCCGGGGCCAGCACGAACACGGAGAACAGGATCAGGTACGGCGCCAGGAACAGGTACGGTGTCGCCTTGCCCGATCGCGGAACGCGCACCTCCCGCCCCGGCGTCTCTTCCGCTGAGATCGCGACCATCAGGCGCCGTACTTCTTCCGGTTGGCCTCAAGGATCTTGTCGGCCTTGGCGGCGGCCTCCGTGAGCGCGTCCTTGGGGCTCTTCTTGAGCAGGATCGCCGCGTTGATCGCCTGGTCGACGACCGCGGAGGCGTCCCCGATGCCCGCCACCGACGGCAGGAAGTACAGGTAGTCGATCTGGGTGCCGATCGTGGCCTGCTCCTTCAGCGCCGCGAACTCCGCGCCGTCGCGGATCGACTTGCGGGCCGGCACCTGGCCGCCCTTGGCCCACTCCAGCGAGTGGCCGCTGATCCAGTTGATGAACACCTTGGCCGCGGTCAGCTTGTTCTGGTCGGGCGTCCGCTGCTTGAACACCACGAACTGGTGCGAGCCCGCCCACGCCGCCGGCTTCGATCCGATCTGCGGGAGCGGCGCGACGCCCCACTCCAGGTTCTTGATCTCCTTGAGCGTGTTGATGGACCAGATGCCGTTCCAGTTGAAGGCGGCCTTGCCGTTCTGCAGGGCGATGAAGTCGGCGTCCTGGCCGACGTTCTTGGGGCTGTAGCCCTTGTTGACGAGGTCGACGAGCCAGGTCAGGGCCTGCACGCCGGGGTCCTCGGCGAAGCGCGAGACGCCGGCGTCGTCGGCGAAGAGCTGGCCGCCGTTCTGGTAGAGCAGCGTCCCGAACTGCATGCTTCCGGTGAACGGGAACGGCGTGGCCCAGTGCCCCTGGATGCCCGCCTTCTTCAGCGCCTCCAGCGCCGCGATGTACTCCTCGCCGGACTTGGGCGGCTGCTCCGGGTCGAGCCCGGCCTTCTTCATGACCGTCTTGTTGTAGAACATGCCGAGCGGGTGCACGTCGAGCGGGATCGAGTAGCGCGCGCCCTTGTAGACGCCGGCCTTCCAGACCGGCGGGGAGAAGTCCGCCTCGGTGAGGCTGAGCGCGTTGGCCACGTCGTCGAGGGGCAGGACCACCTGCCGTGCCGCGTTGGTGGCGACGCTGTCGACGTGCATGATGCCGAGGTCAGGGCCTTGACCCGCGGAGACGGCCGCGGGGACCTTCGCGTAGTAGTCGGCCCACTGGTAGACGTTCATCGACACCTGGATGTTCGGGTGCTCGGCGTTGAACTGGTCCACCAGCTTCTTCATGAACGGGCCGTCGCCGCCGGTGAAGCCGTTCCAGAACTTCAGCGAGACCGAGGGCCCGGTGTATTCGGTGGCCGCCGCCGTGGTGGCCGGCGCCTGCGCCTGCTTGGGGCCGCCGCCGCCTCCGCCGCAGCCCGCGGCGCCGATGACCAGCGCACCGAGGCCCAGGCCCAGTACGCGTCGCCTGGAAAGGTCGTTTTGGGACATGCCAGATCACTCCTGACCGTGAGGTTACGGACGTTCTACATCGTTGGTTCCAACGTTGTAAATTGGTTGGCGCCAGTTCGTTACATCGTTGTAAAGAAGGTAGGGTGCCGATGGCGAAAGGGGCAGGGTGCGGCCGAGGCTGAAGGATGTCGCCGAGCTGGCCGGGGTGTCGATCAAGACCGTGTCCAACGTGGTCAACGACTATCCCCATGTCAGCGGCGAGACACGCGCCCGGGTGGAGGCGGCGATAGCCGAGCTCTCCTACCGGCCTAACCTGTCGGCGCGCAGCCTGCGCGCGGGCCGCTCCGGCGTGGTCGCGCTGGCCGTGCCCGACCTGGACAACCCCTACTTCGCCGAACTGGCCACGAACGTCATCGAGGCGGCCGACCGGCGAGGCTGGACCGTGCTCATCGACCAGACCCAGGGCGACCGGGCCAAGGAACGCGTGGTGATCTCCGGGATCCGGGACCATCTCATCGACGGGCTGCTGTTCAGTCCGCTCGCGCTCACGGCCAAGGACCTGGCCGGGCGCGACGATCGTACGCCGATGGTGCTGCTCGGGGAGCGCATCGGGACGGGCCGCTCGCCGTACGATCATGTCGGCATCGACAACGTGGCCGCCGCGCGGGCGGCCACCCTGCACCTGGCCGAGCGCGGCAGGCGCAGGATCGCCGCCATCGGCGTGCAGCGCACGGCCGCCGCCGTGACGGGCCGCCTGCGGCTGAAGGGCTACCAGCAGGCGCTCGCCGAGGCCGGCGTCCCCGCAGACCCGTCACTGGTCGCGCTGGTGGCGCGCTGGGGGCGCGCCGACGGCGCCGAGGCCATGAGCCGCCTGCTCGACTCCGGCCCGCCGGACGCGGTCTTCTGCTTCAACGACACGCTCGCGCTGGGCGCCCTGCGGACGCTGCTCAAACGGGGGTACGACGTGCCGGGCGACGTGATGGTGATGGGGTTCGACGACATCGAGGACGGCCGGTTCGCCACGCCCACACTGTCGACCGTGGCGCCCGACAAGGCGCTGATCGCGCAGTCGGCGGTGGACCTGCTGGCCGAGCGGCTGAGCGGCGAGACGGACAAGGCACACGAGGTGTGCGTGCCGCATCGACTGGCATTTCGGGAGAGTACGGATTTGCCGGAGCTGTGTGCGTCGGAGAGCCCGCATGAGAGGGCGGTGTGAGGGCAGCAGGACGAGGTGAACCCCGCACGGTACGACCCAGCGAACCTGGAAGATCTGATCCGGCAAGAGTTAACGAACGCGGGATTCACCGTCGAGCCACCGAAGCCGCCTGGATCCAACGGGCCGTCCGGGACGCCGGGCGACGGCGGTCTCAGCCTCCGGCACGAGCCCGGTCGCGGTGTTGTCGTCTCGTGGGAGGCCTCTCCCGATCTCGCCAGAGCCGGCACGGTGAAGTACGAGACCATCCGCACCGCCGTACAGCTCGCCGTGCGGACGATCCTCGTACAGGCCGGGTTCCGGGTGGTCGGCGACTTCGGCGGCAGCGAGATGCTGGTCATCGCCAACCCGCCCGGTACGGCGTTCGAGCGGGGGGACTGGCCGCCCGGAGCGATGTCCGAGCAGAACTGAGCCGGGCCGACCTCCCTTGGCGATGGTCGAAGGGCACCGGTGGGAGACTGCTGGGAAGAGCCGCGACAGCGTGGCGAGCGTTATGGGAGAGGTAGGCATGACCGACGAGTTCGACGTCATAGTGATCGGCGCCGGTCCTGCCGGCGAGAACGCCGCGGCCCGAGCCGTGCGCGGCGGCCTGACCGCCGCCATCGTGGAGGACCGCCTGGCCGGCGGCGAATGCTCCTACTGGGCCTGCATCCCGAGCAAGGCCCTGCTGCGCCCGATAGATCTGGCGGCCGAGGTGAGCCGGGTGCCGGGCCTGTCGCTCGGCCCGATCGAGGTGAGCAAGGTGCTCGCCCGGCGCGACGAGGCGGTGTCGCACTTCGACGACTCGGGGCAGGTCGGGTGGATCGAGAGCGTGCCCATCGAGTTCGTGCGGGGCAGGGGACGGCTCGACGGTGTCAAGCGGGTGCGGGTGACCCCGCGAGACGGTGGAGCGGAACGCGTGCTCACCGCGCGGCACGCCGTCGTGCTGGCCACCGGCAGCACCGCCCTGGTCCCCCCGATTCCGGGGCTGGCCGAGGCGAAGCCCTGGACCAGCCACGAGGTCACGGCCGCCAAGGAGGTGCCGGAGCGGCTGGTCGTCCTCGGTGGCGGAGTCGTCGCCTGTGAGATGGCGCAGGCCATGCACGGGCTCGGCGCACGGCAGACCACGGTCCTGGTACGCGGCGGGTCGCTGCTGTCCAAGCTGGAGCCGTTCGCCGGCGAGCTGCTGGCCGAGTCGTTCGCCGAGGCCGGGATCGAGGTGCGGACCCACACGGGGATCGCCCGCGTCGAGCGGCCGGAGCCCGGCGGCAAGGTCACCGTGCACCTGGCCGAGGGCCCGCCGCTGGAGGCCGACGAACTCCTGGTGGCCACCGGCAGGGTGCCCGCCACCGCTGACCTGGGGCTCGACACCGTCGGCCTGCCGGGCGGCCGCACCGTCGAGGTCGACGACAGCATGCGGGCGACGGCCGTCGAGGGCGGCTGGCTGTACGCGGTCGGCGACGTCAACGGCCGCGCGCTGCTCACGCACATGGGCAAGTACCAGGCGCGGGCCTGCGGCGACGTCATCGCGGCGCGCGCCAAGGGCGGCGACGACACTCTCCCCGCGATGCGCGACATAGCGGACGAGTACGGGGCGCCGCAGGTGGTGTTCACGGACCCGCAGATCTGCGCGGTCGGCCGCACCGAGGCCGCCGCCCGCGAGGCCGGGTTCCCGGTACGGGTGGTCGAATACGACCTGGGCAAGGTCTCGGGGGCCTACCTCCTGGGCGACGGCTATCGCGGCCGGGCCAAGGCGGTCGTGGACGAGGAGCGGCGGGTGCTGCTGGGCGTCACGCTGGCCGGCCCCGGCGCGGCCGAGCTGCTGCACGCGGCGACGATCGCGGTCACCGCCGAGGTGCCGCTCGACCGGCTCTGGCACGCGGTCCCGTCGTTCCCCACGGTCAGCGAGATCTGGCTGCGCCTCCTGGAGGAGTACGGGCTCTGACCCGCGTACTCGAACCTGGCCGGTGGGGTCAGGCAGGTGCGATGGTCTCGGCGGTGCGCCACAGGCCGGGCAGCGCGTCCAGCACGTGCTGCCCGCGCCGCCGCCGGTCGGCGAAGGTCTCGGCACCGAGGTCGGCGAGCAACTCGCGGAACCCCTCCTCGTAGGCCTCGCCTGACACCCCCGCCAGTGCCAGCTTCTTCAGGCACCGCGCGTACGTCGCCACCAGCCAGAAGACCGCCTCCCGAGGCAGTCCGCGCGCGATGAGCTCCCGGCTGCCGTCGATCGACAGCGGCCGGGCCGCCTCGCTGATGTCCGACGAGAACGGGTATGACGCCGCCCGGACGTCCTTGGCCGCGTCGAACACCTTCTCCAGCTCCCCCAGATGCCGCTCCACGCGCGCCGCCCCCATCCCCGCGCAGCCGAGCAGCTCCAGCAGCGCCTCGTGGTGATCAAGCATCCCGTGTACGGCCAGCAACTCCCGGACGGCCTCGTACCGCCGGCGCACCGTGGGGTTCCGCAGCCCGGCGACGAGCAGCACGTGGGTCGTGATCCCCGTGCCGAACAGCCACGACATCACCTGGTCGGCCGGCGGCGCCGCCTCGTCCATGGCGGCGATCACGCGTCGCACGCCGTCCATCGCGGCGCCACACCGCTGGAGCACCCGCCGCCGGTCGGCGAACTCGCGGGACACCACCTCATGCAGCTCGGTCAGCCGCCCGCTCGGATCGGCCAGCACCCCGGGCAGGTGGAAGCTGCCCGCCAGGTGGTAGTCGCCCAGGACACCTTCCGCCGATGCCAACCGCTCGGCCGACATAAACGAAATTTCCAACAACACGCCGCTGTATCGCATCTTGCCGGGCTTGACCGGCGGCTCCGCGACGTCCAGCACCACCATCACGTCCACATCGGAGCTGGCGGCCAGAACCGCGTCCGCCGGCGACCACAACACCGACCCGGTCAGAAAGGCCCCACCGAACCCCGGCAGCCCGGCCCCGACCTCGGCCACCCACCGCCGCGCGACCTCCCTGGCCACCCCGACCCGCATCACCACACCACCCCTGCCGCTCGCCCGCGCCACCCTACCGGCGCTTGGGTGAGGGCTCAGGGGTTGCGCACGCGGCTAAGCCTGGCACGCGCGTGCGGCACAGGCGGGGCGATTGTCAGTGTGGCACGCATGACGCCGGACTGCGCGCATGAAGAAGTGGGGCGTGCATGACGCCGGGCGGTGCGTGTGGAAGTGCGCCGTGCGTGACGTTAGGCGGGGTGCATGTCAGTGTGGCGTTCATGGCGCGCTGGAAGGGCGCCATGCGGGGCGCGTATTAGTGCGGCGTGGATGACGCCGGGCGGTGCACTGGGGGAGTGCGGCGTGCATGACGCCGAGCGGGGCGCAGTGCCCACGCGTGCACGGCGCGCATGTGGGAGCGCGCCGTGCAGGACATCCTCGCCCCGTCCGTGAGCCGGTGGAGGGGCGAGGGATTTCAAGGGGCGCCGGAGAAACCGGGCGCCCCGGGCCTAGCGGCGAGCCCGTAGGGGCGCGCCGACCTCGTGAAGGTGCCGCATCGCCTGCCCCCAGGAGGCCAGCAGACCGCACTCGACGTACGCCACCCCCAGCGACTCACAGTGCTCCCGCACCAGCGGTTGCGCCTTGCGCAGGTTGGGGGTCGGCATGCCGGGGAACAGGTGGTGCTCGATCTGGAAGTTGAGCCCACCCAGCGCCGTGTTGACCACGCGGCCCCCGCGTACGTTGCGGGAGGTGAGCACCTGACGGCGGAGGAAGTCCAGCTCGTCCTCGGCGGTGAGCACCGGCATGCCCTTGTGGTTGGGGGCGAACGTGCAGCCCAGGTACACGCCGAAGCACGCCTGGTGCACGACCAGGAACAGCAGCGCCTTGCCGACAGGCAGGACCGCGAACACGCCACCCAGGTAGAGGACGAAGTGCGCGAGCAGCAGCAACCCTTCGGCGGTCCGGTTCTTGAGCCCTTCGCGGCGCAGGCCCCGGACGCTGGAGATGTGCAGGTTGAGACCCTCCAGGGTCAGCAACGGGAAGAAGAGGAACGCCTGCCACCGGCCGACGAGCCTGGGCAGTCCCCGGCTCGCCTCGGCCTGCTTGATCGACCAGAGCAGGATGTCGGGCGCGACGTCCGGGTCGTGGTCCTCGTGGTTGGGGTTGGCGTGGTGGCGGGTGTGCTTGTCCTGCCACCATCCGTAGCTGAGCCCGATGCCGAGGTTGCCGACCAGCAGGCCCGCGTTCGCGCTGGTGCGCCGGGACGGGAACACCTGCCCATGGGCCAGGTCGTGCGCCAGCAGGGCCACCTGGCCGAACGTCGCCGCGAGGAACACCGCGATCAGAAGCTGCCACCAGGAGTCGCCTACCAGGGCGAACGCCACCCAGCCTGCCGCGAAGAGGCCCATCACCACACTGATGCGCGCGGCATAGTAGACGGGTCGTCGTTCCATGAGGCCCGCCTGGGCCACCCGGCGTGACAGGCGGGCGAAGTCGCTCCCCCTCTCTTCCGAGGCCGTGGCGGCGCGAGTAGTGCTCACGTCAGTCACAGATTCTCCGATGCTCCAGACTCGATTGCTGATCGTTCGCTATTAGCATTTCGGGATAACCGAGATCGCGAAGTCCTGCTGTCACCCGTCTTGGAGGTAGGGCTGGCCCTACCCCCGCGACTCGCCGAGGTCAGGAGATACGCTTCGCGAGCCATGACGGGTTTGGGGCTCCAGGACTTCGGTGAGTGGATCCGCGTGCCGGCCGCCCACTTCGACGGTGGTGCCGTACCCGATCAGCTGCTGGATGCGGCGGAACAGGTCATCTAGTGCGAGACGATCGAGCCGGCCTTCATAGGGGAAGAGCCGGCGCCTGCCGCCGCGGCAGCGGGCGCTGCCGATCCTATGCGACGTACTCGGCTGGTCCGCGCAGGCACAACAGCGTCCGGCGGCGAAACAGGTCACAGACGGATCAGTGCGAGCGCCTCGCTGGCGATCTCCCATTCCTCGTCCGTGGGTACGACCAGCACGGCCACCTCCGACTCCGGTGTGGACACCCGCCGCTCGTCCGTCTCGGCGGCCTCGTTGCGTGCGGGGTCCAGGGCGATGCCGAGGCGGTTCAGCCCGGTCAGCGCGGCGGCGCGGGTGGCCGGGTCGTGTTCGCCGACGCCGCCCGTGAACACGATCGCGTCCACCCGGCCGAGCAGCGCGTAGTAGGCCCCGACGTACTTCCTGATCCGGCGGCCGTAGATGTCCAGCGCGAGCCGCGCCCGCTCGTCGCCTTCGCCGGCGCGGTGCCGGGCCTCGCGCATGTCGCCGGTGCCGGCGAGCGCGAGCAGGCCGCTGCGGCGCGACAGCTCCTCTTCGGTCCGCGCGACGTCCATGCCGCCCGCGCGGGCCAGGTAGCCGGGCAGCGCGGGGTCCACGTCACCGGAACGGGTGCCCATGACCAGCCCCTCCAGCGGCGTCAGCCCCATGGAGGTGTCGACGCTGCGGCCGCCCTCGATCGCGGTGGCGCTCGCGCCGTTGCCGAGGTGCAGCACGATCAGGTTCGTCCGCGCCGGATCCCGCTCCAGCAGCGCCGCCGCCCGCGCCGACACGTACGCGCAGGAGGTGCCGTGGAAGCCGTAGCGCCGCACGCCGAGCCGGTCACGCCAGTCGAGCGGGACGGCGTAGGTGTACGCCTCGGGCGGCAGCGTCCGGTGGAAGGCGGTGTCGAACACGGCCACCTGCGGCACGCCGGGAAAGGCCTCGCGGGCCACCCGGATGCCGGTGAGGTTCACCGGATTGTGCAGCGGCGCGAGCGGCGACAGCTCGCCGATGGCGCTGATCACGTCGTCGTCCACCAGGACCGCCTCCTGGAAGCGGGTCCCGCCGTGCACCACCCGATGCCCCACCGCCACCGGATCGAGCGCGGGCCCCGCGTCGGTGAAGGCCGCCAGCATGGCGGCCAGCCCCTCCGCGTGATCGCCGAAGCGTTCCTTCCGCTCGTACGGCGGGCCGTCGCCGGCGTGATGCGTCAGCAGCCCCTCCTCCTCCCCGATCCGCTCTACCAGCCCCCTGGCCGGGCGGGCCCGCGACTCCACGTCCACCAGCTCGTACTTGATGGAGGAGGAGCCGGTGTTCAGGACGAGAATCTGTCCGGCCATGTCCACTCCTGGATGTCGGGGGCGTCCTCGCCGTGCTCACGGGTGTAGGCGCGGGCGCGTAGGCGGGCGTCGGTCATCCGCTGGCGTAGGTGGGCCTGTTTGGCGCCGAGTCCGGGGGTGCGGTCGATGACGTCCATGACCAGGTGGTAGCGGTCGATGTCGTTGAGCATGGCCATGTCGAAGGGTGTGGTGGTGGTGCCTTCTTCTTTGTAGCCGCGGACGTGCAGGTTGGTGTGGCCGTGGCGGCGGTAGGTGAGGCGGTGGATGAGGGAGGGGTAGCCGTGGAAGTTGAAGATGACGGGTTTGTCGGTGGTGAACAGGGTGTCGTATTCGGCGTCGGGCAGGCCGTGGGGGTGTTCTGAGGGGGGTTGCAGGCGCATGAGGTCGACGACGTTGATGACGCGGAGGCGGAGGTTGGGCAGGTGTTCGTGGAGCAGGGCGGCGGCGGCGAGGGTTTCGAGGGTGGGGACGTCGCCGGCGCAGGCGAGGATGACGTCGGGGTCGTTGCCTTGGTCGGTGGAGGCCCAGGGCAGGATGCCGAGGCCGCGGGTGCAGTGGGCGATGGCCTGGTCCATGGTGAACAGGTCGAGGACGGGTTGTTTGCCGGCGACGATGACGTTGATGTAGTCGCGTGAGCGTAGGCAGTGGTCGCCGACCGACAGCAGGGTGTTGGCGTCCGGCGGCAGGTAGAGACGCACCACGGAGGCTTTCTTGTTGACCACGACGTCGAGGAAGCCGGGGTCTTGGTGGGAGAAGCCGTTGTGGTCTTGGCGCCAGACGTGCGAGGACAGCAGGTAGGTGAGGGAGGCGATGGGCCGCCGCCAGGGGATCTTCTGGGAGGATTCCAGCCATTTGGCGTGCTGGTTGAACATGGCGTCGATGATGTGGATGAACGCCTCGTAGCAGGTGAACAGCCCGTGCCGCCCAGTGAGCAGGTAGCCCTCGAGCCAGCCTTGGCACAGGTGCTCGCTCAGCACCTCCATGACCCGGCCGCCGGGGGCCAGGTCCTCGTCGGTCGGTTCGAGCTGGGCGTTCCAGGCCCGGTCGGTGACCTCGAACACGGCTGACAGGCGGTTGGAGGCGGTCTCGTCCGGGCCCATGAGGCGGAAGGTGCGCGGGTTGGCGGCGATCACGTCGCGCAGCAGCCTGCCGAGCACCCGGGTGGGTTCGGTGGACTGGGTGGCGGGGGTTTTGACGTCGATGGCGTGGTCGCGGAAGTCGGGCAGCCGTAGTGGTTCGAGGTGTTCGCCGCCGTTGGTGTGCGGGTTGGCGCTCATCCTGCGGTCGCCCGGGGGCACGGTCTCCAGGATCGACGCCGTTGGGCGGCCGTCGTCGTCGAAGAGTTCCTGGGGGCGGTAGGAGCGCATCCACTCTTGCAGCATCGCCAGGTGTTCGGGGTTCTCCCGTACGTTGGCCAGCGGCACTTGGTGGGCTCGCCAGGTGCCTTCCACCGGCAGTCCGTCGACGACGCTGGGTCCGGTCCAGCCTTTCGGGGTGCGCAGGATGATCATGGGGAGCCGGTCGGAGCGGCCCTGCCGGTGGTCGGTGATCTGGTCGAAGACGGTGTCGAGGGTGTCGGCCATCTGCTGGTGGTCGGGGCCGACCAGGTGGGGGCGGTAGCCGTAGCCTTCCATCAGGGCGAGCAGGTCTTTTTCGGGGATTCTGGCCAGGATGGTGGGGTTGGCGATCTTGTAGCCGTTCAGGTGCAGGATCGGCAGGACGGCGCCGTCGCGGGCAGGGTCGAGGAGTTTGTTGGAGTGCCAGCTGGCGGCCAGGGGTCCGGTCTCGGCTTCGCCGTCGCCGATGATGCAGGCGACGACCAGGCCCGGGTTGTCGAAGGCGGCGCCGTAGGCGTGGGCGAGGGAGTAGCCGAGTTCGCCGCCTTCGTGGATGGATCCGGGTGTCTCGGGGGCGACGTGGCTGGGGATGCCGCCGGGGAAGGAGAACTGGCGGAACAGCCGGCGCATCCCGGCGGCGTCCTGGGAGATGTCGGGGTAGCGCTCGGAGTAGGTGCCTTCCAGCCAGGCGTGCGCGACCGCGGCGGGGCCGCCGTGGCCGGGGCCGGCGATGTAGATCAGGTCTTGGTCGCGTTCGCGGATGATCCGGTTGAGGTGGGCGAAACAGAAGTTCAGTCCGGGTGTGGTGCCCCAATGGCCCAGCAGGCGGGGTTTGATGTGCTCTGGGGTCAATGGCGTTGTTAGTAGTGGATTGTCCAGCAGATATATCTGGCCCACCGACAGATAGTTCGCCGCGCGCCAGTAGGCATCTATTCGCTCCATGCCTTTGCTGATTCCTCCAGAAACGCCGCTCAACCAGATTAGAAGCCGCTTCCTGTGGCAGAGGTGAAGGTGTGCCGGCGGGCCGAGAGGTCAAGGGGGGCTCCGCACGATGGACGCGTTCGCGATGGACTTCACCGAGGGCGACCTGGGGCGGGCGCGTGGCGCCGCGCTCAGGCTCGCGGACGAGCACGGCCTGCGCGGTGAACGCGCCGCCGACCTGGTGATCGTGGTGAACGAGGCGGTGGCCAACGTGCTCATCCACGGCGGCGGCCGTGGGCGGCTCCGCCTCTGGCGCGAGGGCGTGAGCCTGCTCTGCGAGGTCCGCGACTCCGGCCCCGGCCTGCCCTCCCGCTACCTCGCGAAGACCGACCCGCCCGCGCCCGCGACGCGCGGCCACTG
This sequence comes from Nonomuraea sp. NPDC049141, assembly GCF_040648415.1. Taxonomy (NCBI): domain Bacteria; kingdom Bacillati; phylum Actinomycetota; class Actinomycetes; order Streptosporangiales; family Streptosporangiaceae; genus Nonomuraea; species Nonomuraea sp. NPDC049141. Next base: position 239,207 of record NZ_JBEZDR010000013.1, read on the forward strand.
GGGGATATGGATGATGCGCCGCCTGGCCGACCGCGTGGCCATCACCACCGGACCGCACGGCACCGCCGTACGGATGGCGATAAAAATCTCTTGAGCCGAATTAGTTGAACATGATGTCATCTAGTTGAACCTCATTCGGTTAGCATCCGTCATAGCGATGGGGGGCCGCAGTCGCTGGAAGTACGCGTTGAACGCGTGCTACCACCACGGGGTGCGGAGGACGCCTATGGGCGGATCGCGGGGATTGGCTGTACGCGACGGCATCGAGATGTCGTTGCTGTCGGGAGAGCACGCACTATATGTGGAGGGCAGCCTGCGGGCGGCCCGCCGGTGGTTCGACGTCGCCTACCAGGAGGCCGAACAGCAGGGTGACACGGACGGCATGGCGCGGGCCGCGCTCGGGTTGGGCGGCCTGTGGGTGCACGAGCATCGGACCGCGGCCGAGGCGGCCGTGGTGCGCACCCGTCAGCGCCAGGCTCTGGCGCTGGTCGGACCACAGTCCTCGCTGGCGTTACGGCTGCGGGTACGGCTGGCCGGCGAGGACGACTACCGTACGGGCGGGTACGACAGGATCCTGGCCATGGTCGAGGAGGCCAGGCGGGCCGGCGACGCCGTGGCGCTGGCCGAGGCGCTGAGCCTGGCCCACCACTGCGTTCTGGGGCCCGAGCACGGCGCCTTACGCCTGGCGCTGGCCCAGGAGCTGATCGAGGAGGCGCAGCGGACCGGGCGCCGAGGCGATCTGCTGATGGGGCTGCTCTGGCGGACCGTGGACCTGGTGCTGGCCGCCGACCCGCACGCCGAGCGGGCGCTGGTGGAGCTGCGCGGGCTGCTGTCCAAGGAGGACCACCTGGCGGTCGGGTTCGTCGTGGACGCGATGGAGGTCATGCTCAGCATCAGGGGCGGCCGGCTGTCCGAGGCCGAGGCGATGGCCGGCGCCTGCGCCGATCGGGGAGCGGCCGCCGGTGACATCGACAGCGCGGGCTGGTACGCGGGTCAGATCGCGGCCATCCGCTGGTATCAGGGACGAGTCGCCGAACTCATCCCGATGGTGACGGACATGGTCAACTCGCCGGACCTCAGCGAGGTGGACAGGTCGTTGCTGGCGGTGCTCGCGGTGTCCGCGGCCACCGCGGGGGAGCGGCGGCTGGCGGCGGGAGCGCTGGCCCGGCTGCGCGGTCAGGATCTGACGGTGCTGCCTCGCTCCAGTACCTGGCTCATCTCGATGTACGGCGGGATCGAGGCGGCGTACCTGCTCGGCGACGCCGCCACGGCGGCCGAGATCTACGCCGTGCTCCGCCCCTTCGAGCGGCTGCCCGTCATCGTCAGCCTGGGTGTCACCTGCTTGGGCTCGGTCCACCATCCTCTCGGCGTGGCCATGCTGGCCTGCGGCGAGACCGACAAGGCGATCGTCCACCTGCGGGCCGCCGTGCACGAGAACCTGGCGCTGGGGCACTGGCCCGCCGTCGCGCTCTCGCGCCTGCGGCTCGGCCAGGCCCTGCGCGGGACCGAGGAGTCGCGCAGGATCTTGGCACTGGCCCGGCAGGAGGCCGCGTCGATGGGCATGACGCTGCCCGCCGACTGTCCGATGCCACCGGCGGAGGTCGTCTGCGTGCGCCGTGGCCGCAAGTGGCGGATCGAGCTGGACGGCCGGTCCGTGCTCGTCGATCACATCGTCGGGATGGCCCACCTGGCGACCCTGCTGGCCAACCCCGGCCGGGAGATCCCGGCCGTGGACCTGGCCGCGGGCGCGGCGGCGAGCGAGGCCGCCGAGTCCGCCCAGCCGGTGCTGGACGAGCAGGCCAGGCAGACCTACAAGCGGCGGCTGTCCGGGCTGCAGGCCGAGATCGACGAACTGGAGGGGATGAACGATCTCCAGCGGGCCGCCACGCTGCGGGCCGAGCGCGACTGGCTGATCGACGAGCTGGCCGCCGCCACCGGGCTGGCCGGGCGGACGCGCCAGTTCGCGGGGAGCGAGGAGCGGGCCAGGATCGCCGTGGGCAAGGCCATCAGGCGGGCCCTGGTGCGGATCAGCGAGGCCGACGCGGTCATCGGGGAGCGGCTGCGCTCGGCCGTACAGACGGGGGTGCGATGTAGTTATCACCCGGCGTGAATGGAACGGCATGGAACTGGATGGAACGCCTTTAGAGATGTATCCACCCAGGATCGTGATCTCACGCTCCGGCGGCCGGTGAGATCACGCCCCCGGCGGCCCGTGCCCCTGCACGGGCCGCCGGTTTCATCCCCATATAGGGGGATGTCAGGATGAGGGCATGCCGCTCCGCAGCTCACGCTGGTACTCGGGCAATGACCGCAACTCCTATATCCATCGCGCCTGGATGCGCCGCGGCCTGCCGGACGCCGCGTTCGACGGGGACCGTCCGCACATCGCGATCGCGAACACCGCCTCCGACCTCACCCCGTGCAACTCCCACCTCGACGAGGTGGCCGACAGCGTCAAACAGGGCGTGTGGGCGGCCGGTGGCGTCCCGCTCAACCTGCCCGTCGTCTCCCTCGGCGAGACGAACGTCCGGCCCACCGCGATGCTCTGGCGCAACCTGGCCGCCATGGCCACCGAGGAGATGCTGCGCGCCAACCCGATCGACGGCGTGGTGCTGCTCGGCGGCTGCGACAAGACCATCCCGGCGCTGCTGATGGCCGCCTCCTCGGTCGACCTGCCCGCCGTGGTGGTGCCCGGCGGCCCGATGCTGACCGGCCACTTCCGCGGCGTCCCGCTCGGCTGCGGCACCGACGTGTGGCGGCTCAGCGAGGAGGTACGCGCGGGAACGCTGTCCGGCGAGGCGTTCCTGCGCTCGGAGTCGTCGATGATCCGCAGCCGCGGCCACTGCAACACGATGGGCACCGCCTCCACCATGGCCTGCATGGCCGAGGCCCTCGGCATGACGCTCCCCGGCACGGCGGGCACCCCCGCCCCCGACAGCCGGCTGCTCGAACGCTCCCACGAGACCGGCCGCCTGGCCGTCGAGCTGGCCAAGGAGGGACGCCGGCCGAGCCAGGTGATGACCAGGGGCTCGTTCCTCAACGCGATCGTGACGCTGGCCGCGATCGGCGGCTCCACGAACGCCGTCGTGCACCTGCTGGCCATCGCCGGGCGCCTCGGCGTCGAACTGGAGCTGGACGACTTCGACCGGACCGGCCGCGGGGTGCCGCTGCTGGCCGACCTCCAGCCCGCGGGGCGGCACCTGATGGACGACCTGTTCAGGGCGGGCGGGCTGGCGGCCGTACTGAAGGAGGTCGAGGACCTGCTCGACCCGGCGGCGCTGACCGTCAGCGGCCGGCCGCTCGTGGCGCACCTCGCCGGCGCGGAGATCTGGGACGAGACCGTCATCCGCCGGCGCGCCGACCCGCTGCTGCCCGACGCCGGGATCGCGGTGCTGCGCGGCAACCTCGCGCCGGACGGCGCGGTGATCAAGCCCGCCGCCGCCTCGCCCGAACTGCTGCGCCACCGCGGCCGGGCCGTCGTGTTCGACAGCGTCGAGGACCTCAACGCCCGGCTCGACTCGCCGGACCTGGACGTCGACGAGACGTCGGTGCTGGTGCTGCGCGGCTGCGGTCCCAAGGGCTACCCGGGCATGCCCGAGGTCGGCAACCTCCCGCTGCCCGCGAAACTGCTGGCCAAGGGCGTGCGCGACATGGTCCGCATCAGCGACGCCCGGATGAGCGGCACCGCGTACGGCACGGTCGTGCTGCACGCCGCGCCCGAGGCGGCGGCGGGCGGCCCGCTCGCCAAGGTCCGGACCGGAGACCCGATCGTGCTCGACGTCGCGGCCAGGCGCCTCGATGTCGACCTCCCCGCCGCCGAGCTGGCTGCCAGGCAGGCGGTCGTGAACGGGCACGCCGCCCCGCTGCGCGGCTGGGAGCGCCTGTACGTCGACCACGTCATGCAGGCGGACAAGGGCGTCGACCTGGACTTCCTCACAGGTTCGAGTGGGGACGCCGTGGGCAGGGAATCCCACTGACCTGGAGTCCCGCGCGATATCTTCCCGGATACGGGACTAATGTGATCGGCTTGACGGCATCAGGAGGAAGAGTGGGCGGCGACATCACCCAGAGCCAGGAGTGGGCGGCACTGGACAAGCACCACGGGGAGCTGGCGGGCAAGCACTTGCGCGAGCTGTTCGCGGAGGATCCCGGCCGCGCCGAGCGGATGACGCTGACCGCCGGTGATCTCTACCTCGACTACGCCAAGCACCGCGCCACGGACGAGACGATCGACCTCCTCGTCCAGCTCGCGGAGCGGGCCGGGCTGCGCGACCGGATCGGCGCGATGTTCCGGGGCGAGCACATCAACGTCAGCGAGGACCGGGCCGTCCTGCACGCCGCGCTGCGCATGAACCGGGAGGCCAAGCTGGAGGTCGACGGCCAGGACGTGGTCGCCGACGTGCACGCCGTGCTCGACAAGATGAGCGCCTTCGCCGACCGGGTCCGCTCGCGGGACTGGACGGGCGCCACCGGCAAGCCGATCACCACCGTGGTCAACATCGGCATCGGCGGCTCCGACCTCGGCCCGGCCATGGCTTACGAGGCGCTGCGCGACTACGCCGACGCCGGCATCACGGCCAGGTTCGTCTCCAACATCGACCCGGCCGACATCACCGGCAACCTGGCCGGGCTGGACCCGGCCAGCACGCTGTTCGTGGTCAGCTCCAAGACGTTCACCACGCTGGAGACGCTCACCAACGCCAAGGTCGCCCGCCAGTGGCTGGTCGGCGCGCTCGGCGAGGACGCCGTGTCCCGGCACTTCGTGGCCGTCTCGACCAACGCCGAGAAGGTCGCCGGCTTCGGCATCGACACCGCGAACATGTTCGGCTTCTGGGACTGGGTCGGGGGGCGTTACTCCTACGACGGCGCCATCGGCCTGTCGCTGATGATCGCGATCGGGCCCGCGCGGTTCCGCGAGATGCTGGCCGGGTTCCACGCCATGGACCAGCACTTCCGCACCGCGCCGTTCAAGGTCAACATGCCGGTGCTGCTCGGGCTGCTGGGCGTCTGGTACAACGACTTCTTCGGCGCCCAGACCCGGGCCGTCCTGCCCTACAGCCAGCGGCTGCACCGCTTCCCCGCCTACCTGCAGCAGCTCACCATGGAGTCCAACGGCAAGTCCGTACGCGCCGACGGCACGTCCGTCACGACCGACACGGGCGAGATCTTCTGGGGCGAGCCGGGCACCAACGGCCAGCACGCCTTCTACCAGCTGCTGCACCAGGGCACCCGGCTGGTGCCCGCCGACTTCATCGGGTTCGCCGAGCCGTACGAGGACCGGGAGGGCATGCACGACCTGCTCACCGCGAACCTGTTCGCGCAGACGTCGGCGCTGGCGTTCGGCAAGACGGCCGAGGAGATCGCCGGCGAGGGCACGGCCGCCGCGATCGTGCCGCACAAGGTGATGCCCGGCAACCGGCCCAGCTCCACGATCCTGGCCACCAAGCTCACCCCGTCCACGCTCGGCCAGCTCGTGGCGCTGTACGAGCACATGACGTTCGTCGAGGGCACCATCTGGGGCATCGACTCCTTCGACCAGTGGGGCGTCGAGCTGGGCAAGAAGATGGCGCTCGACCTGGCGCCCGCGCTCACCTCGGAAGAACCGCCGGGCGACTTCCCGGACGCCTCCACCGAACGGCTCGTCCGGCGCTACCGCGAGCTGCGCGGAAGGCGCGTCTGAGGTGGAGGTGACCCAGCGCGCGGACGCGCTCGTCCTGTTCGGCATCACCGGTGACCTCGCGCGCAAGATGCTCCTGCCCGCCCTCTACCAGCTCACGGCCAAAGGCGAGCTCGATCTGCCGATCATCGGCGTGGCCAAGACCGACCTGGACCTCGACGGGCTGCGCGAGCACGCCCGCGCGGCGTGCGGCGGCGTGCGCGACGCGGCGTTCGAGAAGCTGGCGGGCAACCTGCGGCTGGTGGCCGGCGACTATCGCGACTCCGCGACGTTCGCCCGGCTCCGCGACGAGGTGGAGGGCAAGGGGTTCCTGGTCCACTACCTGGCCGTGCCGCCCGTGCTGTTCGAGCCCGTGGCCGAGGGGCTGGCCGCGGAGGGCCTCAACAGGGACGCCAGGCTCGTGGTGGAGAAGCCGTTCGGCAGCGACCTGGAGTCGGCCCGGGCGCTCAACGCCGAGCTGCTGAAGTATTTCGACGAGGACCACCTGCGCCGGGTCGACCACTTCCTGGGCAAGGAGCCGGTCGAGGACCTCATGGTGTTCAGGTTCGCCAACATGTTGCTCGAACCCATCTGGAACCGCAACTACATCCGCAGCATCCAGATCACCATGGCCGAGGACTTCGACGTGGCCGACCGGGGCGCCTTCTACGACGCCAACGGCGCGATCCGCGACGTCGTCCAGAACCACCTGCTGCAACTCCTCGCCATCCTTGCCATGGACCCGCCGCCGTCCAAGGACGCCCGCGCCATGCTGGACGAGAAGTGGCGGGTGCTGCGCGCCGTGCAGGCCATCAAGCCCGACGACGTGGTCCGCGGCCAGTACGAGGGCTACCTCGACACCGAGGGCGTCAAGAAGGACTCGACCACCGAGACGTTCGTCGCGCTGCGCGCCTACGTCGACAACTGGCGGTGGGCGGGGGTGCCGTTCTGCATCCGCTCCGGCAAGGCGCTGCCGGTGACCGACCTGGAGATCGTCGCCGAGCTGCGCAAGCCGCCGGTCACGCTGTTCGAGCACGACCCGCACCTGAGCCCCAACCTGGTCAGGTTCCGGCTGCAGCCCGACGCCGGGGTGACGTTCGACGTGCTGGCCAAGGAGCCCGGCCTGCAACGGACCCGCGTGGTGCCGGTGAGCGTCGACTTCACCAAGGTGTTCGGGCCGATGGAGGCCGCCTACCAGCGGATCCTGACCGACGCGGGGAGCGGCGATCCCCGGCGGTTCGCCCGGTTCGACCTGGTGGAGGAGTCGTGGCGGATCGTCCAGCCGATCCTCGACCTGCCGGACCGGCCGTTGCCGTACCCGAAGGGGAGCTGGGGACCCAAGGAGGCCGAGAGGATCGCGCCCGGCGGGTGGCACGAGATCTCGAACTCCTTCGACTGATCCCGCGCGGGCGGGACCGGTGGGCGGCATTTGACGGCGGCGCCGAAAGGTCCGACGATCACAGGCATGCCCCTCATCCCTGTTCCGGCCCACGAGCACACTTGGGCGGCACTCACCCGCAATACCTCCTATGTCTTCGGCGTCGAATCCGGCGAGGACACCCGGGTCGTGCAGTGGTACTGGGGGCCGCGGCTACCCGCCGCGGCCCTCGGCCAGGTCACCGAGCACGCCCCGGGCTGGATCGTCACCGGCTTCCTCGACCCCGACGACGCCTCGGAGCTGCTGCCCGTCGACGGCGGCCGGCGCTGGGGCGTGCCCTCGCTCCAGGTCGTCTACGAGGGTGAGATCCGCTCCGTCGAGCTCGGCTTCGACGACGCCGTCCTCGGTGAGAACGAGATCGAGGTGGTCCTGCGCGACCACGCCTACGGCCTCCGGGTGGGCCTGCACGTGCGCGTCCAGGATGACTGCGACGTCGTCGAGCGCTGGGTGAGCGTCACCAACGAGTCGGCGGCGCCCGTACGGCTGCGCCGCCTCGACTCGGGCAGCTGGGTCATCCCCGAACAGGCGGGCTTCCGCTACACCGGCGCCGCCGGAGGATGGGGCCGCGAGACGCACCTCCAGAGCGGCGAGCTGCCGGCGGGGGAGACCACGTTCGGCAGCCGAACCGGCACCACCTCGCACAAGGCCAACCCGTGGATCATGCTCGGCGACGCCACCGAGGACTCCGGCGACCTCTGGACCGTCGCGCTCGCCTGGAGCGGCTCGTGGCGGCTCACCACGCAGCGCCGCCCCGAAGGCGACGTCGCGGTGAGCGCCGGATTCGGCCACGAGGGCCTCACCTGGCCGCTCGGCCCCGGCGAGTCGCTGCGCACCCCGTCCGCGCTCGGCCTGCACACCGCCGGCGGGTACGGCGCCGCCAGCCGGGCCTGGCACGACTACGCCCGCAAGCACGTCCTGCCCACGCCCGGCGAGGAACGGCCCGTCCTGTACAACTCGTGGGAGGCCACCGGCTTCGACGTCACCGAGCAGGGCCAGCTCGACCTGGCCCGCCGCGCCGCCGACCTCGGCGTGGAGTTGTTCGTGGTGGACGACGGCTGGTTCGGCGCCCGCACCGACGACACGCGCGGGCTCGGCGACTGGTGGCCCAACCCCGAGCGCTTCCCGGACGGCCTGGGCCCCCTCTTCCAGGGCGTACACGATCTCGGCCTGCGCGCCGGGCTCTGGGTCGAGCCCGAGATGGTCAACCCCGACAGCGACCTGTACAGGAAGAACCCCGACTGGGTGCTGCACTACCCGGAACGCCGCCGCGACACCATGCGCAACCAGCTCGTGCTCAACTACGCCCGCGACGACGTGCGCGAGTGGGCGCTCGGCTGGCTCGACCAGCTCGTCCGCGAGTACGGCCTGGACTACCTCAAGTGGGACATGAACCGCAGCTTCAGCCAGGCGGGCTGGGCCGAGGGCGGCGACCTGGTCTGGATCGAGCACACCCGAGGCGTCTACGCGATCATGGACGAGCTGCGCGGGCGCCATCCGGGGCTCCGGATCGAATCCTGCTCGGGCGGTGGCGGCCGGGCCGACTTCGGCATGCTGCGGCGTACGGACCAGGTGTGGACCTCCGACAACACCGACGCCCGCGACCGGCAGGTGATCCAGCGGGGCTTCTCCTACCTCTACCCGGCGAGCACCATGTCGTGCTGGGTGACCGACAGCCCCAACCCGATCACCCACCGGGAGGTGCCGCTGCGCTACCGCTTCCACGTGGCCATGGCGGGCACGCTCGGCGTCGGCGGCGACCTCACCCGATGGAGCGCCGCGGAGCTCGACGAGGCCAGGCGGCTCATCGCCGACTACAAGGCGGTCCGGCCGGTGATCCAGCACGGGACGCTGCACCGGCTGGCCGGGACGCCGGGCGAGAGCGCCTCCGCCGTCCAGTACACGCTCGGCGACCAGGTGGTCGTGCTCGCCTACAACCCGTTCGCGCTGGACAAGCAGCCGCCCCGGCGGCTCCGGCTGGCCGGGCTCGACCCGTCGGCCGTCTACGCCGGGTCCGACGGCTCCTGGCACGGGGCCACGCTGATGCACCACGGGCTCACCCTGCCCACGTGGTTCCACTCCGGCCCCGACTATCGCAGCGAGATGGTGGTGCTGCGCCGGGTCTAGGGTCAGCATGTGGGAATGAACTTCATGGAATTGGTGGAGCGCTCGAAGGACGCCGTGACCGTCAAGCGGGTCTTCGGCGACCCGATACAGCAGGGAGACGTCACGGTCATCCCCGTCGCCCGGATCGTCCAGGGCGGTGGCGGGGGAATGGGCAGGCAGGAGGCCTCCTCGGGGCCGGACGCCGCGCCCGGCGGCGAAGGCAGCGGCGGCGGATTCGGCTACGGCGCCATCCCCGCCGGGGTGTACGTGATCAAGGACGGCGACGTCCGCTGGCAGCCGGCGGTCGACGTCAACCGCATCGTCATCGGCGGCCAGATCGTGGCCGTCGTGCTGCTGCTGACCATCCGGGCGGTCCTCAAGAAGGGCCTCAAGAAAAGCCGCAAGCGCTGATCTTCCTTGCATAAGGTGAGCGTCATGACTTCTGTGCCGCAAGTGGTGGCCTTCGGCGGTGTGGTGATGCTCGGGGCCATGTCCCCGGGGCCCGACTTCGCCGTGGTGGTGCGGCGCTCGGCGATCTCCGGGCGCCTGTACGGCATGGCGGCGGCCCTGGGCATCTCGGTCGGCGTGTTCGCCTGGGTGGTGGCCGCGGCGACCGGCGTCGCGGCGCTGCTGGCGGCCTCGGCGCTGGCGTTCACCATCGTCAAGATCGTCGGGGCCGCCTACCTGCTGTACCTCGGGGTCAAGGCGTGGCGCGCGGCCCTGCGCAAGGGCGGCGAGCCGCGGCTGGAGCCGCTGGATCCGGGGAAGCGGAGCTCCTGGGCGGCGTTCGTCGAGGGGCTGCTGACGAACGCGCTCAACCCCAAGGCGGCGCTGTTCTTCGTGGCGCTCGTGCCGCAGTTCGTCAGCGAGGGGGCGTCCATGGCCGACACGCTGACGCTGTCGGTGATCGCCTTGGCGGGGACCGTGCTGTGGTTCCTGCTGGTGGCCAACATCGTGGGAGCGCTGCGCAAGGTCTTCGCCAGGCCGGCGGTGCGGAAGGCGGTCGACGGGCTGACGGGCTGACGGGCGCGGCCCTCATCGCCCTCGGCGTCAACCTGGCCATCGCCACCCGGCCGTAGCCGCTCTTTGAGAAGAGCGACCTATGAGACGGTGACGCCGAGCAGGTGGCCCAGGCCGAACGTCACGGCGGCGGCCCCGGCGCCCAGCGCGAGCTGGCGCAGGCCGCCCAGCCACCACGGGCGGGCCGTCATCCGCGCCACCGCCGCACCGAACCCGAACAGCGCCACCAGGCTCAGCACCAGCGCCACCGTCAGTCCCGACGCCCCGAACAGGAACGGCACCAGCGGCACCAGCGCGCCGGCCGCGAACGCGCCGAACGACGACCCGGCCGCGACGAACGGCGACGGCAGGTCATCGGGATCCACACCCAGCTCTTCACGCACATGCACCCGCAACGCCTGCTCGGGGTCGGCTGACAGCCCGGCCGCCACCCGCCCCGCCAGCTCGGCGTCCAGCCCGCGGGCCCGGTAGATCGCGGCCAGCTCCGCCAGCTCCCCCTCGGGGTCGCGGGCCAGCTCACGACGCTCCACGGCGATCTCGGCCCGCATCAGCTCGGTCTGCGACTTCACGGACGTGTACTCGCCCGCGGCCATCGAACACGCCCCGGCGATCAACCCGGCGCACCCGGCGAGCACCGCGCCCCGCCCCGCGCCCGCCGCTCCGACGACTCCGGCGATCAAGGCGAAATTGGACACGAGCCCATCCATCGCCCCGAACACCGCCGGCCGTAGCCAGCCGCCGGTCACGTCTCGGTGGCTGTGGTGTCTCTCGGGAGAGTACGGCCGGTCGAGCTCGATGGTCATGAACATCCTCCGCTTCAGTAACGCCTTAGTACGAAATTTAGGCAGAAGTCACGATGATCCGCAACGAAGGGGAGGCTTCCCTGACCTGCGGCGGAGCAGCGGGGGGCGAACGTGCGTACGGATCCTCGAAAGGAATGAAGCCGAAATCGCCGGCGTGCGAGACTCGGTCATATGGACCTCGCCGACTGGCTCAAGCTGCCCGACTCCGGGGAGCACATCGAGGTCGTGAGCCCAGGACTGGGCAATCAGGTTGACGATTTCGGACCCGTTCGCGGTTTCCTTCGACCCGGCGGACCTGCTCGACGCCTGAGCCGGTGGGGAGGCGTGGTGCCTCCCCAGAGGGCGGTCAGACGCGGGTGGGCAGGGCGGGTCGCGGGGTCTCGGTGGTTGTGCCGCGGATCAGGGCCGTGCAGTCGGCGATGGTGCCTGTCAGCAGGTTGCGCAGCAGGGTGTCCGGGTCGGTGATGCAGGCCTGGACGATGCCCACCACCGAGAGCTGCACCGCGTTCGGCGCGGCGTACCGGCGGAAGCCCTTCTCCGTGATCCGGGCGGCGCGGCTGAAGCGCCTGGCCTGCTCAGCCGCGTGCGGGACCTGCGCCATCGCGAGCTGGCTCTCCTCGCTCAACGTGATCGAGCTGAACCGATCCGACGGGCTGCCGTCGAGCCGGGCCAGCATCTCCTCGGCGGCCAGGACCGACACCGCGAGCGCCAGCTGACGCTCGGCCGCCGAGACCGGCAGCGCGGTCGTCGCGCATCGCAGCGCGATCCGGGCGTCCACCCGGAGGTCGTCGGTGGCCAGGTCGATGATCGAGGGGACGAGGCGCACGAGCCGGCCCCGGTTCGCGTCGCTGGTGTTGTCGTTGACCAAGCGGGCGAGTGCGGCCAGCAGCGGGTGCGTGCAGGCCGGGTGGTCACTCCACCGCTCTCCGGCTAGGTAGGACGCCAGCTCCATGAAACAGGCGCCGCGCTTCGGGTTGCGATGCCTGCCGCGTGACAGAACCGGCATGTGATCAAGCTGATTGTCCACGGGTGCTCCACTGCTTCACGGGTGCTGCTCTACGGGATCGCCGTCTTTCCAGTCTGCGCCGATGAGAGGCACAACGCCAGTGATGGGTGGTTTTGGATCTCTCTGTGACTGCCCTGCCGCCGCAGACGCACCTCGGGTAACAGAGATCCCACGGCGCGCAGGGGCTGAAATTTTTCTTTAGTTCACCGTCAAGTCTTGAAAGTTATAACCACGAACGATTGAGTTCGGTCGTGCACACCCTCCGCTACGCGGCCGCCGCGGCCGCGCTCGTCTTAGGGATCGCCGCGCCCGCGCAGGCAGATCCCCAACCCCCCATAGAGGACGCGCTCAAGGCGTCGTCCTATCCGCCCCCCTCCACGCTGCTGACCCAGGCCGTCACCGGCAAGCAACTGGAGACGGCCAAGAAGACCCGGCCGGTGGCCCCCGGCATCTCGCTGACCTCGTTCGACCGCTACGACGAGCTCGGCTGGCTGCGGGCCGACGCCGTCACCGCCGACCTGGGCGCCGCGAAGGCCGACTACGTCTACTCCGGCGAGGTGTCCAAGACCGAGCCGCTGTCCGGGCCGGCCAAACGGGCCCACGCCGTCGCCGCCGTCAACGGCGACTTCTTCGACATCAACAGCTCCGGCGCCGCCCTGGGCATCGGCATCCAGAACGGCACGCTCGTCCAGTCGCCCGCCTCCGGCCATGACAAGGCCGTCGCGGTCACCGGCGACGGTCTCGGGCGGGTGCTGAACATGTACTTCGAGGGCACCGCCACCCCCGCGGGCGGCGCGCCGGTCACGCTGACCCAGTTCAACCAGATCGTCCAGGCGGGCGGCGTCGGCCTGTTCACGCCGCTGTGGGGCTCCTACAACCGGGCCCGCGCCGTCGAGGGCGCCACCGCCGTGACCGAGGTCGAGCTGGTCGACGGGGTGGTCTCCGCGGTACGGCAGGCGCCGGGCACCGGCCCGATCCCGGCGGGCACCACGATCCTGCTCGGCCGCGACGCCGGAGCCGCGGCCCTGGCCGGGCTGAAGGCCGGCGACAAGGTCGATGTGAAGTACCAGCCGAAGTCGTCGGACGGCAAGGCGGTCAAGGCCGCGGTCGGCGGCAACTACGTCCTGGTCAAGGACGGCGCCGTGCAGAGCTCCACCGACCCGGCCGCGCACCCGCGCACCGCGGTCGGCTTCTCCGCCGACGGCAGGAAGATGTACCTGCTCACCGTGGACGGCCGCCAGGCCGACAGCCGCGGCGTCACGCTCAACGAGCTGGCCGCCATGATGGTCGAGCTCGGCGCCGCGAACGCGCTCAACCTCGACGGCGGCGGCTCCTCCACCATGCTCGCCCGCGAGCCCGGCTCCGCCGACGTCCAGGTCGAGAACAGCCCGTCCGACGGCGGTGAGCGCCACGTGCCGAACGGGCTGGCCCTGTTCGCCCCCGAGGGCAGCGGCAAGCTCAAGGGCTTCTGGCTGGAGACGGCCGGCGACCCCGCCAAGGCGCCCGGCGCCGCCCCCATCGCCGGCGGCCGTCCCGACCGCGTCTTCCCCGGCCTCACGCGGCGGCTGACCGCCGCCGGCTACGACGAGACGTACGGCCCGGCGGCCGGGACCCCGTCCTGGCGCGCCGAGCCGGCGGTCCACGGAGTCATCCGCGACGGCAGATTCCACGCCCTGGTCCCCGGCCAGACGACGGTCACCGCCTCGCGCGGCGGCGCCAAGGGCACGCTGGAGCTCACCGTGCTGCAGCCGCTGCAGCGGCTCGGCACCACCGTGGACCGGGTCGGCCTGGCCGGCACGGACGGCACGGCCACCTTCGGCGTCGTCGGCTACGACCACAACGGCAACACCGCGCCCATCGAACCGGCCGACCTCACCCTCGACTACGACCACGACGCCTTCGAGGTGACGCCCGCCGACCAGGGCTACTTCACCGTCAAGTCCAAGAAGGCGACCACGGCGGGGCTGATCACCGCCAAGGTCGGCAAGATCAGCACCGCCGTGCCCGTCACCGTGGGCTTCGAGGACAAGCCGGTCGCCGACTTCGAGAACGCCGCCCAGTGGAGCTTCGCCGCCGCCCGGGCCACCGGCTCGCTGTCGGCCGCGCCCGGCCAGAGCGGGGGCGGGCTCAAGCTGTCGTACGACTTCACCCAGTCCACCGCGACCCGCGCCGCCTACGCCAGCCCGCCGCAGCAGATCGTGGTGGCGGGGCAGCCGCAGGCGTTCGGCTTGTGGATCAACTCCACCGGCAAGGGCGAGTGGCCCAGCCTGGAGTTCTACGACGGCCAGGGGCAGTCGCAGATCCTGCGCGGCCCGTACATGACCTGGACCGGCTGGAAGTACGTCGAGTTCGCCGTGCCGCCCGGCATCAGCTACCCGCTCAAGCTGCGGCGCTTCTACGTGGCCGAGACCAAGGCCGACCAGAAGTACACCAACGACATCCTCATCGACGGGCTGGTGGCCAAGGTGCCGCCGTCGGTGACGGCTCCGCCCGCGCAGAAGGTCGCCGACCCCGTCGTCAAGCCCGACGTGGCGAAGATGCCGTGGCGGTTCGCCGTCATGTCGGACGCCCAGTTCGTCGCCCGCGACCCGGACAGCGACATCGTCAAGAACGCCCGCCGTACGCTGCGGGAGATCAAGGCCGCCAAGCCGGACTTCCTGCTGATCAACGGTGACCTGGTGGACGAGGCGTCACCCGAGGACTTCGCGCTGGCCAAGAAGATCCTCGACGAGGAGCTCGGCGGGACGCTGCCCTACCACTACATCCCGGGCAATCACGAGGTGATGGGCGGCAAGATCGACAACTTCAAGGCCGTCTTCGGCGACACGTACCAGACGTTCGACCACAAGGGCACGCGGTTCGTCACGCTCGACACCTCGCGGCTGAACCTCCGGGGCGGCGGCTTCGACCAGGTCGCCCTGCTCCGTGCCCAGCTCGACGCGGCGGCCCGTGACGCGTCCGTCGGCTCGGTGGCGGTGCTGTTCCACGTGCCGCCGCGCGACCCCACGCCCGGCAAGGGCAGCCAGCTCGGCGACCGCAAGGAGGCCGCGCTGGTCGAGGGCTGGCTGGCCGACTTCCAGCGGAGCACCGGCAAGGGCGCCGCCTACATCGGGGCCCACGTCGGCACGTTCAACGCCTCGCACGTCGACGCGGTGCCGTACTTCATCAACGGCAACTCCGGCAAGAACCCGGCCACCGCGGCCGACGACGGCGGCTTCACCGGCTGGTCGCTGTGGGGCGTCGACCCGGTGACCGCCAAGGAGGCCGAGCACGTCAGGCGCAACTGGTTCGCCGACGCGCCCGACTGGCTCGGCGCCCAGGTACGGCCGCACGTGGACGACCTCGCGCTCACGGCCCCCGAGAGCGTGCAGGTCGGCAAGGCGGCGGCCGTGACGGCCACGCTCACGCAGGGCACCCGGGTGGTGCCCGCCGCCTACCCGGTGTCCGTGGCGTGGTCGGGCTCGCCGAACCTGCACATCGGGTCGCGGCAGAGCGCCAAGCCCTGGGACGTCGCCGTGCTCGACCCCGCGACGGGGACGCTCACGGCGCTGCGGAAGGGGCAGGTGACGGTCGCGCTGACGGTCAGCGGTGTCACCCGCCAGGCGACGGTCGCGCTGACGGCCAACGCCGCCGCCTGACCTCAGGGGTGGGGGTCACCTCAGAAGGGTGACCCCCACAATGGGGTCATGACCGACCTCGTGGAGACCATCGAACGGCTCGCCCTGGTCGACCACCATGTGCATGGAGCCACCGCCCGCGACCTGACGCGCACCGCGTTCGAAGAGCTGATCACCGAGTCGGACCGGCCGGTGCCGTCCTGGATGACCCAGTTCGACTCCCAGGTCGGCCACGCGATCCTGCGCCACTGCGCGCCCGTGCTCGGCCTCGACCCGTACGCCACGCCCGAGGAATACCTGGCCAGGCGGGTCAGGCTGGGCGCGGCCGAGGTCAACAGGCGGCTGCTGGCGGCCGGCGGGGTGGGTCACTTCCTCGTCGAGACCGGCTACCGGGGCGAGGAGATCCTCAGCCCGGCGGGCATGGCCGAGGCCAGCGGCCGGCCCGCCGACGAGATCGTCCGCCTGGAGTCGGTCGCCGAGCAGGTCGCGGGCGGTGACGCGACCGGGTTCGCCGGACGGTTCGCCGAGGCGCTCCACGAACGCACCCGCACCGCCCGCGGCCTCAAGAGCATCGCCGCCTACCGGCACGGCCTCGACTTCGACCCCGCGCCGCCCGGCCCGGACGAGGTGACCGAGGCGGCGGGCCGATGGCTGGCGGAGGGCGGCCGGCTCCGGGACCCGGTGCTGCTGCGCCACATCATCTGGACCGGTCTGGAGCTCGGGCTGCCCCTGCAGTTCCACACCGGCTTCGGCGATCCCGACGTGGACCTGCGCCGGTCCGACCCGCTGCTGCTGCGCGGGCTGATCGAGCTGGCGGAGCCGACGGGGGTGCCGCTGCTGTTGCTGCACTGCTACCCGTACCAGCGGCAGGCCGGGTTCCTCGCCCAGGCCTATCCGAACGTGTACTTCGACGTGGGCCTGGGCGTCACCTACACCGGCGCGCGCAGCGCCGAGCTGGTGGCGGAGAGCCTGGAGCTGGCGCCGTTCGCCAAGATCCTGTTCTCCTCCGACGCCTGGGGGCCCGCCGAGCTGCACCATCTCGGGGCCGAGCTGTGGCGGCGGGCGATGGGACGGGTGCTCGGCGGCCTCGTGGCCGACGGCGAGTGGTCGGCCGCGCAGGCGGTGCGGGTGGCGACCATGGTGGGGGCCGAGAACGCCCGCCGCGTGTACGACCTGGGCCGGGGAACGTGAGGACGGCGCCGGAATGGGCAGCGGGGGAACAGGAGTGACGAGGGGAGTACGTGAGTGAGTCCGGGGGAACTGTTGCGCGAGGCGCTGCGGGCCGAGCTGCCCGCGGCCGCGAAGCTCAGGCGGGAGCTGCACGCGCAGCCGTGCCTGTCGGGAAAGGAGGGGCCGGCGCTCAGACGAGTGCTTGACGCGCTGCCGGGCGGCCTCGTGGAGTACGTGGCCGGCACTGGCGCCGTGATCAGGATCGGCGGCCCCGGTCCCGCGGTCGGCGTACGCGGGGAGCTCGACGCGCTGCCGATCGCCGAGCGCACCCGCGTCCGATGGGCCGCCACCAACGGCGCCATGCACGCCTGCGGCCACGACGTGCACCTGGCCGCCGTCGTCGCCCTGGCCCGCGCGGTGTCGAAGGTCCGCGCCACGGTGGAGGAGGGCGTGGATTCCCCCGAGCGGACGGACTCCTGGAGCTGGGACGCGGTCGCGCCGCTGGTCGTGGTGCTGCAGCCGCGCGAGGAGACCTACCCCTCCGGCGCCTTCGACGTGGTCGAGTCCGGCGTGCTCGACCGTCACCAGGTACGCGCCATGATCGGCGCGCACGTCCAGCCCGTGCTCGCCTCCGGCGTGGTGTCCTGCACACCGGGTGCCGTCAACGCCTCGGCCGACGAGTTCGAGCTGACCGTCAGAGGTGCCGAGGGTCACGCCGCCTACCCCCACCTGGCCCGTGACCCGGTCGTCGCCATGTCCCAGATCATCGTGGCCGCCCAGCAGCTGGTCAGCCGGTCGGCCGACCCCATGGTGCCCACCGTGGTCACGTTCGGCATGGTCAACGCCGGCACGGCGCCGAACGCCATCCCCGGCGAGGCCGTGGCCAGGGGGACGCTGCGGACCATGTCCGAGCCGTGGCGCCGCGGCCTGCACGACCGGTTCACCCAGGTGGCCGAGGACGTGGCCAGGGCGCACGGTTGCCACGGCGAGGTACGCGTGCTGCTGGGCGAGCCGGTGCTCGCCAATGACGAGGCGCTGGCCGTACAGAGCGGAGACCTGTTGCGGCACCGGGGATGGACGGTCACCGAGGAGCTGCGCTCGTGCGGCGCGGACGACTTCGCGGCCTACGCGTCGGTGATGCCGTCGCTGATGATGTTCGTCGGGGTCGACACCGGCGCCGGACTGCACAGCCCGGACTTCCTGCCCCGCGAGGACGCCGTGGGGGCCACGGCCGAGGCGCTGCTGGCCGGATATCTCACGGCGGGGGGTCGTCCAGCACTCGCGGAATGATGTCGACGAGCAGCCCGACCAGCGCCTCCTCCAGGAACACGTGCACCTGATGCCGGGTCAGCCGCCCGCGCCTGAGCCACTCCGACGAGGTGGCCTCCGCCATGCCGCTGAACCCGCGCAGCATCCCGCGCACCTCCGGCCGTGACCGGGCCACCGGTCCGAGGCCGACCACCTCGATGATGTGGTCCACGACCCGCTCCCTGGCCTCGTCGACGATCTGCTCCAGCTCGGGGTCGCCGCCCGTGCCGAGAGCGGCCAGCCAGGTCTCCTGGTTGCGTTCGAGCAGCTCCAGCCAGCCGTGGACGCTCTCGCAGACCCGATCGCGCACACTCGCGCCCTCGACGTACTCGGGCACCGGCACCGGCGGCACGCTCAGCAGCTCGGCCACCGCCGCCAGATAGAGCTCGCGCTTGGTGCCGAAGTAGTGGTTGAGCAGCCCCCGGCTGACCCCGGCCGCGGCCGCGATCTCGGTGTTGGACACCTCCCCGTAGGGACGCTCGCGGAACATCGTCCGCGCGCGGTCCAGGATCTGCTGCCGGCGGTCGTCGGGGTCCATCCGTTCCACGCCGGATTTTTTCCCGGTTGGCGCGTCGCCAATCTCTATTGGCGGAGCGCCAACAACGTGTTACGAATCTCTGCAAAGCCACCTCACGCCTTGGAGGCGACATGAGTGAGGGGACGCGCAGAGACTTCTTCAAGATCACCGCAGCGGCCGCGACCGTCGGCGTCCTGGGCGCCGCGCAGGCGCCGGGAAAGCGGGTGGCCGTCCTGGGCGGCGGTGTGGCCGGGCTGTCGGCCGCCCACGAGCTGATCGAACGCGGCTTCGAGGTCACCGTGTACGAGCGCAAGGCCCTGGGCGGCAAGGCCCGCAGCATCGAGGCGCCCGGCGGGTTACCCGGCGAGCACGGCTTCCGCTTCTTCCCCGGCTTCTACTTCGACCTCACCGACACGATGCGGCGCACGCCGTTCCCCGGTAACGCGCAGGGCTGCTGGGGCAACCTGACCCGCGCCACCTCCTACCTGATGTCCCGCCAGGACCGCCCCGACCTGACCGCGCCCTTCCCCTTCCCCCTGCCGACCAACCCCAGCATCTACTCGCTCAGCAGCCTCATCGCGACCCTGATCTCCGGTCTGCAGAGCCTCTACAAGATCTCGCTGACCGAGGCGTCGTTCTTCGCGCAGAAGATCGCCGTGTACGCCACCAGCAGCGACGAACGGCGTCTCGGCCAGTGGGACCGCATCACCTGGGCCGACTTCATCCGGGCCGACTGGTTCTCCGACGAGTACAACAAGATCGTCGCCGACGGCACCGTACGCAACCTCGCGGCCACCAAGTCCAAGGACGCCAGCACCCACTCGATCGGCCTGGTCGGCGAGGCGACGCTGTGGAGCGCCCTCGGCCTCGGCAACGAGCCCGGCGGCTCGATCGACCGGGTGCTCGACGGCGCCACCAGCGAGATGTGGATCGACCCGTGGGTGGCCTACCTCCGCTCGAAGGGCGTCCAGTTCAACGTCGGCTGGACCGTGGACGGCCTCACCCTGTCCGGCGGGCGGATCACCGGGGCGACGGCCGGGGCCTCGGGGACGATCAGCGCCGACTGGTTCATCGTCGCCATGCCGTCGGAGCGCGCCACCCGGCTCATCACGCCCGCGCTGGTCGCCGCCGACCCCCGGCTGGCCGGGATCGCCCGGCTGCGGCAGGACTGGATGAACGGCCTGATGTTCTACCTCAAGAAGGAGTTACCGCTGACCCCCGGTCACGTCAACTACGTCGACTCCGCCTGGGCCGTCACCTCGATCAGCCAGGCCCAGTTCTGGAACCGCGACTTCTCGACCTACGGCGACGGCACCGTCAAGGACTGCCTGTCCACGATCATCTCCGACTGGTTCACGCCGGGCACGTTCAACGGCAGGCAGGCCAAGGACTGCACGCCGCAGGAGATCGCCACCGAGACCTGGAGCGAGATCAAGGCCCACATTCCCGAGGTCACCGACGACCTGCTCCACTCCTGGTTCCTCGACCCGGCGATCCAGAGCGGCACGAACGACGAGCCGCTGTTCATCCAGCACCCCGGCTCCTGGAGCGACCGGCCCGACTCCAAGACCGCCATCCCGAACCTGTTCCTGGCCGGGGACTGGGTCCGCACGCCGATCAACGTCACCACCATGGAAGGCGCGAACCAGGGGGCTCGCCAGGCGGTCAACGCCCTGCTGGACGCCGCCGGGTCCAGCGCGGCGCGGTGCTCGGTGCACCAGCTCTACCGCTCGCCGCTGTTCGAGCTGGACAAGGCCGAGGACAAGCTGCGGTACCGGCTCGGCCTGCCCAACAAGTGGGACATCCGCGACACCCGATGGCCATGACGGAGGGCCATCCGCGACGCCCGATGGCCATGACGGAGGGGCATCCGCGGCACCCGGCGGCCATGACGGACGGACATCCGCGGCACCCGGCGGGCGGGGCGGACGCCGATGTGGTGATCGTCGGCGCCCGCTGTGCGGGGTCGGCCGCCGCCATCGCCCTGGCCCGGGCGGGTCGCAGGGTCATCGCGGTCGACTCCGCGCGCTTCCCCTCGCCGACGATCTCCACCCACCTCATGTGGCCGGGCGGCCTGGCCGAGCTCGCCCGGCTCGGCGCGCTCGACCGGGTGGCGGCGCTGGGCGCGCCCCGGCTGCCGCTGGCCTCCGTCGAGATCCCCGGCGTGCGGGCCGTCGGCGGGTACAGCGCCGTCGACGGGATCTCGTACGCGATGTGCGTCCGGCGCGCCGGGCTGGACCTGGCGCTCGTGGAGACCGCCCGGGCGGAGGGGGCGGAGGTGCGTGAGGGATGCCGGGTGACCGGGCTGCTCTGGTCCGAGGGGCGGGTCGCCGGGGTCGAGGTGAACGAGCGTGGCGGGCGCTCCTACGCGCTGCGCGCGCCGGTCGTCGTAGGGGCCGACGGACGGCGGTCCACGGTGGCCCGCCTCGCCGGGGCGGCCGATCCGTACCTGAGGCGGAGGGACGGTCGGGCCTGCTACTACGCCTACTTCGCTGATCCGCACGAGTCGCTGCGGGCGGTCGCCTCGCAGTGGCGGCAGGGGGCGGAGCTGGGGACGGCCTTTCCGTGCGACGGCGAGCTGACACTGGTGCTGCTCATGCCGCCGGACGCCCGCGCGCCCGATTTCCGGAAATATCCCGAGAAGGAGTACGACAGGACGATCGATGAGCTGTTGCCGGGTCTGGCGGAGCGATTGCGGGGGTGCGCGCGGCGCTCCCGGGTGTTCGGCGCGGCGGGGCTGGAGTCGTACTTCCGGGTGTCGGCGGGGCCGGGATGGGCACTGGTGGGCGACGCCGGGCACTTCAAGGACCCGGTCACCGCCCAGGGCATCCGCGACGCCCTCCGCTTCGGCCGCCTCATGGGGGAGTCGCTCGCCGACACAGATCTTTCCGCAGGCGAGGTGGACGCGGTGCTCGCGGAGGGGGAGCGGCGGCGGGACCGGGAGTGCCTGGAGGCGTTCTACTGGACCGACCGCACCGGCCGCGCGGACCCGGTCGGCCCGCTCGACGTCGAGATGCACCGCGCCCTCCGCGCCGGCCCCGCCCTGATGACCCGCTTCCTCGACGTCTACTCCAGGATCATCCGCCCGTCCGAAGCGCTCACCACGCCGCGCCTGGCCGGTTGGACGGCCCGAGCGCTGCTGCGTCCCGGCACCGATCGCCCGGCCCTGCTGCGGTTCGTGGCCAGGACCGTCCGCGAGCTTCGGCAGGAGCGCAGGGAGGCACACCGAATGCGCCGGTACGGACACGAAACTCATCGCTGACGAAACCGCCCAGAACCTCTAGGCTCAACGACGATGGATCTCGAAAATTTCGCCCCTGGTTCGGGTCACCTCGACCCCAGGGCCGCACTCCGTTCTGACGCCCCTACCCTCGACCTGAACGGCGACTGGCGCTTCCGCCTCTCGCCGGGCGCGAACCTGCCCGACGACTTCGCCGACCCCGGCTACGACGACTCGGCCTGGGACTCCCTGCCGGTGCCGTCGCACTGGCAGCTGCACGGGCACGGCTCGCCCGCCTACACCAACGTCGTCTACCCCTTCCCCGTCGACCCGCCGCACGTGCCGAACGAGAACCCGACCGGCGACCACCGCCGCGCCTTCGACCTGCCCGAGGGCTGGACCGGCGGGCGCCTGCGGTTCGAGGGCGTCGAGTCCTTCGCCAGGGTCTGGCTGAACGGCCACGAGCTGGGCTTCTCGACCGGCAGCCGCCTGCCGGTCGAGTTCGACGCCGGACCGTGGCTGGTGCCGGGCCGCAACGTGCTCGCCGTCCGCGTGCACCAGTGGTCGGCCGCCTCCTACCTGGAAGACCAGGACATGTGGTGGCTGCCCGGCATCTTCCGGGACGTGTCGCTGACCCGTTCGGCCGCCGACGTCTTCGTCCACGCCTCCTATGCCGACGGTCGCGGCACGCTGAGCTTCGACGGCCCCGGACGGCTCGCCATCGCGGAGCTCGGCATCGCCGACCTGGCGCCCGGCACCGAGATCACCGTCGACGCCGAGCCGTGGACGGCCGAAACGCCCCGCCTGTACGAGGCCGTGGTCACGCTGCCCGGCGAGTCCGTACGGGTGCGCGTCGGGTTCCGGACGATCTCCATCGAGGACGGGGTGCTGCTGGCCAACGGCCGTCCCCTGCTGCTCAAGGGCGTGAACCGGCATGAGTTCCACCCCGAGCACGGCCGCGCCGTACCGTACGAGACCATGCGCGCCGACATCCTGCTGATGAAGCGCCACAACGTCAACGCGGTCAGGACCAGCCACTACCCGCCGCACCCCGACTTCCTCGACCTCTGCGACGAGCTGGGTCTGTGGGTGATCGACGAGTGCGACCTGGAGACGCACGGCTTCGGCGAGGTCGGCTGGCGCGGCAACCCCACGGACGACCCGCGCTGGGCCGAGGCGTTGCTGGACCGGATGCGCCGCATGGTCGAACGGGACAAGAACCACCCGAGCGTCATCATGTGGTCCCTAGGCAACGAGGCCGGAGTCGGTCGCAACCTGGCCGTCATGGCCGACTGGACCCGTCAGCGCGACCCGTCGCGGCCGATCCACTACGAGGGCGACCGCTCGTGCGCCGTCACCGACGTGTACTCGCGGATGTACGCCTCACACACGGAGGTGGAGGCCATCGGGCAGGGGGTCGAGGAGCCGCTGCCCGACCCCGAACTGGACGCGCGACGGCGCGCCATGCCGTTCCTGCAGTGCGAGTACGCCCACGCGATGGGCAACGGGCCCGGCGGACTGGCCGACTACCAGGAGCTGTTCGAGCGGTATCCGCGGCTGGCCGGCGGGTTCATCTGGGAGTGGATCGATCACGGGCTGGCGCACCCGACGTTCGAGTACGCGTACGGCGGCGACTACGGCGAGCCGGTGCACGACGGGAACTTCGTGATCGACGGGCTGGTGTTCCCCGACCGGACGCCCTCGCCGGGGCTGCTGGACCTGAAGAAGGTGTTCGAGCCGGTCCGGTTCGAGTTCGCGGACCAGGTCGTGCGGGTGGCGAACCACCACGGGTACCGCGATCTGTCGCATCTGGGGTTCGTCGCGGTGGTCGAGGAGGAAGGGGTGCCGGTCACCGAGTTCCCTCTCGAGGTGCCCGCGGCGGGGGGTGAGGTCAAGCTGCCCGACCTGCCTGCTGGGGAGGGGGAGCGGTGGCTGACGGTACGGGCGGTGCTCGCCGCCGACCAGCCGTGGGCCGACGCGGGCCACGAGGTGGCCTGGGGCCAGACCCGCCTGTCACCCGGCACCCCGCCTGATGCCGGGGACAATCTGGGGTCAGACGCCCAGGAGCAGGCTCGCCCGGCAACCGAGGCCGGAGGCGCGGGGGCTACGGCGGACCGGGTCCTCAGTGCTGTGGCGGACTCGGGCTCCGGAGCTTCGGCGGGCTTGGACTTCGACCCCGCTACTGGGCGGCTCACCCGCCTGTTCGGGATCGAGGTCGAGGGGCCGCGGCTGGATCTCTGGCGGGCGCCGATCGACAACGACACCTACGGCGGGCTGGCGGACCGGTGGCGGCACCTCGGCCTGCACCGGCTCACCCACCGGGTGGACGCCATAGAGACCGGCGAGGGGCTGACCGTACGCGCCAGGGTCGCACCGGCGGCCACCGACCTCGGTCTGCACGTCGTCTACCGATGGGTCGCGACAGGCGGTGGGCTGGAGCTGACGGTGGACGTCGAGCCGGACGGCGACTGGACCGAACCGCTCCCGAGACTCGGCGTGGTCATGGCGCTGCCCGCGGCGTTCGGCGACGTCACGTGGTTCGGCAGGGGCCCCGGCGAGGCGTACCCCGACACCGGTATGGCCGCCAGGGTCGGCCGCTGGTCCGCCACCGTGGAGGACCTGCAGACACCGTACGTCTACCCGCAGGAGAACGGGCACCGGGCGGATGTCCGCTGGGCCGAGCTGACCAGCTCGTCGGGGGGTCTCAGGGTGACCGGCGACCCCGTCTTCGGCCTCACCGCCCGCCGCTGGACCACCGCGGAACTGGAGGCGGCCCGCCACCGGCCCGACCTGAAGCCGGGCGACCGGGTGCACGTCAACCTGGACCTCGCCCAGCACGGCGTGGGCACCGCGTCGTGCGGACCGGCCACCCTGCCGCAGTACGAGCTCCACGCCCGTGCCGCCACCTTCCGGATCCGCTTCGACCCGACGGGACCATCCAGCGTCTGACGCTCCGAGGCTGGGTGGCTTGGCATCGTCGTGTGCCGGGCCACCCGGCTGGTGTCACGCGCCTGCCGTTCCCCATCACAGCCAGCCCCCACGAGTCACCTTTCCGCACAAACCCCCCTCTGTCGCAAGGAGACGCCTTGGATGCCAAGCAGTACATGGCCGGTGTGTTCGACCGCGCGTCCGGCACCTACGAACAGGTCGGTGTGCCGTTCTTCGGCCCGGTGGCCGCCGAGCTGGTACGGCAGGCCGCCCCGGAGCCGGGTGACCGGGTGCTGGATGCCGGATGCGGCACCGGCGCCTCACTCGTCCCGGCGGCCGGGGCGGTCGGGCCCACGGGCCGGGTGGTCGGGCTGGACCTCGCGCCGGGGATGGTCGCCGCCACCGCCGCCGAGATCGAACGGCACGCCCTGACGCACGCCACGGTCCTCCAGGGCGACGCGGAACGGGCCGAGGAACTCCTGCCCGGCGAGCGGTTCGACGTCGTGCTGGCCGGGATGATGCTGTACTTCCTGCCCGACCCGCTGGCCGCCGTACGTTCCATGACCGGCCTGCTGCGGCCCGGCGGACGGCTGGCCGCCAGCCTGCTGGCCCAGGCGAGCCCGGCCGAGATCGAGCTGCTGGGCGTGGTGGCACGGGCCCTGGCCCCGTACACCACAGCCGCGGGCACCGCCCCCTTCCACCGCACCCTCAGCACGGCCGAGGAACTGACCGAGCTGCTCACGGAGGGCGGCCTGGACGGGGTCCGCTGTGAGGACGTGGTGTTCGAGGTGATCGTGGAGGCCGGACAGGTATGGGACTGGCTGTGGTCGGCCGCCCGCCGCGCCTCCCTGGAGACCATCCCCGAATACCTGCACCCGGAGGCCAGGGCGGCCCTGGAAGATGCCCTGGCGTACGAGACGTTCGTGCTCCCCCGTACGGTGCGATTCGCGACCGGGACCCGCGCCTGACGGGACCCGGCCGCGAGAGCCGACGACCGGTGTCCGCCTCAGACCGTCCTCGCGAGGGTCACCAGGCGGGCGCCGTTCCTCATCGTGGGCGACGCAGCCCGCGCAGGAAATTCCACAGTGGGGAGGAACGGGGGGCCGGTCGTCCGGCGGCCTCATCCGTTCGGGACGGCTGCGCGTCGGCAGGACCGGCGGTAGGCGCGGGGACGTGGTCGCCGGCGAGTTGGTACTGGACGGGCAGGGACCGCAGCGCTCGCGCGAACGGGGACGGGCGCCAGGGCAGCTGATCAGCCGGAAGCGCGAGCTTGATCTTGGAGAGCCGGTTGAAGAGCCGGCGCACGGCGATGATGGTGATCTGGGTCGCCAGCCGCTGGCCCAGGCAGCTGTGCGGACCCGCTCCCCAAGCCACGTGCGCGCGGGTGCTGCGGATGGCCTGCCGATCGATCGCCCCGGCGAACCGCGGGTCGGAGTGGGCGCCCGCGACGGAGAGCATCACCGGATCGCCGGCGGCGATCGTGTAGTTGCCCAGCTTCACGTCCGTGAGCGGGAACCGGAAGCTCAGGTTGGCCATCGGCGGATTGAGCAGGGCGACCCGATTCACCGTCTCGTCGATGGATCCCACCGACAGGCTCTCCCGCACATCCGGGTTGGAGATGACCTCGACGACCACGTTGCAGACGAGGCTGGTGATGAAGTCCAGAAAGCCGGGCAGCATGAGGAGCTCGCGGGCCAGCTCGTCCAGGGTGAAGTCCGGCTTGGCCTGGATCATGTAGGAGGGCAGGTCGTCTCCGGGATGCTCCCGCTTGGTGGCCGCAAGCTCCCTCATGGCGGCGTACAGACGCTCGAACGCCGCGGGCGCGTCGGGCCCGGCGTCGACCATCCGCCAGATGTCCATCATCACGTCCTCGCCGCGCGCCGCGGGGAAGCCGAGCAGGCGATTGGCGACCATCAGCGGGAGCGGCCGCGCGTATTGCGCGGCCAGGTCCGCCCATCCCGTGGAGCCGCCTTCCGTCAGCACGTCGAGGAGTTCGTCGGCGTAGCGCACGATGGCCTGTTCCAACTTCTTCGCCTGCGCTTGGGACAGGTCCTGGAACGGCATGAGCGCGCTGGTCCACGCGGCCCGCAACTCGTGCTGCGCGGCGCCTTCCTGGAATGTCGAGCTCTTGAGCTGGAAGACGGGGAGCAGTGGCCAGTCCGCCGGTATCCGGCCCTCCATGTAGGCGTGCCACCGCTCCACGTCCTTGCTCCAGATGCCGCCCGCGTTCTGCAGGACGTGCAGCACGTCCTCATAGCCGAGGACGAACCAGACCGGCACCCCGAGGAGATCGACCGGGGCGACCGGTCCGTACCTGCCGCGCAGGCGTTCGTGCACGAGTGCGGGATCGGCGTCGTAGTCCCTGGTCAGCAGCGGTTCTATGGGGGTCGACGCTAGTGTTTCGGTGGGCTGCTGGGACCACGTGCCATGACTCACGGGGACGTACTACCTCTCTGGTTGCCGCTCCCTTCGCCACGTCAGCGTGATTCGACCGCACGAGTGACGCGTTCTGGGAGTTTTCCGCCGATTAGCTCAAGAGGTCAGTAAGCATCACGTATACCGGCGGTTACGGCAAGTACTCAGAATGTGAATCGCGAATGTGGCGCTTTCAACGGGGGCGTCGGAGTTGCCCCCGGCGAGGCGGAGCCGGGTGAGCACGTCACTGAGCTCCCGATGGTCTTCGGGAGTGGTGCTGGCGAGGCCGAAGTTGACCCCGCGTAGCGCGTCGGTGGCCATGTTGGCCGGCCGTCGACCCGAACTGGTCCACAGAGCCGCCATCATCCGGTCCAGGCAGCCGATCTCCTGATGCAGCAGGTGCTCGGCGGCCAGGCCCTCCGCTTTGGCGGCCCGCTTGAGCGCGGCGGCGATGTCCGCGCTGACCGCCTGAGCACTGTTGTGGTCGAGCCGCTGCGCGATCAGCGTCGGGGACACAGGTGCGGCTCCACGATCTCCACAGTCTGCCCTGTCACCCACACGCCGCGGGCCCCGATCTGCTCGGCCCACACCGCCGGCGCGGGCATCGACCAGCCGCCGTCCTCGTCAGGCGAGCTGGCCTGGTCCACGATGAGCGCGAACGGCTGTACGCCGGGTCTAAGGCGTGGTTGTTGTCGAGGCGGAAGTCCCAGTACCGCAGGTCGAGCTCGCCGGCCCGGTCGAGGAAGTCGCGCTTCAGCCAGTGGCTGGGGCCACCGGAACAGCGACGCGATCGTCTTCTCCGACCCGATCGCGCCGTGCCAGATGTTCAGCCGGGCCTTGGCCTCGGCGATGCCGCGTTCCTGCTTGGGCGACAACCAGACGGCCAAGCCCAGAGCGCCGCCGGTTACGCCTCTCTCCGGCGTCGTCGTTCAGCACCTCGCCCATCACGACCTCCGCGTGGACGTCAGCCGCGCAATGGTGTCAAGATCCGGGTCAGCCACTTGGTAGCGCTGCTGGAGCTGGGCCGGCATGCTGCCGAGCGGCGACGCCATGTCGTGGTCGGGGTGGCCGTTGCGGTTGATCTGGTACAGGCCCGGCAGCGACGCGTCGGGCGCTGCGTGAGATGCAGCGCGAGCACGCGGCCGTCGCCCGCCGGGCCGGGGTCTCGCGGACCTTCCTCTATCAAAACGAGCAGCCCGCCAGCTGGTCGCCGAGGCCGCCGCCGACACGGACAGAACCCGCCAACATGACCAGGCCCAGCGGAAGGCCCAGGTCGAGGCGTCGTGGAAGGACCGCGCCCTCAACGGCGAGGACGCCCTCAAGCACGCCTTCGGCGAGATCAGTGCCCAACGCAGTGACCTCGGACCAGACGGCTCAGGCCACACCATCATGTGATGCACTCGCCGAGCTCCTCTGCCAACTGGACGAGTTTCTCCGCAGCCGCGACCCCGCTGTCCTCGCTGCCCTCATCGCTTTCATGAAGGAGTGCGGACACCTGTCGGCGTACCCCTGGTCGTGCAGAGCTAGGTACGAATAGACGTGCACAGCCGAGGGCGGCTCTGCACGAAACGGTGTGGCCGGGCCGGAGGGTGCTCCTGTCACTGCCGACGTCTTCTAGATCGTGACGGCGAGCTTGCCGACCGTTCCCGCGGCGAAGTCGCCGATCGCGCGCGCTGCCTCGGCC
This sequence comes from Nonomuraea sp. NPDC049141, assembly GCF_040648415.1. Classification (NCBI taxonomy): domain Bacteria; kingdom Bacillati; phylum Actinomycetota; class Actinomycetes; order Streptosporangiales; family Streptosporangiaceae; genus Nonomuraea; species Nonomuraea sp. NPDC049141. The sequence goes on from NZ_JBEZDR010000013.1 coordinate 268,092, forward strand.
AGCGAGTACGAGCGGGCCACCGGCACCCGCAGGCGTCCTTCGGCCGTATCGGCGGCGAGCCGGGCCAGGGTGGCCGGGTTCGGGTCGGCCATCACCGCTGTGGCCTTGATGTCCCGGCCGGGCTCGTCAGGGGTGTAGTGCAGGGTGGAGGCCAGCCGCCCGCCGTCGGCCAGCAGGGCGGCCACGGCCGAGCCGTCGCCCGCCAGGTGCAGCGCGGAGTCCACCCCGCCGGGCGTGATGGCGCGTACCTGCGCGCGCAGGTCGGTGTGGTCGACGGCCCACGCGGCCCCCAGGCCGGTGACGAAGGCGGCCTCGGCTCCGGGCCGGGCGGTGGCGATCACTCGGGCACCGCGCGCGGCGGCCAATTGGATGGCGAACGCGCCCACCCCACCGGTCGCCCCCGAGATCAGGACGGTCTCCCCCGATGCCGGGGCGACGGCGTCAACGGCGTTGAGCGCTGCGGTCCCGGCCAGGCCCAGCACGCCCACGCGGGTGTGGCCGAGCCCGTCGGGGATCTTGGCCAGGCCGTACTGCTCGCTCACCACCACGTACTCGGCGAAGCCGCCCTGGCCCAGGGTCGGGCGCATGACCACGCCGAACACGTCCTCACCCGGCGTCCACCGGGTCACCCCCTCACCGACGTCCGCCACGGTGCCGGCGAAGTCCTTGCCGAGCACGACCGGGAACTCGTACTCGTACATGCCCTTGAGATAGCCGCCCAGCACGCCGAGGTCGAAGCCGTTGACCGAGGAGGCCAGCACCCGGACCAGCACCTCGCCCGGACCGGGCTCGGGCACGGGCAGGTCGGCGGCCACCAAGTCGGCGCCGAAGTCGGTGAAAGCCATGGCACGCATGATGATCACTCCATTTCCGTAGCAGACGATGCGGCGGCCTGCCGCCAGGAGGCGCGCAGGACGGCAAGGGCGACGGCCAGTTCAGCCTCGTCGCGGGGGGCATAAAGCATCACGATCGTGTCGGGCCACTCGGGGCGCCGGCTGATCGGATGCGGCTCGGTCCACCCTGCCCGCTCCAGCGGCGCCATCAGCGGCTCGGGCACGGTGAGATGGAGGAAACCCGAGCGGTGGATGTGCCCGAATTCGTCACGGCTGGGGTGCAGGAACGCCGCCCACGGCCCGGCGGCCTCGTGCAGCCTCAGCGCCAGCGAGGCGGGCTCGGACACCTGGCTGGGGCCGGTGAACACGCCGGCCAGCGCCTGCGCCCGCGCAACCAAGGCGGCCCTGATGTGAGGTGGGGAGAACTGGTCGAGCTGGTCATGCGGGATCTCCAGGCCCGTGGTCCGCGGGCGTGGTCCGGATCGGGGCGGAGGATCGGTCAAGTCGATGCTCATCGCAACACCACTTTCTGTGCGCTGGTTACTCCTTGTGCGTGCACCGAGCTTCGTCCACAATGCCGCCATGACGGAAGAAGGCACTTTGACCCGCGCAAGGCACACCGATGTGCGTGAGACGGTCAGCGAGGACCACCCGACCTGTCAGCTGCGCGACATTCTCGACCGCGTCGGGGACAAGTGGAGCGTGCTGGTGATGAACCTGCTCGGCGGCGGGCCCAAGCGCTACTCCGAACTGCAGCGCGCCATCGAGGGCATCTCCCAGCGGATGCTCACCCTCACCCTGCGCAGCCTGGAGCGCGACGGCCTGGTGGAACGCACCGTCACCCCTACCTCGCCGCCGCGGGTCGACTACGCCCTGACCCCGGTCGGGCAGACGCTCGCGGCTCAGGCCGCCGGGCTCATCGCATGGGCCGAGCAGCACCGCGCATATGTGGCCGCCGCCCGCCTGCGCTACGACGCGTCGTGACCGGCCAGGCCGGTATCGGCCTCCGGCAAGCCTGCGGCATGGGTTCCCCTGGAGCACGATTGGGAGGGGGTCTTCCCGGAGGATCAGCTGAGGATCCGGATGTATGCGAGAGGGTTGTCACGGCGGATAGTGCGGCCGTGTGATGGGAGGGCGCTTCAGGAGGCTGGCTGCGGTGACGCCCGTCCCACCGCACAGGTCGATAACGGGGTGTTCGTCAGCGAGGTCGCCGCGTGAGGCGAGGTCTTCGCTGGCGTCGGCGTAGAACGGGTGTTCGCGGGTGATGCGGTCATAGAGTTCGCTCGGTTGGCGTCGGCCCCGCCACGCGAGGCGCGCGCGTGCGCCTCAGAGTGGATCCACGTGTGTGTTTCTGGGCAAGACACGCGACGGCCCCGTGCAGATCGCCAGGGGCCGCGTGGTCAGTCGAACAGGCCGTTCTTCGCGCCGGTGATGAACTTGTCCCAGACGGCCCGGCGGAGAACCCAGGGCTGGGTGTCGGGCTGCTCTGTGTCGCGCAGGGCGACGCGGCCGTCGGACAGGTGCTTGGCCTCCAGGCAGTCACCGCCCTGGCCACTGGACGCGGTGATCCATCCGGCCGGGTCTGCGATCTCTCTCGTGATTACCTCATTCAGCTCCACGTCGCCACTCTTTCCTTGATCCGCTGCACTGACAAGTACTCGGGAAGCGCCGCGCTGCGTACGCGTTCGAGCCGATCCACGATGCGTTTGATCTCGTGGGGCTTGTCTACAACGCGACCGAGGAGGGCTGATTCGACGTATGCCGCAGTCGGCACTCCGTTCTCCTGCGCCAAGAGAGCCGAACCCACCAGCACTGCTGTGCAGAGGCCTTCGTACGGGAGTAGCTGAACGGTGAACCACTCGGTCTCGGCCAGGGTGATCAGGTGTTCCAGTTGTCGTAGGGTCACGGACCTGTCTCCAACCGGACGGTACAGGATTCCCTCGTCCACCACAGCAAGGAACTGCGGAGGAGTCGGTCTGTCGAAAATGGCTTGCCTCTCCATGCGAGCCTGAACCGCTTCTTCCACCTGCTGCGGCGTGGAGTGAGGCTCGCCTTCGAAGATTGCGCGCGCATACTCCTCCGTCTGCACCAACCCAGGGACGATCAACGGAGCCGTGGTGATGAGTTGGTCGGCCTTCCGCTCGATCGGTGGCCATTGCTGGAACCAGTTGGGCATCCCCTTGCCGCTGATGGCCGGCCAGTGGGTGAGCAACGCTCCCTCCAGGCCGAGCGCCTTTTCGCAGAGCTCGATCAATTCGTACGTGGGATTCTCGTCACCGCGCTCCACGTTTCCGATGCGGCTTTTGCTGTAGCCGATGCGATCGGCGAGCTGGGCCTGAGTCAAATTTGCAGCGAGTCGGTATTTGCGCAGCTCCGCGCCGAAACGCGCTGTTGGGCTGGCATTTGGGTCTAGCTCTTTAAGTGGTGGCATCACTGCTCCCTGTGCCAGGTCCATTCCAGCTTTCTGGTTCAGTGCCAGCGAAAGTCTGGGACCGCTCTGGGACTTTTATCGCACACAAGGTAGCTGGCCGCGAGCAGTGTTGTGAAGTGGCTAGCGGCAGATAGTAGGCCGCTGTTCATATGGCAGAGGCTGGCGGCGGTCTTTGCTGGCATATACAGGAAAGCAGATGTATAGGACAAAGATGGTGAAAATGGCAGCGCTTGGCATGCGGATGGTAGGCGAGATGAAGTTTCCCGGTCGTCCGGACATTATTAGTGATGTGCGGATTTATGCGTCTCGGTGGCTCGTTGTCGAATGTCCCGAGACCGCCGAAGACGAAGATCTCCTCGATAATCTACGCCTCCTGGCCACCGAACTGTCAGCCAACGCCATAAAGCACACGATCTCCGGCCGATGGCGACACGGATCGTTCCGTGTCCGCATGTGGCTCGACCCCCGACGGGTCCGCGTCGAGGTGATGGATCAGGGTTCGAACTCCCCATCCTTTCCCGGCTGCCCGTCGAGGCAGGGCCGCACTTTCGCGACCGCCCCGAACCCGCCTGAGCCGAATTCGGGCAGCCGGCCGCATATCATCACCGCCCCTAGTCAGGAGAGCAGGAAGTCGCGGGGGGCGCGCGGGTGCGGTGGTCCCGCGGAGGGAGATGGGCGGAGCAAGGAGGAGATTGCGGTGCGCAGCCGCGGGATCGGCGATGCGCTCGATGAGCAGCTCGACGGCGTGGGAGCCGAGCTCGTCGGCGGGCATGTCGGCCGCGGTGAGCGGAGGGTGCAGGTTCTCGGCCAGGTGCCGTGCGGCGACGCCGACGACGAACGGCAGTCCGGTCTGCCGCAGGCGGGTGACGCGGTCGTCCTCCAGCCGGATCTCCATGAGGATGTCGCCGTCCACGCGCCTGCCGCCGATGACGCGCTCGAAGGAACGCTCGTGCTCGCCGCCCGAGGGTGACAGCAGGACGTCCAGGTCGGCGCGGCCGGCTGCGTCGACGACGCTGGCCACGAAGCCGAGCTGCACGTCGGTCAGGCGTCGGCTGGCCGGCGGAATGACCAGGGCGATGGTGCGGGTCCTGCCCTCCTTGAGCGCCTTGGCGGTCGCGTTGGGGCGGTAGCCGAGCTCGTCGATGACGGCCTGGATGCGCCGCCGGGTCTCCTTCGACACCGGGCGCTTGCCGCTCAGGGCGTACGAGACGGTGCTGCGGGACACGCCCGATCGCCTGGCGATCTCGCCGATGTTCACCCGGCGCTCCTCACAAGGTCGAACGTCAGCTCTTCGTCCATTTCTGGCTGGTCGTGCCGGTGCAGGACCACAGCTGCACCTTCGTTCCGTTCGCGGTCCCGAAGTTGCTCGCCTCCATGCAAAGGCCGGACTGCACGCCGGTGATGGTGCCGTCGCTGTTGACGTTCCATTGCTGGTTCGCCTGCCCGTTGCAGTCCCAGATGATCACCTGGGTGCCGTTGCCGGTGCCCTGCCCCTTGGCGTCCAGGCACTTGTTGCCGTACACCTGCAATTGCCTGGACGAGGTGAGGGTCCACTGCTGGTTGGTGCCGCCGCCGCAGTCCCAGAGCTGGAGCTGGGTGCCGTTGACGGTGCTCGCGTTCGGGACCTCCAGGCACCGGCCGGCGTTGACGTTCCGCAACACCGTCGTCGACCCGCCGCCAGGGCCGGGGCCGGGGTCCGTGGGGGGCAGGAGCGTGAGGGTGTAGGTGTCGTCGATGGCGGTGTGCGGCAGGTTGACCGTCGCGCCGTCGCCGGACAGCGTCACCACGGAGTTCTGGACGAGGACCGGGCCCTGGACGGCGCCGCCGCCGTTGTAGGGGATGCGCTCGGCGACGACTCTTACCTGGTTGTTCTGCACGATGCCGCTTGTGGTGTCCAGGCGCCGCAGGTTGACGGCGATGTTGCCGGTCGTGCTGCCGCCGCCGACCAGGATCTTGACCGTCCCGGCCGCCTTGGTGGCGAACGCGTCGTACGAGGAGCTGGGCGTGACGGACACGATCTGGCCGGTCTGCGAGCCATAGAAGCGGTAGACCCACCATTCGCCCTTCGGCTGGTACTCGCCTGCCGAGTTGCGGACGAGCAGGTTGCCGAGGTCGTTGTGCAGGTTTCCACCGCCCGCCCAGTTGGCGCGCAGGCCGTCGGCGCCGGCCCTTTCCAGGCGCGCGATGTACCAGGATCCGTCACCGGGGTTCTGCTCGTTGGACGCCCCGTATTCGTTGATCTGGTACGGGCGCGGATGCGGGATGCCGCGAGCGTTCAGCGTGGTGTCGGCCGCCGCCACGTTGGCGACCGGGTCGCCGGGCAGGGAGTGCCAGCTGATGATGTCGGGGACCACGTTGTTGGCCTTGACGTAGTCCAGGTACTGGTTCCAGAACGGGTTCGTGGTCGAGGGCACGCACGCGCAGCTCGGCCCGACGATGAGATGCGTCGGGAACGCGGCCCGGATGCGCTGGTAGGCGCGCCGCCACAGCTCGAAGTACTGGGACTGAGGGCGGTTCCAGAACAAGGTGATGTTGGGCTCGTTCCAGAGATCCCACTGTACGGTGGCGCCCGTCGCCCGCACGTCGTTGATCAGGCGGGTGAGGAAGTTGTCGTAGTCGGTCCAGTCGCCGTTGTCGCCGGGGAATCGCGAGATCGGATAGCCGTCGGCACCCCAGAGGTCGTGGACGAGCAGGATGAACTCCCCGCCCAGAGATCGGGTGCGCAGCAGCTGGGCGCGGGTGGAGTTCCATCGGCGGTCGTACTTGCCCGACACCCACCCGCCCGGGCTGTCGAGCTGCGCCCCGCCGGCGCGCATGTACCGGAACTTCACATCGGTGTAGAAGCGGTCCGGCGGCGCCGACGCGTTCTCGGTCATGCCGTAGATCCATCCGGCGGCGCGGTAGGTGGGAGAGCCACCACCGGCGGAGAAGTCGACGGTGATGGCCTGGTCCGCGGCCAGGGCCGGCGTGGCGGCCGTCACGACGGGGGCGGCGACGAGTGCGCCTGCGGCAAGGAGGGCGGCGATCCGGCGGAGGCCTCTGTGCCGCCTGCGGAGTGTGGCGTCCATATGTGACTCCTTGGTCACGGAGGGGCGGTGCAGGTTGAGCGGGCCGCGGGCGCGCAGGTCAGCAGGGTGAGTTCGTCTGGGTGAGCAGGCCCATCCGCCAGGGAAGGCGGCCGTAGTCGCCGCCGGCGCCCGGGTCCATGCCCTGGTAGACGTACTGGAGTTTGCAGGGGTTGATGGTGAGGGTCTGGTCGTTGCTCGCCCGGACCAGCTCGCCGTGGCTGATGTCCTGCGTCCAGCCGCCGCCCGGGAAGGTGACGTTGTTACGGCCGGCGAACGGCTCGGACTCGGTGGCCGCGAGCGGGGTCCAGGAGCCGGTGAGACTGGGGGAGGTCCACGACCGGAAGTAGCGTCGGCCGGTCGAGCCGATGGCCTCGACGATGAGCAGGTACCGGTTCTCGCCGACGATCTTGTAGACGTTGGACGCTTCGAACAGAGCAAACTGGCTGTCGGACAGGACGATCTGGGTGTTGCCGAAGCCGTTGGGGAAGTTGGCCAGGCTGGTCTGCGCCCGGTAGAGGTGGCCGTTGTCGTCGCTGAAGAACAGGTAGCAGTTGGCGGTGTCGCAGATGGTCCAGAAGTCGATCCAGGTGCCGTTGCCCTTGTTCTGGGTCACAATGGGCGGCTCGCTGGCGATGAAGGTCCGCGGGGCCGACCATGAGCGAGGGTTGGTGGGGTCGCTGCTGGTGGAGTAGGTGGGCGGGCCGGTCTGGTAGACCATGTACCACAGGTTCTGCGGCGCGAAGTAGAACACCTGCGGCGCGGCCCGGTAGCCCGGTCCCATCGGCGACTGGTCGAGGTAGGCGTAGGGCGCCGAGGCGGCCTGCGGCCAGTCGCTGAAGGAGAACTGCAGCAGGCCCCAGCCGTTGCCGGTGGCGTTGGTGGCGTAGACGTGCCACTGGTTGTTGTACCGGATGACGGAGAAGTCCTTGATCGCCGCGCTGGGGTGCGTTGCGTCCGGCTTGGGACCGGCCAGCACGCCGCTGGAGCTCCATCGGAAGGTGGAGGGCAGGGAACCCGATCCTGAGCCGCCGACCCGGACCAGCTGCCATTGCTGGTTGCTCCCGCCCCAGTCGGAGTACTGCACGATGTTCCCGCCGTCTGCGGTGGAAGCGCCCTGGACCTCCAGCGCCTTTCCGCTGTTGCGGTTGAGCAGACGGACGTAGCCTCCGGTCGAGTCGGCCAGCCGGAACTGCTGGTTGGTTCCGTTCTGGTCGCTCCATTGCACGATGGCCGCGCCGTCGGTGGTGGAGAAGTTGTAGACGTCCAGCACCTTGCCTGAGTGGCGGGAGCGTAGCCGATAGTAACCGCCGCCGGAGTCGACGAACTGCCACTGTTGCTGGTTGCCGTCGTTGCGAGCCCACTGGACGATGCGCGCCCCGTCGTTGGTGGCCAGGTTGTACACGTCCAGGGCCTTGCCGCTGTTGCGGTTCACCAGCACGTACCAGGCGCTGGTGTCGACACTCGCCGCCGAGGCCGGTGCGGTGCCGAGCGCGAGCATGGAGCCGGCCAGGACGGCGGTCACGAGGACGGCGACCAGTGACCGCCAGCCACGCCGCCGCGGTAAGGCCTGCCGGGCCCCGCCGATGGCAACCATTGTGTCCTCCTTCGATCGCCGGGAAAGAGGGCCCGACATGTGAGAGCGATGTACTGCCGTGGGAATCCGGTTGGCCGGCCGCGCGATTCCCATGAGGCATCAGGGGAGGCAGCCGCGATCCACGACCGGTCCATCGCCGGACGCGTCACAGCCGAGGACTCCTGCCGTTCACCACCGCCTTGCGGACTCAGTGTGGAAACGGCTACGAAACATGTCAAGACCATTGACGAATCGGTTCGATGGGATGGTCGCACTCAGGAGGCCGGTGCGCTGGTGCGTCCTGGTCATGCCACACGGCCGCCGGATGAACGTTTCATCACCTCGCCGGCCGCGACTGTGCGACCGCGCCCGGTCAGCTCTGATCAGGCCACTTCGGCGCGCGGCGGAACCGCGATGGACGAGAGCGGGCCCTTGACGGATCTTCCCGCGTCATGTTTGCTCCGCCACACCACCACCTCAGCTGGCCTGTCTGGAAGGAGCACCGGTTTGAGCCAAAGCGATGTTAGCGCTAACAACTAGATCGGGAGCCTCCGCCGGCATGCCGAATCAGGCAGCACCCGAGCGTCCCCACCGTGGGTCCGTTACGGCAACCACCGAGCACGATCCCAAGTCGCCGATTCTTACCGAAGGAGGTCCCCGTGTCCACAACAGGCGGGCCGGAGCGCAAGTACGTCAGCGCATACATTGCTACACGATTCGACCTGCCCCCTGACCGCCGTGAGGGGTTGAGCACGCGTACGTGGGGACGATGGTGCGCCGTCGCGCTGATGGCCGTGGCCTTGGTGGTGGCGGGGGCCGGTGTCGTCGGCGCCGAATCCAACGGCGGGGTCCGGGTCATGCCGCTGGGCGACTCGATCACCGAGGGTACGCAGGTGCCCGGCGGATACCGGATCGGGCTGTGGCAGCGCCTGGCCGCCGGCCGCTACACGGTCGACCTTGTCGGGTCGCAGTTCAACGGGCCGGGCAGCCTGGGCGACCACGATCATGAGGGCCATCCCGGGTGGCGGATCGACCAGATCGACGCGAACATCACCGGCTGGCTGCGTACGTACACACCGCGCGCGGTGCTGCTGCACATCGGCACCAACGATGTCCTGCAGAACTACAACGTGGCCGGTGCCCCGCAACGGGTGTCCACGCTGATCGACCACATCACCACAGCCATGCCCAACGCGGACGTCTTCGTCGCCACCATCATCCCGCTGTCCAACTCCGGCCAGGAGTCGGCCGCCCGCACCTTCAACGCGGCGATCCCCGGCATCGTCCAGAGCAAGGTGAACACCGGCAAACGTGTCCACCTGGTCGACATGCACAGCAAGTTGACCACCTCCGACCTGATCGACGGCATCCACCCCACGGCGGGCGGCTACGACAAGATGGCCGCCGCCTGGCACGAGGCGCTTCAGTCGGTACCGGGCAGCATCGGCCAGCCGGGGAGCGGAACCCCTGGTGCGGGTGCGATCAGGGGTGTGGGGTCGGGCAGGTGTCTTGATGTCTCCGGCGCCTCGCAGGCGAACGGCGCGCAGGCGCAGATCTGGGACTGCAACGGTCAGGCCAACCAGCAGTGGACGGCGACCGCGAGCGGTGAGCTGCGGGTCTATGGCGGCAAGTGTCTGGATGTGAACGGGGCCGGGACGGCGGACGGCACCGCCGTGATCATCTGGGACTGCAACGGCCAGAACAACCAGAAGTGGCGCCTCAACGCAGACGGCACCATCACCGCCGTCGGCGCGAACAAGTGCCTTGACGTGCCGAACTACTCCACCGCCAACGGCGTCAAACTCCAGATCTGGTCCTGCGGCGGTGGCGCCAACCAGCGCTGGACTCGCCTCAACGCATGACGTCCCCCCGGTGGATCGCCCGGAGATCTCCCCGAAACCCCGGTAGGTAGAGGAATCAGATGCGCAGAATCCTTGGCTTAGCAATGGCGGCGGTACTCGCAGCCGGCTCCGTTGTCGCGATCGGCAGTGAGACGTCGCCGGCCGCCGCGCTGGACAACGGCCTGGCCCGCACGCCCCAGATGGGCTGGAACGACTGGAACAGCTTCGGCTGCAACGTCAACGACTCGCTGATCCGTCAGACGGCTGACGCCATGGTCTCCAGCGGCATGGCGTCGGCGGGCTACACCTACGTCAACATCGACGACTGCTGGTCCACCAAGAACCGCAACTCCAACGGTGACCTGGTGCCGGATCCGCAGAAGTTCCCCAACGGCATCAAGGCCCTGGCCGACTACGTCCACTCCAAGGGGCTCAAGCTCGGCATCTACTCCTCGGCCGGAACCACGACGTGCGCGGGGTACCCGGCCAGCCTGGGCAACGAGCGGCGGGACGCGGCCCTGTGGGCGTCCTGGGGAATCGACTACCTGAAGTACGACAACTGCGGTGACCACCGGGGCCTGAACGGGCAGCAGCGGTACACGGCCATGCGGGACGCGCTGGCCGCCACCGGGCGTCCGATCGTGTACAGCCTGTGCAACTGGGGGCAGGAGAGCGTGTGGACGTGGGGGATGCCGGTGGGCAACTCCTGGCGCAACACCGGCGACATCGCGGCGAACTGGAACTCGATCATGGGCATCCTGGACCAGCAGGTTGGGCTCGACGCGTACTCGGGCCCCGGCGGGTGGAACGATCCGGACATGCTGGAGGTGGGCGTCGGCGGGGTGACGGGGACCGAGGGTCGCGCGCACTTCAGCCTGTGGTCGCTGCTGAACGCGCCGCTCATCACCGGAAACGACATCCGTACGATGAGCGCCGATACGCGCACGATCCTCACCAACACCGAGGTCATCGCGGTCAACCAGGACTGGGGTGGCAGGCAGGGCAACAAGATCAGCGACAACGGCAACCTGGAGGTCTGGCGCAAGCCGATGTCGAACGGCTCGGTCGCGGTCGTGCTGCTCAACCGGGGCACCTCCACTTCGACGGTCTCCACCACCGCCTCCGCCCTGGGGCTGGGGTCCGCGTCCTCTTACTCGGTGCGCGACCTGTGGGCGCACACGACGTCCTCCTCGTCCGGGACGATCAGCGCGTCGGTCCCCGGACACGGGGCGGCCATGTACGTCGTGACCGGAGGGGGCATCGTCACGCCTCCGCCCACGGGCTCGATCAGGGGTGTGGGGTCGGGCAGGTGTCTTGATGTCTCCGGCGCCTCGCAGGCCAACGGCGCGCAGGCGCAGATCTGGGACTGCAACGGTCAGGCCAACCAGCAGTGGACGGCGACCGCGAGCGGTGAGCTGCGGGTCTACGGCGGCAAGTGTCTGGATGTGTACAACCGGGGCACCGCCGACGGCACCAGTGTCATCATCTGGGACTGCAACGGCCAGGACAACCAGCGGTGGCGCATGAACTCCGACGGCACCATCACCGCCGTCGGCGCGAACAAGTGCCTTGACGTGCCGAACAACGCCACCGCCAACGGCACCAAACTCCAGATCTGGTCCTGCGGCGGTGGCGCCAACCAGCGCTGGACCCGCAGCTGACCTGGCGCACCATCGACGCGTGATCGGGGCAAAGGTATGAAACTTTCAGGGCTTACCGTCCTCTGCGGCAGGAACGGGCGAAAGTTTCGGTGTGCATCATGGGTGGCTGAGGCCCTGTAGCACCGGAGTAGGCGGTCAAATGTGTCCGAAACTTTTATATCCGTCTTGACAATGTTTCGGGAGTATTTCCACACTGAGTCACCAAGCGGCGCCTTGGTGGTGGGCGCGGCGTCGATCCCGTTTCCGTATCTCAGACATGGAGGCTCAGGCATGGGCGCAAACGCCATACCCTCGCCTGGAACCAGGCGGCCCTTGAACGGCTTACGCTGGTCCCTGATCGTCGGTGCTCTCGGCGCACTCGGCCTGATCACGGCGCTGACGGCGCCGCTACCAGCGGATGCCGCGGCGAGTACGCTCGGCGCGGCCGCCGCGCAGAGCGGGCGTTACTTCGGCGCCGCCATCAGCGCGGGCAGGCTCGGCGACTCGCAGTACACCACGATCGCCAACCGCGAGTTCACCATGGTGACGGCCGAGAACGAGATGAAGATCGACGCCACCGAGCCGAACCGGGGCCAGTTCAACTTCGGCAACGGCGACCGCATCTACAACTGGGCCGTGCAGAACGGCAAGCGGGTGCGCGGGCACACGCTGGCCTGGCACTCCCAGCAGCCCGGCTGGATGCAGTCGCTGTCGGGCGGCAGCCTGCGCCAGGCGATGATCGACCACATCAACGGTGTCATGGCCCACTACAAGGGCAAGATCTACGCCTGGGACGTGGTCAACGAAGCCTACGCCGACAGCGGAGGCGGGCGGCGCGACTCCAACCTGCAGCGCACCGGCAACGACTGGATCGAGGTGGCGTTCCGCACCGCGCGCGCCGCCGACCCGGCCGCCAAGCTCTGCTACAACGACTACAACATCGACAACTGGTCCTGGGCCAAGACGCAGGGCGTCTACAACATGGTCCGCGACTTCAAGCAGCGTGGCGTGCCGATCGACTGCGTGGGCCTGCAGTCCCACTTCAACAGCGGCAGCCCGTACAACAGCAACTACCGCACCACCATCTCCAGCTTCGCCGCCCTCGGGGTGGACGTGCAGATCACCGAGCTGGACATCCAGGGCGCCTCTCCGCAGACCTACGCCGCCGTGGTGAACGACTGCCTGGCGGTGGCCCGTTGCGCCGGCATCACGGTGTGGGGGGTGCGCGACCAGGACTCCTGGCTCGGCGCCAACGCCAGCCCGCTGCTGTTCAATGGCGCCAACAAGAAGCCCGCCTACGACGCGGTCCTCAACGCCCTCAACGCCGCCAACCCCGGCCCCACGCCCACGCCCACGCCGACCCCGACGCCGCCCGGCGACAATGGTCAGATCAAGGGGGTGGCCTCCGGTCGGTGCCTGGACGTGCCCAACGCCTCGAGCACGGATGGCACTCAGGTGCAGTTGTGGGACTGCAACGGCCAGTCCAACCAGCAGTGGAGCTCGACCTCCGCGGGTGAGGTCAAGGTGTACGGCAACAAGTGCCTGGATGCCGCCGGCACCGGGAACGGCGCGAAGGTGCAGATCTACAGCTGCTGGGGTGGCGACAACCAGAAGTGGCGCGTCAACTCCGACGGGAGCATCGTCGGTGTGCAATCCGGACGCTGCTTGGACGCCATCGGCGCGGGCAGCGGCAACGGCACCCAGATCCAGCTGTACGACTGCTCGGGCGGCAACAACCAGAAATGGACGTGGAACCGGTCCTGACGCCGGGTCGGTAGGCCCATGGCTTCGCCGCAACCGGTGGCCGGTTGCGGCGAAGCGCGCGAAGGTCTGCGAGCGTCGTCGGGTTCACGCGCCCGTGATGGTCCATTGGTTGTTGGTGCTGTTGTTCGGCGTCCACATGGCCACGGTGGAGCCGGCTGTGTTGTTGCCCATGCCGTCGAGGGCCGTGCCGGTGGCGCGGTTGATGATCTGGTAGCGGCTGTTGCCCGTGCTGTTGAGGCGCCACTGCTGGTTGTTGCCGCTGTCCCACGCCGCCTGCCTGGCGTTGGCTCCGTTGGCGGTGTTGCCCCAGCTGTCGGCGACCATGCCGTTGGCACGGTTGACGATGCGGTACCACCCGCCGCCCAGGTCCACGAGCTGCCACTGCAGGTTGGTGCTGCCGTCCCAGTTCCACTGCTTGAGGTTCGCCCCGGAGGCGACATTCCCGCCACTGTCCAGCGCCAGGCCGGTGGTCGCGTTGGTGATCCGCACGTAGCTCGCCGGCGCGGGGCCGGACCCGGTCATGCGGTACGTACGAGCGGCCTGGCCGGTCAATCTGATGACGTCGTTCTCGGGTTTGGTGACGCTGACGGTGTCGCCGGTCGTGGTGTCGACCACCTGGTAGGTCCCGGCGAACATCCGGCCGCGCACGTTGACCGTCCCGTCGCGGTCGAACCTGATGAGGATCTCGGTGGCCCCGCCGGAGCTCCACGTCGCGTCCACGGTGTAGCCGCCGCGCCCCCGAAGACCCTGGACCTTCCCGCTCGGCCAGGCCGCCGGCAGCGCCGGCAGCACGTGCAGCTCGCCGTTGTGGCTCTGCAGCAGCATCTCGGCGACGCCGGACGTCGCGCCGAAGTTGCCGTCGATCTGGAACGGCGGGTGCAGGTCGAACATGTTCGGCGCGAGCCGGGCCGTCGTCACGAGGGAGCGGATCAGGTCGTGCGCCCGCGTGCCCTCCTCCATCCGCGCCCAGTAGTTGATCTTCCACGCGAGCGACCAGCCCGTACCGTCGTCACCGCGCAGTTCGAGGGTCCGCCGCGTGGCGGTGTACAGCGCGGGGGTGCCGCGCTTGGTGATCTGGTTGCTGGGGTGCAGGCCGTAGAGGTGGGAGATGTGCCGGTGGTTCTGCTCGGTCTCGACCCAGTCGTACAGCCACTCCTGGATGTTGCCGCGCGAGCCCACCTTCATCGGCGCGAGCCGGTCCCGGGCGGCCAGGACCTGTGCCCGGAAGCTCGCGTCCGTGCCCAGGAGTTCGCTCGCCTTGGCGCAGCCGTTGAACAGGTCCCGCAGGATCTGGTTGTCCATCGTGGGTCCGGCGCAGATGCTGACGCCCGAGTGGTGGTTGAGTTCGGGGGAGTTCGACGGGTTCGTGACCAGGTAACCCAGGCTCGGCTCCTGCACGAGGGTCTCCAGGAAGAACTGCGCGGCCCCCTTCATGGCCGGGTAGTACTGCCGCAGGAAATCGAGGTCGCCGGTGAACAGGTAGTGATCCCAGATCATGGTGGCCAGCCACGCGCCGCCGGTCTGCCACATGCCCGCCGCGGCGAAGTCGACGACCGACGATGCCCGCCAGCCGTCGGTGTTGTGATGGGTCACCCAGCCGCCGGCGTTGTACTGCACCCGGGCCGTCCGGGCGCCGCTGACCGTGAGGTCGTTGATCATCCTGAACACCGGCTCGTAGCACTCCGACAGGTTGGTCGTGTCGGTCGGCCAGTAGTTCATGGGCAGGTTGGCGTTGAGGGTGTACTTCGAATCCCAGGACGGGGTCAGGGAGTCGTTCCAGATGCCCTGCAGGTTGGCGGGCTGGGTGCCGGGACGCGAGGAAGAGATCAGCAGGTAACGGCCGTACTGGAACAGCAGCGCCGAGAACTGCGGGTCGTTGCTGTTGGCGTGCTGCGCGATCCGGACGTCGGTCGGCTGGTCGGCCGCCGCGGTGCGGCCGAGGTCGAGCGTCGTGCGCCCGAACAGCCGCTGGTAGTCGGCGACGTGCCGGCCACGCAGGTCGTCGTAGGTCCGGCCGGCGGCGGCGTCGAGATGGCGCCGGGCGATGCCCTGATAGTCGCCGCTGACGTCCTTGTAGTTCACGTAACTGGAGCCGATGGAGATCAGCACCGTCACGCTGTTGGCGGACCTTACCTGCAGTGTGCCGCCGGAGCTGCTGACACTGCCGCCTTCGGCGACGGCCCGGGCCAGTGCCAGGAACCTGACCTTGCCGACCAGGCCCCTCTGGTCGCCGGAGACGCCGTCGAGCGCCGCCGTCGTGCCGTCCGGGCTGGAGCGTGTCGTCCGCTGCGGGCTACCGAACGTCGCGGAGAACGTGATCGAGCCGGGCCTGTCGGCGGTCAGCCGGATCGCGATCACCTGGTCCGGCGCGCTCGCGAGCACCTCGCGCCGGTACCGCACGCCGTTCTGCAGGTACGTCACCGTCGTGGTGGCCGTGATGAGGTCCAGGAAACGGTTGTACTCCGAAACCCCGGCGGCGCTGCCGAAAGTGAGCCGTAGATCGCCCACGGGCTGGTAGGCCAGCTGAGCCGAAGGGTTGCCCAGCATGTTCTGGTCGACGAGGCTCTGGGCCTGGCTCCACTGGTTCTGGAAGACCAGCTGCCGGATCTGCCCCAGCGCCGCCGCGCCCTTCGTGTTGCTCTGGTCATACGGCCCACCGGCCCAGATGGTGTCCTCGTTCAGCTGCAGCCGCTCGGTGTCGACGTTGCCGAACACCATGGCGCCCAGGCGACCGTTTCCGATCGGAAGCGCACGCAGCCACTCCGAGCCGGCGCTCTTGTCGTACCAGAGCGCCAGATCGTTCGCGGCGCGCACCTCCGCAGGCGCCACCGACGCGGCTCGGGCCGTGGCCGTCCATGGCAACGGCAACAGCGCGGCTCCGGCTCCAGCCGCGCCGAATCTCAGCACTTGCCTTCGCGATAAATCAGTCATCTCGGTTCTCCATGCCCATGGGGGTTTCGCGGGCGGTCGGCCTCCGTTGGGTACGAGCACGAGCCCTGCACCGTGTACGTGCCTGCGTGCTCGTGGCCATCGCCGGGGCGATGACTCGTCCCGGCGATGGCGCGTGGTCAGCTGTCACGGGCTGTCAGACGCGGGTCCATTGCTGGTTGGTGGCGCCGGTGCAGGTCCAGATCTGCACCCTGGTGCCGTTGGCGGTGCCGTACCCGGACACGTCCAGGCACTTGTTCGCCCCCATCGCCGTGATGCTCCCGTCGGCGTTGAGGCGCCACTTCTGGTTGTTCTGCCCGTTGCAGTCCCAGATGATCACCGCGGTGCCGTCCGTCGTCCCGGCCCCGTTCACGTCCAGGCACTTGCCGCCGTAGACCCGCAGCTCACCGGAACCGGTGGAGGCCCACTGCTGGTTGGACTGCCCGTTGCAGTCCCAGATCTGCGCCTGCGCGCCGTTGGCCTGCGAGGCTCCGCTGACGTCCAGGCACCGCCCCGACCCCACACCCTTGAACGCGCCTGTCGTCGGCGGATCAACCGTGGGCGTCGGCGTCGGCGTCGGATTCGGGTCGCTGCCTCCGAACTGCGCGAAGAAGTTCCACACCACTGGCCTGGTCCAGGACTTCTCGCCGGGCTCCAAGTCGCCGGGCTTCCCGTCCACGGGACCGGGGGTATGGCCGGCGTCGAACGCCGCCCATGCGACCGGATACCCGGCCCGGCACCCCGAGTAGTTGGTGACGATGTGCGTAAGGCTCCCTTGCGCCGGCTCCGGCGGGTTCTGGGGGGTGCAGCCGTTGTTCCTGACGAACCTGTCACGTAGCGACCGGCCCGTGGAGATGTTGAGCACCGGATCCCTGAGGCCGTGCAGCCCGATGTACGCGATGGGCTGGTTGCCGCCGCTGCACCCGCTGAGCTGCCCGCCGGAGTAGACCGCCACGGCGCGGAAGACCGTCGCCCTGGTGCACGCGAGCGAGTAGCTCATGCCGCCGCCGTAGCTGAAGCCCATGGCGAAGCGCTGGGAGGTGTCGACACAGAGGTCGGCTTCGATCCGGCGGATCATGTCGTCGACGAAGGTGATGTCCTCACCGCCGGAGTTGGCCCAGCCGTTGTTGAAGCCCTGAGGCGAGACGAAGATCGCGGTGTTGTTCGACAATGCCCGGAGCCCGTAGTAGGACCAGGGGTACCCGCTGGTTCCGCCCCCGTCGACATCGTTGGCGGTGCCGCCATTCCAGTGGAATCCGAAGATTAACCGGTAGGGGGTGGCGTTGTTGTAGTTGTCAGGAATTCTCAGGATATAGCTACGATTTTTTCCGCTGGTGGTAATCGACTGCGGACCGCTTCTCAGCGTCGGGCTCTTGCCGCATCCAGCGCTGCCCGCGAGAGCGCTCTGTTGTGCGAGGGGCGGGGGAGTGCTGTCGCCCAGCGCCGTATGCACCGTGGCCAGGACGACGAGCAGTACTGCGGAAGCAATAGCGGTGAAGAGGTATCTAAGCCTCGACATCACGCAAATTCCTTTCCCTTTTTTTTGGGGGGACAACGTAAAAGGGAAGCCACTTCTACCACCTTTTCCGGGAGTGAGGGCGGTGGAGTGTTAGCGCTCACTCAACGCCGCCGTAATGGGATCTCCTTTCTTCCTGGCGGCTGGAGGCGATGGTGCAGCGGAGCAAATATGACCGTGACAAGACCTGTCAAGGATCGGCCTTCTCGACGTTGAGCGCCCGCGCCTGAGATGGCCCCGTCGCTTCGGCGCCTGACCAGGAGAAGCGGCCGTGGCCGCCACTGACGCGTCGCGATGAAACTTTCACGGCGGTCAATCGAATCGTTCCGCGCGCCCGGTCTCGCGGGATGTACTCGTGCTAACGCTGTAGCCGTACGGGATCGGCCGTTCCGCTGCGGCGGACGATCCAGGCCTCGGTGATGTGCTGGAACATCGCCTCGGCGGCGCCCGCGGGATCGTGGGCGGCGATGCGTTCGTAGACGCGGCGGTGGCCGAGGTTCGACGCCACGCACAGGGCCCGCTCGGTCCGGCCCATGTACCGGGCGGTGTTGATGACCTGGCCTTCCATCGCCCGTACGACGCCACGGGCGATGCGGTTTCCCGACGCCCGCATGATCGTGTCGTGGAAGGCGCGGTCGCTTTCGGCGTACGTGACCGGGTCGGCCACGAGCTCGTCCATCCGATCCACCAGTGCGCGCAGCTGCTCGATGGTGTCCGGCCCGGCCAGGCGGGCGGCGACGTTGGCCATGTCGGACTCCAGCACGCGCCGCGTGACGACGAGGTCGTCGAGGATCGCCAGGCTGTCGTCCGCGGCGATGGCCGCGGCGAGGACGAGCTCGTCGAGCATGTCCCACATCACCGGAGGGGTCACCATGGTGCCGGAGCCCTGACGGACTCGTACCAGTCCCTTCTCCTGCAGGACTTTCACCGCTTCCCGGACGACGGTGCGGCTCACGGAGAAGGCTTCGCACAGCGCGGGCTCGGTGGGCAGCGGCGTCCCCGGCGGGTGCACGCCGCGAACGATGCGCTCCACCAGCTCGGCGGTCACCGCTCTGGCGAGACTGGCCGGACGCTGGGCCCAGGCCGGTGGTGCCGGGACAGCGCTGCCCGTTTCCTGCGGTGCCGTCATGTCTCCCCTCCGGTGACCTGGCAAGGACAGCGCGACCGCATCAGTGTACATGTCCCCTCTTGACCGTAATACGTCATACGAATTATGTTTCGGCCCAAGACGGCCGGGTTCGTCGGCCGCTCTCGGAGGGCGAACAGCTATGAAGCAGCGAGCGTTATGGTCGGTCCTGCTGGCCGCGGGGCTGGCCGTGGCCGGCTGCGGGAGCGCGGCGCGGACGGATTCTCCGTCCGGCGGAGAGTCGCAGCCCAAGCTGCGCAAGCTGGTGGTGTGGGACTGGAAGTCCGGCGAACCGACGGCCGCCGCCTACATCGAGAAGGCCAAGGCCGACTTCGCCAAGCGGCATCCCGGCGTCACCGTCGAGTTCGTCGCCCAGCCCTTCGACCAGTACTACACCTTGCTCGGCACGGCCATTCAGTCCAGCAAGGGGCCCGACGTCATGCTCTTCAACGGGGGCGGCCAGATCCGCGACCGGGTGAACGCGCTCCTACCGCTGGACCCGTACGTGAGCGAGGACAAGAGCCGGTTGGCGGGCTGGGAGGCCTTCAGCAAGGACGGCAAGACCTACGCCGCGCCGGTGACCCTGCAGGGCCACCCGATCTACTACAACAAGACGCTCTATGAGAAGGCCGGTCTCGACGCGGCGAACCCGCCCAAGACCTGGGACGAGTTGGTCAGCGGCTGCGCCGCCATCAAGAAGGCGACCGGGGCCGCGTGCTTCGCGCTGGGCAACAAGGAAGGCTTCGGAATCCAGTTCTTCATGTCGGGCCTCGGATCCGGCGTCCTGACGCCTCATGAGTACGACAACTGGATCGCCGGGAAGCGCGACTGGACCTCTCCTCATGTGAGGCGGATCTTCGAGCTGTGGAAGGACGCCGGCGACAAAGGGCTGAACAACGACGGTGCCAACTCCACCGCGATGTTCACCGACATCTTCAGAGTCTTCGAGACCGGTAAGGCCGCTCACATCATCGGGCTGATGTCGGACATCGGGCACTGGAAGGATTTCGGCGAGTTCCTGCCGCCCGACAAGATCGGCGTCATGCCGGCCCCCGTCGTCACCGACGGAGCCACCCCGAGCCTTCCGTACGACGGCGGCATCGGCTACGCGGTCGCGAAGTGGACGAAGGATCCGAAGCTGGCCGCCGATCTGGTGCGATCCCTGACCTCGACCGACGCCTTGACCGCGTTCTACTCCAAGGCCGGCGCGATCGCGTCCGACACAACGATCGACGTCTCGCAAGCCGGCCCGGCCGTCGCCTCGATCGTGTCCGAGATCAAGACCGGCAAGCCTGCCTTGCACGTCGCGCTGTCCTCCAAGACCTTGGACCTGATGGGAAGACTGTCCCAGCAACTCCTGAGCGGGTCGACCACCGTGGACAAGGCTGTGAAGCAGCTGGCCGCCTCCGACCGGGCGAGCTGACCGCGTGCCGATCGGAGATTTGTCGCCGTCGGTCCGCCCGGCCGGATCCGGGCGCGCCGGTGGGGACATGGTGAAGCAGCGTGGACACCGCGGGGGCGTCCACGCGACCGCCCGTGGGGCGCGCGCGGAGCGCCTCGCGCCCTATGTTCTGGTGGCCCCGGCCGTACTGATCATCGTGGTGCTGCGGCTGTGGCCGCTGGTTCTCGGCGTCAACTTCTCCTTCACGGGTGACGGCGAGCTCAATGGGACCACGGTCGGCGTGAGTAACTACCTGGAACTGCTCGGAGACCCGTTGTTCCACACCGCGCTGGGCAACGTCGGGCTGCTGGTGCTGCTGCTTCCCGTGGCGGTGGCGATTCCGGGTCTGCTCGCGACCTTCATCTACCTGCGCGTTCCAGGGCACCGGGTCTACCGCAGCGTCTATTTCTTCCCGGCTGTGCTCTCACCGGTGATCGTCGGCGCGATCTTCAACCTCCTGCTCGGATTCGATGGCCCCTTGAACGCCACCCTCGGGGCGATCGGCGTTGGCCCGGTCGACTGGCTCGGCGATCCGCGCGTCGCTATGTTCACCGTTGTCGGCGTGCACATATGGGCGACGTTCGGAATGGCCTTGGTGGTGTTCCTCGCCGGATTCAGCACCCTGGACGCCTCGCTGCTGGACGCCGCACGCGTGGACGGCGCGTCGCTCCGCCAGATCATCTGGCACGTGATCATCCCGAGCCTGACGCGCACCATTCAGTTCGTCTTTGTGACCACGATGATCGGGATGCTGACGTCCATGTTCGGCCTGCTCTTCATCATGACCAGCGGGGGCCCGGAGGGGTCGACCTATCTGCCGGAGTACTACATCTGGCACCAACAGGGACAGATGAACCGCCCGGCGCTCGCCTCGGCCGCCTCGACAGTCCTCTTCGTCGTCATGCTTGTAGTGGGACTCCTGCAGATCACTCTGCTCCGCCGCGCGGGAAGGCAGGACTGATGCGCGGCATGCGTCTGGCCAGGTGGATGGCCGCCGTTCCGATGGCCGTTCTCGCGCTGGCGACGATCTATCCTCTCGTGTTCACCGTCAACGTCGCGATGAAGACCCGGCGCGACTACATCCTCGACCGATTCTCCCCGGCGGGTTCCCTGCGCTGGGACAACATCGCCGAGGCGTGGGCCAGCGCCGGAATGGCACGGTACTTCGTCAACTCGTTCATCGTGGTGGCATTCGCCGTGGCCCTGCTGCTGCTGTTGGGGTCGATGGCGGGCTTCGCGCTGAGCCAACTGCGCTTCCGCGGATCCTCGGTGATCTTCCTTGGCTGTCTCGCGGGGCTGTTCATCCCCTTCCAGGTGATCATGGTGCCGCTCACCAGGGTCATGGCCGACAGCGGGCTCATCGACACCTACCCGGGGCTGATCCTGGCCTACGTCGCGCAGTTCCTGCCCTTCACCGTCTTCCTGATGACGAGCCACTACAGGACCATTCCGGTGGAGATCGTCGACGCGGCCAGGATCGACGGGAACACGGTGTACGGCGTGTACCGGCGGATCATGCTGCCGCTGGGCGTTCCGGCGCTGCTGTCGGTCGGCATTCTCGACGCCTTGTTCTGCTGGAACGACGTGCTCATCTCCCTGCTCATGATGCCGTCGCCCGAGCATCGCACCCTCATGATCGGGGTCAACGCGCTGCGCGGACAGTATTCCGACGACATCCCCACCTTCGCCTCGGGGGTCCTGATCGCCGCGGTACCCGTGCTGATGATCTATCTGTTCCTCCAGCGGCAGATCGCCGACGGCGTCACCGCCGGTTCCACGAAAGGCTGACATGCGGATCACGGGGTATCGGACCACGACGACGGTCCAGGAATGGGGCCGTCCCGTCGGTGACGCCAACGGCGTCTTCGCCGACGGAGTCGTCTCGGTGCCGCTCGTCATGGTGGACACCGACGAGGGGATCACCGGCATCGGCCTCGGGCCGCACGTCGAGATCGCGGCTGTCTTCGCCGCGATCGAGGGCGAGGATCCGCGCGGGGTGACGGCACTCTACGACCGCATGCTGCGGCAGACGTTCAAGGCGGGCCACGCCGGCGCCGTGTTCGGTACGATCGGCGCGTTCGACACCGCCCTGTGGGACATCAAGGCACAGGCGGCCGGCGAACCGCTCTGGCGGCTGCTCGGGGGACGCGACCGGCGGGTGCCCGCCTACGCCTCGGGCCTCGACATCGGCCTGACCGACGACGAACTCGTCTCGGTCTACCAGGTCTACGCCGAGCACGGTCTGCGCGCGGCCAAGCTCAAGGGTGGCCTCGACATCGAACGCGACCGGCACCGCCTGACGCTGGTACGGGACGTCCTGACCAAGGCCGGGCACGGATCGCGGCCGGGCCTGATGCTCGATGTGAACGAGGCCTGGACCCGCAAGCAGGCGGTCCGGCACGTCTGCGAACTCGAACGCACCCTGGATCTCACGTGGATCGAAGAGCCGGTCCGGCGGTGGGACTCCGAAGGCCTGGCCGTGGTCGGTCGCGGGATCCGCGCCTCCGTCGCCACGGGGGAGAACCTCACCGGGCTCGAGCAGTTCCGTCCGCTGCTGGCCGCGGGGGCCGTCGACATCGTCCAGACGGCCGTGGTCTGGGGAGTGTCCCACTTCCTCCGGGTGTCCGCCCTGGCGCACGCCCATGACCTGCCGGTCAGCCCGATCGGCAACACGCCGGTCGCGCTGCTGCACGCCGCGACGTCGGTGCCGAACCACCTGGCCAGCGAGCTGCAGGATCTGCACCCGCCGGTCGGGATGTCGCTCGACCTGCACGTCGAGGACGGCGCCTTCATCCTCGGAGACGCGCCGGGTCTCGGCATCACGATCGACGAGAACGCGATCAACGCGTTCACCCGCCGGCCGGACGCAAGGGCCGCAGCGGGCCCCAACATCCGGCCGGAGCACGCCGGACGACGGCTGCTGGAGGTCACCGGCGGTGTCCATCAGACCTAGCGTCATGCCCCCTCGCCGAGTGCCCGGCCTCGTCCGAAGGTTCGTGAGACTGGGTCAGCGGTAGCCGGCGGCGATGATGTTGGTCTGGACGGCGTTCTCGGTGGCGTCGGTGGGATAGCCGGCGGTCATGGCTCCTTCGTAGAAGGTTCCGGCGCTGAGGTTGGCGCCGCCGTCGGGCTTGCAGCAGTCGCCGCCGCTGCCCAAGATGATGGCCCCCTGCTTCTTCATCGGGCTGTAGCCGTTGGGCAGCGGACCGTCGTAAAGGGTGTACAGGCTGCCGGACTGCGCGTTGCTGCCCTTGATGGCGAACCGGCTGGTGCCGTTGTTCTTCAGCGTGGCGGTGACGAACTTGTGGGGAAGCGCCCGCTGGTTGGGGTTCCAGGACTGGCTGCCGCCGGGATAGAGCCCCCATTCGAGGTCGGCCTGGACCCAGGGGCCGGTCCCGGAGCAGCCGCCGAACCAGCACTGGGTGCTGAAGTTGATGGCGTCCATGGCGCCGGCGGCGTCGGCCTTCCTGGTCGTCTCACTGTTGCCGTAGTCGAAGCAGCAGCCGCCGTTGACGTGGGTGCCGCTGGTCACCATGTACATGCCCTCGGGCGCGGTCCCCGTGGGCACGCCGGTCAGGTGGCCGTCCCGCCAGTAGCTGTTGCCGGGGTTGATGTAGAGCGAGTACGCCTTGCCGCCGCCGACGGTGAGCGACTCGGTGGTCGCGATCGCGGGCCTGCTCTGGGGGGAGCCGGGGACCACGCTGGATCCCTGGTACCACAGGTCGTTGCCCCGCCCGGACTGGTCGTACACGACGGTCATGACGCACGTGGTGCCGGTGCAGAACGAGTCCTGGGCCGCGGCGTCGGCGACACCGCCCGCGGTCGGCACGCCGATGTTCCTGGTCGTGTTGTCGGATGAGCGCCTGACCTGGTACAGGTTGCCGTTGTAGGAGCCGTAGAGCGCCCGTGTCGTGCTGTGCGCGGCCACGCACGGCGTGCCGCCGGAGGCGTAGATGTCGCACGGGCGCGCGCCGGGCGGCTGCGGGGTCGGGGTCGGCGTCGGGGTGGGCCCGGCTCCGGTGGTCCATTTCTGGTTGGTGCCGCCGTGGCATGTCCAGATCTGCACCTTGGTGCCGTTGGCGGTGCCGGCACCGCTGACATCCAGGCACTTGTTCGCGCCGACGGCGGTCATGCTGCCGTCGGCGTTGAGGCGCCACTTCTGGTTGTTCTGGCCATTGCAGTCCCAGATGATCACGCTGGTGCCGTCGGTGGTGCCGGCGCCGTAAACGTCCAGGCACTTGGTGCCGTAAATCCGCAGCTCATCGGAGCTGGTGGCGGTCCACTGCTGGTTGGACTGGCCGTTGCAGTCCCAGATCTGCGCCTGCGCGCCATTCGCCTGCGAGGCGCTGACGTCCAGGCAACGCCCGGAGCCTACGCCCACCAGCGGCGTGGTCGCTGCCGAGGCCGGTGCCGACCAGGTCAGGGCGGTGGCCAGGAGCGTTGCCAGCGCCGCCACCACGGCTGCGACGACGGCCGCCCGAGAACGCCACCCACGCCGCACACGGCTCGATAAGGGAACGGATGAAGGCTGCATTGTCGTACTCCTTGAGGTAGGACGAGACGGAGACAGCCGCGCTGGGAGAGGTGCGAATCGATTCGCCAACGAAGCACATACGACGCGCGGACGGCCTGTCAAGGCTCCGTCCTGTCCGGCTCCCTGCCTGGCGGCGCTCATCGGCGACGCTCGTGGCCGGGCTCGATGAAACGTTCATCCGCCGTGGGCCCGGCTGATCAGGTCCCGTCAATTCCCGCTGGGCGAACCGGTTCGGAGGGGCGGATCACTGGGAGGAGAAGAGGCGCTGCTGGATCTCTCTCCGGTAGTCGTCGAGGGTGTTGTCGATGTGCGTGGCCGCGGCCTGGGCGGCCGTTTCCGGGTCGCCGGCGCGGATGGCCTGGTAGATGGCCTCGTGCTCCTCGACGGCCTTGGCGGCGTGGCCGCCTACCGAGCCGCGCAGCCCGATGAGGTTGGACTGCGCCTGCAGCCTGCGGGACTCCCGCACCGCCACCTGGAGGAACATGTTGTGCGCGGCCGTGGCGATGGCGGTGTGAAAGGTGTCGTCGCCCTTGTTGAACAGGTCTTCTTGTCCGGTCTCGAAGCCGTGGCGGCACACGCCGGCCGCCTCCTCGATGGCCCTGAGCTCCGCGGGGGTGGCGCGGCGGGCGGCGAGCCTGCTGGTCTCCATCTCCTGTGCCCGCCGGAACTCGAACAGCATGTAGACGTGGTCGAGGTCGGTCGGGAGGAAGAAGGAGGCCCAGCGCCCGGTGCCGAACATCCCCTCGTCGTCGGCCACGTACAGGCCGCGGCCCTTCTGGGCGCGTACCCGGCCGAGCGCGGAGAGTATCTTCACGGCCTCGCGTACCACGGTGCGACTGGTGCCCAGTTGCCGGGCCAGCTCGATCTCGGTCGGCATGCGGTCGCCCGGCCGCAGGCCGAGCCGGACGATGTATTCGAGTACCTGCTCGGCAGCCACCTCGTAGCCCGGCCGGTATCCGCTTTCGCGCGGGGTGTCGGTCACCGTGCTTCCTCCTCGCCGTTCTCTGCAAAGTATGACTGATGTGAGTGCCTCCCCAGCTCAGACGTAGTGCCGATTAGTACGACACATATGAACGGTTCATACGAGGACGATTGGCGCGGGTATCCGCGATCGCCGGTATTACCGCTGGTGGAGAAGGAATTCGGCTAACTATGGCCATGCGTTGGGTGTGCGAATGATGAAATAAGCGGGCTTAAGGGCTTGACGCGTATCAATACTCACAACGTAATGAGAAGCGAGGACCCTCGTGTCACCTGCCTGAGCAGCAGGGCGTGACCTGGCCACACCCGTACCCCCCAAAGGAACAACTGTGCAGTCGAGACCGACTCTGATCGGCATCGTCGCCGCGGCGCTGGCCGCGGCGTTCGCCCTCGTCGCCCCCGCCACCCCGGCCTTAGCGGCCACCACCACCCTGTACGCGTCACCTGCCGGCACCGGCACCGCCTGCACGTCCGCCCAGCCGTGCTCCCCGGCCGCGGCGCAGACGGCGGTACGTTCGGCGAACGGCGCGATGTCCGGTGACATCGTCGTGGAACTGGCCGACGGGGTGTACCGGCTCTCCGCGCCGCTCCGGCTGTCCGCCGCCGATTCCGGGAACAACGGCTACTCCGTCAAATGGCAGGCCGCGGCGGGCGCCCATCCCGTCATCAGCGGAGCCAGGGCGGTCACCGGATGGACCGTGGCCGACTCGGGGAAGAACATCTGGCGCGCCGACGTCGGCACCGGGATCGACACCCGGCAGCTGTACGTCAACGGCGCCCTCGCCACGCGGGCGCGTACGGTCGTGAACCGGTCGGACTTCACCGCGAGCAGCACCGGCCTGAGGTTCGGCAACAGCGCGCTGAACTATCTGAACAACCTGGCCAACCAGAGCCGGGTCGAGATGGAGAGCGTGGGCTCGTTCACGGACCGCTACGTGACGGTGCAGGGCATCAGCGGGAACGTCATCACGATGCAGCAGCCCGGCTGGAACAACAACACCTTTGGGTACGACACCTTCACGCAGCCGCACCGGGCGGGTCCGCTGTATCTGGAGAACGCCTACGAGTTCCTGGACGCGCCGGGGGAGTGGTACATCAACCCCGGCACCGGCGTCCTGTACTACATCCCGGCTGCCGGGCAGAACATGAGCAACATCAGCGTCGAGCTGCCGATTCTTCAGTCCCTGGTGAACGTCGGAGGCACCTACGACGCGCCCGCGCACCACATCACGTTCAGCGGGATCACGTTCTCCGGCACGACCTGGCTCGGGCCCAGCGGCAACCAGGGCTACGCGGACCAGCAGACCGGCGCCTACATCGCGGGCAACTGGAACTGGCCCGCCGACAGGCTGACCTCCTGTCAGGAGGGCTGCCAGCAGTTCGAGGCCGCGCGGCCGAACTGGTACCAGATGCCGGCAGCCGTACAGGTGTCCGCGGCCAACAACATCACCTTCACCGACTCCCGGTTCGTCAACCTCGGTCAGACGGCCGTGGGCATCGGCAACGACGCCAACGCGCATGCCGGCGGTGTCGGCCTGGGCGCCGCCGACATCACGGTCACCCGGTCCGAGATCGCCCAGAGCTCGGCCGGCGGCATCGTGGTCGGCGGCGTGCGCGCCGACGCGCACCACCCCGGTGACCAGCGGATGGTCAACCGGAACATCACCGTCAGCAACAACCGCATCCACGACCTCGGCCTGGACTACCGGGGCATCGTCTCGGTCCTGACCACCTACGTCACCAACACCGACGTGTCACACAACGAGGTCTACAACCTGCCGTACACCGGCATGTCGATCGGGTACGGCTGGGGCGCCAACGAGCCGGGCGGCAGCAACCAGTACGCCAACCGCGGCCTGTACAACTACCAGCCGCGCTACACCACTCCCACCACCGCGTCCGGCAACAAGCTCATCGGGAACTACGTGCATGACGTCATGCGGCAGATGACCGATGGGGGCTGTATCTACACGCTGTCGTGGAACCCGAACGCGGTGATCAGTGGCAACCACTGCCTCCGGACCAACGGCTGGTTCGGGATCTACTTCGACGAGGGCTCCAAGTACTACACCGTCAACGGCAACGTGCTCTCGAACACCGGCACCTGGGCCACCGCCAACTACTGGGGCGGCGAGAACATGGGGAACTTCACCGTCACCGGCAACTGGTCGACCAACGGCAGCACCAACGTGACCAACGGCGACCGCGGCAATGTGGTGAACAACAACGTCACCGTCACCAACGGCGCCTGGCCGGCGGGCGCTCAGGCGGTGATGGCGTCCGCCGGTCCCCAGGGCCAGCCTTCGGGGAGTGCGAGTGCGTTCAAGGGTGTGGGGTCTGGGCGGTGCCTGGACGTCAGCGGAGCCTCGCAGGCCAACGGCGCGCAGGCGCAGATCTGGGACTGCAACGGGCAGTCCAACCAGCAGTGGACCGCCACCGACTCCGGTGAGCTGCGGGTCTACGCCGGCAAGTGCCTGGACGTGAACGGGGCCGGGACAGCGGACGGCACCAGCGTGATCATCTGGGACTGCAACGGGCAGAACAACCAGAAGTGGCGCCTCAACGCCGACGGCACCATTACCGCGGTCGGCGCGAACAAGTGCCTGGACGTGAGCGGCACCGCCAACGGCACCAAGGCGCGCATCTGGACCTGCACCGGCGGCACCAACCAGAAGTGGGCCCGCGCCTGACACCGTCTGGCGTGGACGAGAAGCAGGCCCTCCTTTCGTTCGAATCGATTCGATAGCAGAGGAACGCTCATGTCCCGACGTCCGTGGCTCACCTTGCTGACCACGATGGCGCTGATCATTCCCGGAGCGCTCGCGCTCGACGCCTCCCCGGCGAACGCCCTCGCCATTCCGGCGGCCGACTACCAGCAGGTGTCTCTCGCGTCGGGAAGTGCCGAGCTGGGTGAGGCGATGTCGCTGGCCGTCATGCCGAACCGGTCGGTGGTGCACACGGCGCGCGACGGCACGGTGCGGGTCACCGATGTCAACGGCAACACGAAGGTGGCCGGCAGGCTCAACGTCTACAGTCACGACGAGGAGGGCCTGCAGGGTGTGGCGGTGGACCCCGACTTCGCGTCCAACCGGTACATCTGGCTCTACTACTCGCCGCGGCTGAGCACGCCGAACGGTGATGCGCCGAGCAACGGCTCGCAGGCGCAGTTCGACCAGTGGAAGGGCGAGCTGTACGTGTCCCGGTTCGTCCTCAAGCCGGACGACACTCTCGACCTGGCCGGCGAGAAGGTGGTCCTGCGGGTCCAGAACGACCGCGGCCTGTGCTGTCACGTGGGCGGGGACCTCGACTTCGACGCCGCCGGAAACCTCTATCTGACCACCGGCGACGACAGCAACCCCTTTGAGTCGAGCGGCTACTCCCCGCTGGACGAGCGGAGCGACCGCAACCCGCAGTTCGACGCCCAGCGCTCGGCCGGCAACACCAATGACCTGCGCGGCAAGCTCCTGCGCATCAAGCCGCAGCCCGACGGCACCTACACGATTCCCAGCGGCAACCTGTTCCCGCCGGGGACGGCGAAGACCCGGCCGGAGATCTACGCGATGGGCTTCCGCAACCCGTTCCGGATGAGCGTGGACAAGGCGACCGGCATCGTCTACCTCGGCGACTACGGGCCGGACGCGGGCGTGACCAACTCCAACCGGGGGCCGAGCGGGCAGGTGGAGTTCGACCGCATCACCGGTGCGGGCAACTACGGATGGCCGTACTGCACGGGCACGAACACCACCAGCGAGACCTATAACGAATGGAACTTCGCCACCAACAGCACCGGTCCGAAGTACAACTGCGCGGGCGGCCCGACCAACAACTCCTTCCGTAACACCGGCCTGACCACGCTGCCTCCGGCGAAGCCGGCGTGGATCAGGTACGCGGGGGACGCCGGAAGTCCGCCGGAGTTCGGCTCCGGGTCGGAGTCGCCGATGGGTGGTCCGGTCTACCGTTACGACCCCAACCTGAACTCCGCCGTCAAGTTCCCCCAGGCGCTCGACGGGCGGTATTTCGCCGGTGAGTACGGCCGGCGCTGGATCAAGGCGATCGAGGTCAAGCCGGACGGCGCCTATGGCGAGATCTCGGCGTTCCCCTGGTCGGGGACGCAGGTGATGGACATGGCCTTCGGTCCTGACGGGGCCCTGTACGTCCTCGACTACGGCGACGGGAACAACAACCAGGCGCTGTATCGAGTCGAGTACATCGGCAGTGCCAACCGCAATCCGATCGCGAAGGCGTCCGCCGACAAGACGTCGGGACCGGCTCCGCTGACGGTGAACTTCTCCTCGGCGGGCAGCTCCGACCCGGAGGGTGGCGCGCTGACGTACTCGTGGAACTTCGGCGACGGCACCACCTCCACGGCGGCGAATCCGAGCAAGACCTACACCACGAACGGCGCCTACACGGCGACGCTCACGGTCCGGGACCCGCAGGGTCTCACCGGCACGGCGAGTGTGATCGTGAACGTCGGCAACACCGCGCCGACGGTCGTCCTCACCACCCCTGCCGCCGGGCAGCTGTTCTCCTTCGGTGACACCGTGCCCTTCCAGGTCGCCGTCACCGACCCGGAGGACGGCACGATCGACTGCGCCGCGGTCACCGTCGCCTACTTCCTCGGCCACGACAGCCACCGTCACCAGATCACCTCCAAGACCGGGTGCTCGGGCTCCATCTCAGTGCCGGTGGACGGTGAGCATGACGCCGGGGCCAACATCTACGGCGTCTTCGTGGCCTCCTACACCGACAAGGGCGGTCTGACCTCCACAAGCGACCGTACGCTCCAGCCGCGGCACCGGCAGGCCGAGCACTTCGGCGTCCAGCAGGGCGTCCAGACGGCTGACCACGCCACCGCGGAAGGCGGCAAGACGGTCGGCTTCACCGATGACGGCGACTGGATCTCCTTCCAGCCGTACAACCTGGGCAACGCGACGAGGATCACCGCCCGGGTGTCCTCGGCCGGCGCGGGCGGCCGGATCGAGGTGCGCGCGGGCTCGGCGACGGGCACACTGCTGGGAACGGTGAACGTGGCGAGCACCGGCAGTTGGGACACCTTCACCGACGTCTCGGCGAACCTCAGCGGCGCGCCGACCGGCGCCACGACGCTCTATCTGGTCTTCCGCGGCCCGACCGGACAGGGCTACCTGTTCGACGTGGATGCCTTCACTCTCGACACCGGCGCCCCGCCCTCGGGGAGCACGAGTGCGTTCAAGGGCGTGGGGTCGGGGCGGTGTCTGGACGTCAGCGGAGCCTCGCAGGCCAACGGCGCGCAGGCGCAGATCTTGGACTGCAACGGGCAGTCCAGCCAGCAGTGGACGTCGACCGCCGTGGGTGAGCTGCGGGTGTACGGCAACAAGTGCCTGGACGTGAACGGGGCCGGGACGGCGGACGGCACCAGCGTGATCATCTGGGACTGCAACGGGCAGAACAACCAGAAGTGGCGCCTCAACGCCGACGGCACGATCACGGCGGTGGGGGCGAACAAGTGCCTGGACGTCAGCGGCACCACCAACGGCACCAAGATGCGCATCTGGACCTGCACCGGAGGAACCAACCAGCGCTGGACCCGCGTCTGAAAGGACACCCATGCTGCGACACCTCATCCCCGCCGCGCTCGGGCGCATCGCGGGGAGCGACCGAAAGACATCTGTGCTGCGACGCCTGTCGATGACGGTGGTGGCGATCACCGCCGCCGCGACGGTGATCCCCGCCATCCCCGCCCAGGCCGCCGCCTTCAAGGT
Source organism: Nonomuraea sp. NPDC049141 (assembly GCF_040648415.1). NCBI lineage: Bacteria > Bacillati > Actinomycetota > Actinomycetes > Streptosporangiales > Streptosporangiaceae > Nonomuraea > Nonomuraea sp. NPDC049141. Next base: position 299,512 of record NZ_JBEZDR010000013.1, read on the forward strand.
ACTGGTGTTCTCCAAGACGGCCGGGTTCCGGCACGACTCGATCCCCAACGGGATCCAGGCCATCCGCGACTTAGGGGCCGCCGGCGACTTCGCCGTCGACGCCACCGAGGACTCGAACGCCTTCAGCACGGCCAACCTGGCCCAGTACAAGGCGGTGGTGTTCCTCAGCACCACCGGTGATGTGCTGAACGACAACCAGCAGGCCGCCTTCCAGACGTACGTGGACGGCGGCGGAGGTTACCTGGGGGTGCATTCGGCCGCCGACACCGAGTACAACTGGGCGTACTACGGGCAGTTGATGGGGGCCTGGTTCAACAACCACCCGGCCATCCAGCAGGCCACCGTGCGGACCGAGGACCGGGCGCACGCCGCGACCGCCCACCTCGGAGCGACCTGGTCACGTACCGACGAGTGGTACAACTACCGCACCAACCCCCGCCCGAACGTCCGGGTGCTGCAGAGCCTGGACGAGGGCAGCTACAGCGGCGGCGGCATGGGCGATCACCCGATCACCTGGTGCCACCCCCAGTCCTCCGGCCGCGCCTTCTACACCGGCCTGGGCCACACCAAGGAGTCGTACGCCGATCCGAACTTCCGCACGCTGCTGCTGGGCGGAATCCGGTACGCGGCCAAGGCCACCAACGCCGACTGCCGCCCGGAGACCGGGTACACGACGCTGTACAACGGCTCGACGACGGGCTGGTCGCAGGCCGGGCCGGGGTCGTTCGCCAACAGCGACGCCACGCTGACCTCCCAGGGCGGCATGGGCATGCTGTGGTACAACGCCAAGGAGTTCCGCTCCTACTCCGTCAAGCTCGACTGGAAGATGACCGGCGACTCCAACTCCGGCGTGATCGTCGGTTTCCCGGCCACCAGTAACCCCGACGCGGCGCTCAACACCGGATATGAGGTGCAGATCGACGCGACCGACACCCCGGACAAGACGACCGGGGCGATCTACGGGTTCAAGACCGCCGACATCGCCGCCCGCGACGCGGCGCTGAACCCGCCGGGTCAGTGGAACACCTATGAGCTGCTGGTGGAAGGTGAGCGGCTGCAGGTGTTCCTGAACGGCACCAAGATCAATGATTTCACCAACACCGATCCGGTCCGCTCGCTCCAGCAGGGCTACATCGGCATCCAGAACCACGGGTCCGGCGACGTGGTGTCGTTCCGCAACATCCGCGTCAAGGAACTGACCAGCGCACCGGGCGGTCCGGGCGCGCTCAAGGGCGCGGGGTCTGGGCGGTGCCTGGACGTCAGCGGCTCGCAAGCCAACGGCGCGCAGGCGCAGATCTTGGACTGCAACGGGCAGGCCAACCAGCAGTGGACGTCGACCGCCGTGGGTGAGCTGCGGGTGAACGGCGGCAAGTGCCTGGACGTGAACGGGGCCGGGACGGCGGACGGCACCGCGGTGATCATCTGGGACTGTAACGGGCAGAACAACCAGAAGTGGCGCCTCAACGCCGACGGCACGATCACGGCGGTGGGGGCGAACAAGTGCCTGGACGTCAGCGGCACCGCCAACGGCACCAAGGCGCGCATCTGGACCTGTAACGGAGGAACCAACCAGCGCTGGACCCGCGTCTGAGGCCGATATGGCGGCCCGGGGTGTCCGCGGTCAGCGGCTTCCCCGGGCCAGGCCGGCCAGGAGGTCCTTGACCTCGGTCGCCTCGTAGGAGTCACGGTCGAACGGGCCGATGATCAGCGGGCCGTCGTCGGGGCGGTCGGGCAGCCGGCCGTGACTGCCCCGCACCGGCGCCGGGTCGAGCGGCACCACCCGCATCGTGTACCGGAAGCCCAGTTTCTTCCTGGCCAGCGCCGCCGCCGCGCGGAGCTTGACGAACGGATCACTCGGGTCCATGAACAGCTCGGCGGGGTCGTAGCCAGGTTTGCGGTGGATGTCCACGAGCCTGGCGAAATCCGGGGCGCGGTCGTCGGAGAGCCAGTAATAGTAGGCGAACCAGGCGTCGGGTTCCGCCACCGCGACGAGCTCGCCGGCACGTTCGTGGTCGAGCCCGTACTTCGCCTTCCCCGCGTGGTCGAGCACCTCGTCCACGCCGGGCAGCTCGGCGATGACGGCGCGGGTGCGGTCGAGGTCGGCGGGGTCGCGGACGTACACGTGGGCCACCTGGTGGTCGGCGACGGCGAAGGCCCGGGACGTCCACGGGTCGAGGTACTCCATCCCGGCCTGGGTGTAGACCTCCAGGAGGCCCGCGGTACGCAGCGCCCGGTTGATGCCCACCGGGCGGGACACCGGGGTGATGCCGTATTCCGAGAGCACGACCACCTCGGCGTCCTCGGCCAGCAGCGGAGCCAGCGCGGCGTCGACGGCGCGCGCCGCCGCGATCGCCTCGGGACCGGTGGGGCCGTACCGCTGGAGGTCGTAGTCGAGGTGAGGCACGTAGACCAGCAGCAGATCCGGCCGTTCACGGGCCAGGATGCGGCGGGCCGCGGCGATGATCCATTCGGAGGAGGCGATCCCCGCGTTGGGGCCCCAGTAGGTGAACAGGGGGAACGGCCCCAGCGCGGCCTCGAGGTCGTCGTGGAGTGAGGGCGGGCGCGTGTAGCAGTCGGGCGACTTGCGGCCGTCGGCGTGGTAGACGGGGCGCGGGGTGACGAGCAGGTCGGCCGGCGCGCCCATCGCATACCACCAGCAGACATTGGCGGTGCGCAGACCGGGCGCGGCGGTCCACAGCTGGTCGCCCTGGATGAGCGCGTTGTGCTGGCGCCACAGCAGCACCTCGCCGAGATCCCGGAAGTACCAGCCGTTGCCGACGATGCCGTGGTCGCGCGGCATCGAACCGGTCAGCAGGGTGGCCTGCATCGAGCAGGTGACGGCCGGGAGCACGGGCCGCAGCGCGGCGGCCGCGCCCGCCTTCGCCACGTTCGGCATGTGCGCGAGCAGGCGTGGAGTGAGCCCGACGACATTGATCACGATCAGCGGTGCCATCACGTCTCCTTCAGCCCGAGGGCGGCGAGCTGCCCCCGCATCCAGTCGAGCTCGGCGGCGATGCCTTCCGCGAGGTCGGGCGGCGCGCCGGGAAGCACGTTCCACGTGTAGGTCTCCACCTCGACGTGCCTGGTCAGCGGCAGTTTTCCGCCGAGGAGCACGTTCAGCAGGTCACGCAGGTAGGGGGCGCTGGTGGCGAGCGGAGGGGGCGGCGCGTCGTGCAGTGGGACGTGGAAGTGCACGCGCCAGCTCTCGTCCGCGGGCAGGCCGCCGGCCAGGGCCTCGCCCAGGTCGTCGGCGTATCCGGTGGCGGAGCGCGTCTGGTGGAGGAAACGGGCCTCGTCGAACGCGGCCAGCGCCCGCTGCGCCCCCGGCGGGGCCACCAAGGCGCACGACGCCTGGAGCTTCACGATCGGCAGCCCGGTGCGGGCGCCCGCACCGGGCTCCTCGAAACCCACGGCCATATGACAGGCGTCCAGGCAGAGGCCGAGATGGTGGTGATCCACGTCGCCCAGCAGGGCGGTCGCCTGAGGCGTCGTCTCGACGATGCAGCCGGGCTCCGGCTCGAAGCCCAGCCGGATCACCTTGCCGGTACGGCCGGCCAGCGCGCGCAGCCCCTGGGCGACCGCGTCGAGATTGGCCATGACCGCCGCCGCCTTCTCTCTCGTCCACCCCGTCCGCCAGGCGAGGGGGAGGGTCGAGATCGTGCCCTCGGTGACGTCGTCCGGCAGCAGCGCGGCGAGGATCTCGGCGAGCCCGAGCGTGTAGCGCAGCCGCTCCGCGTCGGCCCAGTCGGGGGTGTAGACGCGGTGCTTCACGATCTCGTCGTGGAAGCCCCGGTAGGGGAATCCGTTGAGGGTCACCACCTCCAGCCCGAGCACGGTCAGCCGCCGGCGCAGCCCGGCGAGCTCCTCGGGCCGGGCGAGGAGGTCCGCGGCGGCGTGCTGCGACAGCCACAGCCCGAGCCCGAGCCGTTCGACGCCGAGCAGACGCCTGACCCGCGCCGCGACGCCGGACAGCTGAGCGTGGATGCCGGGGAGATCCTCGGCGGCATGGACGTTGGTGCAGTAGGACAGGTGCACCGTCGAGCCGTCCGGATGGCGCAGCCGCATGGTCAGCCCCGCTTGATCGTGTTGCCGGCATAGTCCGGGCCGGCTTCCGAGCCGGTCTCGAGGTCGAGGCGGCAGCTCTGCCCGTAGAACGCGACCGGATTGCGCCACAGCACCCGATCCACATCGTCCGCGCCGAAGCCGGCCGCGATCATGGCATCGGCTACCTCGCGCGTCTTGAGCGGGTCGCTGCGACCCCAGTCGGCGGCCGAGTTCACCAGCATCCTGTCCGTGCCGTATTCCTTGAGCAGGGCCACCATCCGGTCCGGGTCCATCTTGGTGTCGGGGTAGATCGAGAATCCCATCCAGCAACCCGAGTCCGCGACCATGCCGACGGTCAGCTCGTTGAGGTGGTCGACGAGCACCCGCACGGGGGGTATCCCAGCGGCCCGGACCACGTCGAGCGTCCGGCGGGTGCCCGCGGCCTTGTCCCGATGCGGAGTGTGCACGAGCACCGGAAGGTCATTCTCCTGCGCCAAGGCGAGCTGGGCCTCGAAGGCCCGTTCCTCCTCCGCGGTCATCGAGTCGTAGCCGATCTCGCCGACCGCGACGACGGAGCCCTTCAGCAGGTATCGCGGCAACTCGGCCAGCACCCCCGCGCACCGCGGATCGTTCGCCTCCTTCGGGTTGAGCGCGAGCGCGCAGCGGTGGTGGATGCCGTGCTGCGCGGCGCGGTACGGCTCCCAGCCGAGCAGCGCGTCGAAGTAGTCGAGGAAGCTGCCCACGTTGGTACGGGGCTGCCCCAGCCAGAAGGCGGGCTCGACGACGGCCCGGACCCCCGCTGCGTGCATGCGCTGGTAGTCGTCGGTGGTCCGGGAGGTCATGTGGATGTGGGGATCGAAGATGCGCATTCAGCTCCTCTCCAGGACGTCGCGCGGGACGGGCCGGTCGGCCGCCCGCAGTTCCGCCGCGTAGTCCGACAGCATCCGGGCCAGTTCGGCGTCGAAGCGGCGGTCCAGCCCGGCCACCGCCGCCAGCGGGATCGACATGAAGACGCACTTGAGCACCCCTTGCCGGAAGGAGTGGTCGTCCAGCCACGTCGAGCCGTACGGGCCGAGGGCCGCGGCGACCAGTCGCGCGTCATTGGTGCGCAGCGCGTCCTCCACCAGCCCGACCGCCGTCCCTCCCAGGTCGAGCTCATGCAGGACGGTCAGGATCGCCAGCCGCTCGCCGCTGTCGCCGGCCTCGTACAGGCCGCGGATCACCGCGTGGTCGCCGTGCAGCGCGCCGAGCAGCGCGCGGCGGGCACCGGGGCCGCCCCGCCGTTCGGCCTGCGGGAAGAGCCGGTGGATCGCGCACGGGTCAGCCTCGACCTGCCGGACGGCCCGTGCCAGCCACTCCTGTGCCGGCTCGTTCATGCGCTCTCCTCAAGAAGTCGATCGAGCGGCGGGCGACCTGCGGGGCCGCATGGCTGTGCCGGGCCAGCTCCACGGCCACCAGACCCGAGTAACCGTGCAGAGCGGCGAGCACCGGCACGAAGTCGATCTCCCCCTCGCCGAATTCCAGGTGCTCGTGGACTCCCCGGCGCATGTCCTCGATCTGCACGTGCACGGTGTACGGCAGCGCCCGGCGGAGACAGGTGTCCAGGTCCTCCCGCTCCACGCAGTGGCAGTGCCCGATGTCGAGGGTGAGACCGAACCGACGATGGGCGCCGAGCATCGCACGCAGCCGCTCGAACCCATCCAAATCGGCGACGAGCATCCCGGGTTCGGGTTCGAATCCCAGCGTGACGCCCACCTGGTCGGCCGCGTCGAGCAGCCGCGCGCACTGGCGGGCCAGCCGCGTGTACGCCTCCGTCTCCGGCATGCCGCCGGGCCGTACCCCGCTCCACAGATGCACCACGGGAGCGCCCAGATCGGCGGCGACCCGTATCGCGGTGGTCAGGAACTCCACTCTGCGCTCGGCGTCGTCGCTGATGAGGGTCGGATGGTGTTTGCGCAGGGGATCGAGGGTGTAACGCCCGCCCGTCTCGACGACGGCATCGAGGCCGAGGCGTTCGAGAAGCCCGGCGATTCGCGACACCTCCGCGGCCAGGCCGGGGGAGTGGGGGTCGAGATGACCGTGGTCGAGCGTGATCGCCGCACCGGTGTACCCCAGATCGGCCAAGACCCCGAGCGCCTCGGGAAGCCGGTGGCCGGCGAAGCCGTTGGTGCAGTAGGCCCACTTCACGATGTCGCCAGCCGGGACGAGAGCCACCTTCCGAGGGGCAGCGAACACAGCAACGCGCCCGCCGTCGCGAACCGCCCGCCACCGGCGACCGCCGCCGCCTGGAGCGGGATCAGGCCGAGGATGCTCAGGCGGACGGCCTGCCGCACGCTCTCGGGGTCGGGACGGGCCCGTAATCCGGCCTGGACCTGGAGGGTGGAGGCGAGATAGCCGGCGATGAGGACGCCCGCTCCGGCCCGGGCGGCGGCTCCGTTGCGCACGCAGGAGATGGCCGCGAGCCCGGCCGCCGCGGTGCTGGCCACGAACGCGCACTCGGCGGTCCCGCGTGCCGCCCCCGTCACCTCGGCCCGGCCCAGGACGCTGATCCCGTAGGTGTGCGCGCCTATCGCCAGCGCCGCCGGCACGGCGGCCCCGGCCTGCTCGCCCGCGCCCAGGAGCACGTCCAGCACACGACAGGCCGCCATCGACGCCGGTCCGGCCGCCGTCCGTTTGAGGCCCAGGTCGTAGGCCCACACCGCACCGGCCAGCAGGCCGGCGACGGTGAGAGCGCGTCGGCCGCCGGCGAGGGTGGCGGTGGCGAGGCCCGCGCCGGTCAGGGCGGCCGCGAGCCCGAGCGCGGCGCCCGGGCGGACCCGGCCTGACGGGATCGGGCGCTCAGGACGCTCGACGGCGTCCGCCTCACGGTCTGCCCAGTCGTTGAGCGCCATTCCCGACCAGTACATGAGCACCGACGCCAGGGCCAGGCCGGGTGCCGGACGCCGCCCCGCGGCGGCGGCCCCCGCCATGCTGTCCCCCGGCACCGACAGTGCGGCCGGTGCACGGACCAGCTCGAGCATCGCCCTCATGACAGCTCCTCGGCGAAGGCGCGCAGCCGGGCGTACTGGGCGGCCAGCGCGTGCTCGTCCGTCCCCAGCGGGCTCTTGAAGAAGTAGCCGAGCTCGGGCAGGACGCCGTGCCGCCCTTTCTCGTGCGCACGGGCGACCAGCCGGGCCAGGTCCAGGACGAGCGGAGCGGCCAGCGCCGAATCGCAGCCCTGCCAGGTGAACTGCAGCGTCATCCGCACGCCGAGAAAGCCGTCGAAGGTCACGTGGTCCCAGGCGGTCTTCCACTCTCCGAGATCCGGGACATAGTCGATGTGCGTCTCACCCTCGACGGGTCCTCCCAGGACCTTCGCGACGACCTGGTCCTTGGAGAGCTGCTTGCTGGATCTGGCGGCCGGATCGGCGAGTGTCGCCCCGTCGCCGCCGCCGAGGAGGTTGAGCCCGGACCAGGAGCGGACCGGCAGCGCCCGGTCGGCGAACATGGGCGCCAGGGCGCTCTTGACCAGGGTCTCGCCGGTCTTGCCGTCGCGTCCCGCGTAAGGCACGCCCCGCCGGGCGGCGAGTTCCGCCAGGGCGGGCAGGGTCGGCCCGGTGGAGGGGGTGAACTCCACATAGCCGCATCCGGCGTGGAAGGCCGCATAGGCGTACAGCGAACTCGGCGGCAGGACGTCGTCCCCCGCGGCGAGCCGCTCCTCGAGGTCGGCCAGCCTCTCGAACCCGGGGTGCGGACCCACCGGGGGCTCGGTCGACGACAGGTTGACGACGACCACCCGGGCCAGCCCGTGCCGGGCGCGGAAGCCGGCGATGTCGCCGATCAGCCGGGTCGCGGTCCGGCCGCCGTCGCCGGTGACGTAGCCGGGCCGGATCTCGGCGTCGGCGGCGTCCAGATCGGACGCGAGCAGCCCCGGCAGGTCCGGTGACATGACCCCTGCTCTGCCCAGTTGCTCGGCGCGCTTGCGTAAGGACGTCTCGGTGATGTCATGGCCGCCGAAAGCCAGGTCGGTCAGCGGAACCAGGTGCCCGGGAAAGCCGGGGGACTCGCTCACGCATCCTTGCGGGGTCGCTGCTCCCGCCCTGATGGCCGCGGCGCCGACGATGGCAGTGGTCGCCACGGATCCCCGTGCCCCGATAAGCCACACACCGAGCTTGTCCATGAAAGCTCCATCGTGTCGGGACTAGCCCTGGATGCGGAAGGCATCCGATATGTAAGTATCTGCGATGGTATGAGTTAATTTTGTTAATGGTCAAGCATAAGCAGGCTTATTGTTTGTCCAATCATCCGCCGCTTACCGACATCACCGCTCGTATCAGGTGCGAGCTCTGCTTGACCGTCGATATAAGCCCGCTTAGCATCCCGCAGGATGAGAGATATAAGCCGGGAACTTGCCGATAGCCGGTGGGCCGCGTGCTGAGCATGCGCGGCATCGGCAAGAGCTTCCTGGGCGTGCGGGTGCTGTCCGGAGTGGACCTGGACGTGACGGCCGGTGAGGTCCACGCCGTCGTCGGCGAGAACGGCGCCGGCAAGTCCACCCTGATGAAGATCATCTGCGGGATTCACGCGCCGGACGAGGGCACGATCGAGATCGACGGTCGCCCCATCTCCTTCGGCCACCCGCTCGAGGCGCAGCGCTCCGGCATCGCGATCATCCACCAGGAGTTCAACCTGCTGCCCGAGCGCACCGTCGCCGAGAACGTCTTCCTCGGACGTGAGCCCGTCAGGCGCGGCCTGGTCGACCGGACCGCCATGGAGACGGCGACCGCACGGCTCCTCGACGAGCTGGGTGAGGACCCCTTCGGCCCCCGCGACGCCGTCAAACGCCTGTCGGTGGCACAGCAGCAGCTCGTCGAGATCGTCAAGGCGTTGTCGGTGAAGGCCCGGCTCGTCGTCATGGACGAGCCCAGCGCGGCGCTCGCCGAGCACGAGGTCGAGCTGCTTCACCGGCTGATCGGGCGGCTGAGGGAACGCGGCGTCGCCGTCGTGTACATCTCCCACCGATTACGCGAGGTGTTCGACCTCGCCGACCGGGTCACCGTGCTCAAGGACGGCTCGCGCGTCACCACGTGCCCGATCGGCGAGGTGACCCCTGACGAGCTGATCCGCCTGATGGTGGGCCGCGACCTCGCCACCTACTTCCCGCCCCGCTCGGCGGGCGCCGGCGAGGTTCGGGTCAGCCTCCGCGGAGCGGGCAACCACAAGCTCCGCGACATCGACCTGGAGCTGCGTGCCGGGGAGATCGTCGGCATCGCGGGCCTGCAGGGATCCGGCAGATCGGAACTCGCCAGAGCGATCTTCGGCGCGGAGCCGTTCACCACGGGCGAGATGAGCCCGTCGCGCCCGCGCTCGGTCCGGGAAGGCGTTGCCATGGGCATCGGGCTGGTGACCGAGGACCGCAAGGCCGAAGGGCTCGCATCGCGCCAGTCCGTGCGCGACAACGTCCTGCTCGTCGCCCGCGCGGTTGGCGCCAGGCACCGCAACGGCCTCCGCGACCTGCTCCAACGGGTACGCCTCTCGCCTCCGCGCCAGGAACAGGAGGTCCGCTACCTGTCCGGAGGCAACCAGCAGAAGGTCGTGCTCGCCAAATGGATGACGATGGCGCCGCGGGTGCTGCTCTTCGACGAACCGACCCGGGGCGTCGACGTCGGAGCCAAGGCCGCGATCCACGATCTGATGCGCGAACTGGCGAATGACGGCATGGCCATCATGATGATCTCTTCCGAGCTGCCCGAGCTCATCGGCATGAGCGATCGCGTCGTCGTCCTGCGCGACGGCCGCGTCGCGGGCACCTTGCCGGCCGGGGCCTCCGAGGAGGCCATCATGCGCCTGGCCGCCGGAGAGGTGGCCTGAATGAACCTGCTCGTGCGCGTCCGCTGTCCCGCCCGCCGCGGTGAGGCGCGCGGCGGCCTGGCGGCGCGGTTGCGCGAACCCACGCAGGTGGTGTTCCTCGCGCTGCTCGCTCTGGTCGCGGTCGGCTGGGCCCTCGTCGCGCTCCATGGCGACCAGTTCCTCACCATGGAGAGCGTCGTCGGGATCCAGCAGCGTTCGGCGGCGCTCGGCATCGTGGCGATCGGGCAGACGCTGGCGATCCTCGCCGGGTCGCTCGACCTGTCCGTGGCCTACCTGATCAGCCTGGCCTCGCTCGTCGCGGCGGAGATCATGGCGGGCCAGGACGGGAACATCGTGCCCGCGGTCGCCGCGGTGCTGGCCATCAGCGCGCTGGTGGGGCTGGTGAACGGGCTGGTCATCACCGGGCTCCAGGTTCACGCCTTCATCGCCACGCTCGGCGTCGCCCTGATCATCAAGGGCATCGTGGACCACCTGTACGACGGCCCGGCGGGCAAGGTGCCCGAGTCGTTCCAGCTCCTCGGCTACTCCCGCCTCGGGCCGATCCCCGTCTCCGCCATGCTCTGGGCGGGCGTGGCCGTCTTGGCCTGGTTCCTGCTGAGCAGGACCCGGCTGGGATACCGGATCTACGCGGTGGGCGGGAACGAGGAGGTCGCCCGCCTGTCGGGGATCCGTACGGGCCGCGTCATCGTGATCACCCACATGCTCTGCTCCGTCTGCGCCGGCGTCGCGGGCCTGCTGCTGGCCGGCAGGCTCGGGGCGGGGGCGCCCACAGTCGGCACCGACGGGGGCTACGACCTGGAGTCCATCGCCGCGGTCGTGCTCGGCGGGACCGCACTGGCCGGCGGCAAGGGCGGTGTCGCCGGAACCGTGGGCGGGGTCCTGCTGCTGGCCGTCCTGGACACCATCTTCAACCAGCTCGAGGTCAACTCCTTCGTCAAGGACGTGGTCCGCGGCGTGGTCATCGTCATCGCGGTGGCCGTCTACGCCCGGCGCGGAACAAGGCGGTCGGCATGAAGCGGGCACTTCCCATCCTCGCGGTCCTCGTGGTGCTGCTGGCCGCGATCGCGGTCGTGAACCCCTACTTCCTGGAGCCCGCCGGGTTCCTGGCGTTCCTCAAACGGGCCGCGCCGCTGGTGATCCTCGCCGCGGGCCAGTATTTCGTCATCGTCTCCGGCGAGTTCGACCTGTCGGTCGGCTCACTGGTGACGGCCGAAGTGGTGATCGCCGCGCGGCTCATCGACGGCGACGAGTCCGCCACCTGGCCGGTCCTCGCCCTGCTGATCGTCCTCGGGCTCTTCGTCGGACTGCTCAACGGCGTGGTCACCACCAAGTTGCGGGTGCCGTCGTTCATCGTGACGCTCGGCATGCTGCTCGTCCTCAGCGGGGCGGTCTTCCTCTGGACCGGCGGCGCGCCGCGTGGCGCGCTGTCGGCGGGCTTCCGGACGTTCGGCCGCGGCGGGCTCGGGCCGGTGCCGTGGTCGGTGCTGATCCTGCTGGCCGTGGGCGCGGCGGCGATCTGGCTCACGCGCGCCGATTTCGGCAAGACGCTCATCGCCACCGGTGACAACGAGCGTGCCGCGGCACTGTCCGGGGTCCGGGTCGACCGGGCCAAGATCTTCGCCTTCCTGCTCTCCGGTCTGGCCGCGGCCGTCGCGGCGATCCTGCTCGGCGGCTTCGCCGGCGTCTCGGCCCAGGCGGGCCAGGGACTGGAGTTCTCGGCCATCACCGCGGTCGTGCTCGGCGGCGTGGTGCTCGGCGGCGGCCGCGGCTCCGTGCTCGCCGCCATGGCCGGTGCCTTCACGCTGGAGGCGTTGTTCACCCTGCTCAACCTGTACGGAATCTCGGGGGCGCTGGAGTTCACCGTGCAGGGCGTCATCATCATCGCCGCGGTCGCGGCGGGAGCCATCCGGCTTCCCCGGAAGTTCACCCCCCGAAGAGGAGACGCACATGCCGCGTCATAAGGCCGCGGTCGCCGTGGTCGCCACGCTCGTCCTCGCCGGCTGCACCACCGACAAGCCGGCGGCCACCACACAACCCGCGGCGCCCGCCGCGAGCGCTCGGGGTTCGGGCACGGGCGCGCAGTCGAAGTTCTTCGTGCGGGCGGAATTCGACGCCCAGCTGGCGATGCGCTCCCAGACGCCGCAGGGGCCCACGGACAAGCCCTGGGAGCAGGCCATCGCCCCGAAGATAATCGACACGGCGAAGTACAAGAAGGACGGGCCGTACCACCTGTGCTTCTCCAACGCCGCGGTCAACAACCCCTGGCGCCAGGTCGGCTGGAAGACGATGCAGGCAGAGGCCGGCCTGCACAAGGAGATCGAGAAGTTCACGGCCCTCGACGCCGAGGGCAAGGACGACAAGCAGATCTCCGACATCGCCGAGTTGCAGGCCAAGGGCTGCGACGCGCTGATCGTCTCGCCGAACACCACGGCCACGCTCACCCCCGCCGTGACGGCCGCCTGCGGGAAGGTGCCCGTCATCGTGTTCGACCGGGGTGTGGAGACGGACTGCCCGGTGACGTTCATCAAGCCCATCGGCGGCTACGCCTTCGGCGCCGACGCCGCCGAGTTCCTGGTCGAGAAGGTGCCGGCGGGCGGGAAGGTGCTGGCGCTGCGCATCCTGCCGGGCGTGGACGTGCTGGAGACCCGCTGGTCGGCGGCGAAGGTGGCCTTCGACAAGAGCCGGCTCCAGGTGGTGGGGGTGGAGTTCACCGACGGCGACGCCGCCAAGACCAAGAGCATCGTCAGTGACTACATCCAGCGGCACGGCAAGATCGACGGCGTCTGGATGGACTCGGGCGCCACGGCGGTGGCGGCGATCGAGGCGTTCGAGGACGCGGGCGTGCCGGTGCCGCCGATCAACGGCGAGGACCAGCAGGACTTCCTGCAGAAGTGGAAGGACGCGGGCCTCACCGCCGTCGCACCCACCTACCCCACCTACCAGTGGCGCACGCCGATCATCGCCGCGCTGAAGATCCTCAAGGGCGCGGAGGTGCCCAAGATGTGGAACCTGCCGCAGCCGAAGGTCACCAGCGAGAACCTGTCGACCTATCTCAAGCCCAACATGCCGCCGCTGCACTACGCCCTGTGCGGTTGTGAGGACCTTCCCGGGTTCCCGGAGGCCTGGGGTGGGAAGAAGAGCTGATCGGCTCCTTCCGCGAACCGACGACGAAGAGGGACGCCATGTTCTCCATCGGTGTGAACACCTGGGTCTGGGTCTCCTCGCTGACCGACGACGACCTGGCGCGGCTTGCGCCCCGCATCGCCGGGTGGGGCTTCGACGTCGTCGAGCTGCCCGTCGAGCAACCCGCCGACTGGAATCCGGACAAGGCCGCGGCGGTGCTGGCCGAGCACGGGCTGGCCGCGTCCGTGGTGCTGGTCATGCCGCCGGGGCGCGAGCTCGTGGCCGCCTCCCCGGAGACCGTCCGCGACACCCAGGACTATCTGCGGCACTGCGTCGACGTGGCGGTGACCGTCGGCTCCCCGGTGATCGGGGGGCCGGCGTACGCCTCGGTCGGCCGTACGTGGCGGCTGTCACCGGACGAGCGCCGGGAGGTCTACGCCGAGTTGCGTGAGCGGCTGCGGCCTGTCCTCGACTACGCGGCCGAGCATGGGGTGAGGCTCGCGGTCGAGCCGCTCAACCGGTATGAGACCAGCCTCGTCAACACCGTCGAGCAGGCCCTCGACGCGCTGCCTGAGGACTGCCACCTGGCGCTCGACACCTACCACATGAACATCGAGGAGAAAGACCCCGCCCAGGCGGTGCGGGTCGCGGCGGATCGGATCGCGCACGTGCAGGTGTGCGGCACCGATCGCGGCACGCCGGGGGCCGACCGCTTCGACTGGCCCGGCTTCACCCGAGCCCTGCACGACGTCGGCTATCGAGGGCCGCTCGTCATCGAGTCGTTCACCGCCTACAACCAGACCATCGCCACCGCGGCCTCCATCTGGCGGCCCCTCGCGAAAAGCCAGGACGCGCTGGCCGTGGACGGCCTCGCCTACCTGCGCACCCTCTGATCAAGGCGGTGACTCATTGGGCGAGCCGGCGGCAGCCGGCCGTGAAAGTTTCATACTTATTGAATGACTTTTCCTTGCCCCATTGAATGTCGGTGGGACAGCGCGGCACTGGCGATACCGCCTGCACCTGCAGATTTCCGATAAAGGCAGCGAGGCCCTGGCCAGGAGAAGCGGAAAGATGGTCGTGGATCCGCTGGCCGGATAAGCATGCTTGACACGTTCCTTGGCCCGACCTATTTTCATTGCGAATCGATTCGACACCTTGTCGCATGGTCAGGCCCCGCCGCCCGGATCGATGGGTGGGCCGCTGCTGAAGACGACCGGCATCGGCCGAGACGACCCACGCCTTCCCGCCCTTCAGCTCCGACCGTTGCCGGTAACCCCCAGGAGATCCTTCATGCGAAGATCACGCCTGCTTTCCGCCCTCGCCGCGGCCTTATTAGGGCTGTGGCTGTCCGCGGTGCCGCTGGCGGCGCACGCGGCCGCTCCGCAGTTCAAGGTGCTGCTGTTCAGCAAGACCGCGAGCGGCGCCTACCGGCATGACTCCATCCCCGCCGGTGTCGCGATGTTCCAGCAGCTGGCGGCCGACAACAACTTCCAGCTCGACCAGAGCGAGGACTCCGCCGTCTTCACGACCGCGACCCTGAACACCTACGACGCTGTGATCATGCTGCAGACCAGTGGCATGGTGTGGGACAACGACGCCCAGCGTCAGGCTTTCCAGGCGTACGTGCGCAGCGGCCACGGCGTCGTCGCGATCCACAACGCCACCGACATGAACATCGAGACGCAGTTCCCCTGGTGGGACCAGATCGCCCTGGCCGGCGCGCACATGACCGCGCATTCGGCGATCCTGCAGGGCACCGCCAAGGTGGCCGACAAGGTTCACCCTTCCACGAAGGGGCTGCCGGATCGGTGGGTGCGCTCGGAGGAGTGGTACAACTTCGACAAGAACCTGCGGGGCTCGGTGCACGTGCTGGTGAGCGCGGACGAGACCACCTATGACGCGGGGCCCAGCAAGATGGGTGCCGATCACCCGATCTCCTGGTGTCACAATCCGGAGGGCGGCCGGGTGTGGGCCACCGCGATGGGCCACCAGGCGTCCTCCTATTCGGAGTCGCCGTTCAAGCAGCACCTGCTGGGTGGGGTGAAGTGGGCGGCGGGTGCGGCGCCGGGTGACTGCGGCGGCACCGTCGCGGCCCGGTTCCAGAAGGTGACCCTCGACGGCGCACCGGACCAGCCGATGGAACTCGACGTGGCCGGCGACGGCAGGGTCTTCTACGTTTCGCGCTCGGGCAAGGTGAATCTGATCCCCGCCAATGGCGGGGGCACGCGCGTCATCGCCACCCTGCCGGTGTACGACGGCGGTGAGGACGGTGGCATCGGGCTGGCGCTGGATCCGAACTTCGCCACCAACGGCTGGATCTACGTCAACTATTCGCCGTCCAATGGCGGTGAGGTGAACCGGGTATCGAGGTTCACCTTCAACGGCACCAGCCTCGACCTGGCGAGTGAGAAGAAGATCATCGAGGTTCCGGCGTACCGGAACGTCGACGAACCCGGCCACACCGGCGGCTACCTCGCCTTCGGGCCGGGCGGGAACCTGTACATCGGCCCGGGTGACGACACCAATCCCAACGGGTCCAGCGGCTACGCCCCGATCGACGAGCGGCCGGGCCGGGAGCATTACGACGCCCAGCGGTCCGCGGCCAACACCAACGACCTGCGCGGCAAGATCCTGCGCATCCACCCCGAGCCCGACGGCACCTACACGATTCCGTCCGGCAACCTGTTCACGTCCGGCACCGCCAAGACGCGGCCGGAGATCTACGCGATGGGCTTCCGTAACCCGTTCCGCTTCTCGGTCGACAAGGTGACGGGCTGGATCTCGCTGGGTGACTACGGCCCGGACGCCGGCGCCGCGAACCCCAGTCGCGGTCCCGAGGGCACCGTCGAGTGGAACCTGATCAAGCAGCCGGGCTTCTACGGCTGGCCGTACTGCGTCGGTAACAACATCCCGTTCAACGACTACAACTTCGCCACCAACACCTCCGGCGCGAAGTTCAACTGCTCGGCACCGGTCAACGACTCGCCCAACAACACCGGCGTGACCAGTTTGCCCGCAGCCAAGCCCGCGACCGTCTGGTACAACTACCATGCCTCGGCCGAGTTTCCCGAGATCAACTGCTGCGGCGGTGCCGCCCCGATGGGCGGCCCCTTCTACCGCTACGACCCGGCCAGTGGCTCTGACCGCAAGTTCCCCGAGTATTTCGACGGCACGCCGTTCCTGTATGAATGGAGCCGCAACTTCGTCAAGGAGTTCCGGCTGGACTCCTCGGGCAACCTCCTGAAGATCAACCCCTTTGTGGCACAGCTCGCCCCGCATGCGCCGATCGACATGAAGTTCGGTCCGGACGGCGCCCTGTACATGGCCGACTGGGGCAACGGCTTCGGCCACGAGAACACCGATGACAGCGTCTATCGGGTCGACTACGTGGTCGGAAACCGCGCACCCCTGGCCAAGGCAAACGCCAACCCTGACTCGGGCGCGGCGCCGCTTACGGTGGCGTTCTCCTCGGCCGGCTCGTCCGACCCCGACGGCGACGCGATCACCTACGCGTGGGACTTCGGCGACGGCGGGACCTCCACCAGCGCCAACCCGTCCCACACCTACAGCGCCAACGGGACCTACACCGTCAAACTGACCGTACGGGACTCCGGCGGGAAGACGGGCAGCGTCACGTTGCCCATCGTCGTCGGCAACACCCGTCCCAAGGTCGTCTTCTCGGCTCCGCCCGACGGCGGGTTCATCGACTTCGGCGACCGAGTGGCCTACACGGTCAACGTCACCGACCTCGAGGACGGCGCCGTCGACTGCACCAAGGTCAACGTGATCACGGCGCTCGGCCACGACCAGCACGCCCACGACACCGGCCAGTACACCGGTTGCTCCGGAACGGTCACGACCACCGCCTCCGGCCATGACGAGGCGTCCAACGTCTACTACGCCCTGTCCGCCGACTACACCGACAAGGGCGGCCTGAAGGGCAGCACCGGCATCACCCTGCAGCCCAAGCACAAGCAGGCCGAGCACTTCGCCGGCTCGTCCGGAATCCGGATCGTCGACGAGCCCGGAGCCGAAGGCGGCAGGCGCATCGGCGACATCTCCAACAACGACTGGACTTCCTTCAGCCCGATCAACCTGTCCGGGATCGACACGGTGTCCTTCCGGGTCTCGGCGCCGTCCAACACCGGGGCGTCCATCGAACTGCACGCCGACTCGCCGACCGGGGCGCTCATCGCCTCCAGTCCCGTGACGGCCACCGGCGGATGGAACACCTACGCGTCCCTGCCCGCGGTGCGGGTCACCGACCCCGGTGGCACCCGCAATGTCTACGTCGTGTTCAAGGCGTCGTCGGCGAACTCGTTCGACGTGGACTCGTTCACCTTCAACGGCAAGGGCGTCGGGCAGGGTGACGGCCCGCCCCCCGGCAGCACGAGCGCGCTGCGGGGTGTGGGGTCGAACCGGTGCCTCAACGGAGCCTCGCCGACGAACGGCACACAGATGCAGATCGTGGACTGCAACGGGCAGTCCAGCCAGCAGTGGACGTCGACTGCCGCGGGTGAGCTGCGAGTGTACGGCAACAAGTGCCTGGACGTGAACGGGGCCGGGACGGCGGACGGCACTGCCGCGATCATCTGGGACTGCAACGGGCAGAACAACCAGAAGTGGCGCCTCAACGCCGACGGCACGATCACGGCAGTGGGGGCGAACAAGTGCCTGGACGTCGCCGGTGCCGGCACCGCCAACGGCACCAAGGTGCAGATCTGGGCGTGCAACAGCCAGAACAACCAGAAGTGGACCCGCGTCTGAACGCCATGTGACGTCCGCACCCTGGAGCCGGCCCGCCCTCCTGCGGCGGCTCCAGCGGTCTGGGCGGCGGGGGTATTTTTTACAGGTCAGAGAGCAGTTCCGAGTCGGCAGGCGAAGAGCGAGGCGGCGGATCGGCTGGTGCGGTCTGTTCCCGGGGTTGCCAGTCCACCTTCAGGTGGTCGCGTTTGCCGAACCTTTCGAGGTCTCTGGCGATGAGCTCTTGAAGCCGCTGTAGGTTCGCCTCGTCAACGGCTGCTGCGTGAGAAGCCGCGTCGATTGTAGATGAGTGTGGTGTGGTGCGCCGCCAGATGCTCGGCCACCATGCGGAAGCTGTCGGCGGTGCCACTGGCCCCGGGGATCATGATCAGGAGAGGGCCGTTGCCGTAGGTCTCGTAATAAAGGCCTGCCCCAGGAACTTCGCAGATGCTCATGTGCTCCTCCTCGCGCGAGGGCCCGCGTCAGCGTGGCCGGCGGCTGTCATCGGTGACCGGCTCACTCAGGGGGCTCCAACTCGGCCCAGCTGTTGTGAGCCATGGCGGTCAGTTTTGCGATACATCATGTATATGTCAATGTCATTGTGTCTCGAAAAATGGGAGCCGTGTAGCGCCGTCATCGCGGCCGGCCAGGGCAAGCTCGCGGGTCTCCGGCCGTTGTCCCATATACCCAGCATGGGTATTTTCGAGAAAAAGATCGTCCGTGCGGGGTGTGCGAAGTGAGCTGACCAGCGCGGACGGCCCCGTATGCGCGCTGCTCGGGCCGCAGTTGCACGCCGACCTCCTGGCTTCCCAAGTCACCGACTTCGATGAGGTCTTCGGCACCAGGATCACCTGGACGCTGGGGTTCGTACGAGACCGCGGCAAGATCGCCAAGGGTGGGATCGGCGGTTCGGCCGCCTGGTGGTCGCTCAAGCACCGGCACGGCTGTGCCTACCTGACGCGACGACTGGACGATCATTCCCGCGCCGCGGCGATCGCCGTAGCGCTGGACGACGCCCTGACCGTCGTAGGCGAGGACTGACCCGGGCCTCGCTTTCCTACTGTCCAAATGCGCCTACGAGCAATCTCTACCTGGCCCTCGGTTGAGCCTCAGTTGTCAGCCTTGTGATCAGATTCGCGGTGAGGGCCCTCGGTCGGCACTGCCATGGGCGTCGGTACGGGCGAGACGAACCGGCAGGCGACGGTTGCCAGAATCGCACCCGTCAGGGCCGCGGCCGTGGCGGCGCCGAACGCGGCGCCGCCGGTGGCGTGGGGACCAGTGAGCCGGCCGGCGACGGCGGTGCCCAGGCCGTAGCCGGTCCACATGAAGGTGTTGAGCCAGGCGAAGACCTCAGTGCGGTAGCGGGCGGGGGCATGGTCGGCGAGCAGGGCTGGCACAACGGCGTCACGCGGTCCGGTCACCAGTCCGATGAGAGTGATCAGTACGGCGAGTGCCGCGAAGCCGGGTGCCCAGGCCCCGCCGAGCAGGACGGCTGCCTCGGCGAGTGAGAGCAGGACGAGCAGGCGACTGCCGGTGATGGGCCATGCTCGCGCGCCGTAGCCGAGGGTGCCGAGGAGGGCGCCGGCTGACAGCAGGCCCATCAGCACGCCGGCGGAGGCGGCCGAGCCGAAGGCGGTGGCCGAGGCGACCGTGGCAATACGCAGGCAGCCGAAGGTGAAGGTGCCGAAGGCGGCGACGGTCAGCAGCAGGAGGGTGCGCCGGTGGGTGAGCGGCCCGGCCAGGTGAAACTTGCCTGGCGGGGTGGGCGCGGCCTGCCGTATCGCGGGGGAGGTCAGAAGTAGCGCGGTGCCGAGCAGTACGGCGGCACCGGCGGTGGTCACCACGCTGTGGGCTGGGATGACCCAGGTCAGGACCGGCACGAACAGGGGGCCGGCTATGAACATCAACTCGTTGACGGCGTTGTCGACCGCGTAGGCCACGGACAGGGAGGCGGCGGGGACGAGGCGTGGCCAAGCGCTTCTGATGACGGATCCGGCGGGCGGGGTGGTGGCGCCGAGCAGTACCGCCGCGCTGATCATCAGGGCAGGTGGGGCGAGCAGAAGCAGGGCGTAGGCGAGGGCGTGGGCGGTCAGGTAGCCAGTCAGCACCGGTCGCGGGCCGTACCGGTCGGCGAGACGTCCGCCGAGCGGCGCGCACGTGGCCAGGGCTAACGCGTGGCCGGTGAGCACGAGTCCGGCGGTGGAGTAGGAGCCAAGCCGGTCGACAGCGGCCAGCAGCAGGGCGAGGCTGAGTACAGGCGTGCCCAGCTTGACGATGAGCCCGGCGATGAGCAAGTTGAGGACGCCCGGATGGGCTAGCAGACGGCGATAGGGCGCGAACATTGAGGCTCCGTTACTATCTAACTCGATTACGCCTATAACACAAGGAAAGGTGTTACTGGTCAAGTGGAGATAGCCTGTAACGTGACTCGGCAGGCTCCGCTGATCGCTGAGCTGGTCAATCTGGCCACGACGCGCTCGCGGGGTGGCGGCTCGGTGAAGCCGCTGTCAGGAGAGGACCTGGCGACGGCGTTCGCCGCCCAGTTCGGCGACCGTACGAGCGCGGCCCTGTGCGCTGTCCCGGACGCGGGGGAGCGTCTGGCCGAGCTGGCCATCGAGCTGCGGCATGCGCTGCTGGCCGAGCGTCCGGCGGACCAGGCCGCCCGCATCAACGCGATGATCCGCAAGTACGGGGCGCAACCGTACCTGGTGGAGGACGTCGGCCAGCCGTTCCACCTGCACTTCCACGGTTCGTTCGGTACTCAGGTGGAGGCCCTCGGCGGCGAGTTCGCCACGGCGCTGGCCCTCATCGTGGACGGCTACGGTCCCGACCGCTTCGGGATATGCGAGGCGCACCAGTGCGAGGCGGTCTATATCGACCTGACCCGCAACGGCTCCCGCCGCTACTGCAGCACGGCGTGTACGGCCCGCGCCAAGACCGCCGCCTACCGCAGCCGCCGCCAATCCTGATCAAGCTTTGTGGTGCTCCTGCAGGAGACGGGTCGCTTCCCAGACCTGTTCGGTGTGCGCGGACTCGATCAGGTGCGGCTTGACGTCCACTAGAGGGAGCCGTCCGGCGTGGTCCTCTTCTAGCGCGGATCTTGACCATCGGTCTCGGCGACGACTCCCGTACGCCGATCACTCCTTCGCGGTCCCATTGGCCGGCGGCCGCCGCCTGGGGCAGGTCCACGAGACGGTCTGTCGCTTGAAGCCTGCCCAGGGGACAGCACGGTAGCTCGGTCAGGTTTGCTCGTAGCCGAGCAACGTCATCATGCCGGACTCGGCGTGGTAGACGTTGTGGCAATGGATCATCCAGATGCCCGGGTTGCCGGCCTGGAAGTCGACGTCGAGGGTGCTGTTCGGCAGGACGATCGCGGTGTCCTTGCGGGCACCGCTCTGCAGGGCGAAGGTGTGACCGTGCAGGTGCATGGGGTGCCACATCGTGGTGCGATTGACGAAGGACAGGCGCACCCGTTCCCCGGAGCGAATCGGTGTGATGATCTTTGGGTCGTACTTGCGGCCGTTGATCGCCCAGTCGTAGGCCATCATGCCGCCGGTGAGCTCCAGCTTGACGGTGCGGTCCGGCTGCTTGGACGGCAGCCGCGCGGAATCGTCTGCCCGGAGGTCGGCATAGCGGATCACCGTGCCGTCGAGTTCGCGAGGGCGCTGGTCCGCGCGTGGGGCCCGGGACTGTGCGCTGGTACGGATGAGGGCGCGGGCGGTGGCGTTCTTGCCTTCGGCCAGCGCGACCAGGGGGAAGACGCCGTCCTTGAGGGTGACGAGCACGTCGTAGCGCTCGCCCATGCCGATGAGCAGTGCCTGCGTGTCGGTGTGCCGTACGGGGAAGCCGTCGGTGTGGGTGACGGTCAGGCGGTGTTCGGCCAGGGCGACGCGGAAGGCGGTGTCGCCGCCGGCGTTGATCAGGCGGATGCGCAGCCGGGTGCCGGGTTTGGTGGTGAAGGTCTCCGGTTGGGTGGGGAGACGGCCGTTGAGCAGGAAGTGCGGGTAGCGGACGTCGCCCGCGTCGCCGCCGAGCAGCGGGCTCCTCGCGCCCATCAGCATGTGGCCGCCCTTGCCTGGCGATGAGCTGGGCGATGGGCTGGGGGACGCGCCGTCGCCCATCATGCCGCCGTGGTTCATGCCGCCCATGCCTCGGGAGAGCTCGGCCAGGACGTCCTCTGGAGTTCCGGTGACGCCGTCGAGCCAGTCGTCGAGGACGACGACCCACTCCTCGTCGTAGCCGAGCGGCTCGCGGGGGTCCTCGACGATCATCGGCGCGTACAGGCCACGGTCGAGCTGGGTGCCGGAGTGCGGGTGGAACCAGTACGTGCCCGGGTCGGGTGCGGTGAACTCGTAGACGTACCCGGCACCGGTCTTGACCGGCTGCTGGGTGACGCCGGGCACGCCGTCGGCGTCGTTGCGCAGCGCCAGGCCGTGCCAGTGGATGCTGGTGTCAGCGGGAAGTCGGTTGACCAGGCTGGCGCGTACTGTCTCGCCCGTGTTCACCCGGATCGGGGTGCCGGGGATGCGGCCGTTGTACGCCCAGGTCCGTACGGTCAGGCCGCCGAGGTCGGCCTGGGTCTCGGCGGCGACCAGGCGGAAATCCCTGACAGCGCCCGGGCGGCGGGCCTG
This sequence comes from Nonomuraea sp. NPDC049141, assembly GCF_040648415.1. Lineage (NCBI taxonomy): Bacteria > Bacillati > Actinomycetota > Actinomycetes > Streptosporangiales > Streptosporangiaceae > Nonomuraea > Nonomuraea sp. NPDC049141. Next base: position 321,903 of record NZ_JBEZDR010000013.1, read on the forward strand.
CTCGGCGGCGCGCACCTGAGTCCCGGTCGGGGTGACGAAGGAGGGGGAGGAGATACGGCTCTCATTGCCGCTGCAGGCTGTGAGGGCGGCCCCGCCGAGCAGGCCGAGGCCGGTTTTGAGCAGGGTGCGTCGATCGATGGTCATGGTGATGCCTCGCTTGGAAGGTCGTACAGGGAAGGGATCGAGAGCTGGTCCGGGGACGCTCTAGATCCGCAACACGACCGTGCGAGTCGGCGGTGGGCCGCGCAGAACCTGTGACCAGAGCCGCAACCAGCGGCCGGTACGGGAGGGTGCGCTGGAGGTGCGGCGACCGCGCGACTCCAGGCAGAGCAGGAGCACACCCATGCCGATGATCGCCAAGCACACCCAGCCCGCCATGGTGGCGTGGTCGCCGGCAGGAGGCTGTCCGGTGTGGGAGAGGCTGGTGGCCTGCATGGAGGAATGGTGGGTGTCGATGGACATGCCGGGTTCGCTGAGATGGCCCAGCGAGTGCATCGCCACAACGCCGAGCATCAAAGCTACGAGCAACACTAGTCGCAAGACCATGCGATGTGCTCGGCTCATGCCTCCAGAATAGTGCCATCGCCTATTGTGCATAGTATTTCCGGTCCAGGACTTGTCGTCGTGTCGAGCACCGCATCTCGGCGCCGTCGGGTCGCGGTCGAGGGCGGGCTGCCCGTGCTGCCCAGCGCCGCCTCGAGTGTCGCCGGGAGGCTTCGGCGGGCCCTTCGAGCACGCCTGGTTTGCGGATCACGTGTGGCATTTCAACATTCCGAGGTTCGGTGGAATACGGTAGGGGGGTATGGTGTTGTTCTCGGCGACGCACCCGACGGGAGGCTGGACATGGCCGGATACAGCAACAGCAAGCAGGATCACGCGACGCGGCTGCGTCGCGTCGAAGGGCAGATCCGCGGCCTGCAACGGATGGTCGACGAGGACAAGTACTGCATCGACATCCTGACCCAGGTGTCGGCGGCGACCAGCGCGCTGAAGTCGTTCTCCCTGTCGCTGCTGGAGGAGCACCTGGCCCACTGTGTTGCCGAGGCCACTCTGAAGGGCGGCCCCGAGGCGGACGCCAAGGTCAAGGAAGCCTCCGATGCCATCGCCAGGCTCGTCCGTTCTTGACCGCGTTGAAGGAGACATTGATATGAGCACCGCTACTTACACCGTTAAGGGCATGACCTGCGGACACTGCGTCAGCTCGGTCAAGGAAGAGGTCGGCGAGGTGCCCGGCGTGACGAACGTCGAGGTGGACCTGGCCAGTGGCCTGCTGACCGTTGACAGTGACGGCCCGGTTGGCGCGGCGAAGATCGCCGCCGCTGTCGAGGAGGCCGGCTACGAGGTGGTGAGCGGGTCATGAATACCGCCGCCAAACTCGGCTCCTACGTCCTCGGGCTCGCCGTCGTCTTCGGCGGCGCCCTGGGCGCGGGCAAGGTGGTGGGCCCGATCGGCGCCCCACCGGCCGAGGACCACGCCGCAATGGCGATGCCTGCCGAGCAGGCGAAGAGTGATACCCCTGGGGGGCTCCAAGTGTCCGAAAACGGCTACACCCTCAACGCGCTCACCACGGCGATCAAGCCGGGCGAGCCCACCGATTTCCAATTCACCGTGATCGGTCCCGATGGCAGGCCGGTGACTGATTACCAGGTGGAGCACGACAAGAAGCTGCACTTCATCGTCGCGTCCCGGGATCTGACGAGTTTCCAGCACCTGCACCCGGTCGAGGCAGGGGGCGGTGTCTGGTCGGTCAAGCTGACGCTGCCCGAGGCGGGCGCCTACCGTGCGTTCGCCGATTTCGCCCCCACCGGCGGCAGCGGGCTGACCCTCGGCACCGATCTGTCCGTCGCGGGCGCCTACCAGCCGAAGGCGTTGCCTCCGGTCAGCCGTACGGCGACGGTCGACGGCTACACGGTCACCCTCGAAGGGGACCTGCTTCCGGGCAAGGCCAGCAAGCTCACCCTCAAGGTCGGCAAGGACGGCAAGCCGGTCACCGACCTGCAGCCGTACCTGGGCGCGTACGGCCATCTGGTCGCACTGCGCGCCAAGGACCTGGCCTACCTGCACGTACACCCCGAGGCCGGCGAGAAGGCGGGGCCGGAGATCACCTTCTACGCCGAGGTGCCCTCCGGTGGTGACTACCGGCTGTTCCTGGACTTCCAGCACCAGGACAAGGTCCGTACCGCCGACTTCACCGCCGAGGCGGCACCCGCGACGGCGGGCACTCCGGCCGCCGAAGACACGCACGGCCACTGATCGAGACAGGAAGGAGAACGGTGATGTCTTCTATCACTGATGACCGTCCGCTCAACGCGGTCGAACTCTCGATCGGCGGCATGACCTGCGCGTCGTGCGCCAACCGGATCGAGCGCAAGCTGAACAAGCTGGACGGCGTCACGGCCACGGTCAACTACGCGACGGAGAAGGCGAAGGTCACCTTTTCCGACGACCTCGACCCTCAGACGCTGATCAGCGAAGTCGAGAAGGCCGGCTACAGCGCCGCCCTGCCCGCGCCGCCCAGGAGCGAGACGGCGACGGCCGAGGAAGAGGCGCAGGACGAACTGCGTCCGCTACGCAGCCGTCTCATCACCTCGGTGGTGCTGGCGGTGCCGGTGATCGCGATGGCGATGATCCCGCCGCTGCAGTTCACCAACTGGCAGTGGCTGTCGCTGACGCTGGCCGCGCCGGTGGTGGTCTACGCGGGCTGGCCGTTCCACAAGGCCGCCTGGACCAACCTGCGGCACGGCGCCGCCACGATGGACACGCTGATCTCGATCGGCACCATCGCTGCGCTGGGCTGGTCGCTGTGGGCGCTGTTCTTCGGCACCGCGGGCACGCCCGGCATGACGCACCCGTTCGCCTTCACCATCGAGCGCACCGACGGCTCCGGCAACATCTACCTCGAAGCCGCAGCGGGGGTCACCGCGTTCATCCTGGCCGGGCGCTACTTCGAGGCCCGTTCCAAGCGCCGCGCCGGCGCCGCGTTGCGGGCCCTGCTGGAACTGGGAGCCAAGGACGTCGCGGTACTGCGCGACGGCGTCGAGACCCGCGTCCCCAGCGACCAGCTTCAGGTCGGGGACCGGTTCGTGGTGCGGCCCGGCGAGAAGATCGCCACCGACGGGGTGATCGAAGAGGGCACCTCAGCGGTTGACGCCTCGATGCTGACCGGCGAATCCGTGCCGGTCGAGGTCGGGGTCGGCGACGCGGTCACCGGCGCCACGGTGAATGCGGGCGGCCGCCTGATCATCCGCGCGACCAGGGTCGGCGCCGACACCCAACTGGCCCAGATGGCCAAGCTGGTGGAGGACGCGCAGACGGGCAAGGCGCAGGTCCAGCGGCTGGCCGATCGGATCTCCGGCATCTTCGTGCCGATCGTGATCGCCCTGGCCATCGGCACCCTCGGGTTCTGGCTGGGCACCGGTGACGGCGTGGGCGCGGCGTTCACCGCCGCGGTGGCGGTGCTGATCATCGCCTGCCCGTGCGCGCTGGGCCTGGCCACGCCGACGGCGCTGCTGGTCGGCACCGGGCGCGGCGCCCAGCTGGGCATCCTGATCAAGGGACCGGAGGTGCTGGAGTCCACGCGCCGGATCGACACGATCGTGCTGGACAAGACCGGCACGGTGACCGAGGGCAAGATGACCCTCACGAGCGTCCACCTGGCCGACGGTCAGGACGAGAGCGAGGTGCTGCGGCTGGCGGGAGCGCTGGAGCACGCCTCCGAGCACCCGATCGCCCAGGCCATCGCCAAGGGCGCCGCCGCCCGCATCGGTGACCTGCCCACCCCCGAGGACTTCGCCAACGTCGAAGGCCTCGGCGTCCAGGGCATCGTGGACGGGCACGCGGTGCTGGTCGGCCGCCCCAGGCTGCTGGCCGAATGGTCGCAGCACCTGCCCGTCGAGCTGGAACGCAAGCTGGCCGACGAGCAGGCCGCCGGGCGCACCGCGGTGGCGGTGGGCTGGGACGGCGAGGCCCGCGCCGTGCTCGTGGTCGCAGATGTGGTCAAGCCGACCAGCAAGGAAGCCATCGCGCAGCTTCGCGGCCTCGGCCTCACACCGGTCCTCTTGACCGGTGACAACGAGGCCGTGGCCCGGACGGTGGCCGCCGAGGTGGGCATCGACGAGGTGATCGCCGAGGTGCTACCCGCCGACAAGGTGGACGTGGTCAAGCGGCTGCAGACCGAGGGCAAGGTCGTGGCCATGGTCGGCGACGGCGTCAACGACGCCGCCGCGCTGGCCCAGGCCGACCTGGGGCTGGCGATGGGCACCGGCACCGACGCCGCCATCGAGGCCTCCGACCTGACCCTGGTCCGCGGCGACCTGCGGGTGGCCGCTGACGCTCTGCGCCTGTCCCGCCGCACGCTGGCCACCATCAAGGGCAACCTGTTCTGGGCGTTCGCCTACAACGTGGCCGCCCTGCCGCTGGCCGCGCTCGGGCTGCTCAACCCGATGATCGCCGGAGCCGCGATGGCGTTCTCCAGCGTCTTCGTGGTCAGCAACAGCCTGCGGCTGCGCCGCTTCAAGTAACCCCTGATCCGATGGCTCCGAGCAGCACCGCTCGGAGCCATCGGCATGTCACGTCGGATGGGCAGTCGCAGCCGATCGCCCATCCGAGGTTCTGCCGCTACGGGGGAGCTCCCGCAGGCTGCGTGGACGGCGATCCGCGACCGTCGGCGGCGCAGCAACCCGGCAGGCATCCGGGCATGGCCGCATGAGCGGGCGGCAGGCCGGCTTGTGGCGTATGCGCTGGCAGGTTAGTTCGCGGGGGCGAAGGCTGTGGTGAACGTCTTGCCGCCGTCCTTGGACTCAAGGACGGTGCCGTCTTCCAGTGCGGCCAGGAGTCGCCGGCGGTCCACGGCGGTGAACGCGGTGGCCTGGCCGGGTAGCTTGCCGACGGTCGTCCAGGTCTTGCCGTCGTCCTGGCTGGTGTGGATGCGGCCGTCGGCCCCTGCGCCCACCATCAGGCCGGTCGCCAGGACGTCCACATGGCTGAGCAGCGGGGCGTTCGGCACCTCGACGAAGTTCACGCCGCCGTCCTCGCTCACCTTCAGTCCTTGCGGGGTGGTGGCGTACAGGCGGGTGGGCTTCTCGGCGCTCACGCCCAGGTCGAGGACCTTCTCTTCGGTGCCTTGGGTCCAGGTGGCGCCGCCGTCCGCGCTGCGCCAGACCTTCGAGGTCTGGCTGTCGAAGGCGTACAGGTTCTCGCCCGCGAGCTGGAGGGAGTGGAAGTCGGCGGAGCCGTCCTGCGAGATCGTCTTCCAGGTGAGCCCCGCGTCGGTGGAGCGGATCAGTCCAAGGTGCGGCGGACGATCCGGTGAGACGTCCTCGGCGGCGGGATGGCCGCTGGCCAGGAAGGTCTTGGGGCCGGTGATCGTGAAGCCCATGTGGTCCTGGTTCCGGTCGGCGACGCGGGCGATGGTGGTCGGGGAGGTGACCTTGAACAGCCCATAGTGCCCGGCGACGTACAGGGCGCCATCGGCCGGATCGACGCCCACTCCGTGGACGTGGCCCACCCCAAGATCGGACCTGCTCGTTCCGCCGTGCTCTGGAGGTGCCTGTCCGCACGCGACCAAGGTGAAGCTCAGCGCGGCTGCCGAAAGCAGCCGCCGACCCACATGTTGCATGGCCAGATACTACTACGGTCTATCGTAGTGAAGTCAGAGACCGAGGAGCGAATGGCAGTGGTGGGCGAGGAACGCGCTCACCCCCGGCACCATGGCCAGGGTCACGGGACCCGCGAGCAGCAGCGTCACCGCGAGCAGGCCGGCCAGGCGTTCCCGCCGGTCCAGCGGCGCTTGCGGTCCGAGCATCCGACGTACCCGAGCCAGGGCGGTCGCACCGCCGGCCCCGAGGGCGAACGCGGGCACCTTGCCCGTCGCCAACTGGACGAGGGCGGCGGCGATGTGGATGCGCGGGTGGCGGCGTGCCGCGACGTCGTCGGCCAACAGCTCGACCAGCCGGATGATCTCGGTTCGGGCCCGCGCGAACAGCGGCACCCTCGGGAAGGCTCGCGTCAAGGTGTCGGCGGCGGCCAGCACCAGATGGTGGCGTCCGTTCAGGTGCGCCTGCTCGTGTGCGAGCACCGCCGCGACCTGCTCGGGTGCCAGCGAGCGCAGCGCCCCGGTGGTGATGACCGCGTGCCCGTTCCGGCCGGGCAGGCAGTACGCCAGCCGCTGCTCGTAGTCGACCACCATCGCTCCGAGATCGACGTCGTGCCGTCCCAGCAGAGCCAGCGCGTCGGCGTGTCGCCGTCGTTCCCGGCGGGCGCCGAACAAGACCGCGCCGCCCATGTACGCGAGTCGCGCCAGCAGCAGCCCGCCCACCGTGAGGCCGACCCGGGTGCTGGTGGTGCTCAGCGTGGCCCCGTCGTTGAGCAGCATGGCGCACGCCTCGAACAGCCCGGCCAGCCCGTGCCCCACCACGGAGGCGGGCACCGCCACCGCGAACGCGGCCAGCAACGCCGAGGCGACCACTGATGCGCTCGCCGCCTGCCACATCGCGATCGCCAGCCTCGGCGCGCGATCGGTCCAGCCAACCCGCCCCAGCACCCTCGGCAGCAACACGGCCGCGAAGACGGCGTACAGCGCGAGGATGACCGCCACCGTCATGAGCGGCGTCCTGCTCGCGGGTAGACCTGAAGTGCCGTCTCCAGCGCGCTCGCCTCCTCGGGGCTGAGTCCTTCGAGGAAGTGCACCAGCGTGGCCGCCTGGTTGCCGCTCCTGCCCAGGGATTCGCGCATCACGTCGGCGGTGTACGCCTCCTTCGAGGACACCGCCTCGTAGATGTAGGCCCGGCCAATCGGCTTTCGCTTGAGCAGGCCCTTGGTGTGGAGCTTGTCCATCACGGTCATAACGGTCGTGTAGGCGATGGTGCGGTCATTCAACAGGTGCTCGAGGACGTCCCTGACCGACGCGGGCGCCTTGATGGCCCACATCCGATCCATGATCGTGGACTCCAGCTCTCCCAGGCCACGCACCATCGGACAGTCCTCTCCACCTTCGGTCAGTCCCATGCTACCGGGGATCGTAGATAGCGGCCTTGGGTCACGCGACAGCGTCCAGGCGGTCGGCCGCGACTGTGGCGCGCTGGAGGCGGATCAGGTCCTTGGGGGTATTCACGGCGCCGACGAGCACGCCGCTCCTGGCGAAGGCGATCGCGAATCGGTTCACGTCCGGTTCCCCGGTTACCAGGCAGCTCTCGTCAGCCAGGTGCGGCAGTCCGGCGGTCTGGCTGCGGGCGCCGTGCATATGGGTGGCGAAGGAGGGGAGGCCGGCATCCGGCTTGGCGCTCGGCGCCGATCAGGGTGATGTCGCCGGTGAAGCCTTCTCGCCTGAGCGTCTGCACGGCACGCAGGCCGGCCAGGGAGGCGCCCCTCGGGGGTTAGTTATCTGCACCAAGAGGAGACAGACGTCATGAGCGGCACGTACAAGGTGAGCGAATGACCTGCGGCGGACGGAGATTTCCAAGGTGGACGTGGTCACCCGCGTCGAAGTTGACTCACCAGCGGCACGGGGCTGGAACCGCTGAGGAGGCCCTGGTTCGCGACGCCGTCGAAGGGGCGGGCTACGAACTGACCGCAGTCTGACCTTCCTTCCGGTGAACGGATGCCTGCTGCGCGCCGTACCTCTCCATATCGGCGTACTACGAAGTGTGTTAGTAGAGTGGTGCGCCACGGAAGGTATCCGTTCACCGAGGAGAGGGCTGGTGGGAGTGCTGGAGCGGCGTCTCGCGTTGCGGGTCGTGCGCGGCTTCCTGCTCGTCATCCTCGCCTTGGGCGTATACGGGATGCACACGCTGGGGCATGCCGAGTGCAGGCACGGTGGTTCGCCGGGCGATGCGTCCGTCATGCTGCGGGAGTCTGTTTCCTCGGGAAGCCAGGGGGTCGTGCCCGGTGGGGGTATGCCCGGGCTCGATCCGACGAGCGTGTGCCTGGCCGTCCTGACCTCGTTGGTGATCGTGCTGGTGCTGGCCGCCTGGATCAAGGACCGGCGCCGTACCAGCGCGAACACCCTGTCCTCCTCATCTGTCCAGCGGGTCGCCAGACCCCCGCCGAAGACCACCTCCTTGCGCCTGGCACGTCTTTCGATGTTGCGCATATAGGCCGCCGCCCACGCGGACGGGCTCCGAGGCTGTCCGCGACCAGGCCGGCAGTCCCAACACATCGAGAGAACACACCACCATGAACAAGATTTCGTACATCGTCGCCGGGGGCGCGCTCGCTCTGCTGACCGCCTGCGGGAGCAGCGGCGACTCCAACGCCGACTCCATGGCGACACATGGGGGAATGGCCAGCAGCAGCGCCCCGGCCGCCACCTCGGCCAGCGCGCAGCCGTCGGTGTCAGCGACGTTCAACGACGCGGACGTGATGTTCGCGCAGATGATGATTCCGCACCACGAGCAGGCCGTCGAGATGGCCGACATGGCTGCCACGGGTGCCGGCGATTCGGAGGTCAAGGAGCTGGCTACCAAGATCAAGGCGGCTCAGGACCCGGAGATCCAGACCATGAAGGGCTGGCTGACCGACTGGGGCAAGCCTCTACCCGAGGGCGGAATGGGCCACGCGATGCCGGGCGTCATGTCGGAGGAGGACATGAAGAAGCTGGAGGCCGCCAAGGGTAAGGCGTTCGACAAGCTGTTCGTCCAGCAGATGATCGAACACCACAAGGGTGCGATCGACATGGCCAAGACCGAGCAGGCCAACGGTTCCGACCCGGAGGCCAAGGAACTGGCCAAGACCATCGAGACCGCGCAGCAGGCCGAGGTGGAACAACTCCAGAAGATCGCCGACAGGCTCTGACAGCCGAAGACCTGCCCGGGCGCGCTCCCGCGCCCGGGCGGTCTCATCTCGATGGAGGGTTCGACAATGTCCGGGGAACGACGCCTTCGCATCGCGCTCGTGGCGGTGGGGGTAGTTCTTGTCGCCGGGGTGTACCCCCCTGATCCGAGCCTCCCGCGACCCCGTTCAACCACCTCCGAACGCCACCATGATGCCCATCGAGCTGTTGTAGGCGGTCGGCTCGTTGTACTGGGTGTGGACTCGGTTCCGGTCATCGAGAGAGAAGGACAGGTTCGGTTCGCAGATGCTGAAGTCCGATACGGTGTTCGCGCTCGCCGGATGCCAGTCCGTAGCGGCTCCGCGAGGGCTTGAACGGCAGGTTTCAGACACCGGCGGTCATGCCTGACCCGCCGATGAGGACGACGTCTTCCCCCGTCCCGGTTTCCGTATGCGCGATGTTCCCCGTGTCCACATTAGTACTACACGTGAATAGTAGATCTGTTCATCGGGAGTCGGCTTCGGCGGTCACCGCTTGGGCGTAGCGCTGTTCGAGCTTGGCGAGTTTCCAGTACGCGACGCTGCCCAGCCAGGTCAGCAGGAAGGCGCCGACGATCACGTAGCCGATGGTGTTGAGGTCGATGGCGGCGAGAGCGGCCCAGGGCTGGCGGTCGGCCAGGCCGAGTTGGTCGGCGAGGATGCCGAGCAGTTCGACGGTGCCGACGGCGAAGGCGACGAAGATGGACAGGCCGGTGGTGGAGAGGTTGTAGTAGATCTTGCGGAGCGGGTTGCTGAAGGCCCAGTTGTAGGCGTGGGACATGAACGCGCCGTCGAGGGTGTCCCACAGCGACATGCCTGCGGCGAAGATCAACGGTAGCGAGATGATGGCCAGCGGAGGGAGCTGGCCGCCCGCGGCTGCTCCGGCGGAGACGCCGATCAGGCCGACCTGGGTGGCGGTGTCGAAGCCGAGCCCGAACAGCAGGCCGACCGGGTAGATGTGCCAGCTGGCGTTGATCAGCCGGGTGTAGCGGCCTTTGAGCAGGCGGTTCAGTAGGCCGCGTTCGGCCAGCAGGCGTTCGAGCCGCTCCGGTTCGTAGGCGCCGTGGCGTACCTGTCGCCACATCTTCCAGATACCGGCGAAGATGACCAGGTTCAGCCCGGCCACCAGGTAGAGGAAGGCGCCTGAGACGGTGGTGCCGATGATGCCGCCGATGTCGGCGAACGAGCTCTGGAACCGCACGGCCGCCTGCGTGGCGAACGCGACCGCCACGGACAACGCCAGCACGACGGTGGAGTGGCCGAGCGAGAAGAACAGCCCCACGCCCTGCGAGGGCCGGCCCTTCTGCAGCAGGAGCCGGGTGGTGTCGTCGATGGCGGCGATGTGGTCGGCGTCGAAGGCGTGGCGCATGCCGAGCAGGTAGACGATCCCGGCGGCGGAGGCGAAGACGAGCTGGCCGCGGCCGTCGGTCAGGTTGTGATAGGCGGGCTGGGCGTTGTAATAGGCGAACAGTCCGAAGCCTGCCACGTGCAGGGCGGCGACGACGCCGAACAGGGGGATCAGACGTAGGACGTCGGTCCGGCTGAATCGTCGGCTGCTGGTCTGCATGGGAGCCCTCCGTAGCTTCTGCACAAGGCTAGCAACTGCGGACTATTCGCTACTAAATGGCATAGCAGATGAAGCGTCGCCTGAGAAATCCACATCGTAATCTGGAATACCCATAGGGGGTATATGGTTCCGGGCGGGTGTGAGGGTCTGCCGGATCTTCCGGGAGGCCGGTCTTCCAACCTCAGAGGAGCTTGCGATGAGGAAGTTGCCGCTCGCGATCTGGGCGATGGTGCTCGGCGCCTTTGCCATGGGGGCCGACGAGTTCATCGTCGCCGGAGTCGTACGAGAGATAGCACAGGCACTCAACGTCTCGATCGGCGCGGTCGGTCATCTGGAGAGCGTGTACGCGCTCGGCGTGGCCGTCGGCGCCCCTGTGTTCACCGCGCTGGGCACCCGGTTCGGCCGGCGGTCGATGCTGCTGCTGACCACCGGCGTCTTCCTGCTCGGGAACCTGATCTCGGCCCTTGGGCCCACGTACGCGTTCATCATGTCCGGCCGGGTCGTCTCCGCGATGGCACATGGGGCGTTCCTGGGCATCGCGGCGGTCTTCGCGGCAGAGCTCGTGGATCCGGCCCGTAAGGGGCGGGCGGTGGCGGTGGTGTTCTCCGGGCTGACCGCCTCCACGATCCTCGGCGCGCCCATCGGGGCGGCGGTTGGGCAGGCGCTGGGCTGGCGGTTCACGTTCTGGACGCTGGTGGCCTTCGGCGGGCTGGCGCTGCTCGGCCTGCTGGCCGCCTTGCCCCAGCAGACCGCCGTCCACCAGCACGTCCACCAGCACGAACACCAGCCCGAGCACCAGCACGAGCACCACGGGCCCGCAGCCAGTCATGAGCAGCACGTTGCCGGGAGTGAGTTCGAGGGGCTGGACGCGCACGCGCTGGCCCATCTGGGAGGCGGTGGCCAGGGGCCGTCGATGCGCGAGCAACTGGCCGCGCTGCGCCGCCCGGCGGTGTGGGGCGCGCTGTTGACCACGATGCTCGGCTACGGCGGTGTCTTCACCAGTTACGTCTACATCGCTCCGCAGCTCACCGAGGTGACCGGGTTCGGGTCCGGCTGGGTGACGCCGTTGCTCCTGCTGTTCGGGGTGGGCCTGTTCGCGGGCAACACGCTCGGTGGGCGGCTGGCCGACAAGAGGACCATGCCCGCCGTGATCGGCACGCTCGCCGCCTTGGCGATCGCGCTGTTCGTGATGACGTACGCGATCGAGGCGCAGGCGACGGCCGTGGTGATGATGCTGGTGTTCGGCACCGCCGCCTTCGCCGTGGTGGCGCCGCTGCAGTTGCGGGTGATGACCGCGGCGGGGCACGCGCCTGACGTGGCCTCGGCGGCCAACATCTCCGCCTTCACCCTCGGCAGCGCCGTCGGCATCTATCTCGGCGGCGTGGCCATCGACGGCGGCCTCGGACTGGCCTCGGTCAACTGGGTCGGCGGCCTGCTGACCACCGCGGGCCTGCTCACAGCCCTGATCACCTGGGCGGCCCTTGACCGCCGCCAACCCGCCGACATCCACCACCACGAACCGGTGGCACACCACCACTGAACGCGATCTCCCCGGGCACCGTGCCCGGGGAGATTTCGTCATGCACGGAGTCGGGTCAGTTCCTCGCAGAAGCGGGCCAACTCTTCCTCGGAGTTGTAGTAGTGGACCGATGCACGCACGAGTTCGGAGATGTCGCGATCGGTCATGTCCAGGAGCGTTGACGGGGCCCGCGACACGCTGACGTTGATCCGGCGCTCCGCCAAGTACTCCTTGATCGTCTCGGCGGCGACGCCGTCGAGGGTGAAGGTGACGATGCCGCAGCGTTCGGCGCCGACGTCGCGCACGGTGCAGCCGGGGATGGCCGCCAGTCGTTCCCGGAGGGTGTCGCCGAGCAGGTAGACCCGGTCCCGGATGTCCTCAAGCCCCCAGGCCAGGGCCTCGTCGATCGCGGTCGCCAAGCCGACCCGCCCTGCGACGCCGTACTCCCAGTTCTCGAACCTGCGGGCGCCCGGCTGGATCTCGAAGCGGTCGGGCGCCGTCCACCTGGCGGAACGCAGGTCGAGGAAGGGCGGATCGAGCTGGTCGAGCACGGACCGCCGGACGTACAGCAGCCCGGTCCCGCGGGGCGCGCGCAGGTATTTGCGGCCGGTCGTGGAGAGAATGTCGCAGCGGATGTGCTCGACGTCGACGGGGATCTGGCCCACCGACTGGCACGCGTCGAGCAGGTACAGCACGCCCGCCTCAGCCGCGATCTTGCCGATCTCCGCGGCCGGGTTGACCAGGCCGCCGTTGGTGGGGATGTGAGTGACCGAGATGAGGCGTACGCGCTCGTCCATCATCGCCCGCAGCGCGTCCACGGAGAGCTGGCCGAGCCCGTCGTTGGGCACCACCTCGACCCGCACGCCATGGCGGCGGGCGACCTGCAGGTAGGCGATGAAGTTGCTGGCGTACTCGGCCTTGCTGGTCAGGATCCGGTCCCCGGGGCGGAAGGGGATGGCGTAGAAGGCCAGGTCCCAGGCGCGGGTCGCGCTGTCGACGATGGCGATCTCGTCGGGGGAGCAGTTCAGCAGCCTGGCGGCGGAGCCGTACGTCGCCTCGACGTTTTCGGCGGCGCGGGCAGCTGCCTCGTATCCGCCGATTTCGGCTTCCAGCCGGAGATGCCCGACGGTCGCCTCCAACACGGGCGTGGAGGGCAGCGAGGCTCCGGCGTTGTTGAGATGGACGGTGTTCGCGGTGCCCGGGGTCAGCTCCCGGGCCCGTGCGAGGTCGATCACGTTCGCTCCACGTTCTGGGGTGAGGGGTGGCCGTTGTGTGAAGGGCCGATGAGGCGCAGGAAAGCCTGTACGCGGGGGTGGGCGGGCGCGGTGAAGAAGCGCTGCGGGGGAGCCTCTTCGATGACGTTCCCACCGTCCATGAACACCACCCGGTCGGCCACGTCACGGGCGAAGGCGGTCTCGTGCGTCACGATCACCATGGTCATGCCGTTTCCGGCCAGGTCTCGGATGACCTGCAGGACCTCGGCGTGCAATTCGGGGTCGAGCGCGGAGGTGGGCTCGTCGAACAGGATGACCTGAGGCTCCATCGCCAGTGCCCGGGCGATGGCGACGCGCTGCTTCTGCCCACCGGACAGGGTGGCCGGATAGCAGTCGCATTTCTCGTCGAGGCCCACGAGCGCGAGCAGTCGCCGTCCGAGGCCGTCCGCCTCGGTCCGGCGCAGGCCCCGTACGGAGATCGGACCCTCCATGACGTTCTGCAGTGCCGTCAGGTGCGGAAACAGGTTGAACTGCTGGAAGACCATCGCCGAACGCCGCCGGATCTCGCGCACCCGCGCGGCCCTGGAACGCCCGCGCCCGCCGCAGTCCACCTGGTTGCCGCACATGCTCACCGTGCCGGTGTCGGGCTCTTCGAGAAAGTTGAGGCAGCGGATCAGGGTGGTCTTGCCGGAGCCCGACGGGCCCATGACCACGACTACCTCTCCGGGCCGTACGTCCAGGTCGATGCCCTTGAGCACCTCGTTGTCGCCGAAGCGCTTACGCAGCCCGCGCACGCTGACGATGGGTTCTGGGGTGGTCATGTGGCGTAGGCCTTTCTCATCCGGCGTTCGAGGGCCTGCTGGCCGACCTGTAGGAGAGTGTTGATCAGCCAGTACATGAGCCCGACGATCAGCAACGCGTCCATGTAGCGGAACGTCGAGGTGCCGATGCCCTCAGCCACCCTGGTCAGCTCCACCACGGTCACCGCGGACGCAAGTGAGGTGTCTTTCATCAGCGCGATGAACCGGCTCCCAACGGGCGGCAGAGCGATCCTGATGGCCTGGGGGAAGATGACGCGGCGCAGCGTCTTCCAGTACGGCATCGCCATCGAGGCCGCCGCCTCCCACTGTCCCTTGTCGACGCTCAGGACGCCGGCGCGGAAGTTCTCGCTGAGGTAGGCGGCGGTGAACAGGGTGAACGCGATGATCGCCGACGGGATGGGGGGAATCTCCAGGCCGATCTGTGGCAGCCCGAAGTAGATGATCATGATCTGGATCAGCAGCGGTGTGCCGCGGAAGACCGACACGTACGCGGTCGCCACGGCCGAGAGGACGCGGTTGCCGGAGATCTTCGCCAGCATGATCGCGGCCCCGAGGATGCTGCCGAGGATGAAGGAGATCACACCGAGGAGAAGCGTGATCATCATGCCGGTGAGGAGGTCGGGAAAGGAGTCGACCAGCAGATCCATCAGTGCCTTCCCTGTTCAGTTCGCCGGAACCTTGGCCAGTTCCTGGGTCAGGTCGAGGCCGCCCAGCCATTTGCGGGAGATGGCGGCCAGGGTGCCGTCGGCGATCATGTCGCCCAGCGCCTTGTCGACGGCCTGCTTGAAGCTCGCCGAGCCTTTCGCGAAGGAGATCCCGTTGACCTCCGATTCGAGCAGTGGTCCTGCGGTCTTGACCTTCAGATTGTTCTTCGCCGCCAGGAACGCCCCTTGGAACCGCGACACCAGCACGGCGTCGGCCCGCCCTCGCGCTACCTCGGTCAGCCCGAGTGTGGCGTTGTCGTAGGTCTTGATGTCGGCGTCGGCGACGCTCTTCTTGGCGAAGGCCGCTTGCGTGGTCCCGGCCGTCACGGCGATCTTCTTGCCCTGGAGGTCGGTCAGCCCGCCGATGGCGGAATTGGTGTCGGCCACGAAGATCGAGATCCCGTTGACCTGGTACGGGCGGGAGAAGTCCACCTGCTTGGCACGTTCCGGAGTGATGGTCTGGCCGGAGATGACGGCGTCGAACCGGCCGGCCTGAACGCCCGCGATGAAACTCTGGTAGTTGGAGGCGACGAACTCGACCTTGGCGATGCCGAGCCGCTTGGCGAGCTCGTTGGCGACGTCGACGTCGTAGCCCGCCGGCTTGCCGCCGTCCAGGAAGTTCCACGGCGGGTTCGCCTGTGTCTGGGCCACCCGGAGGATGCCGGACGCCTTGACCCGCTGCAGGAGATCGGCGGCGTCCGCGGAGCCATGGCCGCACGCGGACAGGGCGATCAGTAGAGCGGCGGACACGAGGCTTGATCGGATACGTATGTTGTTTGCCACCGTGGGCTCCTTGTGACGCGGTAGTAGCCCGGCTCTGAACCCCCGTGAACCGTGGACATCCCCTGGATAGGGCTTATCTGTCCATGGCACATACGGTGGGCCAAAATGTCCGGAGCGTCAAGTACCCCCACGGGGTAATTTGTCGTATGTGCTGCTCATCACGGGTGAGTAGCCAAGGTTGTCGGGTACGGGGGTCACATTTACGGACTTGGGGAGGTTAGTCCAGCCAGCCCAAGCGGGCCGCGCGTACGCCGGCCTGGAAGCGGCTGCTCGCGCCCAGCATCGTTGTCAGCTCGCCGACCAGCCGGGTCACGGTGCGCGTGGAGACACCCAGCCTGCGGGCGATCACGTCGTCCTTGGTGCCGGCCGCGAGCAGGAGGAGAACCGCGCGTTGCTGCTCAGTCAGCGCCGTGCCGTCAGCGGAGCGAGGTACGTCCTGCGGCTCCGACGCCGTCAGCCAGAGGTAGTCGTAGATCGCGGCCAGGGACCTCACCACGTTGGCGCCGCGGATCAGCACGGCCCCCGCCCCGACGTCCTCGGGGTCGGCCTGGACGACCGCGACCCGCCGGTCGTACACCAGCATGCGCGTCGGTACGACCGGCGCGACCCGGACCTCGACGCCCTCCGCCACGCGGTCGCGCAGATGATCGCGCATCAGCGGGTCGGACAGCGTGATCTGCGCGTGAATGCTGCGGATGCGGACGCCTCTGCCCAGCGAGATCTTGGTGCGTTCGGTGCCGCCGTCCAGCCCCCGCGCGGACCAGGTGGCGGCCGGGTGCATGCCCACGATCTCGTGCCGGGCCATCTCCGCCAGTTCGTTGAGGCGCTGGTTGAGCCGGGTGGCACGCTCCTGCCGCGGATAGAACTCCACCTGGGTGTCGTCGTGCGGCCGCTGTGCCAGCCCCAGGTAGTCCCGAGCCAGAGAGGCGGTCAGAACGTGCTGTTCCACGAGCTTGTCCAGGGCTCGATGACCGTGTTCGAGGCTGAGCGCCAGCGCTGTGGACGTCTCGACGCTCAGCTCGGACCCGGGGATGAGCAGGCCGAGACGGACCAGGCGGTCGCGCGCGGCGGCCCGCTGCCGTGCGGTGAGGCCCAGAGCGGCCGACGCGTCGGCGACGCTCTCGCCTCTGGTGTGGACGCGTTCGTACAGGGCCTGCGCGAGGCGGTCGGCCTCGGCAGGGGGATCATCGCTCACGTCACAGTCCCCGTCATCGCGAAAAACATGACATATCGCCAAGTGATTCACCAAACCGGCGTGTCTTGTTCGCGCCATGGCGTGATCTCGAACCCTCCAAGGCCCGCCACTCGGCTCCCGGTGCGGCAAGATTTCCACCTAGGCGCGCGCCGATTTCCACCGTTTCGATACTTGGAGGATGGATGATCACTGTCGCCTACAGCCTGACCACCTACCGCGTTAACGGCCTTTCCGAGGCGAGCTGCGAACACTGCCTGGCGAGCATTCGCTCCGAGCTCATCCTGGTGCCCGGCATCGTCGGCGTCGACCTGAACGCCGAGGAGTCGAAGATCAGCGTCCTGACCGACGGCCCGGTCGACGACGCCCGGATCAGGGACGCCATCGATGCCGCCGGCTGCGACATCCTGAGCTCCTGACCAGGTGCCCTTCCGGACGCCGGCATGCCCCGCGTCCGGAAGGGCTCATTCAGGGTGACGAGCCCGGCGGCGCCTGTCCGTCTATACCGTCTGCTCGGCGGGTTCGAGTCCGGCGAGGAGGTTGAAGGAGCCGGTCAGCAGGTTCAGGGCGACCAGACCGGGGATCTCGGCGATGATCCGGTCGTTCCATCCGTGTCCGCGTAGGTCGGCGATGTCCTGGTCGGTGAGTGAGGACGGTTCGGCCAGGACGCGGACGGCGACCGCGATGAGGGCGGCCTCACGGGCGTCGGCGGAGGTGCCCTGCCGGGCAAGGGCGATGTCGGCGTCGCTCAGCCCCGCCGCCCGGGCTGCCTGCGTGTGCGCGTCCATGCAGAGGCCGCAGCCGATCCATTCCTGCAAGGCGAGCGAGATCTTCTCGCTCAGGCTACGGGGAAGTTTGCTCCGTTTCATGGCGCCTGAGAGGTCGAGGTAGCCCTGGAGCATCGCCGGCGAGTGGGCCATGGTGGACACCATCTCACCGACATTCCCCCTGCGGCTGATGATGTCGTTCAGCAGTTCGCGTGACTTGCCGGGCGCATCAGCGGGGTCGAGTGCGGTCAGGCGTCGCATATGTTCCCTCCTCAGACTTATGGTGTGGATACTATACCCCTGCACCGTATAGGAGTGGATCATGTCGCCAGAATGCCGGCTCGCCGAACACCTCGCCCGTTGGCTCGGCTCATGGCCGCCGCGTCGCGAGCTTGACATCGTCGGCGAGCCGGGACGGGCGCTGCCCGGTTGGGATGGCAGGTTTCATCCCGTGCTCGGGGTT
This sequence comes from Nonomuraea sp. NPDC049141, assembly GCF_040648415.1. Classification (NCBI taxonomy): domain Bacteria; kingdom Bacillati; phylum Actinomycetota; class Actinomycetes; order Streptosporangiales; family Streptosporangiaceae; genus Nonomuraea; species Nonomuraea sp. NPDC049141. Next base: position 339,738 of record NZ_JBEZDR010000013.1, read on the forward strand.
GCGACGCCGGAGCGCGGCGTGCTCTCTGTCCCACCGGAGCATGCCGATCCGGTCGCGCGGAGATACGCCGGAGTGGGGACGCTCACGGCGTTGGGGCCGCGGCTTCCCGAGATGGTCGGTTATCCGAAGCGGGGCTGGTTCACCGCCGTGTACCGGTGGACGGCCGACCCCGCAGTCCTTCCTGAGCCGGGAGCGTGGGTTTCGGCTGCCGATCCGGAGGTTCCGGAGTGGTTGCGCGTCTTCGGCGGGGACGTGCTGGTCGCCCGGGATGTGGAGACGGGTGCCCACCTGGCGGGTGTGGGGGTCAAGCGCCATGACGTGTACGGGCATGAGCTGGCCGTCGTGACCGTCCCCGAGGCGCGGGGGCGAGGCTTGGCGCGCGGGCTCATCGCGCAGGCCGCGCGGCGGGTTCTCGACGAAGGGGCGATACCCACGTACATGCATGCCCTCGACAACCATGCCTCGGCCGCCGTGGCGACGGGGGCGGGCTTTGCCGACCGCGGATGGACCTCCTACGGCCTGACGGAAGAAACGACAGTGGCCAGGCCGCCCGGATTCGACGTCATCGCCGGCAGTCTGGATCGAGAACCTCCGTGACGCCCTGGCCGGGAGGGGTCGTCCGCGGCGAGCACGTTCACCATCGAGCGGTGACCAGCCAGGCCGCGCTCCTGAGGAAGACTCCGGGCGCCGTCTCGTGCGAGGCGAGGCGCTCGCGGAGCGCGTCGAGCATCTTGGCTCTCGTCGTCTCGTCGACCTTGTCGAGCAGGCTGCTCACCGGGCCCATCTGGGCGACGAAGCCGAGCACGTCGTTCACGTTGTCCCCGAGCCTCATGGGCTCGTCTACGGGGTCCACGCTGATCTGGGTGTAGCCGGCTGTATGCAGGAGATCGGTGATCCGACTGGATGCCGCCAGGGAGAAGGGCCCCGGGCCGTCGCCGGCAAGGGAACCGGGCAACGGGACGAACGAGGCCAGGACCGCGCCCAGCTCGGCGATCCATTCGTTTTCGAGCGGTTTCCGCCAGCACAGGAACGCCAGACGCCCACCGGGGCGAGTCGCCCGCCCAATGTTGGTGAAGGCCGCCACGGGATCGTTGAAGAACATCACCCCGAAACGGCTGATCACCGCATCGACGCTCGCCGCGGCGAAGGGGTGAACCTGGGCGTCGGCCTGTTCGAAGCGCGTGTTGCCGAGGTTCTCGCTCTCGGCTCGGTGGCGGGCCTGCTCCAGCAAGGGAGCGGACAGGTCGATGCCGAGTGCCTGGCCGTCTTGTGCGCTCCGAGCGGCCATGCAGGTGGTCTGGCCGCTTCCGCACCCGATGTCGAGCACGTGGTCCCCGGGAGTGATGGCGGCCGCCTCGAACAGGTGGGGACTGATCCTTTGCATCATCTGGTCGTAGCGATCCCGGTGAGCGACCCAGTGTCGGCCGTCGCCCTCGTTCCACGCCTTGGCCTGTTCGGGGTTGGCGACAGAGTGCGACATAGAAGCTCCTTTAACTCGTACATTGATGTACGAGAATCTCCTGGACGATCTACTACCTATAGATAGTACTCATGTTGGATAGTAGTATGACGCCGTGCAGGATGAACTGGATCGGGCGGTCGCCGTTCTCGGCCCGCTGGAGGGGCGGCTCATGCGGGCCGTCTGGACCGGAGCGGTCACTGAGCCGTTCGTGGTCCGGGACGTGCAGAAACTGGTGCCGGAGCTGGCCTACACCACCGTGATGACCACGCTACGAAGGCTGGCCGACAAGGGAATGCTGACCGCTCACGCCGAGCCGGGCCGCCGCGCTCACGCGTACCGGGCCGCGATCACGCCCGCCCAGTTCCTGTCCCAGTCGAGCCGCCAGGCCACCGCGAGCTTCGTGGACAAGTACGGCGACGCCGCACTGGCCGCTTTCGCCGCCCACCTCGACGGCCTGTCGCCCGAACAGCGGCGCCGCCTGCAGGAGCTGGCCGAGTGATCGTCTACCTCTGGCGGCACAACCGCATCGGCCTGGCCGTGCTGACCGGACTGGTCGGCGTGCGCCTGGTGTGGCACCCCAACGTTTCCGCCGGGATGACGATGGCCCAGTGCTGGCTCGTCTCCATCGCCGTCGTGTCCGGGGCGAGCCTGCTGGCTGTCGCCGTCCGCGCCACCTGGCTCGGCGTCGCCGCGGCCCACAGTCTGGCCGTACTTCCGCGGGCGGCCGAACCGGCCGGTCTCAAGGGCGCGATACGGCGAACCGGCGCTCCAGGTGTCGTCTGCCTGGCCGGTGCGGACCCGGCGGCCTTCTGCGCGGGAGCGCTGCGGCCACGGCTCTATCTCACCGCCGGGGCCGCCGAGATGCTCCCGGCTGAGGAGCTCGACGCGATCCTCATCCACGAGGCCGCACACGCCCGGCGCCGCGACCCGTTGCGCCGTCTCATCCTCCGCGCCACCGCTGACGTGCTGTTCTACCTGCCGTTGGCGGCATGGTGGTTCCGGCGGCAGAGCGAACGGGCCGAGCTGTCAGCCGACCGAGCCGCGATCGACCGGCTGGGCGCCAAGGCGGTGGCACGGGCACTGACCCGCATGGACGGCGCCGGCCTCGCACCGGCAACAGCCGCGGCTTTCGACGGCGCCGCCGAGGCCAGGGTCGCTCAACTGCTAGGCGACAGTTTGCCGATCCGCAGGCCGTCCAGAGCCGGAATGATCTTCTCCCTGACCGGCCTCCTTGTGGTCGTCAGCCTGGTCATGTGCATCGCGCAGGCAGCGTGGACGCCTTGACGGCACCGGTGTGGGATGTGTCTAGTGCGTCGGCTTTGGCCTTGCGCTGCTGGGCCGCTGAGGCGTCGAGGGTGACGCGGGTCGAATCTCGAACAACGTCAAGCTTTTCACATGGTCGTTCCGCCATCCATGATCGGGATCAGAGCGTGGAGGACCAAAGCTGGCGCAGTGTGGGCGGTCTCACTGGTTCGGCGGACACTTGATCTCCGAGCAAGGAGGTCAAGGGCGAACCGCGCCGAGCAGGCGGGCGCGCCAGTAGTCGTCGAGGTCGGACACCTTGATGACGTCTCCGGTCTGTGGCGCGTGGACCATCTTCCCATTGCCCGCGTACATGCCCATGTGTCCCAGCCCCTTGCTGAAGAGCAGGTCCCCGGGCTGCAGCTCGTCCAGCGATTCGCCGAACCGGTTCACTATCTTTCATAGTAGATCTGCCGAGGCTGAGGCATCTTCGCACCAAATCGACTTCACCGCCGAGTCGCGTTCCCACATGTCCGTCTACCGCATTGCGCTGGACCAGCAGCAGCACCCGAAGCCCGACGTACTACGTTGCCCGCGTCGAGTGCTGTGCCTGCGCCGCGTCACGAATCGTGCTTGCGACAGTCGTCGGGGTGGGCACGGTGACCGTGCCCACCCCGACCGCGTGGACCGTGCTCGCGACCGTCGTCAAGCAGGTACGTCGAGTACCGTGCCCGCGCCGACCGTCAGGCCGCCCTCGCGGATCGCGAAGCCGAGACCCGGCTCCAGCGCGACCGCCTTGCCCAGCTCGACCCGCACCTCGACCGTGTCGCCCGGCTGGGCGGAGTCGTCCAGGAGCAGCTCGCCGGGTACGTCGGTGGTGCGCAGGTAGAACTGCGGCCGGTAGCCGGACGCGATCGGCCGGCGTCGGCCGCCCTCCTCGGGCGTGAGGAGGTAGATCCGGGCGGTGAACGACCGGCGGGCCCGCTGGCTGCCGGGCGCGGCCAGCAGCATGCCCCGCCGCACCTGGTCGCGGCGGACACCGCGCAGCAGTACGGCGGCGTTGTCGCCCGCCTCGCCCCGCTCCATCGTCTTGCCGAACGTCTCCACCCCGGTCACCACCGCGGTGAAGCCACCGCCGGCCCCGGCACCCGGCCCGGCGCCGTCGTCGAACCCGACGACGCCCACCGTGTCGCCCACGCGGACCGTGCCGCGCTCGATGGCGCCCGTGACGACCGTGCCCCGGCCGGTGACCGTGAGCACGTTCTCCACCGGCATCAGGAACGGCGCGTCCACGTACCGCACCGGCACCGGGATGTGGTCGTCGACCGCCTGGAGCAGCGTGCCGATCGACGCCGTCCACTCGGGGTCGCCTTCCAGCGCCCGCAGCCCGGAGACCCGGACCATCGGGACGTCCCGGTAGCCGTGCTCGGCGAGCAGGTCGTGCAGCTCCAGTTCGACCAGGTCGGTCAGCTCCGGGTCGGCGCCGTCGGCCTTGTTGACCGCGACGACCAGGTGCTCGACGCCGACGCGCCGGGCGAGCAGCACGTGCTCCCTGGTCTGCGGCATGATGCCGTCCTGGGCGGACACGACGAGGATCGCGCCGTCGAGCTGCGCCGCCCCCGTGATCATGTTCTTCACGTAGTCGGCGTGGCCCGGCATGTCCACGTGGGCGTAGTGCCTGGTGTCGGTCTCGTACTCGACGTGCGAGATGTTGATCGTGATGCCGCGCACGGCCTCCTCGGGCGTGCGGTCGATCCGCTCGAACGGCGTGTACGTCGCCTGCCCCCGCTGCGCGAGCACCTTGGTGATCGCGGCGGTCAGCGTGGTCTTGCCGTGGTCGACGTGGCCCATCGTGCCGATGTTGAGATGCGGCTTGTTACGGACATAGGCCTGCTTGGCCATGATGTTCTTCCTCTTGGAGTCCTGGATGTGCTGTGACCCGCACGGGCCGACTACCTCCCCCCGCCGGGTCACCACAGAGACATCCGGGAAAAAGACTTACGGGAAGAGGTCAGCGCTCCAGGCCGTCGCAGGCACGCTCGAACGCGCCCGCGTTGGCGGGCGTCGCGAGGTGATCGTGCCTGAACATGAGGACCATAGTGGGACCCTCAGCGCCGCCACGCAACGCAATATTCCCGCCGGTCTTCCGGCACCGCCCCGATCGTCCGGCACCGGGCAGCGTGTCCCTTGAAACGCAACGGCTGGACGGTCGCCGAGTGGGTGGGCGACCGCAGCCCGGATGCCACTCAGCGGCTGTTGAACCGCGCCCGCTGGGACACCTCGGGTGCGATGAGTGCCGTCCGCCGGTTCGCCGTCACCCGTCTGGCGCCCTCAACAAGATCGGAGAGGCCGGATCGCCACGCGACCCCGGCGACCCAATGCTCGACCACAGTTGATCAAACACGCGGCACGGACGTTGAGTTTCCTGCCAGGGCGTGCCGGTAGGCCCAGTCGTTCGCTGTCACATCTGGTCGGCCAGCCCGTTGGCGGCTTCGACGGCGATGTCGATGGCGCGGGTCGCGAGAGGCGATTGGGTGCGTCCGGCCGGCCAGTACAGGTACCACGTGCAGGCGGGCGATGGTTGCAGTCGATGGATGCTGAGCCGGTCGTCGGACCAGACATCGGACCCGTGGAGGCCGAGCCATGGCAGCACCGCCGAGCCTATGCCCGCCCGCACCATTGACACGATGGTTTCGTGGCCCGCGGTTCGGAACACGATCCGCGGCCGCGCGCCATCGCCGGCGAGCGTCCGCTCCAACCATTTCTGGTGATCGGTGGGAGGCCAGGCGACCATCGGAGCATCGTCGAGCAACTCCACCCGTACTGGACCATCGGGGAACGCGCCGGCGCGGGCCACCAGGAGGTACGGCTCTTCGAGCAGCTCGACGTGCTCGACGTCGCCTTCGATCCGGCCGTAGTGGAACAACAGGTCGAGATCTCCGATCTGCGGATCCTCCGGCCCCGCCTCGGACAGCCTGATGTCGCAGCCGGGGTGCTCCTCCAGCAGCCGGCGCACGACGGCCGGCAGGATCAGCTTGGTCGAGCCCTGGAAGGTGCCGATGTCGATCCGGCCGTTACCCGCCCTGAAACGATCGACGGCGTCGGCCAGCGCCTCCGCCTTCGTGAGCAGCTCGCGCCCGTGGGTCAAGACCACCTCGCCAAGTGGAGTGATCCGTACCGGCCTGGGACCTCCGGGCCGGTCGAAGACGGCACCACCGACGGCCTTCTCCAACGCGGCGATCTGCTGGCTCACCGACGATTGGGTGTAGCCGAGCCGACTCGCGGCTCGTCCGAACGTTCCTTCCTCGGCGATAGCGGCCATGGTCCTCAGATAGCGCAGCTCGACGTCCGCCATAACGCCACAGCATAGCGAATAGCGATTAATTCGATCGAAAACAATCGCTTTTCTTGATGTTCTGGGTGACTCTAAGGCCATCGACATGACGGTCTACAGCACATCCAACCGCGGTCCGCGGCGCCTTCTCACACCGCTGGGCCATCGCGGAGTACGCCACGCACGGTGTCGAGCCGTACACCCGGGTCGAGCTCCGGCAGCCACCAGGTTGCGCCGGCCTTCGCGTACGGCTCGGGATCGACGCCGGGCGGCAGGCTGATGGCGATGTCGTAGGCGGTCATTTCGCCATGTCGCAGTTCGGTGAGGGTGCCGACGACCTCAGCGAGCTGGTCCGGGTGCTCCAGATTGATCGGGAAGAAGCCGTCGAGCCGGGCGGCCCGGCGGATCGGCTTGGCGTTGCCGGGGAATCCGGCGGCCCACACCGGCACGCCGGGCCGCTGAACCGGCCGCGGCAGGAACGTGATGTCGTCGACGGTGTAGTGCTCGCCGCGATGGCGCACCGGTTCGCCGGACCATGCGGTGGCCAGGATCGTCAAGGACTCGTCGAGCATCCGCCCGCGCTGCCGGTCGTCGAGCTGCTCGCCGGTCTTGGACAGCTCGCCGCCGAACCGGTCGCTGCCCAGGCCGACGCCGAGGGTGAGGCGGCCGGCGCTGAGCCGATCCAGTGTCGCGGTCTCGCGTGCGACCTTGACCGGTCGCCGGCGGGCAAGCGTCGACACCATCGGGCCGAGCCGCAGCCGCTCGGTCGCGGTCGCGACCGCCGCCAGCGCGATCCACGGGTCGGCGACCTGATGGACCGGCGCCCGCCAGGACAGGTGATCCCACACGAAGAAACCGTCCCACCCGGCTTCCTCAGCGTCGGCGGCCAGGCGCGCCACTGCCCGTGGGTCGGCGAGGTCGTCGAAGAGCGGCAGCCAGAGTGCCGACCGTAGCCGGTTCATGAGCGGCCCCCTTCCGTGTGCCGCACCAGACCCGACACGAAGTCATTCCACACCGGCCCCGGCAGGTCATGTCCGGCCCCCTCCAGGACCAGTAGCTCGGCATCGGGGATCGCGTCGCGTAGCGCCTGTCCGTGCGGCAGGGGCAGGAAGGGGTCGTGGTCGCCGTGGACCACGAGCGTCGGCGCCGCGATGTCGCCGAAGCCGCCTCGCGCAGGCCCATCGAGCCCGATGGCGTAGTGGTTGACCAGAGTCGAGGCGTAGCTCCTGGTGCGCGCCACGTCACGTTCGGCCAACGCTCGAATCGCGGTCTCGTCGAAGTACGGAGAGCCACCGGCGAACGCCCTCGCGCCGGCGACCACGTACTCGACGACCGCGGCCGCGTCGTGGGAATCAGGCTCGGCCGGCATGGCCAGCCCGCTCGAGGGCGGCGGGAGGTCGTCGGCCCCGGTCGAGGCCGAGACGAACGTCAGCGACGCGACCCGATCGGGATGGTCCACACCGAGGATGAGCCCGCTCCCGCCGAACATCGACTGACAGACCACGTGGGCGCGCTCGATGCCCAAGGCGTCGTGGACGCCGAGTACGTCCAGGGTCAGGTCGGTGAAGGAGTACGCCGGCTGTCCCGGCGGGTAGTAGGTCGACCGGCCGGTGTCGCGATGGTCGTACCGGACCACGAACCGGCCACGGGCGGCGATGCGTTCGCACAGTTCGGCGTCCCACCACAGCATTGAGGCAGACGCCCCGGCCACCAGTGTGATCGCCGGGGTGGCGCGGTCTCCGAAGGTCTCGACACACAGCTCGACGCCGTTGATCTCGAGAAGCTGCTCGCCGTTGGATTGATTAGTGTTCATGTCCGGCACGCTATGCCTGGCAGCTTCATCGTGAAAAGTGATGATTTTCGATCGTTTTGATCGCTTATGTTGATGGGTGTGGTCAGGCTGGAACGCGGGACCGACATCGAGTTGCGCCACCTGGCGGCGGCCTGTTCCGCCGCTGGCAGCGTGAGGGAATATGGGCGCGCGGATTCTGGCCGAGTCGCGGGCGTGTGCGGATGCTGTCGGGAAGATCGGCTGGACGATGAGTGTGGACTCGACCATCACCCGGGCTCACCAGCACGCGGCCGGAGCTCTCCGGGAGGGCCACCTGCAAAAGGACCCGCCCGGTGGGGTGCGGTGTGAACCGGCCGATCATGCACTGGCGCGCTCCCGCGGCGGGCTGACCACGAAGACCCACCTGGCCTGTGAGCAGGGCCGCAAGCTGCCGGCCGCGGTGGTGACCGCCGGGCAGCAGGGCGATCGCCCCAATGCCGGCGGGGGATCGAGGCGTGCATTCCGAGCAAGGCCGACCAAGACGCTCACCAACGCAGTCATAGGTAGCGCTGAGCCAGCAGATGGGCGATCACCCAGTCCTGCATGGCAACGCCGACGGTCTTGAAGACCGTGCGTCCTGTGCTGCTGGGCGCGCCGTCCGTCAGGGCGGTTCCCAGCTCGATCAGATGGTCCTCGGTGATCACACCGTGTTCGAACGCTCCGATCGTGGACGGTGTGGACTTTGGGTGGTGATGCCCTTGGAGTGAAAGGGGCGGTCTGGCTGCGGGGGGTCGAGAGCGATGGGGATGCCGTCTATCGGGCGTTGGCGGCTGTCGGCGTTGATCTGACGGTGCTGATGGCGCTGCTCGGGGTGTTTCTCGCTCTTGGGCTGGTGCATCGGTGGGGGATGGTCTTTCCGCGATGGATCCTGCTTCTCGCTGGGCGTCGGGTGCCTGCGCTCTTGCCCCTGATTCCGGCCTGGGGGGTGGGGCTGTGCCTGGGGGTGTACGGGGCTGTGCTGCTGGTCATGGTGCCGCTCAGCCTTGTCGGGGTGATTTCGCGGTTTGCGCCACCGGCGCCCTTCACCACTAGCGGGGACGTGACGTGGATGATCTTGTTTGGAGGGCTGGCCTTCGGAGGGCTCGGGAGTGCTCTTGTTGTGGGGGCGTGGTCCTACGGTGGGATTGCGCGCCCTGGCTTCACTTTGTTCAGTCCCGCTAGCCACGACCCTGTTGCTGAATTCTGATCAGGCGGTCAGGGTGAGGTCGAGGCGGGCCAGGTGGCTGGTGCGGGTCCGGTCGAGCGGGTGCCCATTCCACC